>NZ_CP027860.1:4131250-4800000 GCF_003015185.1 Ahniella affigens
TGGCTGTCCGTATTGCCCGCGAAAGCGATCCCGCTGTCAACCGCCTCAAGCCCCACACCTGAAACCGAACATCCGCCGCTCGCAGTCGCAAGGCACTCGCTTCCTGAAAAACGCCGATTACGGGCGGATTTTGGTCGCCGTCTACAAGCTGTGCCAGCGGTGAACCAATGGATGTCCACGAGCGCTGCGATCGCGGGGTAAAGCCAAGTTGGGAGCCATCCGTGGCTGGGGGAGGCGTCATGGTGGCAGTCTGGATCACTGCGGACATTGGGAGATTTCTGAATTTTGCCTCAGAAAAATCGGAAAAGTGGGTGGGCTGGGAGTTCCCTGCCCCGGCGGCGTCTGACTAAATGGCGGCCTTTCGAGCTGTGAGTAAATGGGTGTCCACGAGATCGGCCCCCATCGAATACGAACACCAGACGGAACGCGAAGCGGCGGGCAAGTCTCTCTGAAGTTACGCAACCTTACTCCATCTTACGACGGCATCGGCAAGCTCATCTGCGGAATCCACCATTTCGACATCAACTTGCTGCGCTCGCAAAGCGGATGAAGTCAGCTTGATCTCGTTATCGATATCTTCTTTATGCTTCCCTACCGACAGAGGTCTGAGCACGAATGTTCTCAGATTGAGCTGGGGTTCAGCGGATTTCAGAAGCACCATGTTACGGAGCGTCCGAAGTAAATGTTTTGCCACAGAATCGACTGTCGAATACGCATTGATGATATCACCTGCCCGACCACTAGTTCTATCGTAAAGTGGCAACCTGATTTGCTCAAATCCTCCAAGACCAAAATTCAGTCTAATCGGCTCATCAGAAAGCATCTTCGAGAAACGTACCGGATCTCTGGCCAAGAGCAGAGTTCTGACTCTGGAGTGAAGGTTGGACTGAAACCCAGGCGCCATGTGGACGATCGACGGAGCGCTACTGCGAACCGCTAAGCCACGAACTTGCAAATTGCTTTCTCTCAGCTTAACCAGACTATGGAATGTTCGACTAAGCACTTCGTTCCTATCCATTCCGCGAACTCTGAAAGGTCGCCCAAATTCCACGCACTCGCTTATGGGAGGCAATCTTGGATCCCACCTCTCGAGCTTCAAGCTGGCCTCTACGGATGACAGGAGCCGTTCAAAAGACAAAAAATCAATAGCATCCCCATAAAGGCACTTAAGTCCGGCCAGACCATCAACAAACTTGCATTCAACGCGCCCTCCGTGTGCAACAACTGCAACTCCCACATTGATCCGGTCACCTGCATTTGGAAATGGCAGTAACCGAACGGCAAAGGCTCTCGCCGAAGTAACCTTGACACTGGAAGGCCCGCCACCTTCCATCGGCGCAATCTTTTCTTGTCTCATGACTCAAGCCACGAGACCAAATCTACTGGCGGCGTGATCCAACTCCATTCGATCAAGCAAGAATTTATTCACAGCGTCGATCTCCGGCTTAGCCAATTCGTTTTCCACAAGCACCGCCAACCTTGTAAGAGTGGCGGGCAAGACAGCTTGGGCGCGATCATAGTATGCAAGTGCACGACTCCCCAAGCTAGCAGCTTGATTCATAGCTAGGCAAATGTTCATCAATTTGTTGGCGTAAAGGGAGCGCCCGTCTAGCGACTGAGGTGTCCATGCGTTACCACCAAGACATTGGTCATGATCTATAAGAACAAAGCCCGAGTCTTTCGAGCCCAAGATGTTTCCGATATTGCGATCAACATTCGCAACAAGGTCGTCGAATGCAATGACATCTGCCAGAATCCCTGCACTTTCAAGCTCCGCAAGAATATCTTTCAGTATCCTAGCCCTAAGGTCGGGAAATCGCTCAAATGCGTCCCAGTTGTAACGCGCCTTCGTAGACTTTTCGTTGACTAGCTGAGACCACCATGCGAGACATTCACCCTTCAATTGGGGACGTCTTTTCCAAAGAGGCAGGTCGGGTGCAGCCCGCTTAGTGATTTTGATGATCCCAAATCGCGGAGGCATCGGCATCTTAAGAACCTCTGCCACATGGCTGCCGATTAGCTCGTTGACAATACCTCTGTTCGGCCCTGAAGCGTTAAGCGCTGCCACCTTCACTACGCACAAGATCGGGCTCTCTGATGCGGCCGGAAGCAAATGCGCACGATGAGTATCTCCTTGTGACTTTTCCAAAGCATCAGGAGACTCAATGTTCAAGTAACATGATTCAGAAAGGATTTCAGCAGGCATAAGGCTTCCCACAGCTCTCATTTTCCATCGCTTCTCTTTGCATTCATCAAACCCCATGCTTCGTCATTCTAGCCTCAAAATTCGCCTATACCGACTGCTTTACTAGGCTCGCGACAAACCCAAAATCCGGTGATTCGACAGATGCGGACGTCTTTGAATGTGAGTCCCTGGCAGCGGTGCTTCGCTAACGTTGCGAATTGTTCCTGACCAAGGCGAGTTCATGCCAAACACCTCTCAACTCAACGTTCGCAGCCTCGTTCTAGAGATGCTTAATCTCTTCATAGCTCCTTCGGCAGAGCAATGAAGAGAATAGGACAAAGGTCTCGACAAAGGGCACTTGACCTAGTATCGGTACAAACAAAGTTATCATATTTGTCAGTTCCGTTTCGGCAAATGGAGCAGACTGCATCCCCCATTGAAAATATTTCTGGAACGAAGTTCGGAGGGATATTGGCATACATCATTCACATGCCCTGCATGGTTTGCCTTGTGCGGCGCCTGGCCAGTGGTGATTTGTATCCAGGACCCCTACTCCTTAGTCTCTTTGGCAGCCTTGATAGCTGCCTCCAGCGCTTTCACGCTTGTGCACAGAGTGGCTAGGTCCTCCCATTTAAGCTTTACACCCTTGGCTTTCGTCGTCTTTCCTTTGCACCATACAAGCCCTGTCATTGTTGCGTAGCAATCTCCAACTTGAGCCTTCCCGTCCGGGCTACGAACCTCGAGCTCGATTCCGCTTTGCTTGACTTGCATTTCCACATCAAATGATTTGATCCACACTTTCATTTTTGAGTCCTCCGTTGGCTTCCTATGAATCCGAATTGCGTTTACCGCTTACTGTTTCCCAGTTTCCGGCGATCTGAACTAGCGATCGACATGCCTAAGAGTGTTCTCTTATATGCCGAAGTACTTTACAACAAGGTTGAATCCTTCCAAGTCCTTTGCCGAAATCTCCCGCTCCGAGTTCACTAATCGACCAGCATGAACTGCTTCATTTCTATTTCTCTGAAGCTCTACCAACTGACTTATAGGAAACCCTGTTTGCTGATCGAGCTGAAGCACCCGAACGTAGTCCAAGAGCTTGTTTAGCCCCAGTGATCGGTCGTTCTCGAGATGTGACGGGCTCACCCCTTGCTCAATAAGCATCTGGTAGAGAATGACTTCACAGATTGCTCCGGCGAGTATTGCTGCAGTTCGATATCTATGGTTCCTGGTATTTAGCAGATAGTCGTTGTGTAGTTCGCCGATGAGTCGGGAGAACGGATTGTTCAATTTGACCACCGAGAACTCCTTTGCGGGACGAATGCGCGTTACCCGGGTTGGCAAAGGAATCGGAAGATCCATTAGAGTGGACTTCGGCACGCGAAGAAAGACCAAACCGTTTGCGCGCGCAACCAAGTACTCAGCTACGGGCTGTTGGGACAAGAACCAGAACAAATAGTGTGGAGTGATTTTGTGTTGCGCCGCAAACTCGTTCAGCGGCAGCGGAGCCGAGAACCCTTTGTGAGGGGTATCTTTCTCCAGAATCTTTATCCGGAGCTGCCGGTCACCTGATGCCATCACGACTAGCACACCTGCGGGAATCGTGTGGCCGGATCGAATGGGCTCAGTCAGCGCTTTCAGCGGCACGCGTTTGTTCTTAGCGAACTTGCGATCCAAAAAGGAGTTAAGCGTATCCATGGCGCCAGGCTATCTTGTCCGTTCTTTGGCATGTAGGCCGCCGACTGCTTCTCTTGGTGCAAAGAGGGTGGGCAGCTGCTTTCATGACCGCGAGTGTCTGCTCATCAGTGTATGCAGCCTAGGTAATTGACGCCGAACCTAGAATTTGCGAAGCCCGACAGCCTGCCTGAACAGCTTGGTGCTATATAGAGGCCGGCGCCTTCTAAACTGAAATAGGGATTCGCTGGATCATCTCGTGGGGGTGAAAATCCGTCGATGTATTGATTGCGACCCATTAGGGCGTACCGTAGTGAAGCCCAGAGCTCGAAGCCCAACTCAACCATAGTGCTAGGCTCGTATCCAAAAGAGCCGCCGGCGCGAACAAGTTTTCGTACGATGCCCATTTCCTCCAGAAGCATCCCTCCAAGCGCATGGGCTGCGTGGTCAGCTACTTGAATCCCACAGACGCTTCTGGAGTCGCAGTTTGCGAATAGGGTAACTCCGCGTTCGCCTAGGCTATTCGCTTCTTTCGCATCAACGCGAATTCCTTGGTCCAGATATACTGTATGCTGTTCTTGGGAAAGCAGGCCTGCATCGAGCAATTGAACTATTAGTCTCGCGCAGTAGTCTCCCAGCCTCGCGCGATCGCTGCTTGGAGCGACTACCAATCCCAAATTTGATTGACTGAGAATTCTCGCGACCACATTGCGCTGAGCAAGGCCTAGTTCGTTACCAAGCTTAATGCTGCTGCTTTTGTACTCATGTGTCTGTGGATCTAGCCCAAGTTGGCTCCATTGTTCCGACACCAAAACCGTAAGATTCTCTTTAGAAACGACCAACGCCCCAACAATGAAGCCGCCAGCGTCGCGGATCGTTTCATCGAAGTAGCAAAATGCCATCTGACTGGACCTAGCCAAGCCTACATACGACGACTTAGGGATGAGGCCAGGGTGTCAAACACCCAAAGCCGAAACGCGCGTGACTGTTCATTGGGTTCCCTCCAAGTATGCATTCATAGTCGATCGTCAAATCTGCGGTAGCTGGCATCTGGACCAGCACCGGGTCTGTCGGAACCTACATCACAACTCGGTTGCGTGCAATCTAGAGCAGTGTTGACAAGGGGGCCTACTAAGGATTCGACTAGGTACTCGGATTCAATAGCTTCATCTACATTTCCGGACAAAGGCAAAAACCCCGCCTCTCGGCGGGGTTTTTTCACAACACCACAAGCCCAACCAGGCCTACAGCACGTAAACAAACAAAAACAACCCCAACCAAACCACGTCCACAAAGTGCCAATACCACGCCACCGCTTCAAACCCAAAATGCTGGTCTTTGCTGAAGTGGCCTTTAGCGCAGCGGAACCAGATGATGAGGAGCATGATGGTGCCGAGGGTCACGTGCATGCCGTGGAAGCCGGTCAGCATGAAGAAGGTGCTGCCGTAGATGCCGGAGCCGAGCGTTAGGCCGAGTTCGTGGTACGCGTGGGCGTACTCGGTGCCTTGGTAGTACAGGAAGAGCACGCCGAGGGCGACGGTGGCGCCGAGCCACACGAGGAGCTTGGTGCGTTGGCCGGCGATCAGGGCGTGATGGGCGATCGTGATCGTGATGCCGGAGGTCAGCAGGATCAGGGTGTTGAGCAGCGGCAAGCCCCAGGCTGGGATGGTTTCGAATGCGCCGCCCACGTTGGCGGGGCCGTTCGTCGGCCATGCGGCGGTGTAACCGGGGTACAGGAACTGATTGGTCAGGTCGCCGGAGCCTTCGCCACCCAACCATGGCACGCTGAACATGCGGGTGTAGAACAGGGCGCCGAAGAACGCGGCAAAGAACATGACTTCGGAGAAGATGAACCAGATCATGCCCATGCGGAAGCTGATATCGACCTGGCGGTTGTAGAAGCCCTTGACCGATTCGCGGATGACGTCGCCAAACCAGCCGAACAGCATCAGGATCATGGCGGCGAGGCCGGCCCACAGGATCGGTTTGCCGATCGCGTGGTGGTTCAGGGTCAATGAGGCCCCGATCATGGTGGTGAACAGTCCCAACGTGGCGATGATCGGCCAGCGGCTGCCATGCGGCACGTAGTAGATGTTCGGATCGTGGGTTTCGGTGTGGGCCATAGGTTTCCCCATCAGGATTTTGGTGTGCCGGCTACCGGGTCGTTGCCCGCGTAGTTGGACACAGGGTTGAACACATATCGAAAGGTGATTGTCTCGACCGATTCCGGCAGCTGGTCATTGATCATGAACCGCACCGGCATCTCGCGCGACTGCCCAGCCTCTAAGTGCTGCTGGGTGAAACAGAAACACTCGGTCTTGGCCAGATACGCCGCGCTCTCGCCGGGCGCGGTCGAAAAAATGGCCTGACCGTTCATGCCAAAGGCGCCCAGATTGCGCGCCACAAATTTGGCCGTGGCGGGCTTGCAGGTTTCGATTTCCATCGCGCTGTGCTCGGCAGTGAGCTGCCAGGGCAGGTTCGCATCGACGCTGGTATCGAACTCGATGCGGATCTTGCGCGACTTGGCGCCGTCGGCACAGACGGGATTGGCGACCGCTTCCATCGTCGGCTTGATGCCGAGAATCTGCTCGCACAGCACGTCGTAAAACGGCACCAACGCCCAGCCAAACCCGAACGCGAGCACGGTTGCCAGCAGGCCCCATTTGAGGACCCGCCGATTCGCTTGCGCGCGCTCAGTTACCAGGCTCATCGGCCAAGAATCCCGCTGAGCCAGAACGCGGCATAGATACCCACCACCACCACACCCAAGAGGAGTGCGGTGCGGCGGGCTTTGCGTTGGCGCTGCTCGAGCTCAGTCATGACGGGCTCAGTGCGTGACGTCGCCATGAGCCAGCTTGGAATCGTCGATCACGGGCGGCACGGTGAAGCTGTGGTACGGCGCTGGCGACGACACGGTCCATTCCAGACCGCGCGCGCCTTCCCACACTTGGTCGGTGGCCTTGGCGCCACGCTTGCGCACGGCGACGTCCCAGATGATGTAGGCAAACAACAGCTGGCTCAGGCCAAAGCCGAAGGCGCCGATCGTGCTGACCTGATTCCATTCCAGGAATGCAATGTTGTAGTCCGGAATACGGCGCGGCATGCCGGCCAAACCCAGGAAGTGCTGCGGGAAGAACAGCAGGTTGACGAAGATCGTCGACAGCCAGAAGTGAATCTTGCCCAGACCTTCGTTGTACATGTGACCCGTCCACTTCGGCAGCCAGTAGTACGCGGCGGCCATGATCGAGAAGATCGCGCCAGTAACGAGCACGTAGTGGAAGTGGGCGACGACGAAGTACGTGTCGTGATACTGGAAGTCGGCCGGGACAATCGCGAGCATCAGGCCCGAGAAGCCACCGATCGTGAACATGATGACGAAGCCGACGGCAAACAACATGGGCGTTTCGAAGCTCATCGAGCCGCGCCACATGGTCAGCACCCAGTTGAACACCTTGATGCCGGTTGGCACGGCGATCAGCATGGTCGCGTACATGAAGAACAGCTCACCACCCAGCGGCATGCCGACGGTGAACATGTGGTGCGCCCACACGATGAACGACAGGAAGGCGATCGACGCAACGGCGTACACCATGGCCTGGTAGCCAAACAGCGGCTTGCGAGCGAAGGTCGGGATGATTTCCGAGACCACGCCGAACGCCGGCAGAATCATGATGTAGACCTCGGGGTGACCGAAGAACCAGAAGATGTGCTGGAACATCACCGGGTCGCCACCGCCAGCGGCATTGAAGAAGCTGGTGCCGAAGAACTTGTCGGTGAGCAGCATGGTGACCGCACCGGCGAGTACCGGCATCACGGCGATCAGCAGGAACGCGGTGATCAGCCAGGTCCACACGAACACCGGCATCTTCAGGAGGTCCATGCCCGGGGCGCGCATGTTGAGGATCGTGGCGATGATGTTGATCGCACCCATGATCGAGCTGATCCCCATCATGTGCACGGCGAAGATCGTGAACGCGAGGTTGTCACCGCCCTGCAGCGACAGCGGCGGGTACAGTGTCCAGCCACCGGCCGGGCCGCCACCACCAATGCCGAACAGGTACAGAATGAGCGGCAGCAGCAGTACGGTGAACGCGAACGGCATGATCCAGAAGGACCAGTTGTTCATGCGCGGCAGCGCCATGTCGGGCGCGCCAACCATCAGCGGCACCATCCAGTTGGCGAGACCGACGAACGCCGGCATGACGGCGCCGAAGATCATGACCAGCGCGTGCATGGTGGTCATCTGGTTGAACACTTCCGGATGCAGAATCTGCAGACCCGGTTGGAACAGCTCGGCGCGGATGAAGAGCGCCATCAGGCCGCCGACAAAGAACATGATCAGCGAGAACAACAGGTACATCGTACCGATGTCTTTGTGATTGGTGGCGTACAGCCAGCGGTTCACAAAGCCCTTCGGCTTGTGGTCGTGGTCGTCGTGATGATCGTGCGTGTGATCGTGGGTTGCGGTGTTTGCCATGATTCAATCCTCAATCAGTTTGCCGTCGGCGCAGCAGCGCCGAGGTTGGCTGCAGGCGCGGCAGGCGCAGCAGCAGCGACCGTGGCAGCCGGCGCTTCAGCGCCCGCAGCGGCCAGGGCGGTGTTTTCCGGCAGCTTGTAGCCCGGTTGCGCCGCGAGCCATTGTTCGAACTCAGCCTTGGGCTTGAATTCGACGACGATCGGCATGAAGCCGTGGTCCTTGCCGCACAGTTCGGCGCACTGGCCACGATAGATGCCCGGCTCTTTCACTTCGGTCCAGGCTTGGTTGATCTTGCCGGGGATGGCGTCTTGCTTCCAACCCAGGTTTGGCACCCACCACGCATGGATCACGTCTTCGGCGGTCAGCACGAAGCGGATCTTGGTGTCGGTCGGCAGCACGAGCGGGCGATCGACTTCGAGCAAGTAGTTCGGCACGGTAGCCGGATCAATGCCCGAATGCAGCTGGCGGGCTTCGTCGCTGGTGCGGGCCAGCGAGCTCATAAAGCCGACGCCTTTATCGACGTACTCGTAGCGCCACTTCCATTGGTAGCCGGTGACCTTGACGGTCATTTCTGACTGGCGCGTGTCGGCCATATTGATCAGCACCTTGGTGGCCGGCCAGGCCATGGCGACGAGGATCAAGCACGGCACGGCGGTCAGCACAATTTCGACTTTGTCGTTGTGATGCCATTTCTCGGCGACCGCGCCTTTGGACTTGCGGAAGCGGAACATGGCGACCGCCATCATGCCGAACACGATGATGCCGATCACGACGCAGATGTACAGCACGATCATGTGCAGGTCGAACACGGCTTTCGATGTGTCTGTGACACCCGGCGTCATGTTCAGCTGCCATTTCTGCGGATCCGCCGCGAAGGCGGCGCCTGTGAGCAGCGTGGCGGCGAGACTCGCAGCCAGGAGACCCATTCGTTGCCATGTTGACTTCATTCGCTTGTCCTCTTTCAGGGTTGGCCTGAACTTGATTCGAAATTCGTAGTGCCGGCCAGAGCGGCGCGCAGTGATGCTGCCGCCTCCAGCCGTTCGTGGGCGCCCAGAAGCCGTCCGATCTCGAACGACCGCCCATGCGATCGCAGGATCAGCCGGCAACGTTCGCCGGGTATTTCATCGGGGGTCAGCAGGCGCACCCATTGGGGGTGGAACCGGGCGACCTCCTGCATTTGCCCGCGCACCAGCCAGTGCACGGACAGGGCTTCGGCGTCGAGATCGATCCGCTCCGCGCGCTCGCCCGAGCGCCAAATGGCGCGCCAGGCAGCGGCGACGATGAGCACATCAACCGTGGCGAAGGCTGGTGCAAACACGTTGCCGTGCCAGGCACTGACCAACGCCACGACCATCGCGGCCAAGGCGATCAGGATAAACACGGCGGCAAACGTGTGCGGACCAAGCGCCCGATTGGGGCTCAATATCCAGCTGTACCGTCGGTTTTCCGGATCGGAATCGGTCGCGATCATCGGACGCTCTGCAATAACCGGGTGATTCTATCGGCCCGGTGCGCTGCTCAGCAAGAAATGCCGGTTCGGCAGGTTGTGAAGGATGGGCGTGAAAATTGGGTCCCAGATGCGAATTGCTGCTATTTGCGGGGGTTGCTGGCGCGGTTTTGGTGGGGCGGGCTTGGGGTCCTGATTGCTTTGGCTTTGGCCGAGACAATAGTTTCATATTAGGGGGCCGCGGAAATACTCGGAATTGGGGGCGCGCGGTGAGGTCGAGGCAGTGGCCTTGCGCGGTCTCGTTGGCCCCGACATCGGATGCTGGCTCACCGCGAGATTGCCCTGAGTCCCGACTTTCCAGGCTGTGTGAAAACATTTGAGCAGGACAATATTTGGCGCTTCAACATGGCCTCGGTGCGGCTGCAAGACCTTCAAACCCACCCCGGATCAAGTCCGGGGTGACGAATCGCGAGAGTGTCCGTCGAGGCAAAGTCATTGCGTCAGACGCTAGAAAGGATCGTTTCCCCAAGGAGTTCCAATCCACCTCTCGCCACCCCGGACTTGATCCGGGGTGGGTTTCAAGCTCGCGGCAAACTGACCCACTATTTGCGCTCATCATCGCTTCCGAACCCGATCGGCCAGATTGCTCGAACCAGTCCTTCGTTGTTTCCACACAGTCTGTTGCGTCGGGATGACGAACTTGGGGCGCGCCACGAGTTTGATCTGGGTCCTTGCATTCATCAGGACGACGAAAGGGCCGTTCCAAGCTGCTCAGCATTGACGCCAGCCCGTCAGACGGCGAAAGTGACGGGATGCATACCCCCACTCCTCCCGGATTCCTGCTGGTCATCGACGGGCTCGATGGCGCCGGCAAATCGACCCTCATCCAAGGTCTGGCTGCCGCACTCACCCAGCGCGAATGCGTGCTGAGCCGCGAACCCACCTACGGCCAATACGGTCGGCAATTGCGCGAATCGGCAGCGACGGGGCGGCTGTCGCCGGCCGCCGAGCTCGACTTGCTGGAGCTCGATCGGCGCGAGCATGTGCAGACGCTGATTCTGCCCGCCCTCGCCCGCGGCGCCATGGTCATCATCGACCGCTACTACTACTCCAGCGTTGCGTATCAGGCGCTGCACGGCAGTGCTCAGTCGATCCTGGATCGGTTCACGGCGTTCGCGCCGCGCCCCGATCTGGCGCTGATTTTGGATTTGCCGGTCGCGACGGCGATTGCCCGCATTCAAGGCCGGGGCGAAGGCCAGAACGACTTCGAACGGGCCGATACGTTGAACCGCTGCCGTGAACGGTTTCAGTGGGTGCTGGCCCATTGCCCGGAAACGCGGCTGTTGGATGCGACGCAGGATCCGGCAGCGGTCTTGTGCGAGGCACTCGGTCAGATCGCGCTGGCAAGTGTGGCCCGAGCGACCAGTCGCGAGGCTTCGACCAGCGCTCAGGCCAAGGAAGTCGCCTGGTTGCTGGCTAGGCAGTAGCCCTGGCCTCCCCTTTGAGGCACTGATTCGTGCGTCAGACAGCCGGGGACGATGCGCCATTCTTACGACGATGCCGTGCCGCAAGTAGCCCTACCCAGGAACCTCTCTAAAATCAGAGCGTTATGGCCCCTGCTTCGAATTCAAATTGGCTGTAAAGTGGACATGTTCCGGAGCGAAAGCCAGCAGCGCCAAGAGCTTCATCAGTCAATTACTGTTGGATCGGGCCCCGTCTTTTAGGGGCAGACACAGGGGTCTGCCCCTACGGATTTTGGGGGACAGCCGGTGATTTGGATCGGTTCCGGTACAACGACGCAGTAAGGCAAGTAGCCCTCTCCCCAGCCCTCTCCCACTCGCGTGGGAGTCCAGCCGCCCCTTTGGTGCGCTTATTCGCGCATCAAACTGTCAGCGACGGTGGGCGATTTTCACGACGCCACAGTGTGGCAAGTAGCCCTCTCCCCAGCCCTCTCCCACTCGCGTGGGAGAGGGAGCGCTCCCTCCCCCGCGAGCGCGGGGGAGGGTTGGGGAGGGGGTTACTTGCGACTAGATTTGGGCATCACGCACGAGATTATGGAGTTAATAAGCAACGGTTTATATTGTGTTCGACACGAGCAATTTGCCGTCGAAAAACGCCCCCCAATCGCAGCGATCCCCCACCGTCAACTCCTGTGCCACACCGCCAGAATGTGACGCAGTTGGCTATTATGGGCCCATGTTGCGCATCCGCATTCGGTTTCTGTCTGGGTCGAAGGAGGGCACGGTCGAAGTGTTCCCGACCGCCCGGTACGACTGTCTGTATTTTGGCCGGGACGCCAGCTGCGACGTGCGGTTTCACCCCGATCAAGACCCCATGGTCAGCCGCAATCATGCGGTGCTGGAATGGCGACCCCAGGACGGGCCGCAGCCCGTGCGGGTGCTGCTGAGCGACCTCTTGTCGAGCAACGGCACGTTTCTGAACGACCGCCCGGTGCGCGAGGCCACGGTGGTCTTCAGCGGCGATTTGGTCCGCTTTGGCCGGGGCGGGCCGCTTGTCCGCATTGAGCTGGAACGAGCCGAACCACGTGATGGCGAGGAGCGGCCGGCGGTGCGTCAAACTCAGGAAATGCCGCGCGCAGAAGTCGCCGACACGCAGCGTCGAAAGATCCCCAACGAGCCGTAGCGGGCTGGCTGCGCAGGCTGTGTGAAAACGGTTGGAGGTTCCAGCGCCACCTCATTGGCGTCATCCCGACGCAAGTCGGGACCCAGGGCAATCTGGCCGCGGTGCCGCAAGTATTCTGGGTCCCGACTTGGCAGGCTGAGTGAAAACCTTTGGGCAGGACAATATTTGGCGCTTCGACATAGCCTCGGTGCGGCTACAAGACCTTCAAACCCACCCCGGATCAAGTCCGGGGTGACGAGAGATGGATTGGAACTCCTTGGGGAACCGATCCTTTCTAGCGTCTGAAGCAACGACTTTGCCTCGACAGACACTCTCGCGATTCGTCACCCCGGACTTGATCCGGGGTGGGTTTCAGGCTCGCGGCAAACTGACCCATCATTTGCACTCATCATCGCTTCCAAATCCGATCGGCGAGGTTGCTCGAACCAGTCCTTTGTTGTTTTCACACAGTCTGTTGCGTCGGGATAACGGCAACAGAGTAAGTCGCCTTGCGATGGCGTCCGACGCCAGGAACGCAGCCGCCAAAGCTGTTTTCACACAGCCTGTGCGACCGGGATGCGCGTGACTGAGCATCGCCGCGCACGCAAGGTCGCACCTGCGGTCAGCGAAACACCAGCCAGCAAATCACGCTCAGCACGATCACGCCGATACCATCGAGCACCGAGCCTTCTCGGATCATGCGTTTGAGCGGCACGTGCCCACTGCCATAGGCCACGAGATTCGGCGCCGTTGCCACCGGCAGCATGAAGCCGCAGCTCGCTGCCAGCACGGCCGGGAACATCAGCACGGCGGGGTCGATACCCGTTGCCTTGGCCGTCGCCGCCAGAATCGGCATCAACAACACTGCCGTGGCAGTATTGCTGGCGATCTCCGACAACAACGTAATGCCGGCCACCACGCCCAGAATCAATGCCCACGTTGGCAGCACCTTCAGCGCTGTCAGTTGATTGGCCAGCGCTGCCCCAAGCCCGGATTTTTCGAACGCCGTGGCCAGCGCAATGCCGCCCGCAAACAACAACAACGCGCCCCAGGGAATGCGCTCGGCGGCCTGCCACGTGAGCAAGCGCTGGCCTCGACCATTGCTGACCAGCCCCATCAGGATCACGCCGAAAATCGCGATGCTGGCGTCGTTGACCTTGAGCCCCACGCGGCCCGTCCAACCGCCATACGGCGTGGTTCGAAACACCCAGAGCAGAATCACCAGACCAAACAGGGCCAACACCCGGCGCTCACCGGGCGACCACGCCCCAAGTGGCGGCAGGCTAGCTTTGGGCGAATCGCCTAGATGGCGGCCCAGCCAGAGGCACATCAATGGCACCATGATCAGGATGATCGGTATGCCAATCCGCATCCATTCGAAAAAGTCGAATTGCGTGCCTGTGGTCTCCTGATACACCTGCATGAATACGAGATTGGGCGGCGTGCCAATCGGCGTGCCCCAGCCGCCGATGCTGGCGGCATACGCGATGGTCAAGATCAACGGCACGCGCAGCCGGGTGTCGGGATACGACGCGCAGATCGCCATGGCGACCGGCAACATCATCAGCGTTGCGGCGGTATTTGAGATCCACATGCTGATCGCCGCCGTCGCAAAGCCAAAGCCAAACAGCAGGCGCCGACCATTGCGGCCGCCGAACAAATGCACCATCCACAGGGCCATCCGTCGATGGGCGCCGTTGGCCTCCAGCGCTGCGGCCAGCATGAATCCGCCCATCAGCAGCAGAATCAACTCATTGCCAACCGACTCCGCGACCTGCGCGGGCGTCAGCACACCGGCGGCTGGCAGCGCTGCCAATGGCAGCATCGACGTGAAGGCAGCCGGCACCGGTTCGGTCAGCCACCAAATGGCGACCCACAACAATAGTCCTGATGTGATGGCCAGCGCAGACTGCTCCGGCCCGTTCCAAAGCCAGGCGGTCAGCGCCAGCCCGAGTGTCGGGCCCAGCACCAGGGCCAGCCGCTGAACCGTTGGGTTAGCTGCGGTTTCGGGGTCGCGCACATCCTGTTCATCCATTTCCGGAACTCGGTCAAGGTTTTCGACATTGCCGGCGTGAAAGTCGCGCTGGCGCTTGGGACTTCCTTATACTCGCCGAACTGTCCAGGGGATACGAGACCCGCATGAGCCCGTTGTCAGCCATCCTTGCACTGCTCAGCCTGATTTTGGCAGGCCTGGCAGCGTACTTGTTCGTGAAGCTCGGCAAGCAGCGCGCCGAACTCGCCTTGCTCGCCGAGGACGCGAAAAAGAAAGAAGCCTCGCAAGCCCAGGTCATGCACACCACCAAGCTGGCGTCGCTCGGCCAGATGATTGCCGGCGTCGCCCACGAGATCAACACCCCGCTTGGCTTTGTCAAAAGCAATGCCGAAGTGATTGGCGACCTTTTGACCGAGTACGAGCAAGCGGTCGCCAAATGCATGACGGGCGTCGACTTTCTGCTGAATGCCGATGCCGCCACATTCGAGCGCGCCAAAACCGCCGTGGCGCGGGTGCGCATGGAACTGGCAAACGCCAAGGGCTTGATCGAAGCACGCGAACTGCTGACCGATTCGGTTGACGGCCTGAAGCAGATGAGCGCGTTGGTGATCAACCTGAAGGGCTTTGCGCGGGTCGATCGCGATGGCATGGACTTGGTCGATATCAACGAATGTGTGCAGAGCGCGCTGACCATTGCGAGCCACCAACTGCGGGATCGGGTCACCGTCACCCGCGAGTTGGCCAAGCTGCCCAAGGTGCGATGCATGCCATCGCAGATCAACCAGGTGTTTCTGAACCTGATCACCAATGCCGCCCAGGCGATGGGCGAGGAAGGCCGGCTGGCTGTGCGCTCGCGGGTGCTGACCGACACGATCGAGGTCAGTATCGAAGACAACGGCGCCGGGATTCCGGCCAACGTGCTCCCTAAGATTTTTGATCCGTTCTTTACGACCAAGAAAGTGGGCGAAGGCACTGGTCTCGGCCTGTCAATTGTCCACAAGATTGTGCAGGGCCATGGCGGTACGATTCGTGTGAAGTCAGACGTCGGCAAGGGCACGACCTTTTTCGTCGAACTGCCAATCCAACAAAAAGAAGCCAGAAAATAAGCCATGGATGCCGCGACACCCCGCCCGCTCAGAGTCCTCTGCATCGACGATGAGATGCGCATCTTGCGTGCGCTGAAGGCGCTGCTGCGTGAGCATGAAGTACACATCTGCAACGACCCCCGCCAGGCCATGCAAATGGCGCGCGACTTCGATGTCGATGTCGTGGTCTGCGATCAGCGCATGCCGCAAATGCAAGGCATTGACGTGTTGCGCGAAATCAAGAACACGCATCCGCGCTCGTTACGTATTTTGCTGACCGGCTATGCCGATCTCAAAGCGGTGCTCGGCTCCGTCAATGAGGGCGAGGTCTTTCGCTACGTCAACAAACCTTGGGAAAACGCCGAGATCAAGGCCCTGGTGGCCGAAGCCGGACGGATTGCCCGCGAGGCCCCGCTGATTACCAACGAGCCGATCAGCGAACGCGAAGCCGAAGAGGCGCGCGGCCAGGTCGGCGTGTTAGTGCTCGAAGAAGACACCACCACCCAGGCCCGCCTGCGCGAGATCTTAGCGCCGCATTACCAGGTGCGCTTCGCGAACACGATTGATCGCGCGCTGATGTTGCTGGAACAACACGAAACCGGCGTGCTGATCTCAGAAACCGAAACCAACAAGCAAGGCGATCTGACGCAGCTTCTGAAAGCCTTGAAGATGCACCACCCCTACATTTCGACGGTCGTGATCACCGAGCGTGCCAACGCGCAGATCGCGATGGAGCTGATCAACGAGGGCCAGGTCTATCGCATGCTGCTTAAGCCCGTGCGCATGGGCTCGGCGCGACTCAGTGTGGACTCAGCCATCAGCCGCTACTGGAAGTTGAAGCGTAACCCGCGAGCCGTGAAACGCTACACCCTCGGCAATGCCCCGAGTTTTGTCGAACAGTCGATCCCGGTCAGCGAGCAGTTGCTGACCCGCATCCGCAATCTGCCAACGCGGATTGTGGAGCTGATGAAATTCAACGGCTGACCCCAGTCGCATCCCTACTCAGCCCCGTTGGTGAACGCTCCAACACTCAGCGATCCGTCCACCTGCCGGGCGCTGTTGATTGGCGCCAGCAGCGCGGTCGGCCGCGACCTAGGACCGCGTCTGGAGCGCCAAGGCTGGCAGTGCGACTATCGGGCGCGGCGCCCGTTGCCGGCGCCGAACTGGCAGGCATTCGATCTCGGCACGGATTCGAGCCAGCCCGAGCACTCGCTGTTGGTCTCGCTTGGTCCGCTGGACCTGTTCACCACATGGCTGATCCGCAACGCGCCGCGAGGCACGCGCCGCATTGTGGCGCTGAGCTCGATCAGCGCGCGGACCAAGCAGGAAGCGGCCCTGGCATTTGAGCGTGACGTGGCAGCGCGACTGCAGCTTGCCGAACGCGACTTGCAACGGTATTGCGAGCAAAAAGGGATTCACCTGTCGATTGTTCGGCTGAGCTTGGTCTGGGACGGGGAAACCGATCAGAACATCGCGCCGTTGCTAAGGCTCGCCAAGCGGTATCGGCTGTTGCTCAGACCCGCGAGCGAGGGCGGCTTGCGCAATCCGATCCATGCGGTCGATGTGGCGCGCTTTCTGGCGACGCTGGCGATTGCGCCGGAGGCCGAAACCCTGATCGAGATCGGCGGCCCCGAAACACTCAGCATGGCCGAAATCTGGCGTCGGGTCGCCCGGACGTCGGGCGCGCTGTGTTTGCCGATGCCGCAGCCGCTACTGCGGCTTGTGGCCGCACTTATCCCTGGCGCAGCAAACAAAATCCGGGGCACGCTGGCGCGCTGGCATTGCGATCAATTGGCCCCTGGCCTCACCGATTCGAAAGCCAGGGGCTTTTTGACTGCACGCGGCAGACCGTAGCGTTGGCAGAAGCCAACACTTAGTTCCTGAGCAAACCATGTCGAACCAGAAGCGGTTCAATCCCCCAAGTGTACTGCTCGCACAAACAAGTCAGTGCGGTGCGCGTGTGGCCCGCGTGACACGACTCAACCAGGCGACGATGTTCAGCGGATACTCTTTGCAGTGCGTCCACGGACCAATCGCTTCGGGCTGCTCGGCTTGACGCATCGCTCGAACATTGCTCGACGTAAAGTGATGAAACGTGCTGTCAACCACGATTCGGCCTTGGCTCGGATGATCAAAGCAATGGATGATAGGCTCGACTACCGGCACGTCATCAATCCCTTCCGCATCAAAGCCGCGACGTACGGTCCAGGCCACCATCTCGTAGCGCCCATGCTCGGGAACATCTTCGGCGGTGACGGAAACATCGTCATGGCTTGCACGCACCGGACGACACGTCCCCTCATGCATATGGTCCGGCAAATAGCCGATGCGACCAATCTCGCTATGGAAGCCGAGCGGATGCACCAGGGCATTGGACTTAACGCCTGAAGGCAGTACCCGATTGGCAAACCAGACAGGCTTTGGCGTCAGATCGGTATCCCGATTGCTGCCGTAGTCTGCCTTGCGTCCAAACAGCGGTGCCATCCCCGTCTCGGCACTGTAAGCCCCCGAGATGGCCGGCGGATAGCGGTCACTCTGCTCCCGTCGACGCCAGTAGCGCATGTGTCGGATTCGCGGGATGTCGCCGCACAATCCGCCACCAAGCGTTTCGTGATCGCCAGTCGCAAAAATGCCCAAACCCGACTGCATTCGCGCAAACAACGCAGCTTGAGCCGAGGGACCGAGACGGTCCTGGTCGTCCTGGACCTCCAAACCGCCGAATAGCCATAGTTGATCGATCTCGCGCCCGATGGCCAACGCGTCGGCCAGCCGATCGGTCCGCGAATTTCGATCCACCTTCAACGTGGTGACGGACACCGAGTGATGCTGACCGCCCGAGTCCCGAATCTCGGCGCCATTGAGGTGATCGACGAGGTCTTGAAGCCCGAGGCGACTGTAGTCCATCGCCATGTCCGGCTCATAAACGAGGAGCAACTTAAGCGTGCGCATGGTTACTTTCCAGTCCAAGTTCCGCCGCTGTCTTCGGAGCCGGTCTTCAACGACACAAACCCGATCAACGCGTCGTCAACGAGCCGGATGCCGATCGTCATGACGGTGTTGCCCGCCACGTTGATAAAGGCCCTGATTTCGTCACGGGCAGGGTTCAGTGCAAGCTCGCGATCGAAGTCTGCTGCCGTGCCGGCATTGTCGTACTGGAAGCGCACCTGCACATGATCGGCGTCTGACCCTGGGGTAATCATCAGAGGCTGATTGATGTCGATGGTTTGTTTGCCGGGACCAGAGGTCGGATAGATGCTACAGACGTTGGTCAACGTCCAACTACGGGTGATGCTCATATTGTTCTCCCTGTATGCCAAGCGTCATTGCTCGGCATACGGGAAGTGTCTTGAGCGCCCGGCTTCTCTCGCCCGACGAGTCATCGGCGCACAATGAGCGCGGCGTGATCGACACACTTCGTTTGTCTCTTGCGAAATGACGAGGGACCGTTAGACGCTAGTGCTGGCGCGTTCTTGGATTTAAAACATCTGAGCGTGTTTTGTGTACCACCGGATAGCGTTCGCAGCATCGAAGACGAATTGGCTTTGGCGCAGCGTTGGTTTGGGCTTTAACCGCCGACCAAGAGCATGCGACCTTGCCGAAATGACGGTTTAGGACAATGGCTTTTTTGTAGGAGCGGCTTTAGCCGCGAATGGGACTTGCCGCAAGATTGGTTCGGGCCTGAAGGCCCTCCTACAAAAAGCGAATGGGACTGGCCGCAAGATTGGTTCGGGCCTGAAGGCCCTCCCACAAAAGAGCGAATGGCTCTGGCCGCAAGATTGGTTCGGGCCTGAAGGCCCTCCTACAAAAAAGGCGAACAGGGCTTGCCGCAAGAATGGCTCGGGCATGAAGGCCCTCCCACAAAAAGCGACGGGCCTTGCCGCCAGCGCTACCTTACTCGGCGGCGAGCAGCGCCTGAATGATTCGGGGCACTTGTGACGTGCACTCAGCCAGATTCGCAAAGATCTCGTCCAAGCTGATCTCGGCTTGATCGCCGCACCCCGCCGCCCAATTGGCGACCAACGCCATACAGGCGTACGCCATACCCAGTTCGCGGGCCAACGCCGCTTCTGGCATGCCGGTCATACCGACCAGATCAGAGCCGTCACGCTGCATGCGCGTGATTTCGGCGCGTGTCTCGAGGCGCGGACCTTGGGTCGCGCCATAACAACCGCCATCGACGACAGCAACACCGGCGCGGGTTGCAGCAGCCAGCAGCAACTGACGAAGCGGGGCGGTGTAAGGCTCGGAAAAATCGATGTGCTCGACTTTCGCACCATCCACATCGCAGAAGCTGGTAAACCGTCCATGCGTGTAGTCGATGATTTGATCAGGAATTACGACAACCTTTGGGCCCATGTCAGCGCGAATGCCGCCAACCGCATTGACGCCGATCACGCGGCGCGCGCCGAGCGCGTGCAACGCATGAACATTGGCACGGTAGTTGACTCGATGCGGCGGAATCGTGTGACTCTCGCCATGACGTGCCAAAAAGCCGACGCGCTTGCCCGCCAACGTGCCGATGACGATATCGCCCGACGGCGCGCCATACGGCGTTTCGGGGCGCACGCGTTCGGTGACTTCCAGTCCTGGGAACTGATAGAGCCCCGTGCCGCCGATCACCGCCAAATCGAGACTCATACGCCATCCTTCAACGCGTAGATCGCCGGCAGATTCCGGCCGAGTTCGTAGTAGTCCATCCCGAAGCCGTACACGTAGCGATCCGGCACTTCAACACCGACGAAGTCCACATGCAGCCCGGGCACGCAACGGCCATGGCGCTTCGCGCACAGCGCAGCGATGTTCACACGGCGCGCACCGGCCTCCTGGCAGCGCTGCACGATGGCCGACAGCGTTCTGCCCTCGTCCAAAATGTCATCGACGATCAACACGTCGCGGCCTTTCAGATCGAGCTTGGCCCACTTGCCCCAAGTGACTTCGTGACCAGACGTGCCGCTGCGATAGCGGGTGGCATGAATGCTGTCGAACACGCAGCGCGTTTGCAGGCTGAGCGACAAAAGCCCCGAGAACATCACGCCGCCATTCAGCACGGTCAAGAAGACTGGCGGCTGTTCGGCATCGGCGTAGAAGGCATCGATCTCCTGCGCGACGCGCTCAATGGCTGCCAGCAAGACCGAACGTGGATGAATCAAGTCGGATTGGGTCAAGGCCTTTTGCAGATTCGGCTCGGACATGGCAGCTCTCAAGCAATGGCCGCTTGCGCGGCAAGGTAGTCGGCAGACGCGGTCAGCGCGTCCCACTCTGGTTGCCGCCGGGCCAGCAGGCTGGCCAGGTCGGATCGGGATTTTAGCGCGCGATCGGTCGTCACGCGGACGGCTTCCGCCACCAGAGCCGCCGGACAGACCAACACTAGGTCACAACCGGCGTCCAAGTGCGCGTCAATGCGCGCCTTGATGCCACCAGCGCTTTCCGCTGCGGCCATGCCGATGTCATCGCTGATCACGACACCCAGAAACCGGAACTGCTCACGAAGAATCTCTTTGATCCAGCGTGGGGAATAGCCGGCAGGCTCGGGTGCCACAGCGGGATAGCTGACATGCGCCATCATCACCGCTTCGGCGCCTTGGGCGATCCCGGCGGTGAACGGATAGAGGTCTTGCTTCAGAATCTCGTCGAGTGACCGTGGGTCGATTGCGGCATCAAAGTGAGTGTCTTCGAGCACCGAACCATGGCCTGGGAAGTGCTTGATCGTCGCGGCCATTCCGGCGCGATGCATCCCGCGCACGTAGGCAGCGGCAAACGCAGCGACGATCGCCGGGTCATTATGGAACGCGCGCTCGCCAATCGCGCGATTGCCGCGTTTCAAGTCGATGCATGGCGCGAAGCTCAGGTCCAACCCGAGCGCGAGCATTTCGCTGGCCATCAGGAACGCGTGCTGTTCGGCATCGGCCAGTGCTTTGGCAGGATCGAGCTCATAGCGCGCACCAAACACCGACAACGGCGGCAGCGCGGTGAAGCCAGGCCGGAACCGTTGCACCGGGCCGCCCTCCTGATCGACGGCGATCAAGAAACCCGGGCCGGCTTCGGCGCGGATCTCGGCGATCAGCCGCGTGACTTGTTCGCGTGACTCGAAGTTGCGCGTAAACAGAATGACGCCGCCGACAGCCGGCGACTTCAAGAAGCCGCGCTCTTCGGGCAACAGTTCTTTGCCGGCCAGACCAATCATCAACATGACTGCAACTCCATGAGAATCGCTTCGCGATCAGGCCACATAGCAAACGCCTGCTCAGCCAAGGCGAGATTCAGATAACGCCGTTCCAAAGACACTTCCCGGCCCAACCAAGCTGGCTTTGGATAAGCGGCCTCGGCCGATTCCAGTTCGACCTCGGCAACAATCAGACCTTGATTGTCACTCAGAAATTCGTCGATCTCGAACAAGACGTCGTCGAGCGCCACTAGGTGCCGGATTTTCTCGACGCGCTTGCCAGCGAGCTCGGCCATCAGCACGTTGGCATCGGCCACCGGAATGTCGTATTCGAACTCCAGGCGCTCGATACCCGTGCTCAGCGACTTGATGTTGAGCTTGGCCGACTCGCCCTCGATGCGCACGCGCGTTGAACAGCGATCACCGCCCAGGTACGCCTGTGCCATGCGAATCGAGCGCGTGACGGCAGTGCGCCAAGCGTCGCCGATGATCAGAAACTTGCGTTCGATCTCGATACCCATGACCCAGCCTCAACGCTCGAACACGGCGATCGACTCGACATGCGCCGTCTGCGGAAACATGTCCATGACCCCCGCTTTGCTGAGCTTGAAGCCGTGATCGCGGACGAGCATGCCGGCATCGCGGGCGAGCGAACCGGGGTGGCACGATACGTAGACAATGCGCTGCACCTTCTTGGTCGGGAACCACTTGATGACGCCATCGGCACCAGCACGGGCCGGGTCGAGCAATATCTTGTCGTACTGCTGACGCGCCCATGGTGCATCGCGATGTTCCTGAATCAAATCGGCGACCGCGAACTCGGTATTGTCGAGACCATTCGAGCGTGCGTTGTCGCGGGCCCGCTGCACAAGCGGCCCATCGCCCTCGACACCGACCACGTGTGCGGCCTTGCGCGCCAGTGGCAGCGTGAAGTTGCCGAGCCCGCAGAACAGGTCGAGGATATGATCGGTGGGTTGCGGGTCCAGCAGATCGAGCGCGTGACGAATCATGCGCGCATTGATATCGCCATTGACCTGAATGAAGTCCAGTGGCTGGAACTGATAGCGGAGCGAAAATTCGGGCACGTCAAAATACAGCTGCACGTCGGTCGGCTCGAGCGCGTAAACTGAGTCGATGCCCTTCGGTTGCAAGAACACCGCCACACCTTCGCGGCGCGCGTAGTCCTTCAGTTTTTGCACATCGCCCTCGCTCAACGGGTTCAGATGCCGGAACACGAAGGCGGCGATCTGATCGGCGTTCGCAAATTCAATCTGTGGAATGCTATCGGCAGCATCCATCGTACTGACCAACTCAGCGAGCTTGGGCAGCTGCGCACCAATCCTCGGCGCCACGACGTGGCATTCCTGAATGTCAGCGACAAACTTGCCATTGAGCTCGCGGAACCCAACGAGCGCGCGCCCTTTCTTGCCGACATGGCGCACGGAGAAACGACCACGGCGGCGATACTGGAACGGATTCCCGGTCAATGCCGGCAACCAGGTTTCTGGCTCGACATGCCCAATGCGAGCAAAGTTCTCGCGCAGCGTGCGCTCCTTGGCCTGTATCTGATCCTCAGCCGGCAGATGCTGCAGCACGCAGCCTGCGCATTGCCCAAAGTGCGCACACTTCGGCGTAATTCGCTTGGGCGAAGCGACCAGCACTTCGAGCAGATGGGCCTCGTCGTACTGCCGATACGCCTCCGTCCGCTTCGCCCGCACCGTTTCGCCCGGCAATGCGCCGGTCACAAATACCGTCTTGCCTTGGTGCTTGCCCACGCCCCGCCCCTCATGCGAGAGGTCATGAATCTCGAGTTCGATGGGCTCGGCAAACTGCGGGGATGGTCGACGTTGACGCACGATAAGGCCTGGAAACCGGAAAAAGACCGGTATTGTCCCATAGACGGGCGTCCGCGTCACAGCGCGTCAAGAATCACCCTTCAGGCCGGATGAGCATGCGCTTCTCGGCGCGCTCAAGCGGATTCACCTCGACCAGTCACGCTTGGCCTCTAGAGCCCGGCAGCGCCAGCTAGACGCCTGCTCTGCGATTGATCTCGTGCCAAAGCAAAACCCCGGGACCAAGACGATCCCGGGGCGCGTATCAAACACTTGGCGATATTCAATCACCAATGATGCGTCCTTGCTTTCGATATCTGCTTCGAACCCCAAAAGTGCGCTGCAAATTCGAACAAACTACCTTGCCAATCAGTGGTGGTTGATGTTTGAAGTCGAACGACCCACTTCCTCCACAATCCCAGGCAGTCCAACATCCGGCCCTACCATCGGAACGAATCCAGTTGGCGAGTAGACGAATTCAGGTAGCTCACTGGGCGCGACGGCACCGCGGTCTGCCACGCCATCGGCCAGATGACCAGGCAACTCCTGCTTTGGCGAACCGCCGACATCGCGACCGGGAAAGCCATGAGTTCGCCAGGTAGAAACCGGGCTCCCTGGTGTCACTACTAGCACGCTATTCTGGTACTTAACGGACGTTTGGTGCTCACTATTTATCCGGTAGGAGATGCAGCTACCGCCACAGGCCTTAAAGATCCAACCACTCCAGTTGCTCCAGGACGGCTGCAGCATTCGCACATGGCTCTTCAAATCCTTTAGCGCCGCTGACGTATTCGAGAACGCGTCACCCGGGCTGAGGCCATTTGCGTCGAAGCGGCCGAGCGGGTTGTTGATGGCATAGCCATAGGTACTGATTCCGCCTTCCAACCCAATGGGATCACTCTCAACGTAGCGCCCCGTGATTGGCTCGTAATCGCGCATGTAGTTGTAGTTCAACTCCGTGTCTTGATCGTACCACTGCCCTGGGAACCGAAGATTGAAGACCAT
Source organism: Ahniella affigens (assembly GCF_003015185.1). Classification (GTDB taxonomy): domain Bacteria; phylum Pseudomonadota; class Gammaproteobacteria; order Xanthomonadales; family Ahniellaceae; genus Ahniella; species Ahniella affigens. The sequence goes on from NZ_CP027860.1 coordinate 4,155,734, forward strand.
TGCAGTACCGTCATTGTCAGGGTCCTCATTGGGCGGGGTTGCACCAAACGGCTCAGCCAGCAGGTCCCAGGACCACTTTGCTCCGACTGCGGTCATGACGCGGCGCGGCGTACCAAGATGATCGGTTTCAATCGCATGAATATTGCCTTCATAGATCAGTGACACCGGTAAGTCATCGACCCAGATGTACTCCACTAGGGGAGGTGACGATTGTTCACTGTACTCACCAATCAAACGACCGGACTCGTCAAAAACGAATTCGAAGGTCGCTTTGCCCTCGACGTTCCGTATCGTTCGCTCGCCCTTGAAGTTGTAATGAAACGTAGCCCTGGTCTCGCCATTCAGCGCCACCTCAGTCATGCGATTGTGGTCGCCATAACTGTAAGTGCTGCCAGACCGGGTGAAATAAGTCGGATGGGTCAGGTTGCCATTCGCATCGTACACTCGAACCGATCCAAGAGCCTCCTCTAGCCTATGTGAAGTCAACGGGTACGTGTAGGATTGATAGTCGCCCATTCCGTTCCACATGCTTAAGCGATCGCCGGTCGCGTCATATAGGTAGAAGCGATTGTTAAAACCACTATTTGTTTTTTCAGTCAGGCGACTCAGCGCGTCGTAGCCATAGAAACGCTGCGTGGCGCCAGCAGAAATCGCAGAGATATTCCCAAGTTCATTGAGCGTATAGTCTGCCTGAAAACCGGTTGGTGACGACGAACTGATGTCATCGATCCAATAATTCTGGTCGTGTACTCTCGTCTGCGTCACGCCAGTTGCCCAAGTAATTCCCGACACTGGACCGAATGGCAAATGGCCCAGGTTGCTAACTAGCAATTGCTCGGTGGACTTGAATTCCCGCCAATAGACTGCGGTGACACGACCGGTGGCATCGCGCACATAGCGAACACGATTCCCGGAAGGGTATGTCACCGTATCGAGACGACCGGTTTTCGTGTACGTATAGCTCGTCGAGTACGTGGCGCTCAGACCGATCTGTGTCTTCGAAGCCACCCGACCAAACCTGTCATAGCAGTAGATCGTCGTTCCAGAAGCATCGGTCACCATACTCAAGAGACCAACCCCCTCGAAACCCGCGTAATTGCATTCGCCCGGGTCCACGTCGTACGTGTAGACCTCATTCAACGAAGAATCCGGGAACGACTTCGTCGAGAGGCGTCCCAGCTCATCGTAGACCATCGTTGCCGTCTTCATCCGAGCATCTGTCCGCGTCAATACGTTGCCTGCCGCGTCATGGACATTTACTGTTGTACCAGCGTCTGGACTCTGCACCTGCTTGAGGTTGTCCAGACCGTCATAAACGTAGATCGTATCTAAGCCCTTTGGATCGGTTACCTTTCGAAGATTGTCGCGAGTGTCGTAAGCGTATTTCGTAACCGCATTGATGCCAGGCGTTGGGTTGGTCGTCTTGTTCTGCGTAACTTTCTTGAGCCGATTCAATTCATCAAAGTCATCGTCAGTTACCCAACCAAATTGGTTCAAGTTACCCTTCGGTTCGGTCAGCTCGTTCAGATTTCCGTTCAAATCGAACGACTTGGTTGTCTTCTGCACGTCTACAGCGTCGAAGTCAGACGCTGCCGCAGAGGGGGCATTAATAATCGATCGAATGCGCGAGAAATAGTCAAACTGCGCACCTAGAAGACGCTTGATGTTGCCTTGGGCGTCTTTGGTGAGTTCTCTTTTATGATTGCCCATGGGGTCAAGTTCATAAACAATTTCGTTACCGAGGTTATCGAATACGCGCACGAGCCGATGCGCAGTGTCGTAGACATACTCGAGGAAACTGCCATCCGGCTGGGTTACGCGCTCCACTGCACCATACGGCTTGTATGTCACGCTAGTCGTTTGATCATTGCTCGAAGGTGTGCCGTCGGCATTGGCTCGGACCGCAGCCGCCCCGATACGACCAGAACTGTTGTACGTGTAATCAGTGATGACGCCTCGTGCATCTTGTACCCGAGTCAATCGCCCCGCTCTGTCATAGCGCAGATAGTTCGTGACATGCCCTAGTGCATTGGTAACGGACTTTAAATCACCATGCCGATAGTGGCACGCCCCACCTAGCGAACTGCAGGTGGGATCATCGATACCATAGTAGGCAAACGTCGTTATGTCCGCCTCGTCGGTACGAGGGCCGTCGACACTCATCAGCCTACCCGTCGAGGGACAACCTGAACCCGGTTCGCCGCACTCTATGATGTAATGGGTCTGACGGACGCCAGCGGGCGCATCTGCCAATGAGCCACAAGCGTATGACGTTGGGTTAGACAGCGCAGGGTCGTAAATGCAAGCAGCTCTGACATTGCCACGCGAGTCGTAGTCCCAGGCTCTGGTTTGCTCAAGTACGTTCTGGGCGTTGTAGTACCGCTTTTGCGTCGGCAACGGCAGCGTGGGATGCCAATCCGTTTGAATTGTACGCTTTGCTGCCTGCGTTGGCGGAAGAGCAACATCAGGGATACCTTCGATGCGCTGTGTCTCAAGGTTGCGGACCGGATCAAACAAAAACTGTGTCTCATTACCGTTGAAATCCTCGGTACTCAACAACTGGCCAGTCGAGCCGTCATGCGCGCGAGTCTTGAATTCGCCGCCGCAATCAGTACAACGCTTGTCAAGTTTCCAGAGGCGCCTGACGAAGCCCCGAGTTGATACCGTAATATTGGTGGCCTGCACGTCGGGCGTGTTTGCGGCCAACTGTAGCGCATTCTGCATTGTGACAACCCGATCCGACGTGACCCCGCTCGGAAAGTTGTAAGAAAAGCTGAACTGCGTCTTGGGGACACCATCAACCAAGATGGCTTGGGAGGCCACCCGCTTGTTATTGTCGTTCGAATATGCGTAAGCCACGTACTGAGTGTTGGACTCGTCTTTAATTCCGGTCAATCCAGACTCAAAGGTCGGGTCCTCATAAAGTAGTTCGCGAACGCCAGATGCCGACTGAATCTTTGTTACGAGCCCTGGATCCCACGAATCAATCACTGCAGACCGACCAGATAGATCAGAAATCGTGAAGCGCTTGCCATGGGCTTGCTGCCCGCCAGGAATTGGCCTGAGCAACTCATCAATGTCAATCATAACCGAGCGATTGTTCTGATCCGTGAGCAACACTGCATCGGTCTGCCATGCGACCTGGACACTGCGTCCATCTGGGTAGTTCACTGACTGAAGCCGACCTGTCGAGTCGAACAGCCACTCACTGAGATCCTGTTCTTTGATTCGATAGCCAGCGCCCACTTGGACTGCGGTCCGCCCTGAATCCTTTGTGATATTGATTGACGTATACGTGCCGGAGCCATTGTTTTTCAGCATCACGGGTTCGTGACCGGCGATATACACGATCAGCGAATTCGCATCGTATGCGCGAACCCGCCTGTCGAATTCGAACCGCCAATAGTGGCCGATCAGACCGGTAGGGGCGCCAGGAGGCCACTGTCCATAGGCGCGATAGTGAATGCGCAGCAAGTCGCTAATGCCCAATCCGAGAAGCGTCGATTCAACATGAAGCTTCTCCCCTGATGACGGATCCACTTGATCGCCAACCAGTGGCGTGTCGCTTACGATTGACAAACAAGTGTTCGGGGGGGATGTCCAACCGTACGTGTCGCGGGGACAACCGAGGCCTGCCGTATACGCGATCCTAAACGTTTCAACCTTGTTCACTGCGTCGTCGTTGCACACGTTTCCTGTAGATTGATACCCATACGTGATCGTCTTCATAGTCTCTGACGCCGTGACGTAACCATTCTCGATTGTCGGCAGGTTGGCGGTGCAAGTGGGTGTGTTACCGGTCACGATCGGGCCAACTAAGCCACACCCTTCGAAAGTATGGGCATAGCTGGTCAACAACCAATTTGATATGTCGTACCGCCAGGTATAAGGTGATGTTGGAAGCTTGAATGGCGGATCAATCAAGCCGGAACAGGCCCCCGACCAGACACCACCACCCGCTTCACACATTCGGCGATTGAGTACGTTTATGTTGCCGGGATTCGTACAGGAATTAAGTTGCCATTGTTCGTTGACCGGATAACTCACGTCACAGTAACTGTTGCCGGCAGGCAGTTGACCGCAGGTTACCTGGGCATGGACCTCGGGTAGCACCCCGAGGAGCACGCACATCACAAGCAATTTTCGTTTCATGATAGTCATCTCTTGATTGGCCGCAGCCGAGCAAAGGGCAAGGCTCGCGTTTCCGCCCAGACATTAGTTGTGCTTACTTGCCAACTGGTAGCGAGACGCTTTTCGATTAGGCACCCGCCATTTTGGTTGCCACAAATCAACGCACGTCTTGGCTGGGCTTGGATCAAGATGGCTGATGATCTGTCGTTATTCTTTTAGTATCCGAATACAACTGTTCGAGTCCGCGAAGCGAATCTATCGCAATCCTTTCAGACCCGTGTGGCACGCTTTGCGCGGATGACTAGAATTCGTTTTCTCGCGAGAGAGTGATACAGCGATCCCTGTCAGTGCTTACGCGCCGACCCACTTCGATAGGCGTCGGCGCAGGCGCGAATGGCGCATCTTCAGCAGCATCGGTGCAAATTGATCATTACAGCGTACATCTGGACTGTTCACGCGGAAGGGCACAGGCGACATGGCAGGTGGCGAGGCAATCGACCGCCACCAAGACGCCGAATCGATGTCCGTTAACTCTTGCCCGCTGCATAGAGCGATTTCCGTCAACTCCAAACAAGTTCAAGACCACGTACGCCAACCCAACCGCGACAATCAAGCCATCGACGAATCGCTGCATGCAGCCAGAAATGCCGGACACGTACCAACTCGGACATTCGCTAATGCGACCGACGCTCGTCCGCAACTGGATGCCACGATCTCCCCGCTACGGGCGCCGCTCAACATGCCGCAAGCCCGCGAACGGGATTTTCCGCGAATTGCACCGATAGCGATGACTGCGTCTGCCGCTGTGTCCGGCGCTATGCGGCGTTGACCGCTCACGAACAAGGGCAACGGGAGTTCCTGGACAAGCAAGGTACGCGCAATTCCAATACGCATCGTGCTATAGAGACACTGAACAGGTTGAAAGTCAGTGCGGGCAATGGTGGATGTTACTCGGACCGACTTTAGCGCATGGTTTTCTGGCCGCCGTTATGCTCCCAATCATGCTGGAGATGGTGAGCTCGTCCGCCGAGTACGATGTTGATACTGTGGCGCCCGCGCGATTCGTTGCACGCATCCGAAGCGACCGTATCGCCGTCATTGCCGAGCTCACGTCGGCGCATTCGTGCGCGGACTAAGTTCATCCTGGCTTGTGCAACGCGTTAGGGCTTGCCTCTCGCTGTCGCAACTGTAGAACTAGAACGGTCGGGACGGTACTCAGCACAAGCGCGCCAAATGTAATGAGGAACCCGGCGACGGCAAGCACATAACGCACCGGAGCTTCTCGGGGCGACGGGTGACTTGAGAAGCCAGTCGTGTTGTGGGCGACGTAGAACGACTTGGCCCAGGATGGCGGTTTTCGTGTGTTCCGGGAGGTGGTCAGCTGGGCAATCTGGTGGCTATCAAGCAGCGGGATCCAGAAGTCGAACAACCAACTGCAGACGGCAAGCAGCAGTAACTGATAGATCGATAGTGTCCTGACATTCATCATTTGCAAATACTCCCAGACAACGTTGCAGGTTCCGAAGCAACTTGCGTCACGACAAGCGTCGCGACGAACAGTCCTGGTAGCGAGTGCCAGCTTTTCAGCACGCCACTCTTAAGAGCACCAGCGATACGCCATGCGCAAGGACATTTTTGACGAACTGAACACCTAGGGAGGGTCTGAATAAGTCCATCCTGGACTTTCAGACCCGCACTGAGTCCGGCACATGTCCGGACTCAGTGCTCCAGAATCAACCACTTGCGTGCTTGATTCTGGGCGGGCCATCCATGGCCCGCATCGCCTCTGAACTTGTTCAGAGGCTCCTTAGCACAATGCGAATTGATACTCGCTCCTGGATGAAGCTTTAGCTGCAGATCATGCTGTAGACGAGGCTTCGGTTGGCGCCGCTGACGACGTCCTGAAAAACATGACAGACACCGTAAGCGCCCATATTCAATGTCGAGGGTACCGCGCATTCGGGATTGATGGATTCCATTCGCTTTTGCGGTAAGTCCGCAACTTCGATCGACCGGTCCAAGCCAATCACGTACGTATCGTGATGCAATCGGACATAGAGCCGTGTCCCGGCGATGGCCAGCGGCTCTGCATCGACCGGTGTCACCCAGGTTCGAAGTACCTCGCCCTCGGCATCAACTTCATGCACCTGCTCGGGCTGCAACCGTGCGCCGGGTTCGTATTCGGGAATTCTATCGGTCTGAATGATGGCGACCTCGCCACAGGGATGGCCGTCCTGTTTGCCGACATACGATTCAGGCATTTCCTGCGTGCGGTTGATCCAAAGCGCAAATTCAGGAAAGTGTTTTTTCGCCGACGCGCACGAGAAGATCAGCGCGAGCATCAATCCACTGAATAGTCTGCTTGTGATTGCCATGAGGCTACGCACCGTTTGCGATGTTCGATCGGTCACTACCTGCCATCATGTATGGGGCCGATGCACTACAGCGCACGCGGGCGACGCTCGTCAGTTTTTTGCCCTGTTCTCGACATCGGCGCGACAATTTTGCATCGGCATTTGCCATCATTTTTTGGCTGCGCCTTAGTTGTCAATGAGCTTCCGCAGCCCTTGATGTCTGCGCGAGTGATCAACGGCACAACCCCGCGGACAAGCAAGCCCGCACATTTCGGCTCAAGTGCTAACCCAGTGCCTGCGCGGCGTTGCTGAATTGAAGACCGAGGAATCATCCGACCGGGTCAGCGTCATCAAGCCGATACTGCGACGGGATCTGCCCGCAGCTAGGGAGCCTCTGAACAAGTTCAGAGGCGATTCGGGCCATGGATGGCCCGCCCAGAATCAAGCACGCAAGTGCTTGATTCTGTGGCAATGATTCCGGACATGTGCCGGACTCATTGCAGGTCTGAAAGTCTAGGATGGGCTTGTTCAGACCCTCCCTAGGCGACTTGGGACGCCGTCGAGGCTTAGCGCCTGCTCAGCGCCCCGACTTCCGCACAATCAGCATCGCCAGTTCCAGCGACTGCTCGTAGTTCAGTCGCGGATCAACGGTGGACTTGTAGGCACGCGTCAGATCGATTTCCGACAGATCGCGGGCGCCACCCAGGCATTCGGTGACGTTGTCGCCCGTCAATTCCAAGTGCGCGCCGCCAAGATGCGTGCCGGCGGCCTGATGCAGGTCGAACGCACGGTCGAGTTCGGCGCGAATGTTGTCGAAGCGGCGGGTCTTGAAGCCGTTGCTGGTGCTTTCGGTATTGCCATGCATCGGGTCGCAGCTCCACAACACATGCTTGCCTTCCTTGCGGACCGCTTCGAGTAGCGGAGGCAGCGCCGAGACAATCTTGTTCGCGCCCATACGGTGGATCAACATGAGCTTGCCGCGTTCGTTGTTCGGGTTCAGTGCGTCGATCACGTTCAGTAGTTGATCGACGGTCACGCTCGGGCCGATCTTCAGACCGATCGGGTTCTTGATGCCGCGGCAGTATTCGACGTGCGCGCCATCGAGAGCCGCCGTGCGCATACCGATCCACGGGAAATGCGTGGACAGATTGAAGAAGCCGGTCTGGCGCGGCACTTGCCGCGTGAGGGCTTGTTCGTAGTGCAGCAGCAGCGCCTCGTGCGACGTGTAGAAATCGACGCGCGAGAAATTGCCGATCGGGCCGGCCAGCGTTTCCATGAAGCGCACGGACTCGCCAATCTGCTCGACCATACGGCGATACTCGCGCGCCAGCGGCGAATGATCGACCCAGCCCAAATCCCAGTATTCAGGATGATGCAGGTCGGCAAAACCACCATCGATCAGCGCGCGTATGAAGTTGATCGTCATCGCTGAATGCGAGTGGCCCTTCAGCATGCGCTCCGGATCCGGCAGTCGCGCTTCCTTGGTGAATTCCGGTCCGTTGACGATATCGCCGCGGTAGCTCGGCAACTCGACGCCATCGCGCGTTTCGAGGTCGGCAGAGCGCGGTTTGGCATATTGGCCGGCAAATCGACCGACTCGGACGATCGGCAGCTTCAAGCCATGAATCAGCACCACGCTCATTTGCAGCAGCACTTTCAGACGGCTGGAGATCGTATTGGAGTCGCACTCGGCAAAACTCTCGGCGCAGTCGCCGCCTTGCAGAACGAAGCGCTTGCCCTCCTCCGCCTCGGCAAGCATTTGCCGGAGCGTGAGGATTTCCCATGACGTAACCAAAGGCGGCATGCTGCGCAAGGTTTGAATGGCACTGGCGAGCTTGTCGGCATCCGGATAACTGGGCTGCTGCGTTGCTGGCTTCGCGAGCCAGCTGCCTGGGTGCCAGTCTTTTGGTCCGAGTTCGTGTTGACTACTTGCCATTGCCATCATGCCTTTCATTGTGACCTCAAATCGCCAGCGCTTGCGCTGACTTCTATCTTCCTGAGCGGCTTGCTCAGACCTTTCCGGGTGCCTTGAAGGTGGCGTAGAGCGTCCAGCCCAGGAGCCCGATGAAACAGACGAGCGTCCAGGCCGGCATGCTCATGCCAAGGAAGGTCCAATCCACCTTCGCACATTCGCCGGAGCCGTTGAACACCATATCCAGGACTTTCTGTAGCGGAAATGACTTGTACATGTAAGCCAATCCGGGGCCGCAATCCGGGATCTGATCGGGCGGCAGATGCGTCATTCGAACGTGCCACGCGGAGACCGAACCACCGATGATGAGCGCCAGCGACGCCAGCGCTCCGTAGATTTTGCGTCCGAGATTGCGCGGGTTGTGGAGCCCACCAATCAGGAAGAACAACCCCGCGACCATGAACCCGATTCGTTGGAAAATGCAGAGCGGACAAGGATCTATGAACTTGACGTGCTCAACGTACAGGGCATAGCTGAGCAAACCAACACAGACCAGAAAGCCGGTCAGGAACATCAGGCGGAAGGTGGGTTTTGGCATGGCTGAAATCTCATGGGGAATGGTCAATTATGACTGGACCGGTGGGCAACTGGTTCCAGAAAATCATATGAATCGTGCTCCAGAGGCGCTGATCGGAGGGTGCCGCAAGCTAGGCTGCTGGTTGGCGGCCTTGCGGCACACGATGTGTGCATGTTGCTCGAGTCGGTATCACTCAGCGCTCGCGTCTCCCGCAGCAATGCGCCTTCAGTCATCTGTAGGAGTCCAGCCGCCCCTTGGGTGCGCTGACTCGCGCATCAAATGATTGTCCCGAGCCGGAGGTTCCGCTCGGCCTACTCGCCTTTATGCCAGGGATACAGGCTGTGTGAAAACCGTCGGAGTTTGCGGCGCCACTTCAATTACCGTCATCCCGACGAAACAGACCGTGTGGAAACAACGAAGGACTTGTTCGAGTAACCTAGCCGATCGGGTTCGGAAGCGATGATGATCGCAAATAGTGGGTCAGTTTGCCGCGAGCTTGAAACCCACCCCGGATCAAGTCCGGGGTGACGAGAGGTGGATTGGAACTCCTTGGGGAACCGATCCTTTCTAGCGTCTGAAGCAATGACTTTGCCTCGACGGACACTCTCGCGATTCGTCACCCCGGACTTGATCCGGGGTGGGTTTGAAGGTCTTGCAGCCGCACCGAGGCCATGTTGGAGCGCCAAATCTTGTCCTGCCCTAGAGTTTTCACACAGCTTGGAAAGTCGGGATGACGCCAACAGCGGCAGTCGCCTTGCGATGGCGGCAGACGCCATGAACGCAGGCGCCGATTCCAACCCGCCCTTCAAAACCCGTACGTAGGGGCAGACCCCTACGAATTGCGGAGGTTCCGTGGCTGCTGGCAAAACGGATGTGTCGTCGGTGTGCTGCATCTCCAATGAATCGCTGCTCGGGCTTCGTGACTGAACCAAATTCGCGCAACAAAAAACCCCGGCGAGCCGGGGTTTTTTGCTTGGGTCCAAACTGTTGCCAGCTTGGAGACCAACTTAGGCTTCAACGGCCTCAGCGATCTGCGGGCGGTCCACCAGCTCAACAAACGCCATCGGGGCGTTGTCGCCAGCGCGGAAGCCGCACTTCAGGATGCGCAGATACCCACCTGGACGCTCGCGGTAACGCGGGCCGAGGTCGGTAAACAGCTTGCCGACAGCAGCCTTGTCACGAAGACGAGCGAAGGCGAGGCGACGATTCGCGACGCTATCGGTCTTGGCCAGGGTGATCAGCGGCTCGGCCACGCGACGCAGTTCCTTTGCCTTCGGCAAGGTGGTCTTGATGGCTTCGTGCACGATGATCGAGCTCGCCATGTTGCGGAACATCGCTTCACGGTGCGAGCTGGTACGGTTGAGTTTGCGTCCGGATTTCAGGTGGCGCATGACATAGGTTCCTTAGGGCTTAACCCAGCATGCCATGCTGCACACCGGCCGGCGGCCAGTTATCCAGCTTCATGCCAAGCGAAAGGCCGCGCGAGGCGAGCACTTCCTTGATTTCGGTGAGCGACTTCTTACCGAGGTTCGGGGTCTTGAGCAGTTCCACTTCGGTGCGCTGAACCAGATCACCGATGTAGTAGATGCTCTCGGCCTTGAGGCAGTTGGCCGAACGAACCGTCAGCTCCAGATCGTCGATCGGACGCAGCAGGATCGGATCGAAGCCTGCGGCAGCCGGCTTGGCAGCGCTGGTTTCGCGACGGGTGAAGTCGCCAAATACAGACAGCTGGTCGGCCAGGATGTCGGCGGCGCGGCGGACCGCGTCTTCGGCATCGATCGTGCCATTGGTTTCGATATCAAGAATCAGCTTGTCCAGGTCGGTGCGCTGCTCGACGCGGGCGTTGTCCACTTCGAAAGCGACGCGACGGATCGGGCTGAAGCTGGCATCCAGCTGCAGGCGGCCGATCGGGCGCGACTCTTCGTCCGGACGACGGCGCGAGGCCACCGGCTGGTAACCGACGCCGCGGCTGACACGGAGACGCATGGACAAGGTGATGTCCTTGGTCAGGTGGCAGATCACGTGGTCCGGGTTGATCACTTCGACCGAATGGTCGACTTTGATGTCGCCAGCCGTGACGACACCCGGGCCACGCTTGGTCAGCGTCAGCAGGGTTTCGTCATGACCCTGCATGCGCAGCGCCACGTCTTTGAGGTTCAGGAGCACGTCAATGACGTCTTCCTGCAGACCTTCGAGCGTGGTGTACTCATGCAGAACGTTGTCGATTTCGACTTCGGTGATGGCAGCACCCGGGATGGACGAGAGCAACACGCGGCGAAGCGCGTTGCCCAGCGTATGGCCGAAACCGCGTTCAAGCGGCTCGACGAAAACGCGTGCGCGGTTGGCATTCAGCCGTTCGGCTGTAATACCGCGTGCACGCATGACATTGGTTGCAGTGGCAGCCATGGGTTTGGGGGCTCCAGGATTACTTCGAGTACAACTCGACGATAAGGTTCTCGTTGATGTCGGCCGGCAGGTCGCCGCGATCCGGAGCAGCCTTCAGGCTACCCACCATCTTCTTCGCATCCACTTCCACCCAGCCAGGCGTCAGATCCATTTCCTGGTTCAGGGTCAGAGCTTCTTGAATGCGCAGCTGCTTCTTCGCGCGCTCAATGACGGCGACTTCATCGCCAGCCTTGACCTGATAGGACGGAACATTGACCGACTTGCCATTGACCGTGATCGCTTTGTGCGACACGAGCTGGCGAGCGGCAGCGCGGGTTACGGCGTAACCCATGCGATAAACGATATTGTCGAGACGGCATTCCAGAAGACGCAGCAGGTTTTCGCCCGTGGCGCCCTTCAGGTTCGATGCCTTCGAGTAGTACGTGCGGAACTGGCGCTCCAGCAAACCGTACATGCGCTTGACCTTTTGCTTCTCGCGCAACTGCACGGCGTAATCGGACATTTTGCCCTTTTTCGCAGCGCCGTGCTGACCAGGCTTCTGGTCGAGTTTGCACTTCGAATCGATCGCCCGCGCTGGGCTCTTCAGGGACAGATCGGCGCCTTCGCGACGCGCCAACTTACAGGTAGGACCAAGATAACGTGCCATGATGGAATCCTCAGACGCGGCGTTTCTTCGGCGGACGGCAACCGTTGTGCGGGATTGGCGTCACGTCGACAATGTTGGTGATCTTGTAGCCGATCGCGTTCAGAGAACGGACGGTCGACTCGCGACCCGGGCCGGGGCCCTTGATGCGCACTTCGAGGTTCTTCAGGCCGTATTCCTGAGCAGCGCGGCCGGCCTTCTCGGCAGCCACCTGGGCTGCGAATGGGGTCGACTTGCGCGAACCGCGGAAGCCTGCGCCACCAGAGGTAGCCCAGGACAGAGCGTTGCCCTGACGGTCGGTGATCGTCACGATGGTGTTGTTGAACGAGGCTTGCACGTGGGCAATCCCGTCAGTCACCACGCGCTTGATTTTCTTCTTCGGCTTGGCAGCCGCGGCTTGGTTTGGCTTAGCCATGATCGGTCATCCTCGCTCGGTTACTTCTTGATCGCCTTCCGAGGACCCTTGCGTGTGCGCGCATTGGTGCGCGTACGCTGGCCACGGAGCGGCAGACCACGACGGTGACGCAGGCCACGGTAGCAACCGAGATCCTGCAGACGCTTGATGCTGATGCCGACTTCACGGCGCAGGTCGCCTTCGACGGTGAACTTCGCCACTTCTTGGCGGAGTTTGTCGACTTGGGCTTCCGTCAGATCCTTGACCTTCGTCGCCGGGTTCACACCCGCCGAGTCACAGACTTTCTTCGAGCGGGACCGACCGATCCCATAAATACTTTGCAAACCGATCCATGCATGCTTATGGACCGGGATGTTTACACCGGCAATACGCGCCATCGCGTCTTCTCCAAAACTGTTAGCGCAAAAGGGAACTAGCGATTATACACACAAAAGCTCAGCTTGGTAGCAGCGCAGCACACGCTGCCCTGCTCCCAGGCTGACTTCGGCACAGATCCATGTGCCCGGGAGGGGTTACTGGCCCGGTTTGACCGAACCAGCCCTGCCGTAATTCTTCAGATTCGTTTTCTTCAGGAGGCTCTCGTACTGGCTCGAAACCAGGTGCGCCTGGACCTGCGCAGTGAAGTCCATCAGGACCACTACGACGATCAGGAGCGACGTGCCACCAAAGTAGAACGGAACACCGAGCTTGGTCTGCAGCAAGGTCGGCAGCAAACACACTGCAACCAGATACAGGGCACCAATGCCGGTCAAACGGGTCATGACGCCATCGATGTAGTCAGCCGTAGCCTTGCCCGGACGGATACCTGGAATCAGCGCACCCGACTTCTTCAGGTTCTCGGCGGTTTCGGCCGAGTTGAACACCATGGCGGTGTAGAAGAAGGCGAACAGCACGATCAACGCACCGAACACGAACATGTACAGCGGCTCACCCGGGGTCAGCATGTTGCTGATCTCGCGCAGCACGCGCACTTCGGCAAAGGCACTACCCATGTTGGCGATCGTCGCCGGGAACATGATCAGGCTGGATGCGAACACCGCCGGAATCACGCCGGACATGTTGAGCTTCAGTGGCAGATGCGAGCTCTGGTTCTGGTAGGCCCGCGAGCCCCCATTCCGGCGCGCGTAGTTCACCGTTATCCGGCGTTGACCACGCTCGACGAACACCACGAACCAGGTCACGCCCACCACCAGCGCAACAATGAACAGGCCAGTCAGAATATTCATCTGACCGTCGCCCAGCTGCTGCAGCGTGCTGCCCACCGCCGCCGGAATACCCGCAACGATGCCCGCCAGAATGAGCAGCGAGATACCGTTACCCACACCGCGTTCAGTGATTTGCTCGCCGAGCCACATCAGGAACAGCGTTCCGGCAGTCAGGCCAATCACGGTGCTGACTACAAAGAACGTCCCCGGATTGACGACAACCTGCACACCGCCCTGCATGGTTTGAGCCTGCAAAGCCATACCGACACTCAATGACTGGAACACCGCCAAGGCGACCGTCAGCCAGCGCGTACGTTGGGTCAGGATCCGGCGACCGGACTCCCCTTCCTTGCGCAGCGCTTGCCAGCTCGGCAGCATGGTGGCCAGGAGTTGCACGATGATCGACGCAGAAATGTAGGGCACCACGTTCAGGGCAAATACGCTCATGCGTTGCAGCGCGCCACCCGAGAACATGTTGAACAGGTCTAAGACCGTTCCCTTCTGCTGATCCATCAGCTGCATCATGGCGACCGGATCGACACCAGGCACCGGCACGAATGTGCCCATGCGGTAGACGATCAAGGCCCCCAAGACGAACAGCAAACGCTGTTTCAGCTCGGATAGGTTTCCGAACTGCGACAACATGCCTTGCGCGGATTGGTTGTTAGCCACGGATTACTCCAGAGTGCCACCGGCGGCTTCGATTGCAGCCTTGGCGCCAGCCGTTGCTGCAATACCCTTCAGCTTGTAGGCGCGCGTGATCTCGCCTTTCTTGACCACACGAACCTTCTTGGCGCGCGGATCAATCAGGGCGGCATTGCGCAACGCTTCGATATCGACCTGGGTGTCTTTCAGCTGTTCCAGCTGATACAGGCGAATTTCGGCGGTGTTTGCCTTCAGCTTGGAGCGGAAGCCGACCTTCGGCAGACGGCGCTGCAGCGGCATCTGACCGCCTTCGAAGCCGGGCTTGACCTTACCCTTACCGGTACGGGCGTACTGACCCTTGTGACCGCGACCGGCAGTTTTGCCGAGGCCAGAGCCGATACCGCGACCGACGCGGGTGCGCTCACGGCGTGCACCGGGAGCGGATTTGATAGTGTTGAGACGCATGGTGAGTTCTCCTTAGCCTTCCACCGCGACGAGGTAGTTGACCTTATTGATCAGGCCACGCACCTGCGGGGAGTCTTTGAGTTCGCGCACGTCGTTGAGCTTGTTGAGGCCCAGCGCCCTGACGCATTGACGGTGCCGTTCCGGCGTGCTGTTCGGGCTCTTGACGAGACGAACCGTGATCATTTTCGGATTAGCCATTGCTGCCCACCAATTCTTCAAGTTTCTTGCCACGCATCGCGGCGATGTCGCCCGGTGCACGGATGGCTTGCAGGCCCTTGATGGTTGCGCGCACCAGATTGATCGGGTTGCGCGAACCCACGGCCTTGGCCAGCACGTTCTTCACGCCGACCACTTCGAACACCGCGCGCATGGCGCCGCCGGCAATCACGCCGGTACCGTCCGAGGCAGGCTGCATGAACACGCGCGCCGCACCATGGTTCGACTTGATCGCGTAGTGCAGGGTGCCATTCGTCAGCGGCACGCTGACCATGTTCTTGCGGGCGCGGTCCATCGCCTTGGCGATGGCGGCCGGCACTTCGCGGGCCTTGCCATATCCGAGACCGACTTTACCGTCGCCGTCGCCGACAACCGTCAGCGCGGTGAAGCTCATCTGGCGGCCACCTTTGACGGTCTTGGCCACACGATTGACGGCAATCAGCTTCTCTTGCAGGCCGTCGCTGTTTTCGCGTTCGTTGTTGTTGCTCATTGCTCACCTTGAGGACCGAGCGGCGAGCCGCCCGGCTGAGTTGTTTACGGCCTTTGGCCGCTTGGAGTTGTAATAATCAGAACTGCAGGCCGCCTTCACGAGCCGCATCGGCCAGAGCCTTGATGCGACCGTGATAGAGGAAGCCCGAGCGGTCGAATGCGACCTTCTCAATGCCGGCTGCTTTGGCGCGAGCGGCAATGGCCTTGCCCACCGCAGCAGCGGCAGACAGGTTCTTGGTGCCCTTGACACCGTCCATAACGTCCTTCTGGAGCGTGTTGGCGGCGGCAACGACGGTTTCGCCATCAGCAGCGAAAACCTGGGCATACAAATGCTGACTCGTGCGATGCACCGACAGACGCGCCACCGCGAGATTGCGGATGTGCGAACGCGTGGCCTTGGCACGACGAATACGGGATGTTCTCTTTTCCATGGTCTGTCTCCTGCGCTCCGCCGATTAGGCTTTCTTGGCTTCTTTCAGCGTGATCTTCTCGCCAGCGTAACGGACACCCTTGCCCTTGTAAGGCTCTGGCGGACGGAACGCGCGGATCTTGGCGGCGGTCTCACCGACGCGCTGCTTGTCCGCACCCGAAATCAGGATTTCGGTCTGCGTCGGGGCAGCGAGGGTGATGCCTTCCGGGGCCTTGAACACAACCGGGTGCGAGAAGCCCAGGGTCAGATTCAGGTCCTTGCCCGCGAGGGCAGCGCGGTAGCCGACGCCGACCAGCTCAAGCTTGCGCTCATAGCCTGCCGACACACCGGTCACCATGTTGTTCAGCAGCGCACGCAGCGTGCCAGCCATGGCCGTGCTGTCGCCCTGGGCGGTCAGCTGGATCACACCGTTCTCGACCTTGACGTCGACATCGGTCGGACGCGCAATCGAGAGTGCACCCTTCGGGCCTTTCAACGCGACTTTGTCGGCGCTGATCTGGCATTCCACGCCCTTCGGCAGGGCAATTGGTTTCTTCGCAACTCGTGACATCGCAGCGCTCCTTAGGAAACGAGGCAAATCACTTCGCCGCCCAGGCCTTTGGCACGGGCTTGAGCGTCAGTCATGACGCCTGCAGAAGTGGAGATGATGGAAATACCGAGACCGTTCAGCACCTTCGGCAGTTCGTCCTTGCCACGGTATTGACGCAGGCCCGGACGGCTGACGCGCTGAATGCGCTCAATGGCCGGACGGCCCATGTAGTAGCGCAAAGCGATTTCGAGTTCCTTCTTGCCTTCGTTGTCGCGCACGGCGACATCGTTGACATAGCCTTCGTTCTTCAGAACGCTGGCGATAGCGAGTTTGCTGTTCGAAGCCGCCATCTTCACGCTCGCGCGGCCCATTGCCTGGGCGTTGCGAATTCGCGTGAACATGTCGGCGATTGGATCAGTCATGCTCATGGTTGAAGCTCCGTGAGGTAGCACCGATATCCGGCACCAAATTGTGGTTGGGGATTCGGGAGGCCACAGGGCGAGCCCTGCTCCTGCCGACGGGTCCGACCCTTTAGGGGCCGGATTCCGGTTTCGGACGCCTAAACGGCGTTCGAGGGGGTTCTTTTTGCTGGCTGGCAAAGCGCCTGCCGGAAAAACGAACATGGCCGCCAGGGCATAGTGCCCTGACGGCCGGATTTCAAGAGCCAGCTACTATAGCAGATTACCAGCTGGCCTTGCGCAAGCCCGGGACGTCACCACGCATGGTGGCTTCGCGGAGCTTGTTGCGGCAGAGCTTGAACTTGCGATAAACGCCACGCGGACGACCGGAGAGTTCGCAGCGGTTACGCATACGGCTCGGGCTGGCGTCGCGCGGCAGCTTTTGCAGCTTGGCGATGGCTTCCATGCGGTCATCGAAGGAAATCTTCGGGTCCACCGAGATCTTCTTCAGTTCAGCGCGCTTGGCAGCGTACTTCTTGACGGTCTTCGCGCGCTTGACTTCGCGATTCACCATTGACTGTTTTGCCATGTCTCAATTACTCGCGAAATCAGTTACGGAACGGGAAGCTGAAGCCTTCCAGCAGAGCTTTCGCTTCGGCATCGGAACGGGCGGTGGTGGTGATGGCAATGTCCATACCACGGATCGCGTCGATCGCGTCGAAGTTGATTTCTGGGAAGATGATCTGTTCCTTGATACCGAAGTTGTAGTTGCCCTTGCCATCGAAGGCGCGGCCACTGACACCGCGGAAGTCACGGACGCGCGGCAGCGCGATGGTGACGAGGCGGTCGAGGAACTCATACATGCGATGGCTGCGCAGCGTGACCTTGCAGCCGATCGGCCAACCGTCACGGATCTTGAAGGTTGCCACCGACTTTCTGGCCTTGGTCGAAACCGGCTTCTGGCCGGCGATCTTGGTCATGTCGTCGAGGGCGTTCTCAAGAACCTTCTTGTTGGCGGCCGCTTCACCCACACCCATGTTCAGGGTGATTTTGGTGAGCTTCGGCACCTGCATCGGGTTCGTGTAGTTGAAGCGCTGCATCAACTTTGGAACGACGGTTTCTTTGTAGTGCTTTTCAAGGCGGGTCATGGCTGCTACCTCAGACGTCGATCATCTCGCCCGACTTGCGGAATGCGCGAACGCGCACTTGCTTGCCTTCGGAGTTGGTCTTGGTCTTGATGCTGATGCGCTCGCCCTTGCCCGTTGCCGAGTTGAGCATTTGCACATTGGACTGGTGAATCGGCGCTTCGCGCTCGATGATGCCGCCCGGCTGGTTGGCCTGCGGATTCGGCTTGGTGTGACGCTTCACGAGCTTGATGCCCTGAACGAACACATTCTCGCCATCGACGCGGATGACCTCGCCCTTTTGGCCCTTTGCGGAGCCGGCGATTACGACGACTTGGTCGCCTTTACGGATACGTTTCATGTCGGGACCCTCAGAGCACTTCCGGCGCCAGGGACACGATCTTCATGAAGCGCTCGGAACGCAATTCACGCGTTACCGGCCCGAAGATGCGCGTGCCGATCGGCTCGAGCTTGTTGTTGAGCAGCACGGCGGCGTTGCCATCGAAGCGGATCAGCGAACCGTCGGGACGGCGCACACCCTTGCGGGTACGCACGACCACGGCGTCGTAGACTTCGCCCTTCTTGACTTTGCCACGCGGGATAGCGTCTTTGATCGAGACCTTGATGATGTCGCCGATGCCGGCGTAGCGACGCTTGGAGCCGCCCAGCACCTTGATGCACATCAGTTCTTTGGCGCCCGAATTATCGGCGGCGGCCAGGTGGGATTGCATTTGAATCATGGCAATTCTCCCTTAGCCGGCTCGCGCGACGATTTCGACGACGCGCCAGTTTTTGGTCTTGGACAGCGGCGCGCATTCAGCGAGCCGCACGAGATCGCCTTCCTGGCACTCGTTGTTCTCGTCGTGCGCGTGCACCTTGGTGGAACGACGCAGGATCTTGCCGTACAGGTCGTGGGCGGCCTGACGCTCGAGCAGGACGGTGACCGTCTTCTGCATCTTGTTGCTGACAACGCGACCCTGGATCGTGCGCGTCTCTTTTTGATTTTCGCTCATGACGCTGTCCTTACTTCTTCTGACCGAGCACGGTTTTGGCCCGGGCGACGTCCTTGCGGACCCGCTTGATCTGGTGCGTTTGCGTCAGCTGACCGCTGCCACGCTGCATGCGCAGGTTAAACTGCTCCTGACGCAGCTCAGCGATGTGGGCGCTGAGCTCCTGGGCACTCTTGGTTTTTAGTTCTTTGGTTTCCATTAGCGCACCTGGCGAGTCACAAACGTGGTACGGACCGACAGCTTCGCCGCGGCGAGGCGGAATGCCTCACGCGCCGTCGCTTCCGGCACACCTTCCATTTCGTACAGGACGCGACCCGGGGCGATCACTGCCACCCAGAACTCGACGTTACCCTTACCGCTACCCATACGAACTTCAATGGGCTTGCGGGTAATCGGCTTATCCGGAAACACTCGGATCCAGAGCTTGCCGCCGCGCTTGACGAAGCGGGAGATAGTACGACGAGCCGCCTCGATTTGGCGAGCGGTAATGTGGCCGTGGGTGGTGGCCTTCAGCCCGTATTCACCAAAACTGACATTGGCGCCCACTTGGCTGAGACCGCGGTTGCGGCTCTTGTGGACCTTACGGTATTTGGTACGTGAAGGTTGCAACATGGCTTAGGCTCCCTTGCCCGAACGGTCGCCACGATCGCCGCGATCTCCACGATCACGATCCCGATCACCACGGCCGCGGGTCTGCGGTTCGGCGGCTTCGGCCCGTGCAGCTTCCGCAGCAGCGGCGTGCAGGTCGAAGATGTCGCCCTTGTAGATCCAGGTTTTGATGCCAATGATCCCGTAGGTGGTCTTGGCAGTCGCATACCCGTAGTCGATGTCGGCGCGCAGCGTGTGCAGCGGCACGCGACCCTCGCGGTACCACTCGGTACGGGCGATTTCGGCACCGTTCAGACGACCGGCGACGTTCACCTTGATGCCGAGGGCGCCGAGGCGCATGGCGTTGCCCACCGAGCGCTTCATGGCGCGGCGGAACATGATGCGGCGTTCCAGCTGCTGAGCGATCGACTCGGCAACGAGTTGGGCATCGAGTTCCGGCTTACGGACTTCGGTCACATTGATGTGCGTCGGAACGCCCATCAGCTCCGAGATTTCCTTGCGCAGCTTCTCGATGTCCTCACCCTTCTTGCCGATCACCACGCCCGGACGGGCGGTGTGGATCGTCACGCGGGCGGTCTTGGCCGGACGTTCGATGTGAATGCGCGAGATGCCGGCCTGAGCCAGCTTTTCGCGCAGCAGTTCGCGGACCTTGAGGTCGGCGGCCAGGTACTGCGCGTACTCGCGCTTGTTTGCAAACCACTTGGACGTCCAGTCTTTGGAGATGCCCAAGCGAATGCCGGTTGGATGAACTTTATGACCCATCGTATGCCTCGCTTAGCTCTTGGTACCGACGACCACAGTGATGTGGCTGGTGCGCTTCAGGATGCGCGACGCGCGGCCCTTGGCACGGGCGTACAGGCGTTTCAACACCGGACCTTCGTCAACGAAGATCTTGGTGACGCTCAGTTCGTCGATGTCCGCACCCTGGTTGTTTTCCGCATTCGCGATCGCAGAGTGCAGCACCTTGAACACGATGCCTGCAGCTTTCTTGTTGTGAAACTTCAGCACGCTTTCAGCGCGTGCCACCGGCAAGCCGCGAACAAGATCCGCCACCAGGCGGACCTTTTGCGGCGAGATGCGCGCGGTGCGCAGTACAGCTTTCGCTTCCATCGCGGTTCTCCTTACTTGCCAGCGGCTTTCTTATCGCCGCCGTGTGCTTTGAACGTACGGGTCACCGCAAACTCGCCGAGCTTGTGGCCAACCATGTTCTCGTTGACCAGCACCGGGACGTGCGCCTTGCCGTTGTGGACGGCAATGGTCATACCGACCATTTCCGGAATGATCATCGAGCGACGCGACCAGGTCTTGATCGGGCGCTTGCTGTTCGCGGCCGCAGTGGCCTCGACTTTCTTCAGCAGGTGCAGGTCGATGAAGGGACCTTTCTTCAGTGAACGTGCCATGGTCGATTAACCCCTACGATCGCGGACAATGAAGCGCTCAGTGCGCTTGTTCTTACGGGTCTTGTAACCCTTGGTCGGCATGCCCCATGGGGACACCGGATGCGGGTTACCCTGGCCTGCGCGTGCTTCACCACCACCGTGCGGATGGTCAACCGGGTTCATCGCCGCACCGCGAACGGTCGGGCGAATACCACGCCAGCGCTGGGCACCGGCCTTACCGATCTTGCGCAGGTTGTGCTCGTCGTTGCCGACTTCACCGATGGTGGCGCGGCAATCAACTGGCACCTTGCGCATTTCGCCGGAGCGAAGACGCAGCGTGGCGTAACCCATTTCGCGAGCGACGAGCTGGACGGACGCACCGGCCGAGCGGGCCAGCTGCGCACCCTTGCCCGGGCGCAGTTCAATGCAGTGCACCTGCGTACCGACCGGGATGTTCCGGAGCGGCAGCGAGTTACCGACCTTGATCGGCGCATCCTTGCCGGCGATCAGCTGATCACCCACCTTGATGCCCTTCGGCGAGATGATGTAGCGACGTTCCCCGTCGACGTAGCACAGCAGAGCAATGTGAGCCGTGCGGTTCGGATCGTATTCGATCCGTTCCACGCGCGCCGGAATGCCTTCCTTGTCACGCTTGAAATCGACGACGCGATAGTTCTGCTTGTGACCACCGCCCTTGTGACGGGTGGTGATGCGGCCGTAATGGTTACGACCACCGGTCTTGTTCTGCGACTCGGTCAGAGCCGCGAGCGGACCGCCCTTGTGCAAGCCTGGGGTCTTGACGGCCACCATTGAGCGGCGACCGGCAGAGGTTGGCTTAAATGTAATCAGTGCCATGTGTGTGGACCTCAGGGCTTGGCAATGACGTCGATCGACTGGCCGTCGGCAAGGCTGATGTACGCCTTGCGCAGGCCGGCGCGCTGACCGGAACGATTGCGGAACATCTTGTTCTTGCCCTTGACGTTGACGACGTTGACCGCCGTCACAGTGACCTTGAACAGTTCTTCAACCGCTTTCTTGACGTCCGTCTTGGTCGCCGTCTGGGCGACTTCGAAGACATACTGGTTGGCTGCTTCCTGCAGGCGCGCTGTCTTTTCAGAGATCAGCGGCGTGCGGAGCACTTGCAGCAGGCGTTCGTTACTCATGCCAGCCACTCCTCAATTTTCTTCAGGGCGTCAACCGTGACCACGACATGCTCGGCGCGGATCAGATCGACCGGATTCACGCTGGCAGTGTCGAGCACGGCCACGTGCGGCAGGTTGCGCGCAGCCAGGAACAGCGCTTCGGTACCGGTGTCGGTCACGATCAGCGTGCGACCCAGGCCGTAGCCGGCCAACTTGGCGGCGAGCAGCTTGGTCTTGGCAGCCTCGACATCGAACGCGTCGACGACTTTGAGGCGCTCTTGACGGTTCAGCTCGGCCAGGATCGTCGCGACTGCAGCGCGATACATCTTGCGGTTGACCTTTTGCTCAAAGCTCCGCGGACGGGCTGCGAACGCACGACCACCACCGACGAAGATCGGGGCGCGGTAGTCACCGTGACGGGCGCCGCCACCCTTCTGCTTCTTGAACTTCTTGGTCGTACCGGACAAGTCGGAACGCGATTTCTGGGCCTTGGTACCCGCGCGACCGGCATTGCGGTAGGCGGTTACCACCTGGTGCACCAGATCTTCGGTGAACTCACGGCCAAAGATGGCGTCATTCAGAGTCACCGGCTTCTTGCTATCAAGCGTATTGATTTGCATGGCCACTCCTTACTTCGCCTTGGCTGCTGGGCGAACAACGACGTCGCCATTCTTGGCGCCCGGCACTGCTCCCTTGATCGCGATCAGCCCACGTTCGGCGTCAATGCGCACGACCGTCAGGTTGACTGCGGTCTGATTCACCGCACCCATGTGACCCGACATCTTCTTGCCGGGAAACACGCGACCCGGCGTCTGACGCTGGCCGATGGAACCCGGCGAGCGATGCGACAGCGAGTTACCGTGGGTGGCATCACCCATGGTGAAGTGGTGGCGCTTGATCGTGCCCTGGAAGCCCTTACCCTTGGTGACGCCAGCGACATCGACCATCTGACCGACGGCAAACAGCTCGTCGACCTTGATCTCGTTGCCCACCGCGTACTTCGAGATCTCTGCGTCAGCGACGCGGAACTCCCACAGGCCGCGACCCGCCTCGACCTGCGCTTTCGCGTAGTGGCCAGCGGTCGGTTTGTCGATCAGCGAGGCGCGCTTTTTGCCCGCCGTCACTTGGATGGCGGTGTAGCCGTCCGTTTCTTTGGTCTTCACTTGGGTCACGCGGTTCGGCGAGGCTTCAATCAGCGTCACCGGGACCGACTCACCCGCGTCGGTGAAGACGCGTGTCATGCCGCATTTGCGGCCAACTAGTCCGATACTCATTTTTCTGTCCTGTTACGGCGCTTTAATACAACTTGATCTGGACATCCACGCCAGCGGCGAGATCAAGTTTCATCAGCGCATCTACGGTCTTGTCGTTGGGGTCAACGATATCGAGAACGCGTTTGTGGGTACGGGTCTCGTACTGATCACGTGCGTCCTTATCGGCATGCGGCGACACCAGAATGGTGTAGCGCTCGATCTTGGTCGGAAGCGGAATCGGACCGTGCACTTGCGCGCCGGTACGCTTCGCGGTTTCGACGATTTCGCTGGCGGACTTATCGATCAGGCGATGATCGTAAGCTTTCAGACGAATACGAATTTTCTGGTCTGCCATGTGCCAATTCCTTGGTTCGGAACACGGGGCGCGCACACCCCGTGTCGCTCGTTAATGTTTATTACTTGATGATCTTGGCGACGACGCCGGCACCGACGGTGCGGCCACCTTCACGGATCGCAAAGCGCAGGCCTTCGTCCATCGCGACCGGCACAATCAGCTGCACCTTGATCTTGATGTTGTCGCCCGGCATCACCATCTCGACGCCTTCCGGCAGTTCGCACGAACCGGTCACGTCTGTCGTACGGAAGTAGAACTGCGGACGGTAGCCCTTGAAGAACGGCGTATGACGGCCACCCTCGTCCTTCGACAGCACGTAGATCTCGGCTTCGAAGTCCGTGTGCGGCGTGATCGAACCTGGCTTGCACAGCACCTGGCCGCGCTCCACGTCATCACGCTTCGTGCCGCGCAGCAGCAGACCGGCGTTGTCGCCTGCCTGACCCTGGTCGAGCAACTTGCGGAACATTTCCACGCCCGTGACCGTCGTCTTCTGCGTCGGACGGATACCGACGATTTCGATTTCGTCGCCCACCTTGATGATGCCGCGCTCAATACGACCCGTCACCACCGTGCCGCGACCCGAGATCGAGAACACGTCTTCGACCGGCATCAGGAACGGCTTGTCGACGTCACGCTTCGGCTCCGGAATGTACGTATCCAGCGCGTCCACCAGCTTGATGATCGCCGGCACGCCGATTTCGCTCTGGTCGCCTTCCAGCGCCTTCAGGGCCGAACCCTTGATGATCGGGGTGTCGTCGCCTGGGAAGTTGTACTTCGACAGCAGTTCACGGACTTCCATTTCGACCAGCTCGAGCAGCTCGGCGTCGTCGACCATGTCAGCCTTGTTCATGAACACCACGATGTACGGCACACCGACCTGGCGAGCCAGCAGGATGTGCTCACGCGTCTGCGGCATCGGGCCGTCAGCGGCCGAGCACACCAGAATCGCGCCGTCCATCTGCGCCGCACCCGTGATCATGTTCTTCACGTAGTCGGCGTGGCCCGGGCAGTCCACGTGCGCGTAGTGACGCGTCGGGCTTTCGTACTCAACGTGCGCCGTCGAAATCGTAATACCGCGCGCCTTCTCTTCCGGCGCTGCGTCGATCTGATCGTACGCCTTGAATTCGCCACCGAAACGCTCTGCGCCAACCTTCGTCAGCGCCGCCGTCAGCGTCGTCTTGCCGTGGTCAACGTGACCGATCGTGCCGACGTTTACGTGCGGCTTGGTGCGCTCAAATTTACCTTTTGCCATGACTGCAAAACCTCAAAAAAATGCTGTTGGATTAGGAAGCTTTCTTGATCACGGATTCAGCGATGTTGTTCGGCGCTTCCGTGTAATGATCGAATTCCATCGTGAAGGTCGCGCGACCCTGCGACATCGAGCGCAGGTTCGTGGCGTAGCCGAACATCTCACCGAGCGGGACCAGCGCGTTAATCAGCTTGCCCGATGGCGAATCGTCCGAACCTTGCAGCAGACCGCGACGACGGCTCAGGTCGCCCATGATGTCGCCCATGTAGTCTTCTGGCGTCACCACTTCGACCTTCATGATCGGCTCCAGCAGCGCCGGGTTGGCTTTGTGGAAGCCTTCCTTGAACGCCATCGAACCGGCGATCTTGAACGCCATTTCGTTGGAGTCGACATCATGGTACGAACCATCGACCAGGCGAACCTTGACGTCCACGACCGGGAAGCCGGCGAGCACGCCGTTCTTGACCTGTTCCTGGATGCCCTTGTCGACGGCCGGGATGTATTCCTTCGGAATCACGCCGCCAACGACGCCGTTTTCGAAGATGTAGCCCGAACCACGTTCCAGCGGCTCCATTTCGATCCAGACGTGACCGTACTGACCACGACCACCGGACTGGCGCACGAACTTGCCTTCGACGCGGACGCTCTTGCGAATCGCTTCGCGGTAGGCCACCTGCGGCTTACCCACGTTCGCTTCGACGTTGAACTCGCGCTTCATGCGGTCGACGATGATTTCCAGATGCAGCTCGCCCATGCCGGCGATGATGGTCTGGCCCGACTCTTCGTCAGTGCGGACACGGAACGACGGATCTTCCTGCGCGAGACGCGACAGCGCGATGCCCATCTTTTCCTGGTCAGCCTTCGTCTTCGGTTCGATCGCCATGGCGATCACCGGCTCCGGGAACACCATGCGCTCAAGCGTGATCACGTTGCCAGCGTCGCAGAGGGTGTCACCGGTGGTGACGTCCTTCAGACCGACGGCAGCCGCGATGTCACCCGCGCGCACTTCCTTGATTTCGGAGCGCTCGGCAGCGTGCATTTGCAGCAGACGGCCGATACGTTCCTTCTTGCTCTTGACCGGGTTGAACACGGTGTCACCCGAGTTCAGCGTGCCGGAGTAGACACGGAAGAACGTCAGCGAACCCACGAACGGGTCGGTCATGATCTTGAACGCGAGCGACGAGAACGGCTCGGTGTCGCCAGCCTTGCGGGTGGCTTCCTTTTCGTCTTCGTCGGTGCCCTTGACCGGCGGACGGTCGGCCGGCGACGGCAGGAAGCGGACGACCGCATCCAACATGGCCTGCACGCCCTTGTTCTTGAACGCCGAGCCGCAGAACACCGGAATCAGTGCGTTCGACACCGTACCGTTACGGATACCGGCCAACACTTCTTCTTCCGACAGTTCACCCTGCTCGAGGTACTTGTTCATCAGTTCTTCGGAGGTCTCAGCCGCCGCTTCCACCATGAACTCGCGCGCCTTCTTGCACTTCTCGATGAGGCGCTCGGGAATGTCGACGTACTCAAACTTCATGCCCTGCGAGGACATGTCCCATTGAATGGCCTTCATCTTGACCAGGTCAACGACGCCTTCGAAGTGTTCTTCGGCGCCAATCGGAACCTGCATCGGCACCGGGTTGGCGTTCAGACGGGACTTCAGCTGACCGACGACTTTGTCGAAGTCGGCGCCGGCGCGGTCCATCTTGTTGACGAACGCGATACGCGGCACGCCATACTTGTTGGCCTGACGCCAAACCGTTTCCGACTGCGGCTGCACGCCGCCAACGGCGCACAACACGAACACCGCGCCGTCGAGCACGCGCAGCGAGCGCTCGACTTCGATGGTGAAGTCGACGTGGCCAGGCGTGTCGATGATGTTGAAGCGGTGCTCAGGGAACGACAGATCCATGCCTTTCCAGAAGCAGGTCGTCGCGGCCGACGTAATCGTGATGCCGCGCTCTTGTTCCTGTTCCATCCAGTCCATGGTCGCAGCGCCTTCATGCACTTCGCCAATCTTGTGATTGACACCCGTGTAGAAGAGGATGCGTTCGGTGGTCGTGGTCTTGCCGGCATCGATGTGGGCCATGATGCCGAAGTTGCGATAGCGCTCGATAGGCGTAGTGCGTGCCATGATCTCTCTCGCTTACCAACGGTAATGCGCAAACGCCTTATTGGCGTCGGCCATACGGTGGGTTTCTTCGCGCTTCTTGACCGCGCCACCGCGGTTTTCGGCAGCGTCGATCAGCTCGCCAGCGAGCTTGCGCGGCATGGAGGTCTCACCGCGCTTGCGCGCAGCTTCGATCGTCCAGCGCATGGCAAGTGCCAGACGACGGGCTGGGCGGACTTCGACCGGCACCTGATACGTGGCACCACCGACGCGACGAGACTTGACCTCGACTGCCGGAGCGACGTTGTTCAGGGCCTTCTCGACCAGGTTGATCGAATCGGCGTTCTTTTCGCCGATCACGTCGAGCGCACCGTAGACGATGCCTTCGGCGACCGATTTCTTACCGCTCTTCATCACCATATTGATGAAGCGAGCGATCATTTCACTGCCATGCTTGGGGTCAGCAATGACAGCGCGTTGTGGAGTAGAGCCTTTACGCGACATAGCGAATGCCTTGATTCAGAGAATTAGCTTTTCGGGCGCTTGGCGCCGTACTTGGAACGACTTTGGCGGCGCTTGGCAACGCCAGAGGCGTCCAACGAGCCACGCACCGTGTGATAGCGCACGCCCGGCAGGTCTTTAACGCGACCGCCGCGGATGAGCACCACAGAGTGTTCCTGGAGATTGTGACCTTCGCCGCCGATATAGCTGATCACCTCGAAGCCATTGGTCAAACGGACCTTGGCAACCTTACGAAGGGCCGAGTTCGGCTTCTTCGGGGTGGTCGTGTACACGCGCGTGCAAACACCACGGCGTTGCGGGCACTTCGCGAGCGCCGGAGAGGCACTCTTGTAGGTCTTCGGGCTGCGCGCGCGGCGCACCAGCTGATTGATCGTCGACATATTTTCAAAGAGTCCTGAGAAACGAAATGACAGGCCAGCACTAGCTGGCCTGTCAGCTTTGAGACTGTAGCAGGCGCGCAACGATTCCGTCAACGCACACTGCGCTGCATCCATGCACCCGAAAACGAGGCTCATCCTAAGCCTCATTTCGATTTAAAAACGCCTACTTAGGCGTCATCTACACCAGAATCGTCGGCCAGTGGTTCAGCAAAGGTCACCCCGCCACCACCACCAAACGAATTCATCTCGGCTTCAGTTAAACCGGCATTGGCTGCACGCCGTTTCGCGTGATACGCCAAGCCTGTACCGGCCGGAATTAGACGACCAACAATAACGTTTTCTTTCAGACCGCGCAAGGTGTCGCGGGTACCGCGGACCGACGCTTCTGTCAACACACGTGTCGTTTCCTGGAACGAGGCGGCCGAGATGAACGATTCGGTTGCCAGCGAAGCCTTGGTGATGCCGAGCAGGATCGGGTCGAAGGTGGCCGTACGCTCGTTACGGTTCCGGGCCCGGTTGTTCTCCTCGATCACGCGCACGCGGTCGATCTGTTCGCCACGCAGGTAACGGGTGTCACCGCCATCGGTGACCTCGATCTTGCGCAGCATCTGCCGGACGATCACTTCAATGTGCTTGTCATTGATCTTCACGCCCTGCAGGCGATACACGTCCTGGATTTCCTTGGTCAGGTACGAAGCCAGAGGCTCCACACCCAGGAGACGCAGGATGTCGTGTGGGTTCGGCTCACCGTCCACGACGGTTTCGCCCTTCGTCACGTGTTCACCTTCGAACACGATGACCTGACGCCACTTCGGAATCAGTTCCTCGTAGGCGGTGCCGTCCTTGTCCGTGATGACCAGGCGCTGCTTACCCTTCGTGTCCTTGCCGAAACTGACCACGCCGGTGACTTCGGCCAGGATGGCTGGTTCCTTCGGCTTGCGCGCTTCGAACAAGTCGGCAACGCGCGGCAGACCACCGGTGATGTCGCGGGTCTTGGACGTTTCCTGCGGGATACGGGCCACCACGTCACCCACGCCGACCGTCGCACCGGCCTGCAGCGAGATAATGGCACCTGGCGGCAGGAAGTACTGCGCCGGCACGTCGGTGCCTGGCAGCTTCAGTTCCTTGCCCTTCTTGTCTTCAATGCGGACGGTTGGGCGCAGATCCTTGGCCTGCGGACCACGACGCTTCGGATCGGTCACGACGGCCGACTGCAAACCCGTCAGGTCGTCGACCTGTTCTTGCACGGTGATGCCGTCGATGAAGTCGTTAAATCGGATCACACCGGCAACTTCGGACACGATCGGATGGGTATGCGGATCCCAGTTCGCGACGGTCTGACCCGCCTTAACCGGTTCGCCTTCCTTGACCGAAATCGTTGCACCGTATGGCACGCGATAACGTTCGCGCTCACGACCATGAGCATCGATCACCGACAGTTCGCCGGAGCGGGACACGGCGACCAAATGGCCTTGGGCGTGCACAACCGTCTTCATGTTGCTGAAGCGGAGCGAACCCGCAGTCTTGGCCTGCACGTTGTCGACCGCCGCAGCACGAGAGGCCGCGCCACCGATGTGGAACGTACGCATGGTCAGCTGGGTACCCGGCTCACCGATCGACTGCGCGGCAATGACGCCGACCGCTTCGCCGTTGTTGACCAGGTGACCGCGAGCGAGGTCGCGACCATAGCAACGGGCGCAGACACCGAAGCGAGCTTCGCAGCTGATCGCGGAGCGGACCTGGACGGTCTGCACACCAGCGGCTTCGAGTTCGTCCACCAGCTTTTCATCGAGCAGCGTGTTGCGAGCGATGAACGGCTTGCTGTCGTCGCTGCCGAGGTAGATATCCTCAGCGACCACACGACCGAGCACGCGGTCACGCAGCGCTTCGACCACGTCGCCACCTTCGACAATCGCCGTCATCGTCAGACCACCGATCGTGCCGCAGTCGAGCTCGGTCACCACCATGTCCTGCGCAACGTCGACCAGACGACGGGTCAGGTAACCCGAGTTCGCGGTCTTCAAGGCGGTATCGGCCAAGCCCTTACGCGCACCGTGGGTCGAGATGAAGTACTGGAGGACGTCGAGGCCTTCACGGAAGTTCGCCTTAATCGGCGTTTCGATGATGGAGCCGTCCGGACGCGCCATCAGGCCGCGCATACCAGCGAGCTGACGAATCTGGGCTGCGGAACCGCGGGCGCCCGAGTCGGCCATGATGTAGATCGAGTTCATCGACTTCTGTTCGACGATGTCACCCTTGGCATTGGCGACCTTGTCGGTACCAATACCCTTCATCATCGCCTGAGCGACTTGTTCGTTCGTACGCGACCAGATGTCGACGACCTTGTTGTAGCGCTCGCCAGACGTCACGAGACCAGACGCGAACTGCTCCTGGATTTCGATCTGTTCCTTCTCGGCTGCCGCCAAAATTGCGGCCTTCTCACCCGGGATCGTCATGTCGTCGATACCGATCGACACGCCCGCGCGGGTGGCGTAGGCAAAGCCCGTGTACATCAGTTGGTCGGCGAACACGACGGTGTCCTTCAGACCCAGCGAGCGGTAGCAGGCGTTGATCAGGCGCGAGATGTTCTTCTTCGTCAGATCCTGGTTGACCAGAGCGAACGGCAGACCAGCCGGCAGAATTTCGGCGAGCAGCGAGCGACCAATCGTGGTGTCCACGATCGACGTCTTCTGCGTGCGCTTCTTTTCGGCGTCGATCACGGTTTCGGTCAGGCGGACCTTGACCTTCGCATGCAACGCGACGGCGCGGTTGTCGTAGGCGCGCTTCACTTCGGCGATGTTCGCGAACACCATGCCCTCGCCCTTGGCGTTCACCAATTCGCGGGTCATGTAGTAGAGGCCCAACACGACGTCCTGCGTCGGCACAATGATCGGATCACCGTTGGCCGGCGACAGAATGTTGTTCGACGACATCATCAACGCGCGGGCTTCGAGCTGCGCTTCGATCGACAGCGGCACGTGCACGGCCATCTGGTCACCGTCGAAGTCGGCGTTGAACGCCGTACAGACGAGCGGATGCAGCTGGATCGCCTTGCCTTCGATCAGTACGGGCTCAAACGCCTGAATGCCGAGACGGTGCAGCGTCGGGGCGCGGTTCAAGAGCACCGGATGTTCGCGGATGACTTCTTCCAGAATGTCCCAGACTTCGGCCGATTCGCGCTCAACGAGCTTCTTGGCGGCCTTGATCGTCGTGGCGAGACCACGGCGCTGCAGCTTCGAGAAGATGAACGGCTTGAACAGTTCGAGCGCCATTTTCTTTGGCAGACCGCACTCATGCAGCTTCAGCGTCGGACCGACCACGATGACCGAACGGCCCGAGTAGTCGACGCGCTTGCCGAGCAGGTTCTGACGGAAGCGACCCTGCTTGCCCTTGATCATGTCGGCCAAGGACTTCAGCGGGCGCTTGTTGGTGCCGGTGATGGCGCGGCCACGGCGGCCGTTGTCCATCAGCGCGTCCACCGATTCTTGCAACATGCGCTTTTCGTTGCGCACGATGATGTCCGGAGCATTGAGCTCCAACAGGCGCTTCAAGCGGTTGTTGCGGTTGATCACGCGGCGGTACAGATCGTTAAGATCGGACGTCGCAAAGCGGCCGCCATCGAGCGGCACCAGCGGACGCAGATCCGGCGGCAGCACGGGCAGCACGGTCATGACCATCCATTCCGGACGGTTGCCCGATTCCAGGAAGCTCTCCATCAACTTGATGCGCTTCGACAGGCGCTTCAGCTTCGTTTCCGAGCTGGTGCTGCCCATCTCTTCGCGGAGCTTCACGAGTTCGGCGTTCAGGTCGATCGTGCGCAGCAGTTCGTGCACGGCTTCGGCACCCATGCGGGCATCGAATTCATCGCCATGCTCTTCCACCGCTTGCAGATACTGTTCTTCGCCGAGGATCTGGCCGCGATCAAGCGGGGTCAGACCCGGGTCAATGACGACATAGGCTTCGAAGTACAGGATGCGTTCGATGTCACGCAGCGTCATGTCGAGCATGAGGCCGATGCGCGATGGCAGCGACTTCAGGAACCAGATGTGCGCGACCGGGCTGGCCAGCTCAATGTGGCCCATGCGCTCGCGCCGCACCTTGGCAAGCGTGACTTCGGTGCCGCACTTTTCGCAGACCACGCCACGATGCTTCATGCGCTTGTACTTGCCGCACAGGCATTCGTAGTCCTTGATCGGCCCGAAGATGGCGGCGCAGAACAGGCCATCACGCTCCGGCTTGAAGGTACGGTAGTTGATCGTTTCCGGCTTCTTCACTTCACCAAACGACCACGAACGAATCAGGTCGGGCGAAGCGAGTCCAATACGGATCGAATCGAAATCCAGCGACTGGCGCTGCTGGTTGAACAGGTTCAAGAGATCTTTCATGTCATTCGACTCCGATTCCGATTACTGGCCTTCCAGCTCGATGTTGATGCCGAGCGAGCGGATTTCCTTCACGAGAACGTTGAAGGATTCCGGCATGCCGGCGGCCATTTCGTGATTGCCGTCGACGATGTTCTTGTACATCTGGTTGCGCCCGCCGACGTCGTCCGACTTCACCGTCAGCATTTCCTGCAGGGTGTAAGCGGCGCCGTAGGCTTCGAGTGCCCAGACTTCCATTTCGCCGAAGCGCTGACCACCGAACTGGGCTTTGCCGCCGAGCGGTTGCTGCGTGACCAACGAGTAGGGACCCGTGGAGCGCGCATGCATTTTGTCGTCGACCAAGTGGTTCAGCTTCAGCATGTACATGTAGCCGACCGTGACCTTGCGGTCGAAGGCCTCGCCCGTGCGCCCGTCGTACAGCGTGGTCTGACCGGATTCCGGCAGATCCGCCAAGCGGAGCATGGTCTTGATTTCGGCTTCGTGCGCGCCGTCGAACACCGGCGTTGCCATCGGCACACCTTCGGTCAACTTGCGCGCCAGGCCCAGTAGTTCGTCGTCGCTGAACTCCGCAAGGTGTTCGCGATCGCCAAACGTCTTCTGGTCATGGTTGTAGATCTGGTCGAGGAACTCGCGCAGCTTGGCGACCTTTTCGTTCGCTTCCAGCATGCGGCGGATCTTTTCGCCCAGGCCCTTCGCGGCCCAGCCAAGATGCGTTTCCAGGATCTGACCGATGTTCATACGCGACGGCACGCCGAGCGGGTTCAGCACGATGTCGACCGGACGGCCGTCCACCATGAATGGCATGTCTTCCACCGGCACGATCGTCGAGACCACACCCTTGTTACCGTGGCGGCCGGCCATCTTGTCACCTGGCTGAATACGACGCTTCACGGCCAAGTAGACCTTGACCATTTTCAGCACGCCCGGAGCGAGGTCATCACCAGCGGTGATCTTGCCCTTCTTCTCCTGGAAGCGCTTGTCGAACTCGGCGCGATGACGTGCAACCTGGTCCTGCGCCTTCTCGATGAATTCGGCGGCGTCCTCGTCCTTCATGCGGACCTGGAACCACTCATCCTTTTTCAGGCTGTCCAAGTAGTCGGCCGTGATCTCGGCGCCCTTCTTGATGTTGCCCGGACCGCCGTTCGCGATGCGACCGGTGATCTGCATGCGGAGACGCGCATAGATCGCGGCTTCGAGGATGCGGAACTGATCGTCGAAGTCTTTCTTGACGCGACGGATTTCC
The DNA here is from genome assembly GCF_003015185.1 of Ahniella affigens. Taxonomy (GTDB): domain Bacteria; phylum Pseudomonadota; class Gammaproteobacteria; order Xanthomonadales; family Ahniellaceae; genus Ahniella; species Ahniella affigens. The sequence goes on from NZ_CP027860.1 coordinate 4,189,301, forward strand.
ATGTCCTCGATCTGCTTGGCGCGCTTGTCCTTCTCGATGCCGTCGCGGGTGAAGACCTGCACGTCGATCACGGTGCCGTCCATACCTGGCGGCACGCGCAGCGAGCTGTCCTTCACGTCGGACGCCTTTTCACCGAAGATCGCGCGGAGCAACTTCTCTTCTGGCGTCAGCTGGCTCTCGCCCTTCGGCGTGACCTTACCGACCATGATGTCGCCGGCCTTCACTTCGGCGCCGATGTACACCACGCCCGACTCGTCGAGACGCGTCAGCGCTTGTTCGGAAACGTTCGGGATGTCGGCGGTGATTTCTTCCGGACCGAGCTTGGTGTCGCGCGCGACGCAGCTCAGTTCTTCGATGTGGATCGTCGTGTAACGATCTTCCTGAACCACACGCTCGGAGAGCAGGATCGAGTCTTCGAAGTTGTAGCCGTTCCACGGCATGAACGCGACGAGCATGTTCTGGCCGAGTGCGAGTTCACCGATGTCGGTCGACGGACCGTCGGCCAACACGTCGCCCTTGCTGACGAAATCACCAACCTTGACCAGCGGACGCTGATTCAAGCAGGTATTCTGGTTCGAGCGGGTGTACTTGACCAACGAGTAGATATCGACACCCGCGTCGTTCTCGCCGATCTCGGCCTCAAAGGCGCGGACGACGATACGGGCGGCGTCGACCTGATCGATCACACCACCGCGGCGGGCCGCGACGATGACGCCGGAGTCGCGCGCCACGTCGCGCTCGATACCGGTGCCGACCATTGGGGTCTGCGCACGCAGTGTCGGCACGGCCTGACGTTGCATGTTCGCGCCCATCAACGCGCGGTTGGCGTCGTCGTGCTCCAGGAACGGGACGAGCGCGGCCGCGACCGACACGGTCTGCATTGGCGAGACGTCCATGTAGTGCACGTCGGCCGGCTGATGCAATTCCGATTCGCCTTGGCGGCGGCAGGACACGAACGCTTCGGTGAACGCGCCATCCTTCGACAGCGGCGAGTTCGCCTGCGCAATCACGAATCCGCTTTCTTCAATCGCCGACATGAAGTCGATTTGATCGGTCACCTTGCCTTCGACCACCTTGCGGAACGGCGTTTCGAGGAAGCCGTAGCCGTTGGTGCGTGCGTACACCGCCAACGAGTTGATCAGACCGATGTTCGGACCTTCAGGCGTTTCGATCGTGCAGACGCGACCGTAGTGGGTCGGATGCACGTCGCGCACTTCGAAGCCGGCGCGCTCGCGGGTCAGACCACCCGGGCCAAGTGCCGACACGCGACGCTTGTGGGTGACTTCTGACAGCGGATTGTTCTGGTCCATGAACTGGCTGAGCTGCGAGGAGCCAAAGAACTCCTTGATCGCGGCGGCCACGGGCTTGGCGTTGATCAGTTCCTGCGGGGTCAAACCTTCGGATTCGGCCAGCGACAGGCGCTCCTTCACGGCGCGCTCGACGCGAACCAAGCCCACGCGGAACACGTTCTCGGCCATTTCGCCCACTGAGCGGACGCGACGGTTACCGAGGTGATCGATGTCGTCCACAATGCCTTGGCCGTTACGGATGTCGATCAGCACGCGCAGCGCGTCGATGATGTCCGAGAACGCCGGGCCGTATTCCTTGAACAGGCGCTTGCCTTCTTCGTCCGTGCGGGCGCCGAAGTACTTGCCGTCGTAAATCACGTGGCTGCCAGTCACTTCCTTGCGGGCGACGCGGCGGTTGAACTTCATGCGACCGACCGTCGAGAGGTCGTAGCGCTCGAACGTGAAGAACAGGTTCTGGAACAGGTTCTGCGCGGCTTCCTTGGTCGGCGGCTCGCCCGGACGCATCATCCGGTAGATTTCGACGAGCGCCTCAAGCTGGGTGCGCGTCGGGTCGATGCGCAGCGTCTGCGACACATACGGACCGCGGTCCAGGTCGTTGACGAACAGCGTGTTGATGCGCTCGATGCCCGCCTTGCGGAACTTGACCAGGTGATCGGCAGCGATTTCGTCGTTTGCAAACGCCAGCATTTCGCCGGACTTCGAATCGACGACATCGTGCGCCAGGACGCGGCCGAGCAGATACTCGTCCGGCACATCCAGAGCGTTGATCTTGGCCTGTTGCAGCTGACGGACGTGACGCGCGGTAATACGCTTGCCGGCTTCGACGATGGATTCGTCGCCGATGCGGATATCGAACGCTGCGGTTTCACCGCGCAGGCGCTCCGGAATCAGGCGCAGTTCGGCGCCGCCGTGCTTGCTCAGCGTGAACTCGTTCTTCTCGAAGAACATGTCCAACATCTCGGCGTTGTTGTAGCCGAGCGCGCGCAGCAGGATCGTCACCGGCAGCTTGCGGCGACGGTCGATACGCGTGAACAGGCAGTCCTTCGGATCGAATTCGAAGTCGAGCCAGGAGCCGCGGTAGGGAATCACGCGGGCGCTGTAGAGCAGCTTGCCCGAGCTGTGCGTCTTGCCGCGATCGTGATCAAAGAACACGCCCGGCGAACGGTGCAGCTGCGACACGATGACGCGCTCGGTACCGTTGATGATGAAGGTGCCAGTGTCGGTCATGAGCGGAATTTCGCCCATGTAGACTTCCTGCTCCTTGACCTGCTTGACCGCCTTGTTGGCACCCGACGTCTCACGATCGTAAATCACGAGACGGACCAGCACGCGCAGCGGCGCACCAAAGGTCATGCCGCGCGAACGGCATTCCTTTTCGTCGAACGGCGGGTCACCCAGGCGATAGCTGACGTACTCGAGCGCGGCGTTTCCGGAGTAGCTGCTGATCGGGAACACCGATTTCAGCGCGGCATGCAGACCTTTGGCCTCGCGCTTGTTCGCGGGCGTGTCGGTCTGCAGGAACTCGTGATACGAGTCGGTTTGAATGGCGAGCAGGAACGGCACATCCAGCACCGTCGGCCGTTTGCCAAAGTCCTTGCGGATTCGCTTCTTTTCAGTGAACGAGTAGGTCATGGTTGCGCTACCACCCTTGGTTGTTGGATGCGATGCCAGCTGCACCGCACCAGATGAAAATTCGATCTCGGATCCGCCGGTTGGCGCATACGACATCGAACTTCGGGACCTGAACCAGACATTGTGCGGTCTGGAACCTGGACCCAGGCTGAGCGGCTGATCAGCCGCCCGCTACGAAGCACGACAAGGCCGGGGACCGAAGTCCCCAGCCTTGCTGAAGCCCGAGAAATTCCCGAGCCAACGATGCGGCCTTACTTGAGTTCGACCGTCGCGCCAGCAGCTTCGAGTTCCTTCTTGAACTTCTCCGAGTCAGCCTTCGACACGGCGTCTTTGACCGTGGCTGGGGCGGATTCGACGAGGTCCTTGGCTTCCTTGAGGCCGAGACCGGTGATCGCGCGGACCGCCTTGATGACTTCGACCTTCTTCTCGCCGGCCGACTTCAGGACGACGGTGAACTCGGTCTTTTCTTCAACCACAGCGGCGGCGGCGGCCGGGCCGGCCTGCATCACCACCGGAGCGGCAGCGGACACGCCAAATTTTTCTTCCATGGCCTTGACCAGGTCCATGACTTCCATCAGGGTCTTGCCGGCGATGGCTTCGATGATTTGTTCGTTCGAAAGAGACATTTCTAATTACCTCTGGAAAATATTTCTGAATCGGTTTGTTGATCGATTGATCAGGCAGCCGGGGCTTCGACGGCGGCTTCCGCTGGGGCGTTGTCCTTCTCGGCGTAAGCCTTGAGAACGCGCGCGACGCGGGTGGCCGGTTCGACGAGGACGCTGAGCAGCATCGACAGGGCCTGATCGCGCGTCGGCAGGGAAGCCAGAACTTCGACGTGCGAAGCTGGATACGCCTTGCCGCCCACGGCGACGACCTTTGCCTTGAGCTTGTCATTCCCCTTGGCGAATTCCTTGATCAGACGCCCGGCAGCGCCGGGTTCTTCCATCGAAAACGCATACATCAGCGGACCGGCGAGTTCATCTTTGATGACTTCGTATTCGGTACCGACGACAGCACGGGAAGCCAGCGTGTTCTTGACGACTTTCAGGAACACGCCCGATTCACGGGCCTTCTTGCGCATCGCCGTCATGCTGGAGACGGTGGTGCCTGCGTATTCAACAGCGACCAGGGAGTGGGCTTTCTTAGCCACTTCCGCCAATTCGGCTACGACTTCTTGCTTCTGAGCCAGATTGAGAGCCATTACACTCCTCCAATTGATTGCCGCAAGCGGCTCCTGCCGCGAGCGGGGTGAAGCAGCGTCCATCCTTTGACGCCGGGGACCACATGGTCCCGGTGGTGGCCGTTCCAGAGAAAATCTGAATGTCGGCACCATCTACGCAGGTGCGATTAAGTGGATCTGCGTTCGGATCAGCGGCGATTCCGTGCCACTTCAAGCATCCCTGCCCGACGCTGCCGTGCTCGATCCACACCTGCGGTCTTTGATGGCCGAGCCCCAATGTGGGACTCCGCCTTCAAAAATGTGCCGGATGCCGAGGCTGGCATCCGGGCTTTGTGATTGGTCTTACTTCGCGAGGCTCAGCGTGGCCTGGTCGACGATCACGCCAATGCCCATCGTGCTGGACAGCGAGATCTTGACCAGATACTGGCCTTTGGCCGTCTGCGGCTTGGCCTTGACCACGTCGTTCAGCAGCGCGTGCAGGTTGCCCTTCAGCGCTTCAGCGTCGAAGTTGGCCTTGCCGATCGTGCAGTGAATGATGCCGGCCTTGTCATTGCGATAACGCACCTGACCTGCTTTGGCATTCTTCACGGCGGTGACGACATCAGCCGTCACGGTGCCGACCTTCGGGTTCGGCATCAGGCCGCGCGGGCCGAGCAACTGACCGAGCTTACCGACGACGCGCATGGCGTCTGGCGTTGCGATGACCACACCGTAGTTCAGATCGCCGCCCTGCATCTTCTCGGCGAGATCGTCCATACCGACGATGTCAGCGCCAGCCGCCTTGGCAGCTTCAGCCTTTTCGCCAGCCGGGCAGAACACGGCCACGCGGACGGTCTTGCCGGTGCCGTTTGGCAGCACGGTCGAGCCGCGCACGCCCTGGTCCGACTTCTTCGCATCGATGCCGAGACGAATCGCCACGTCAACGGATTCGTTGAACTTGGCCTTGGCGTTCTGCTTGATGATCTTGATTGCTTCGTCAATGTTGTAGGCCTTGCCCGGCACCACGGTGTTGACGATTGAACGGTAACGCTTACCCAAAGTTGCCATGATTTAGCCCTCCACCACCAGACCCATGCTGCGCGCGCTGCCCGCAATCGTGCGGACGGCGGCGTCGAGCGACGCTGCTGTAAGATCCGGCTCTTTGGCCTTGGCGATCTCTTCCAGCTGCTTGCGCGTCACCTTGCCGACTTTTTCCGTATTCGGGCGCTTCGAGCCCGACTGGATACCGGTGGCCTTCTTCAGCAGAATCGTGGCCGGCGGCGTCTTAGTGACGAACGTGAACGTACGGTCCGAATACGCGGTGATGACCACCGGAATCGGCATGCCTGGCTCCATCTTGGACGTCACTGCATTGAACTGCTTGCAGAATTCCATGATGTTCAGACCGCGTTGACCGAGCGCCGGACCGACCGGCGGGCTCGGATTGGCTTGCCCGGCTTTCACCTGCAGCTTGATATAGCCAACTACCTTCTTTGCCATGTTGAGGACTCCTGGAGTGATGGCGTCTGCACACCGTTGCCGGCTGCGGGACTTCTCCCTTGGGGATGAACAGGAAGGTCAATGACCTTCCACCTGTTAAAACTGTCGCACCAATAGGCGCACTAGGCGCCTAATGGAATAACCGAGCCCGACAGTATGCCGGGCCCGGCTTAGAGTACTTGCACCAAACGCCGCGCCAGGGTTTGCCCCCGTCGCAGACCTCAGGCTTTTTCGACCTGACCGAACTCGAGCTCCACCGGTGTCGAGCGACCGAAGATCAACACGGCCACGCGCAGACGGCTCTTCTCGTAATTGACTTCTTCGACCGTGCCGTTGAAATCGTTGAATGGGCCTTCGGTAACGCGGACCAGTTCGCCCGGCTCGAACAGAATCTTCGGACGCGGCTTGTCGGCGCCGTCCTGAACACGCTGCAGAATGATCTCGGCCTCAGAGTCCTTGATCGGCAACGGCCGCTCGGCAGTACCGCCGATAAAGCCCATGACCTTGGGGGTTTCCTTGATCAAGTGCCAGCATTCGTCGTCGATCCGAATGGCCTTGGCATCCAGGTTCGTTTCGATTTGTACCAGCACATAACCCGGAAAGAACTTTCGCTCACTCCTGCGCTTCTGGCCGCTGCGCATTTCCACGACTTCTTCGCTCGGCACCAGAACCTCGCCGAACTTTTCCTGCATACCGGCGCGCTCAATACGCTCTTTCAAGGAGCGAGCGACTTTGTTTTCAAAGCCGGAGTAGGCGTGAACGACGTACCAACGCTTGGCCATAACTGTTCCTCAGCGGCTGCCGCCGTAAATGATGTCGAGGAACACCCAGCTGAGCAGCGAGTCAAATAAAAACAGCAGGATGCCGATGATCGCGATCATGGCGAAGACGATCCACGTGGTCTGCCAGCTCTCCTTGCGGGTCGGCCAGGTGACCTTCCGCATTTCGAAGTGCGACTCGATCACGTATTCGCGCAGCGCCGGACCAAAGTTCGAGAACCACACCACCGCCGCCGCCGCTGCGAAGCCGACAATCAGGCCGAGCAAGCGCAACCAGATATTGAACTTATCCGAGAGCAGCGCGAAGGCGATACAGGCGCCCACTGCGATGGCAATCGATAAGCCAAGTTTGGCCTTGTCGACGTTGGAGTATGTTTTAGATTCAACGACTGCATTCATAATGGCACTGCGCCCGCAGTGAAGGTTTAAGGTGGCACGCCAGGAGGGACTCGAACCCCCAACCTGCGGTTTTGGAGACCGCTGCTCTGCCAATTGAGCTACTGGCGTAAGGCTTAAACCGACACGGACGGCGGGCCTGTGCCCGCCATCCGTATTGTGGATTGTTTGCCTACCCAAGCCAAGAGGCCTGGGTAGACGCGTTGTTACTTGATGATCTTGGCGACGACGCCGGCACCGACGGTGCGGCCACCTTCACGGATCGCAAAGCGCAGGCCTTCGTCCATCGCGACCGGCACAATCAGCTGCACCTTGATCTTGATGTTGTCGCCCGGCATCACCATCTCGACGCCTTCCGGCAGTTCGCACGAACCGGTCACGTCTGTCGTACGGAAGTAGAACTGCGGACGGTAGCCCTTGAAGAACGGCGTATGACGGCCACCCTCGTCCTTCGACAGCACGTAGATCTCGGCTTCGAAGTCCGTGTGCGGCGTGATCGAACCTGGCTTGCACAGCACCTGGCCGCGCTCCACGTCATCACGCTTCGTGCCGCGCAGCAGCAGACCGGCGTTGTCGCCTGCCTGACCCTGGTCGAGCAACTTGCGGAACATTTCCACGCCCGTGACCGTCGTCTTCTGCGTCGGACGGATACCGACGATTTCGATTTCGTCGCCCACCTTGATGATGCCGCGCTCAATACGACCCGTCACCACCGTGCCGCGACCCGAGATCGAGAACACGTCTTCGACCGGCATCAGGAACGGCTTGTCGACGTCACGCTTCGGCTCCGGAATGTACGTATCCAGCGCGTCCACCAGCTTGATGATCGCCGGCACGCCGATTTCGCTCTGGTCGCCTTCCAGCGCCTTCAGGGCCGAACCCTTGATGATCGGGGTGTCGTCGCCTGGGAAGTTGTACTTCGACAGCAGTTCACGGACTTCCATTTCGACCAGCTCGAGCAGCTCGGCGTCGTCGACCATGTCAGCCTTGTTCATGAACACCACGATGTACGGCACACCGACCTGGCGAGCCAGCAGGATGTGCTCACGCGTCTGCGGCATCGGGCCGTCAGCAGCCGAGCACACCAGAATCGCGCCGTCCATCTGCGCCGCACCCGTGATCATGTTCTTCACGTAGTCGGCGTGGCCTGGGCAGTCCACGTGCGCGTAGTGACGCGTCGGGCTTTCGTACTCAACGTGCGCCGTCGAGATCGTAATACCGCGCGCCTTCTCTTCCGGCGCTGCGTCGATCTGATCGTACGCCTTGAATTCGCCACCGAAACGCTCTGCGCCAACCTTCGTCAGCGCCGCCGTCAGCGTCGTCTTGCCGTGGTCAACGTGACCGATCGTGCCGACGTTCACGTGCGGCTTGGTGCGCTCGAATTTACCCTTTGCCATGACGGACTCCGAACATATTCAAGGTGATAAGTAAGAAAATGGTGCTCACGACTGGAATCGAACCAGCGACCTCCTCCTTACCAAGGAGGTGCTCTACCGACTGAGCTACGTGAGCACAGAAACCTGCGAAAACAAAGCACTGGAGACTGCTAAACCAGGGCTTCAGTGCTTTGCTTTCCGACTGCTGATGCTGCGACTTCTAAATTGTTGCCCAACTATTCGGCCCTGCTACTCAATGGAGCGGGAGACGGGAATCGAACCCGCACCATCAGCTTGGAAGGCTGAGGTTCTACCATTGAACTACTCCCGCGATTTTGAAGCTTCTTACCGCAAAATCTTAAGTACGCAAATTCAACACTGGGCAATATCGAACTTGGTGGAGGGAGGTGGATGACTCCAGGCATTCTGCCTGTCGCCCTCCGGGCCATCCTTCGGATGTTCCGGCCTGCTACGCAGTCCGGTCGAACCGAATGTGTTTGCCGGTGGTTCGAATCCACCTTCCAAACACTGATACAAATTTTGTTGGTGGAGGGAGGTGGATGACTCCAGGCATTCTGCCTGTCGCCCTCCGGGCCATCCTTCGGATGTTCCGGCCTGCTACGCAGTCCGGTCGAACCGAATGTGTTTGCCGGTGGTTCGAATCCACCTTCCAAACACTGATACAAATTTTGTTGGTGGAGGGAGGTGGATTCGAACCACCGAAGTCGTGCGACAGCTGATTTACAGTCAGCCCCCTTTGGCCACTTGGGTATCCCTCCACGGAGCCGCGCATTCTGACGAGCCCCCTACGGAGTGTCAAGCGCTTGCCGTGAAATTTTCCGATTTTTGGCTCGGATTTTGGTCTCAGGCGGCGACCGGACGCACACCCTCGGCGGCAAATCGTTGCTGGATCGCCGCCAACACCCCAGGACCATCCAGACCCACGCTCGCGAGCATGTCCTCGCGCGACATGTGCTCCAGATAGCTGTCTGGCAAACCGAGGTTCAGCACCGGCACGGTCAGGCCGTGCGCCTGCAAAAGCTCGAGCACGGCACTGCCAGCACCGCCCATGATGGCGTTATCTTCCAGCGTGACGAGTCCGGCGTGACTCCGCGCGACCTCCAGAATCAATTCGGCATCGAGCGGCTTGATGAAACGCATGTTGACCACGGTCGCACCCAGCTTGTCGCCAACTTCCTGCGCGACCGGCAACAACGCACCAAAGGCAAGCAACGCCAGGCCGCGACCTTTTCGACGCACTTCGGCCTTGCCAATCGGCAAGGTCGTGAGCTCGGACTGGATCGCCACGCCGGTGCCACCGCCACGCGGATATCGCACGGCCGCGGGACCGGCGAAGTGAAATCCGGTACTCAGCATCTGACGGCATTCGTTCTCGTCTGCCGGCGCCATAATCACCATGTTCGGGATACAGCGCAGAAAACTCAAATCGAAGCTACCGGCATGGGTTGCGCCATCTGGGCCAACAACCCCACCACGATCGATCGCAAACAGCACGTCGAGATTCTGTAGCGCCACGTCGTGGATCAGCTGATCATAGGCGCGCTGCAGAAAACTTGAGTAGATCGCGACCACGGGCTTGCCGCCCTCACATGCCATGCCGGCCGCGAGTGTCACCGCATGCTGTTCGGCAATAGCAACGTCAAAGTAGCGCTCGGGGAACTCCTTTGAAAACCGCACCAAGCCCGACCCCTCGCGCATCGCGGGCGTAATGCCCAGGAGCCGCGAATCCGCTGCGGCCATATCGCAGAGCCAATCGCCAAACACTTGCGTGTAGCTCGGCTTGCCGCCACCGGACTTTTGCTTCATTCCAACCGCCGGATCAAACGGCGTGACGGCGTGGTAGCCGATCTGATCTTCCTCCGCCAGTTCGTAGCCCTTGCCCTTGGTGGTAATCACGTGCAGCAGCTGCGGGCCCTTCAGCGTCTTCAGCGTCTTCAAGACCTGCAGCAACGCCGGCAGATCATGGCCGTCAATCGGACCGGAGTAGTGAAAACCCATTTCCTCAAACAGCGTTGAGGGCACGAACATCCCCTTGGCATGCTCCTCCCAACGCTTCAGGAACCGCGCGAGCGGATTGCCGCGACCGACCAGCCGCTTGCCCCCTTCGCGGAGTGCGTTCATGGTGTCGCTGGCCATCATCCGGCCCAGCATCTTGGTCAGGCCGCCGACGTTTTCCGAAATCGACATCCGATTGTCGTTCAGGATCACCAGCATATCCGGGTGCGGGTCCATGCCGCCGGCGTGATTCAGCGCTTCGTACGCCATACCCGCCGTCATCGCGCCGTCGCCAATCACGGCCACCACGCGCCGCGGATCGTTGGCACGGGCATTCGCAATAGCCATGCCGAGGGCAGCCGAAATCGACGTGGAGGAGTGCCCCACGCCAAAGGCGTCAAACGGGCTCTCTTCGCGGCGCGGGAAAGGCGCCAAACCGCCCTTCTGCTTGATCGTCCGAATGTGATCGCGGCGACCGGTCAGAATCTTGTGTGGGTAACACTGATGGCCGACATCCCAAACCAGACGGTCACTGGGCGTGTCGTACAGATAATGCAATGCCACGGTCAGCTCGACCACGCCCAGGCCGGCACCGAAGTGCCCGCCCACCTGCGCGACCTCTTGAATCAGATAGTCGCGTAGTTCCTGCGCCACCACCGGAAGATCGGATTCGGCCAGCAGTTTGAGCTCTGCTGGCGAACCAATCTTGGACAGGAACGGATATCTTTCAGCGGAAATAGTCATTGGCACATTGTCATGACCTGTTGCCGAGCCTGCAAGCAAGTGTCGCGCGTTCGCCCCCGCTGTCGGCAATTTGTCACGTGGCAGCCATCACTCGACAGGCCACCGCAGGTTCAAAAATTTGTTAAAGAATCATCCGTTCGATCGATCCGAGGGCTGAATAATTGTGGCTGCCGCCCCCGACCCTGAACCCCGAATTTCCTGAATGGCGGACTTGGCGCGGCCTCCCAGCGCCCCATTGAAGACCGCTGCGACGTGGCGTTTCGCTCGGCGGCCCGATCGATCAAAGCTCATACAATCAATATCTTAAGCCGCGAACTGAAGCCGTCCCTCTTGGAACTGATTCGCATTCATCAGGGCATCAGATCGTCTCACCGCCTATTGCGAAAGTCCCCGAATGGGCGGCATCACCGCAATCGACTTTGTCTGTGATTTGCCGTGCAAGTCTGAAATCCGTTCTTATAATGTCGGCGTCCCGTGACTTCCGTCACGATCCTGCATCAGGGAAGATCAGGCAACGTCACCCGCCCCCCCGACCGTCCGAGACCAAACAATGCCGACGATCACTCGAAAACTCTTGCCCGCAGCCCTCATTGCCGTGGCCGCTCTGACTGCATGCGGGAAAAAGGAAGCCGAGCAGGCTGCGCCGCAACAAGCGGCCGGTCCCGAAGCCGGGGCGAGCCCGCAAGCCGCGCCGGCCAACGCCACCAAGTCCGTGGAGCAACTGCTGGCCGACGCCCGCCGCGCCGACGCCGAGAACCGCACGCTCGCCCCGCCGGGCAATAACGCCATGGAGTACTACCTGGCCGTCCTGGCCCAGGAACCCCAGAACGACCGCGCCGTCAGCGCACTGATCGACCTGTTTCCGCTCGGCGCCACCCAGGCTGAATCGGAAATCGCCGATCGCAACATGGACGAGGCCCAGCGCATCGTGGACTTGCTCGACCGGGCCAATCCGGACTCCTACTCGGTGTCCCGGCTGAAGTCCAAGCTGAACGCCGCACGCACGCAGATTCAGCGCGAGGAAGAACGCCGCCTGGCTCAGGAAGCGGAAGCCACGCGTCGCGCCCAAGCCGCTGCCGAACCCGCCCCCGCGCCGGCGACCACGCAGCCAGTTGCCAGCGCGACGCGGCCAGCGTCAACCCCGGAACCCAGCACGACGACGCCACCTCCCGCCGCGCAGCCAACGCCTGAACCCGAACCGGCCAAACCAGTGCTACCGTCTCGTGATGCCGTGTTGGTCCGCACCGTTCGCCCGAGTTATCCGCCGAAGGCGGCCCGCGCCCGCCAGGAGGGCTGGGTGGAAGTCCAGTTCACGGTTGGCGCCGATGGCAAAGTCGCGGACGTCAAAGTCGTTCGGGGCGATCCCGCACGCGTGTTTGACCGTGAAGCCATTCGCGCCGTCCAGCAGTGGGAGTTCCAGCCGGCCATCCGTGACGGTCAGCCAGCAGCCATGAACATGACGCGCCGAATCGAGTTCAAGCTCGGCGGTTGATCCGCGGCCGCACATCCGGACTTGACCGGAAGGCAGCAAACTCGCGATAAGGAGAACCGCGCTTCGGCGCGGTTTTTCGTTTTCGGATGCCATGCATGAACAAACCAGATTTCCAGGCTGCAATCGCCGCTCTGACCGCCAAATTTGCTGCCTCCTTGCCGGAGAAACGCCAAGCCTTGGAATCGGCGTTTTCGCTATGGATTGCCGAGCGCGACCAGAACGCGCTGAAGGACGTCATCGGTGTCGCCCACAAGCTCGCGGGTTCGGGCGGCAGTTATGGTTTTGACGCCTTGGGCCAGGCCGCCCGCGATCTGGAAACCCAGGTGCGCAGTTGGCCAGACCTGAATCCTCCTGATGCGGCAGCGGCCCTGGAAACCGAACGACTCTTTGCGGTACTGCTACGGCAATTCCCGCCAGCCTGATCGCTCACAACACAACCACCTGATCTGCAAAGCATTTTTTTGCACCGAGACCAGCTGGTCGGCACCGCCGGCCTGGGCTTGCGGCCGGCGGTCGGCTATTCTCCGCCCGTTTTTGGCACGCCGCCGCACTGGGAATATCCTCCGTTCGGTCATCGTTTCTGGGCCAATTGGCGCATTGAGAGAACCACATTCCTATGAGCATGATTCGTTTGATCGGCGCCCCGACCGATATCGGTGCAGGCCACCGCGGCGCCTCGATGGGCCCTGAAGCCCTGCGTGTTGCCGGGATTGTTGAAGCACTGCGCGACCGCGGCATGGCGGTCGAGGATTTGGGCAATCTGTCCGGGCCAATGAACCCATGGAAACCACCGGTCAACGGTTATCGACATCTGCCGCAGGTCGTCGAGTGGAATCGCGCTGTCTACAACGCCGTGCGCGAAGCGCTCGGTGAGGCCAGGCTCCCGGTACTGCTGGGCGGCGATCACTGCCTTGGCCTCGGCTCGATCGCGGCTGTTGCCGATCACTGTCGTTTGCATGGCAAGAAGCTCCTGATTTTGTGGCTGGACGCCCACGCCGACTTCAATACGAACCAGATCACGCCGAGCGGCAACGTGCATGGTATGCCGGTCGCGTGCTTATGCGGCATTGGCCCGCCCGAACTGACGCAGATCGGCGATCACTGCCCGGCAATCCAACCTGAGCAGATTCGCCAGATCGGCATCCGCTCGGTGGATGCCGGCGAGAAACGCCTAGTACACGAGATGAAACTCGACATCTACGACATGCGTTATATCGATGAGATCGGTATTAAGCGAGCGATGGAAGAGGCGTTGTCGGACCTGGATGACAACACTCATTTGCACGTCAGTTTCGATGTCGATTTTCTCGACCCCGAAATCGCCCCGGGCGTCGGTACAACGGTGCCGGGCGGCCCCAATTACCGCGAGGCGCAGTTGGTTATGGAGATGATTGCCGATACCAATCGCATGGCGTCGCTTGATATCGTCGAACTGAACCCGGCTTACGACGATCACAACCGCACGGCACGGCTGGCGGTCGATCTGGTCGAAAGCCTGTTTGGCAAGTCCACGCTGATGAGGCTCTAGCAATGAACGCGCTCGGTCGCCTGCTCCGCGGTATCGCCTGCCTTTGCTGGTTGATCGCGGTGCCAGCAACCGCGAGCACCGAATATCGTGAGCGCTTGCCAAGCGGCGCCTATATCCGCATCGAAGTACCCGATGGTTGGCAACCAGGCGATGCATTGGTGCTGTTCCAGCATGGTTTCAACCTGGAATTCGACGACGACCCAGGGCTTGGACCTTGGCGCGATCGCCTATTGTCCGAAGGCTATGCCGTTGCCGCCAGCGGCTATCGCATGGCGGGTTGGGCGTTGTTCAGTGCCGTCGACGACAATCGCGATTTGCTGAATGCATTCACGCAGCGATTTGGCGCGCCTGGCGATTTGATCAGCATGGGCGGCTCGATGGGCGGGCTCATTGCCTTGCGCCTGGCCGAAAGCCCGGGCTTTGAGCGGATTCGCGGCGTGCTGTCGGTATGCCCGCCTGCGGCCGGCGCGCGCAGTTGGGACACTGCGGTTGATCTGCGCATGGCCTACGATGCGGTCTGTGCCGGCGTGGGTGGCGGCGAGTTGCCGCGTAGCGACGGGCCACTGCCGTGGGTATTCGAACGCGATCAGATCCCGAATGATGTAGGCGACCTGCTGAACTCCGGAGCGGTGATTCGCACGCTGGCGCGCGTCACGCAATGCACGGGCGTGACCTTGCCACCACTGCTTCGCTCAAACGGTCAGCGCGCGCGCTTGGCGCGCCTGATGGCGTTTGGCAAGTTCGAGAGTGAGGATTTTTTCATCACCAACATCGGCTACGCGACGTTCGCGATGAGCGATTTGATTCGTGATCCGTTAAAGCTCAATGGCGGCAATCCGTTCACCACCAGCGGTGTCGACTACACTGATGCCGGCATCAACAGCGCGGTACCGCGATTTCAAGCCGATGCCTGGGCCCGCCAGCAATTGCACCGTGTGTCCGACCTGACGGGCGCGATACCCGCATCCACGCGCGTGGTGCTGCTCCACACGTCGCGCGATGAGCTCGTACGACCGTCGCATCAGCGCTTTCTGGACGAAAACGGTGACTATCGAACCGTGGTGCAAGGACTCGGCGAAATCCGCCAACTGTTTCGCGCGCTGGTTCGCGAGGAAGTTAGCAGCCACTGCGGCTTCAGTGCGCCGGAACTGGATGCGGCATGGGTCACGTTGAAGCAGTCGATGAATGGCGCCCAGGTCAAGACCACGGACTTCCAGCAAGCCTGCACCGCCTCGCAACAGGCCGGCAACGCCGGCGCCTGTCGCGTTCCCGGGGAGCCCACCATTACGGAGACGGTGGACGAGACCATGCGGCCGCGCCCCAACCAACTGGAGGCCGAAACCAGCGCGCGCAACGCCGGCATTTGGTTTGATCCGAATCTGGTCGGCGAAGGGTTTTATGTTGAACCCTTGCCAGACAATCAGGCGATCGTCAGCGGCTATAGCTATCCCGCTCTCGGCGATGGCGGCGAGCAGCTTTGGTGGGTCGGGCTCGGTCGGATCGACGGCAATGGCATTAGCGTGCCGGATATCGCCTTGTACCGTGGCCCACGCTTTCAGAACTTTCAGACCGGTGACCTTCGCGCACAAGGCTTCGGATCTGCCGAACTTTTGTTCAAGAACCGGAGCAGCGCCGAGATCCGACTCACCGTTCCGGGTCGCTATGGATCGCCTAATCGCAGTTTGTCGCGCCTCACCGAACACGCCGAGTACACCGGTCCGGTCATCTTGCCGATCCCGAATGTCCAGTCGTTTTCGCTTGCAGGAATCTACGTCGCACCATCGCGCAGCGGCGAAGGCCTGATTCTGCATCACATGCCAGTGCAGAATGGCAACAACGTCCAGCAGCGGGATTTCCTGATTTGGTACACCTTCGACATTGAGGGCGACCCGATGTGGCTGGTCGGCGAACGCGACCAACCCATGGGCATGGGCCCTGGATTGGGCATCAACCGCTATCACTTCAGTCTGGGCCGCCCCGTCGGGACCTTTTATCCACCGAACTTCAATCCCGGACAGATCCAAACCCAGCCGTTTGGGACCGTCGAGTTGGAGAACACCAGTTGCAGCCAGATGCGTGTGCGCTTTGATGCCCGCGCGGGCGGTTTTGGTCAGGGCGAGTTTTTGGCCGATCGGGTGACCGCGACGCGCAACAGTCCGTGCGTTTGGGACTAAGGGCGGCAAGCCGCACAGACCCACGTCGCGGCACCCCGCACGTGGTCCGGATGGCGGCTCAAGGCACCTTGCAGCTACTCGAAGCTGTTCGAAAACACGCCCTCATCGCGCCAACGCAGCAACATCAGTTTGCGGATCGGGGTGTCGGTATTTTCCAAGTTGGCGGTACCGGCCAGCACGAGTCCGCCCTGGTCTTCGATCAGCGCCTTGGGTAGATCATGCCCAATTCCAGGACCACCCAGATCGATCCCGCGCCGGGAAAATCCTGCGAGATTGAAGCGTGCATCGCGTTCTCCGGAAGGCAGATAGCGGACCACCCCAAAGTCGGCGCTGGTGCCATCGGCACCGCCCACTGCCACCGCCATGACCAAGCGATCAGCACTGTCCACCAGACAGTCGCGAACCGTTGACATCGGCAACACATCGATCAAAGGCTGCACGAGGCGACCACCCTGACTGAAGCCCGGATCCAGCATACCGGCCGTATCCAGTCGTGCCACAGTCATGACCGTCTTGCCGTTGTCATTCTGCTGCCGAATAAAACCGCAATGATAAATTCGGCCTTGACTATCGATTGCGCCGCCTACCGGAAACTCCTGCGCACCGGGAATCGCGTGCAGATTGGCAAAGCTGAAGATCGCATAGCCGCCCACACCAAAGCTCGGATCAAGGTGACCATTCGGATCCAATTTGGCCACAAACGACATCGCGAACTGGTTGCTGCCGAACACGTAGATGGAACCATCATTTGTCGTCACGGCGCTTCGCGGGGTGCACCAATCGCAGTTCGCAGGCTTGATGAGCGTGTAGCCAAGCCCGCCGTCGCCATAGCTGAAATCCTGCGCGCCATTGGCGGTGAGCTTGTAGACAAAGGCCGACCAATCGATTCCGGGTGCCGGGTCATCCTCGATTTGTCCGGTGATCAAAATGCCACCGTTGCTCAACGTATCGACATCCATGACGCGCTCAGTCTCACCTTCGACAATGCCGATGACAGGATTCGCGCAACCGTCCTCGTCAAACGTGGTATCCAAACTGCCGGCAGCGTTGTAGCGGCAAACATTGACGACTGCCGGAAACAGTTGGTTCTGCAGATCGTTTCGCGCGCCGAAGATCAACGTCTTGCCTTCTGACGTAAAGACCAGACCAGCAGGTTGGTAGTCGAAGTTCGGATCGGGCACGGCGGGCACGACCTTGCCATCGCCGCTGAAGCTCAAGTCCGCCGTCCCATCGGCGTTAAAACGTGCCAGACCATGCCGGAAACGCCGAATCCCCCCAACCGGCACCGCGACACGTGCCGCCAACAGCAACTTGCCGTTGCCGAGTCGACGCAGGCCCACGGTGTCATCAAAGGCGTTGGCCATCAGGTTGAAATCGACACTGGCAGTACCGGCGTCCGTGCCGCCGAACGCGGGATCAGGCAATCCCTCCAATAGCTGCGCGCTGGCAGACCCAACAACCAGCGTTGTGGCGAGCAGAACAGTAGCTTTCAAACATCGAACGACCATGAGCGGATTCTCCAGGAGGTGATCCGCAGTACGGATTAATCGAGCCAAAAGGATCACGTGTGCGACCTGGCCAAAAGTCCGGGGCCTGATCGATCACCGCCTGCAAAAGCGCGCCAGGATTAGTGCGATCCAGCAAAACATCCCGAATGACCGATAGGATTCGGTGACCAAGCGTGGGTGGTGAGCGACCACTCGCCATTCGGCGCTACGATGCGGAAGATGGCCCCACACCAACCCATTCGGAATCCGGCACTGTGTTCGTAGTCTTCATCCATGGCCCCGCAGCGGCGGGCAAACACACCATTGCACAGGCGCTAAGCGGTCGCACCGGCTTGCCCCTGTTCCACAATCACTTGGCAGTCGACGCAGCACTGAGTCTGTTCGAGTTCGGTTCGCCCGGGTTCAAGGCCATGCGGGAAGTGATCTGGAAGACGGCCTTCACGGAAGCCGCCGCCGCCGGACGCTCATTCATTTTCACGTTTCATCCCGAGGCCTCGGTCGCGCCGGACCTGATCCAGTCATTGCAGGATTCGATCACGACAACCGGCGGCAGCGTCTGGTACGTGGCGCTGTCTTGCTCAAGGACGGCCATTCTGGATCGGATCGGCAACGACAGCCGTCGCAAGTTCGGCAAACTCACTGACGCCAACTTCTATCTGACTCTGGAACAACAAGGTGCCTTTGCGTTTCCAGACCTGCCATCACCGTGGCTGGAGATTGATACCGAACAAGTCGATCCTGAGACCGCAGCCGCATCCATTGAATCCGCCTTGCGCAACGAGAACATGACGTAGTTGCAAGGATCGCGAATCGCCACGGACCATCATATGCGCGAATAGGCGCAACGACTGGCTGATGCGCCTTGAACGGCGCGAGTTGCTTGGCATCAGGATCGAATCGGATTGCATCAGCGCGAACACCCGATCAAGCGACGCTCGGCTTGGCCACGAACTGGCCTATTGCGAATCGGGGACGCACGTCTTGCCGATATAGGGACCAAATACGCCGCTGGCGAAATTCCGAGGCGGCTGATTGCGATAGATCTGCGCGTACCGTGCTGCTTCCGCACGTGCAGCGGCGATCTGGGCGGGACTCATCGTCGCCATCAATCGGCTCGTGGTGTCGTTAATGCCAGCATTGGTGCTGCCGTCAGAGAAGGCTTTGAGCGCCAAGCCGGCGGCCACCGCGACGATGGGATCGGCCTCAATCTTGAGCGCGCCAGCTACCGTGGCAATTTCCCCGCGCGCATGGGCATGATAAAGCCCGAATAGCGCGGTGGGCTCGCCTTCATTGGCGGCGCGCGTGAGCATTCCGAGTGCCTCATTGTTGAACGCGGCCATCGTATCTGCGTCAGCCAAAGTCAGTGTCTCGGGGAAAGGCGGTGCCTGGCCGAATCGCGCCATCGAACGCAAGTCGCCAAGACGTGCCGCCTGCAACATTCGGTCGGCTGATTGCTGCAGATAGCGACTTGGCAGATCTTTGCATACGGGCTCGGCACGCGTCTGCCATTGGCCGATCTCCTGCAATAGTTTGATGACTTGCTTTTCCTGCCGAGATCCCGGCGGCGCCTTTGCAGCCGCTTCTTCGAACATGGCTACACCGCTATCCAGGTTGTGACCGACAAATTGACACAGATCAAGATCCCAAGCCAATCGGCAGGCGGCACTTCGATTTCCAGCGTCGGCTTGCTGGATCAGCTCATCAATCTTGTCTTTCAGTGGGGTGTTAGCCGGCAGGTCCGATGCGGACCATGCTTTTTCGGTTGGCACTGAAGGCGCCGCGGAATTTGGCGCAGTGATCGCCGATTGCTGGTCATCGAGACCGGGATGGTCGATGACGTCGTGTTGGGTGACGTCATCTTGAATCGCCACCTGAGCACTCGCCGAAACCTGGGTCGGATCAGCCTCGGCATTGGGTTGCAAACGGTCCGTCGGCGCGATTGGTATCAGCCCGATGATGAGCAAAACCAGGGCGATTGCGACAGCGCCGATCAATATCCAGTGAGTTCGATTCATGAGGTCTATTCGGTACCTTGGCCCAAGTCACGCAAGCGTCGTGACAACGCCGCATGATAGCTGGAAACGAGTTCGCGCCTGATATGCTTTGCCCCGCCAAACTGTGGCATCGCGCCGACTGGAGGACCCCATGGCGATCACCAGTTTCGAAATCATTTCAGTTCCGGTCAGCGATCAGCAGCGCGCCAAACGCTTCTACACCGATGTCCTTGGTTTTGAATTGATCCGTGAATCACCCATGGGCCCTGGTATGAGTTGGATTCAGCTCGCTCCGCCGGGCCAGAACGTCACCATTGCATTGGTGACCTGGTTTGACACCATGAAGCCAGGCGGACTGCAGGGAGTCATGGTCAACACCCCCGATATCGACGCCGAGTATCAAAGCCTGCAAGGTCGCGGCCTCGAACTCAGCGAGATCAAGACCGAGCCCTGGGGCCGCTTTGCCATGTTCAAAGATCCGGACGGTAACGGCTGGATCTTGCGCGAGCCACCAGATGGCAGCGGTTAGCCCGCTGATGTTGCCCACGCCGGTTTTGGTGGATGCCGCCAATCATCATTTGTGCCTGGAGTTTGGTGATTGGCCTGATCCTTTCTGGGACCAGGTCGTCGGTCAGTTGGAATCCGAATTTGGCATGCAGCGCGAAGGCATGGCGGTCGAGGGTCCGGGCGAGCGCATTGAGCCGAGCTTCGTCGGCCAGGGTGTCCGACTGTTGTCTGGATGGGATTGCCATTCTGGACGCTATCTTCTGGCGGAATCCGACGCGGGAGATGCACTCCTTCGGGACGTGTATCGGAAGGCCTCTGAATCTAAAATCTTTGAGATCAACCCGTGTTGAAAGTCGTGATTGCATTTTTCGTGGGCTGTTTCTTGGTCTCGATGGGTATCGGCACCGTCGATGCTTATGTCAAGGGCCCAGCCAATCCCAATTTCCAACACGTAGCGGCCGACCTGTTTGAGCTCGTGCTCTATGCGTCGTTGATCCTGTCGCTGCTTGGCTCTGGCATCGTCGCCGCCGCCTGTTTGATTCGCCGGAACCACGTGCAGTATGGCCCGCGTGCATGGCTGATCGGCTTGGCTTGGGGCGTGACCTATGCGCTGGTCATCTGGCTGATCGGCCCCACGTCCAACTGGACCAAGCCGGTGTCCGACCTCATCATCATTCTGACTTGGTCGCATATTCTGGTGACACCCACCATGATCGTGAGCCGGTTGGGCCTTCGAAAACGCCCTGAGGCGCTGATTTAGTGGCGCGTAGGTTGACTATCGCGGCTCACTGACGATCGACGGCGAACGATTCAGACCAGAAAGTGCCTGCCCCTGTTGGCCCCAGGTGATTGCATCCATTCGCCGCGAATCGTCGTAACAGAAGGACGATACGGGACCATGACCATGCAGTCAGCTGACGCCGAAAGCGCACGCGCCACCATACGACCACCTTGGCTCGTCGATGGCGCTGCGCTGATCACACACACGATGCCCCATGACGCTTCCTCGCCTAGTGATTCGAGCGTAGTGACCGTTCTCATCGCAAGTAACCCCCTCCCCGGCCCTCCCCCGCGATCGCGGGGTAGGGAGTCATCCGTATGCAGCGCGGGTGGGAGCGGGCTGCTTGACACATCGTTTCGGCGTCTGAAGCGCGCTGCATTTCCAACGTTTGAATGCGCCCATCTGCGCTTAAGGGGCGCGACCAAAGCGCTCATCGCAATGGTTTGTGCGCTGGCCACAACCATCGCAGTCGCACAGAGCGAACCTTCGGAAAACGCCAGACCAAAGGCGTCCGCGGTATGCGAACTACTGGTCGGTACCATCCAGGCAAAACGCACCTCATGTTGTGATCAGGCCGGGGCTGCCGATCTACTTGATCTTTGCAACGCCACACTCAAGCCGATCAAGCGCCAACTGCGATTGGACTCGGCGGCCTGGCAGCGGTGTGCCAGCGATCTCAGCGCATTCACCAAAGACTGCGCATTCGTGCAGCAACAACTCCCGCCCCTGCCGGTCAGCTGTCGTGGCATCGTTGAAGGCACTCTGAGGGAAGGCGCGCAATGCGATAGCAGCCTCAGCTGTCAGGACGGGCTCTATTGCCTCGGCTTGTCGGTGGGCAAATCCGGCGTCTGCAGCAAGCCCGTTGCGATTGGCGCCCGCTGCGAATCGGCACACGACAATCTGGCTGGCATTCTCGGGTTGAACGAGTTGCCGGAACATCGATCGTGCCAAGGCCGATGCGAGCGCGGATTCTGCCTGGCGGCCGCCAACGAAGGCGGCTCCTGTCAACACAGCGGGCAGTGTCGGGAATCGCTGCAATGCGTCTCCGGATCGTGCCAAGTTGCTGAGCCCGCCGCCCCAGGCGCAACGTGTGATGCCAGCCATTTCTGTGAATTTGGCAGCACCTGCCGGGACGGTCGCTGTCAGTTCCGCAAACCGGGCGGGGCCAGTTGCCGGATTGGCTTTGAATGCGCGTCCTTCGCCTGCGAGAAGTCAGAAGGCGCCGAACTCGGGGTTTGCGCGGCGGTTTGCCCCGGAGCGGGCTGAACCCGACCAACCGGTCGCCAAGCGGGCCCAAATCGCTGATTTGCAAAGAATCTGACGAAACACCGGAGCCAAGGCGCCTGAGCCCCCGCTCCAGGCCCTGGCGGCTATACTCGCGGGTTCTTATGACCCAGGTATTCCGCGATGCTTTGGGGCCTTGCCTGTTTCCTAACGGCTCGGTCCTTTCAATCGGCGCCTTTGACGGCGTCCACCTCGGCCATGCCGCGCTGATCGCGTGCTTGGTCGAAACTGCCCGTGCCCGCCGCTTGCCGCCCGTCCTGCTCAGCTTCGAGCCGTTGCCACGCGCCTACTTTCAGAAGGCCACGCCCTTGGTGCGGCTCTGTTCGCCACGTGAAAAGATCGAGCGCGCCGCCGAACTCGGTGTCGATGCGGTCGGCCTGTTGCGCTTCAACAAGGCGCTTGCCGACATGCCGGCCGAGCGCTTTATCGAAGACGTCCTGATCGCCCGCCTGAACGCACGGGAAATCTGGATCGGCCCCGACTTCCGTTTCGGCCATGGCCGGCGCGGCGATGTCGGCATGCTGGAGCGCTTCGCAGGTACCCATGGCTACACCGTCAAGGTGTTGCCAGTCTGCGAGATCAACCAAGAGCGGGTGAGCAGCACACGTATCCGCTCGGCCTTGCTGGCCTCACGTTTTGAGGAAGCCGAAACCCTGCTTGGCCGACCGTACTCGATCAGCGGGCGCGTCATCCGCGGTCAACAGCTTGGTCGCACGCTCGGCTATCCCACGGCGAATTTGTCGCTGCATGGTCGCGTGCCGCCCGTGCATGGCATCTACGCGGTGCGCGTGACCGGTGCCGGCATGCGGGATTACCCATCGGTTGCCAGTATCGGCAATCGCCCCACCGTCAACGGCAAGGAACTTCTGCTCGAAGTTCATTTGTTCGATTTCAACGGTGACTTGTATGGTCAGCGCCTGACGGTGGATTTTGTCGCCAAGATTCGCGATGAAGTCCGCTTCGCCAGCCTCGATGATCTGGTCGAGCGCATGCATATTGATGCCCGGGACGCGCGGGCACTTCTTCAGTCCCATCCGGTTCGCAACCGGCCATCACTCTGAAAGGTCTTCCCGTGAGCACCGATTACAAAAGCACCGTGCATCTGCCCAAAACCGAGTTCCCGATGAAGGGCGACCTGCCCATTCGTGAACCGAAGATTTTGGCACGCTGGGAAGACAGCAAGTTGCGGGAACGCCTGGACGCGGCCCATGCCGGCCGACCGACGTATTTGCTGCACGATGGCCCGCCTTATGCCAACGGCCAGATCCATGTGGGCCACGCGGTTAACAAGACGCTGAAGGATGTGGTCGTCAAGTCAAAGCAACTCGCCGGGTTCCGCTCGCCGTATGTGCCGGGCTGGGATTGCCACGGCCTGCCGATTGAACTCAAGGTCGAAAAGGATGTTGGCAAGGTCGGCCATAAGGTCGATGCGCGCACCTTTCGGCAAAAGTGTCGCGACTATGCACTATCGCAAATCAGCGCGCAGCGGGTGGACTTCAAGCGCCTTGGCATCATCGGCGATTGGGAAAATCCTTATCGCACGATGGACTATCGCTTCGAGGCCGACATTCTTCGTTCGCTCGCGAAGATCGTGGCCAACGGCCATTTGAGCCGCGGCGCGAAGCCGGTGCATTGGTGCTTTGACTGCGGCTCGGCGCTTGCAGAAGCCGAGATCGAATATCACGACAAGAACTCGCCGATGGTCGACGTGGCATACGTCGCCCAAACGCCTGAAGAGATCGCACGCGA
Source organism: Ahniella affigens (assembly GCF_003015185.1). Lineage (GTDB taxonomy): Bacteria > Pseudomonadota > Gammaproteobacteria > Xanthomonadales > Ahniellaceae > Ahniella > Ahniella affigens. The sequence continues at coordinate 4,213,230 of NZ_CP027860.1, forward strand.
ATTCGGTGTTGATAGCGCAGGCGCGTCGATCGCAATTCCGATCTGGACGACCACGCCATGGACGCTGCCGGCAAGCCTCGCGGTGACGCTTGGCCCGGAGCTCGACTATGTGCTGGTCGAAGGCCCACTGCGTGATGGCCAGCGCCAACTTCTGGTGCTCGCCGAAGCACTCGCAGCCGAGTGCGGCAAGCGCTACGGCATGATCGAAATGACCATCTTGGGCCACGCCAAAGGCGCGTCGCTCGAGCACCAAAAGCTCAAGCATCCCTATCTCGATCGGATTGTGCCAGTCATCCTCGGCAATCACGTCACCACCGATGCCGGTACGGGCGCTGTGCATACCGCGCCTGGCCACGGTGTTGAAGACTTTCAAGTGGGGCAGAAATACGGCTTGGAAGTGCTGAATCCGGTCGGTGGCAATGGCGTGTTTGTTGCTGGCACACCGGAAGTAGAAGGCCAGTTTGTTTGGAAGGCCAACGACTTCATCATCAATTTGCTTAGAGAGCGAGGCGCGTTGCTCGCCAGTGGCACGCTGCATCATAGCTACCCGCACTGCTGGCGGCACAGCACGCCCGTGGCGTTCCGCGCCACGGCCCAGTGGTTCATCAGCATGGAGCAAGCCGGGCTTCGGCAAAAGGCGCTCGACGCGATCAAGCAAGTACGCTGGCAGCCGGCTTGGGGCGAGGAGCGCATCAGCAGCATGATCGCGAATCGCCCGGACTGGTGCATTTCGCGCCAGCGCACCTGGGGCGTACCGATCGCGTTGTTCGTGCATCAAGTCACGGGTGAGCCGCATCCGAACTCGGTCGCGCTGATGGAACAAGTCGCAACGCGAATTGAGCGCGAAGGCGTGGATGCCTGGTACGAACTCGATGCCAAGGAATTGCTGGGCGAGGAAGCCGCTGTCTACGACAAGGTCACCGACATTCTCGATGTCTGGTTCGACTCCGGCGTCACGCACGCGTGCGTGCTCGACGCGCGTGACGAGCTCAAAGGTCCGCGTCAGGTCATGTACCTCGAAGGCTCGGATCAGCATCGCGGCTGGTTCCATTCCTCGCTGCTGACCTCGGTCGCGATGCATGGCAAGGCGCCCTATGACGAAGTGATCACGCATGGTTTTACGGTCGATCAATCCGGCCGCAAGATGTCGAAGTCGCTCGGCAACATCATCGAGCCGCAAAAAGTCATCAGCAACATGGGCGCCGATGTATTGCGCCTGTGGACCGTGTCGACCGACTACGCAAACGAAATGGCGGTGTCGGACGAAATCCTGAAGCGCGTCGGCGACACGTATCGACGTCTGCGCAACACCGCCCGCTTCCTGCTTGGCAATCTGCATGGCTTCGATCCCGTGCGCGATGCCGTCTCGGCCGACCAGATGTTGCTGCTGGATCGCGCGGCACTCGCACAAGCGAAGCGGGTGATGGACCTTGCGCGCCGCGTCTACGGCCCGGAGGCTGATGGCTACGGCACGGCAGGTCCGGACACCTACAATTACGCCGCGTTGGTACAGGAATTGATGCGCTTCTGCACGGTTGACCTGGGCGCTGGTTATCTGGATCAAACCAAGGACCGCCTGTATACGATGCCCGAAACGAGCCTCGGCCGGCGGTCTGCGCAAACGGCGATGTATGCGGCACTCGAAGTACTCGTGCGTGCATTGGCGCCGCTGACCACCTTTACGGCCGAAGAGATCTGGGCGCATATGCCCGCGCGTCAGCACGATTCCGTCTACTTCGCCACCTGGAAGGACATTGAGGCACTGTTCGCCAACGCGACGCTGAACGATGCCGATCAGGCGCTGCTGGATGACCTGAACCAGATTCGCCAAGTCGTGCTGAAGCGCATCGAGGAATTGCGCAGCAGCGCTGGCATGGGTGGTTCGCTCGAAGCCACCGTTGACCTCTATGTTGCGCCGGCGCAGCGCGATCGACTCGCTGCCGCATCGACCGAGCTTCGCTTCTACCTCATCACGTCCGGATGTGATTTGCATGAGCTGGATGCCGCGCCCGCCGATGCGCTGACCATTCGCCTCCACGAGTCTGAGGCCAAGGCGGTCGTCCGCGCTGCCAGCGGGCACAAGTGCGTGCGCTGCTGGCATCACCGCGAGGACGTCGGCACGCACGCTGACCATCCAGAACTCTGTGGCCGCTGCATCGACAACGTTGCCGGAAGTGGAGAAGCGCGTGCCTGGTTCTGACCGACTCGGCGTGCAAGCCTGGCGCTACCTGCTGATCTCGATCCTCGTCATCGGCGTCGATCAGTGGAGCAAATGGCTCGCCGAGCACCATTTGAGTTTTGGCGAGCGCATCAACGTGATGCCAGGCTTTGACTGGACGCTCGCCTACAACACCGGCGTTGCGTTCAGCATGTTTGCCGATGGCGAAGCGTGGCAACGCTACGGGCTGGCCGGATTCGCTATTCTGGTGTCCGGCGTGTTTATCTGGATGCTTGCCGGTCTGCAACGCGCGGAGCGAATCGCGGCGATCGCCTATGCCTTGATCATCGGCGGCGCGCTCGGCAACGTGATCGACCGCATCCGCCACGGCCATGTGGTCGACTTTGTGCTCTGGTACGTCCGCGACTACTACTGGCCGGCATTCAATGTTGCCGACTCCTGTATTGTGGTCGGTGCCGGCCTCCTGCTGTTGTTTGGCTGGCGGCACAAAGAACCCTCAGCGCCCGCCAAGGTCTGATCCCGAAACAAGGACACTGCCATGGATGTCATTCTCGCCAATCCCCGCGGTTTCTGTGCTGGCGTTGACCGCGCCATTGAAATCGTCGAGCGCGCGCTCGATGCCTTTGGCGCACCGATCTACGTGCGGCACGAAGTCGTGCACAACCGGTTTGTCGTGGATGGCCTGCGCAAACGCGGGGCTGTATTCGTCGAAGAATTGGACGAAGTGCCGGACGCCGCCACGGTGATTTTCTCAGCACACGGTGTCTCGCAAACGGTGCGCGGCGAGGCGAGGCGGCGCAAGCTCAATGTCTTTGACGCGACGTGCCCGCTGGTGACGAAAGTGCACATCGAGGTTGCCCGGCATGCGCGCGCCGGCCGCCATGTTGTGCTGATCGGCCATGCTGGCCACCCCGAAGTCGAAGGCACACTTGGCCAGTGGGCCGCAGCGCACGGCTCGGCGCAGATTCACTTGATCGAGACGCCTTCAGACGTCGAGAAGTTGCCGGTTCCGCTCGAGGCTGAACTCGCGTACGTCACCCAGACCACCCTGTCGGTCGATGACACGCTCGATGTGATTGATGCGCTCAGAAAGCGCTATCCGAACGTGATCGGCCCGAAGCACGATGACATCTGCTACGCGACGCAGAATCGCCAGGACGCGGTCAAGCGGTTGTCCGAACGCTGCGATCTGGTGTTGGTCGTGGGCTCGCCGAACAGCTCGAACTCCAACCGGCTGCGCGAACTGTCAGAAAAGCGCGGCGTGCAGTCGTTCTTGATTGATGGTGCTGCCGACATTCAAACGGCGTGGCTTGAAGGCCGCCAGTGTGTTGGCGTGACGGCAGGAGCCTCGGCGCCAGAAAGCCTCGTCCAGGGCGTGCTTGATCGGCTGCGTGCCGAAGGCGCCAATGCCGTTCAGGAATTGGATGGTGAGCCGGAAAACGTGGTGTTTGCGCTGCCGAAGGAACTGCGCCTGATCATGATCGACTGATGGGGCGCGCGTCCAACCGGATCATTGCAACATCGCTGCAACTTGACCGCGAATGGCGTTAACCGACGTATTGGCCAACCAGATGGGGGCGCTGGCATCGCGCTTGTCACCCTTCGCATTCGGCACTATTGGGCGCGCCTGCCCGTCAACGCACCGCACACCGAGCATGGGTAGTTGCCAGCTGGCAGCCACATGAAAGCGCACCACTTGCGGCGTGCAGTTTGTTTGGTTCGAAGCCGTTCCTTTGATCAGGTCAAACGCTCGCTGACGCCAGGCTTCTAGGACCTGGTCGTCAGCGTCGGCAGGGAAAACCAGGACGTAGTCGAAGACGGTATCGGCGTTTGTAGGACGGACGGGTTGGGCGCCGGCAACGGCATCTGCGGCGACGCTCATGCTACCGATCAGCAATACCGCGCTCACCAGCGTGCCGATGGCGAAGCCTTTGAGTTGCGCGAGGACACCAGCCAGACCAGACATGAATCGCTCCCAGGATGGTCGGCATTGTTGCCAAGCGGCGCGTCCTTGGGCACCCCGTGATCAGGGGGGCGGGCGATCAGGTGTTGGCATATGAACGACGGCAGGTCGGGGCGGCGATGGATCGCCACAGCGGCCTTTTGATTCGCAGCGCTCTTCTCTTTGTGGGAGGGCCTTCAGGCCCGAACCAAGCTTGCGGCAGTCCCGTTCCCTTTTTGTAGGAGGGCCTTCAGGCCCGAACCAATCTTGCGGCAGTCCCCTTCCCTTTTTGTAGGAGGGCCTTCAGGCCCGAACCAATCTTGCGGCAGTCCCCTTCCCTTTTTGTAGGAGGGCCTTCAGGCCCGAACCAAGCTTGCGGCAGTCCAGTTCCCTTTTTGTAGGAGGGCCTTCAGGCCCGAACCAAGCTTGCGGCAGTCCCGTTCCCTTTTTGTAGGAGGGCCTTCAGGCCCGGACCAAGCTTGCAGCATCACCGTTCGCGGCTGAAGCCGCTCCTACAAAACAGCGGGTTCCGACCACCTGCGCGGCAAGATTGGTGTGCTGTTTGTAGGAGGGCCTTCAGGCCCGAACCAATGTTGCGACAAGATCGGTTCGCGGCTGAACTCGCTCCCCCAAAAACCCGCGATTCAATGTGCGCGGGCGCCAAGGCTTCATCAGCGCTTGCGATCTATCTCCGGCCCCTTCGCCGAACCCGTGCCGCGCCTTGGGTCATTCGCGCCATAGAACCGATTGCCCGCTACTGGTGACGCGCCCAACGCTGGCGCGCCAATCAAGATCGCCGCCAGATGGTTCTCGGGTTGCGGCTCGGTGAACACATGGCCCCACAACTCGAGAATCATTCGCGTATCCGGGCTCAACGCGCGTGCCTCGACAGCGGTCGCCTCGGGCTGCCACTGCTGATGGAACCGAGGCGCATCCACAGCCTCCTGAATGTTCATGCCAAAGTCGATGACGTTGACAATCGTGTGCAGCACGGCCGTGATGATTCGACTGCCGCCCGGTGTTCCGACCACCATGAAGGGTTGGCCATCGCGCAGCACGATTGTTGGGGTCATCGAGCTCAACGGCCGTTTGCCCGGTGCAATCGCATTGGCTTCGCCTTGCACCAGTCCGTACAGGTTGGGTACCCCGGGTGCCGACGTGAAGTCGTCCATTTCGTTGTTCAGCAAGATACCCGTGCCCGCGGCCGTCACTTTGGCGCCGAACCAGTCGTTCAACGTATAGGTCACGGCCACCACATTTCCATCCGCGTCGGCAATCGAATAGTGCGTGGTGTTGCTGCCTTCGTGCGGCGCCTTGCCGGGCGCCAGCGCGTCGGAATCGCCCGCCTTCCGATCATGGATGGCGCCACGAATGCGACCGGCATGCGCGTCGTCGAGCAGGCGCGCGATGGGGTTCTCAACGAAATCCGGATCGCCCAAGTAGTGATTGCGATCGACATACGCATGACGCATGGCCTCGATCATCCAGTGCGTTGCCTGGGCCGAGCCCCAACCGGCATCGCTGAGCGGATACGCCTCGAGAATATTGAGAATCTCGCAGAGCACGACCCCACCGGAGCTCGGCGGCGGCGCCGAAATCACATGAAACCCACGGTAGTCGCACTCCAGCGGCGCGCGCAGTTTGGCCTGGTAGGACGCCAAATCTTGTTCGGTAATCAGCCCGCCGCCGGCCTTGCTCGCATCGGCAAGACGTGTTGCCGTGGCCCCACGATAGAATCCGTCGCGACCGTTTTTCGCAATGCGTTTCAGACTCTCGGCGAGGTCTTTTTGGATCAACCGATCACCGGCTTTGGGCGCGCTGCCGTCGGCGTTGAGGAAGATGGCGGCCGTTGCCGAGTCTTTGCGAAGGTCCGCCGCGACGGCTTCAATCATGTCGACGTCACCCTGCTCTAACACGAAGCCCTTTTGCGCGAGCACGATGGAAGGTGCGACCAAGCGCTTTCTAGGCAGTGTGGCAAAACGCTCTCGTGCCAGTTCCAGCCCGGCCACCGTGCCCGGCACGCCGACAGCTTTGTATCCCAGCGTGCTAAGCCCCGGAATCACCTGCCCGTTTTCGTCCAGATACATCTTCGCCGTCGCAGCAGCTGGCGCCGTCTCGCGGAAATCAATGAATTGCACCGTGCCATCCGCGAGACGCAAGGTCATGAAGCCGCCGCCACCCAGGTTGCCTGCGGCGGGGTACACCACGGCCAGGGCATAACCCACCGCAATCGCCGCGTCCACGGCATTACCGCCCTCCGCCAACACCCTTGCGCCGACGTCAGTCGCCAGATGTTGCGCGGTCACGACCATACCGTCCCGGGCCGCAACGGGCGGCTCCGATGCAGCGTGGAGCTGACTGAAGTTCAGGCAAAGACTGAAGGCCAATACGCAAGAGGTTGATTTCTTGTAACTCAGTGACATCGCGGCTTGCACCCAAATCGCCAAAGTGAGCGCGCATGCTAGCAGTCCCAGGATTGTGGGACCCGCATCCGGGCCAACCCAAGGCATCGTTCAGGTTGCGCCGTGTCATGCCTTCGCCACGCGGCGCTGCTACGCTCAGGGATTCCAAACAAACTCGCCAAGACAGGGTTTTCATGAACAGAATCGTTCGGCTAAGCGCGCTTGCGCTGGCCATGTCGTCCGTCAGCAGTCTCGCACCAGGGGCGGCATTCACCCCAGGCAACTTGGCCGTCGCGCGCGTAGGCACCGGCAGCGGCGCCCTGAGCGCCGCAGCGACTGCGGTCTTTATCGACGAGTACACCACAAGCGGCACGCTGGTGCAGTCCATCCCGCTGCCCACGGCCGATTCTGGCGCGAATCAGACCTTAACCGTCGCCGGCTCGTCGACCTCGGAAGGCATGCTGACACGCTCGACAGATGACCGCTATTTGGTCCTGACCGGTTATGACGCCGCACCCGGAACAGCCTCTGTGGCGGGCACGACCGCCGCCGCCACGAATCGCATCATCGGCAGAGTGGACGCTACGGGCAGCGTGGACACCACGACCGGCCTCAACAGCGCCTTCAATACGAGCAATATCCGCAGTGCCGCCACCGCCGATGGCTCCGGCATCTGGGCTGGCGGCACCGGCGCCAGCGGTACGGGTGGTATTTGGTACCAGACTTTCGGTGTGATCGGCGCAGGTACCCAGGTGAGTACGACGGTCACCAACACGCGCAATCTGGGCATTTTTGCCAATCAGCTTTACACCACCGCACAATCAGGCGCGATCCGACTCGCGTTCATCGGCTCAGGCTTGCCAACCACAACCGGCCAGATCATGACCAATCTGCCTGGTCTGCCTACGGCGTCGAATTCGCCCTATGGGTTTGTGGTACTCGACCGCACACCCAGTGTTGCCGGAATCGATACCCTTTATTTCGCTGATGACGCAGCGGGACTGCAAAAGTATTCCACCGGTGACGGCATCAACTGGATCGCGCGAGGTTCCGTCGCTGGCAACCTGCGCGGTCTGACCGCGAGAGTCGACTCCATTACCGGTAGCGTCGTCTTGTTCGGCACGTCAACCGCCACGAGCGCCAACACGCTGATCACGCTGACCGACACCGCGGCCTTTGACGCGAATATCGTAGCGACGCCTACGGTGATTGCAACGGCCGGCACCAACACCGTATTCCGTGGCGTTGCGTATGTCCCGTCGGTCGCGGCAACCCCAGAGCTGTCGATTGCCGCAGCGAATGTTGCGGAAGGCAACACGGGCTGCGGCGGCGGCTCGACACCGCTGGATTTCCCCGTGACCGCAACGGTGGCGCCGCTCAGCACGTTGACGTTCAACTTCGCCACCAGCGACGGCAGTGCCACCGCAGGCAGTGACTACACCGGCGTCATGGCCGGAACCGGCACGATCAATGCGGGCCAGACGACCGGTACCGCAACGGTGCAAGTCAGCTGCGACAATCGCGTTGAAGCCAACGAGAATTTCACCGCGAGCCTGACGGCGGGCGCGGGCTACACGATCAGCGCCACGAACGGTAGTGCTACGGGCACGATCGGCAACGACGAAGTCGTGGCGGCTCGAATCAGTGATGTCACGCAGGCCGAGGGCACGGGCGGCGGCACCACCGCGTTCAACTTCACCGTGTCGCTTGATAACGGTGTCGAAGCCGGTCTGGGCGGCATCAGCATGCTGTACACCGTCGATGCTGCGGGCGCCACGCCCGGCACCGATGGCGTCGACTTCCTGAGCCCAGCACCCGAACCCGGCCTGTTTACGATTCCAGATGGCAGCAATAGCGCGACGCTGACCGTGCAAGTCGGCGCCGATAGCACCGATGAACCCAACGACACGTTTGCAGTCACGCTGAGCAACATCGTCGCCGGCAGTATTGTCGATGCGACCGGCGATGGCACGATCACCAACGATGATTCGGCTGTGCCCGTGATCAGCATCAATGATGTGTCAGTCACCGAAAACGACGCCGGCGGTCCAGCCGTCAATGCGGTGTTTACCGTGTCGATCGTCCCGGCACCAACTGGTACGGTCACGGTCACTGCCGACACGGCCAGTGATTCCGCGGTGTCGCCTGGTGACTTTACGTCGACCAATGCAGTCCTCAGCTTTGACAATGCCAACACGACTCGTCAGTTCACCGTACCGATCACCAATGACTGCACGATCGAAGGCAGCGAAAGCTTCTTTGTGAATCTGAGCGGCCTGACCGGTACCGCCGCGATTGGCGATAGCCAAGGCGTGGGCACGATCACCGATAACGATGTCGCGATCAATGCCAGCATCTCGTTCCTGACGCCGAGTGCCAACGAGGGCGACACCGGCACGAACACCCGCGTGGCACGCGTCACGCTGGATCGCGCGATGCAATGTGGTGACTTCACCTACAGCGTCAACAGCACAGGTGGCACTGCGACCTCTGGCACCGACTATCAAGCCGTGGCTGTCAGCAACCAGACAATCAGTGGCGCGGCGACGACCGCCGACGTCAACGTCACGATCAACGGTGACCTGGACAGCGAAAGCGATGAAACCGTGACGCTGACCCTGACGGGCGGCGGCACAAACGTCACGATCACTCCCAATACCGCCACGGCCACGCTCGTCAACGACGACACCGCGCCGGTCATGACCATTGCCGAGATCCAGGGCGACGGCTCGGCCACGACGGTGCCGGCCGCACCGAACAACGTGGTCACGACCTTTGGCAATGTGGTGACGACGGTCGCGCCGACCGGCTTCTACATGCAGATGGCGGTGGGCGACGCGAACATGGACACGTCGGATGCGATCTTCGTGTTCACGGGCGCGGGCAGTCCATCCCTGACCAACCTCGCGGCTGGCGACGTGGTCACCGTGCGCGGACCAGTGGTCGAGTTCAACGGTATCACCGAGTTCACCACGGGCTCGGGCATGCCGATTGTTGCTGAGACCGGCACCGCAGCCTTGCCGGCAGCGTTCGTGCTCGACAATGCGATTCCGTCGCCGAACAACCTCGTGCCGTTCTGCGATGCCGACAATGACAACAATACGGGCGGCGCCAGCGGTCAGTTCCAGACTACCGATACGTTCCTCACGCGCAACTATGAGTGCCTGGAATTCATGCGCGTGACGACGAGCACGGGCGTGGTCAATGGCCCGAACCAGACGTTCGGTACCGATCCGTATGCCGAGATGTACATGACCACGAGTGGCGCCCGCAGCTTCCGTGAGCCGGGCCACTCGGTCCTGGTCAACAACGAAAACGTCGCTGCGGTGAATCTGACCCCGCCAGCACCGGTGCTGCCAACGTCGCCGATCTGGGATGCCAACCCTGAAATCTTCGAACTGGACGTCGACAAGTTCTTTACGACCACGACGAAGAACGTCCTGCCACCGCGCACCACGTTCTCAGCAACTGGCTTGCTGGGCTTCGAATTCGGTGGCTACGAGTTCTGGGTCACCGCGAACAGTGGCAACACCGAAGCTGACCTGACCGTGCAGACGCCCGGCCCCGAACTGCCCATTCCGGTGCCAACCGCCGCACCGACCCAGCTGACCGTCGGCTCGCTGAACGTGCTGCGCCTTTATGACTACTGCGATGACCCGGGCAGCAGCTCGGGCAACGAGCCCGTCAACGTGGCCGAAACCGACCGCAAGCTGCTGAAGCTGTCGGCGTATATCCGCAACGTGCTGAAGAGCCCGGATGTCATCGGTATTCAGGAAGTCGAGCTGCCAAGCGTTACGTGCACAACGGGCGACCCGACATCGGCACTGCAATTGCTCGCCAACAAGATTGCCGCCGATGGCGGCCCGTCGTATGCCGCGATCAATTCGCCGAGCACCAACGACATCGGTCGCATTTCGGTGGCCTTCCTGGTGAACACGGCACGGGTATCGGTGACCACCACTACCCAGCTCCGTGCAACCGAGCAGTGGACGTTCACGGCGAACGGCACCCCAACCACCGCGCTGTTGCATGACCGACCACCGTTCCTGCTGCGCGCCCAGACGACGGTTGGCAATGGCGGCGTGTTCGACTTTGCGGTCATGACCAATCACCTGCGCTCGCTCGGTGGCATCGACACGATCAACACCGTCACGAATCAGGAGAACGCACACCGCATCCGTCGGAAGAAGCTGGCGCAGTCTGTGGCCGTGGCGTGTGAGGCCCAAACCTTCCAGACCGCCAACCCGCTGGTGCCACTCGTCTTGATCGGCGACTACAACGCGTTCGAGTTCTCCGACGGCTATACCGATGTCAACGGCATCATCCGTGGCGACACCGATCCGGCCAAGAGCGAGTACGACATCGGCTTTGACGGCATGACCGGCGGCTGTACCCCGTTTCCGAACGGCCAGATCGTGTCGCCCGCGTTAACGGAAGCGTTGTTCTCACTGCCTGCCACCGAGCGCTATTCGTATGTGTTTGGCGGCAACCCGCAGGAGCTCGATCACGCGTTCCTGAGCACAGGGGCACAGTCGCGCTTTATTGCCTTTGCTTACGGTCGCGGCAATGCTGATGCGCCCGCCCGCGAAGAAACGCAGCCGCTGATCACGGTGCCGGTGGAAAAGGTTCTGTTTGCGTCCGACCACGACGGCTTTGTGATGCGACTCGACCCAAGCGCCAATCGCGCGCCGCTTGTCGCGAGCCCGATTGCGAATCAGAGCGGGGTCGTCGGCAACAGCGTCACGCTGAATGTGCTGAGTTCATTCTCCGATCCGGACAACGACACGCTGACTTGCACCGCTCAGAGTCTGCCGAATGGCCTCAGCATCAATAGCAGCTGCGTGATCTCGGGCACCTTGGCGGCTGGTTCGGACATGGGCTCGCCTTACACGGTCACCGTACGCGCAACCGACACCTCCGGCCTGTTTGTCGAGACCACGTTTACGTTCACGGTGTTGCCGGTCGCCGTGTTCGCCGACGGCTTCGAGTAATCGGCCTTTGGGAGGTCTGAAACAGTCCACCGCGGCTGCATTCAGACCTTCCCCGTTGGCCCCACGATCAAGGCCCGCGCATAGCGGGCCTTTTCTTTTGGGACTCGGTGATTCGTATTGTGGAGCTGTTCCGGCCGCAGCGATTCGCGACGGGCCAAGGGCGCTCAGGCACCTATCGCGAAGCCAACCGCGCGTGGTCGGCTCTTGCTATCGCGAAGCCAACCGCGCGTTGTCGGCTCCTGCGGGTTAAGCAGGCATCGTCGGCAACAGGTCCAACATTGCGACAGCATCTGCATGCAGCAAATGCCAGGTACCATCCGCGGACTCATAAACGCCGCGTGGAAACAGCGCCGCGATCGCATCGCGCTCGACCATGGCGGCATGATGCACGGACACGAGTGCTCGTCCGCTGCGTGCGACAACCGTTTTAATATTGTGCTGACCGCCCATTGCCGTAACCAGGGTACGAAGAACGTCGGGGTCCAGCGCCGGACGCGTCGACTGAGCGGACGCACGCGTCTGACGCGACAACGGTTGCGGCGCGCTACCCGCGTCGGTCAATCGGCTCGATTGCCAATGCGTGCGAATCTGACTGGCGATCCGATCGGCCTCAGGCCCTACAACGACTTGCAGACCCTGCTTGCCCACTTCGATCGTGCCGCGAGCACCGAGTTGCTTAAGGGCATCGCGCTGGATGCTCTGGCGATCCTTCAAGTCGAGGCGAAGTCGTGTGGTACAGGCAGAAATATCGAGGATGTTCGACGCACCGCCGAGTCCGTCGATCCAGGCTTGCGCCGCACGGCTCGGGGTGCCATCTGACGATGCCGCAGGCAAGGACGCTGTGCCTTCGGCTTCACGGCCGGGCGTGGCCAGATTGAACCGCCGAATCGCGACGGTGAAGGCGAAGTAGTACACGAGCGCATACGCTGCACCGACCGGCAGCAGCAGCCATGGCTTTTGCGCTTTGTCCAGATTCAGCACGAAGTCCAATGCACCCGCAGAGAAGCTGAAGCCGAGGTGCACATTGAGTGCGTCCATCAAGGCCATCGAGACGCCGGTCAACAACGCATGCAGTGCATACAGCACCGGAGCCAAGAACATGAAGCTGAACTCGATCGGCTCGGTCACGCCCGTCAGGAACGACGTCAAGCCCATCGACAGCAACATGCCGCCCACCGCTTTGCGCCGCTCGGGCCGGGCTTGTCGATACATCGCGAAACATGCAGCGGGCAATCCAAACATCATCACCGGGAAGAATCCGGTCATGAACGCACCCGCATTCGGGTCGCCCGCAAAGAAGCGCTTCAAGTCACCGCTGACGCCCTGGAAGTCGCCAACGATGAACCAGGCCACGTTGTTCAGGATGTGGTGCAACCCGGTGACGATCAGAATGCGATTCAGCACCCCAAACACGAACAGTCCCATGCCGCCGCTCTCGATCACTGCGTGACTGAGCGCGTCCATACCGCTGTTCAGATACGGCCAGGAGAATCCGAATACGGCGGCCACCACGAGCGCCGCGCAACCCGATGCGATCGGCACAAACCGCCGGCCGCCAAAGAACGCGAGATAGGCGGGCAACTGGATGTCGCTGTAGCGGTTGTACAGCACGCCCGCGATGATGCCGGACAGTATCCCGATCGGCACCCCGAGCTTGCTGACCTCCAAGCCATCCGTTCCGAGAATCGCCGCGATGCCTTCGCTCGCAATCAGGAATCCGACGACGCCAGCCAACCCAGCGGCGCCATGATTCTCTTTTGCCAAACCCACGGCGACGCCGATCGCAAACAAGAGCCCAAGGTGCGCGAAGATCGCATTGCCAGCCGCCGATACAAACGGCAGATCGAGGAGATCGGGTTGACCAAACCTGAGCAGCAGTCCGGCCACTGGCAATACGGCGATCGGCAGCATCAACGCGCGACCAATCTGTTGGGTCGCCTGGCGCCAATCAATCATGGGGAGACTCCTTGCAAGGTATGACGAACGGCGCGCCGCACAGCGTCGGCAGACGGCAGACTCAGCACATCGGCCGCGAGCTGTTGACACTCAGCCAGTCGCAACTGGCGCGCCTGCTGCTTGATCCGTGGTACTTGCCTGGGCACGACCGACAGTTCAGCAACGCCAAGTCCGAGGAGGACCGGCACCGCCTCCGGATCGCCCGCGAGTCCACCGCAGACCGACACGCTACGGCCCGCCGCCAGACCTGCCTTCGCGACCATGCTGATCATCCGCAATACGGCGGGGTGCATCGCATCGAGGGCGCCCGCGAGTGCTGCGTGGCCGCGATCCATTGCGAGCACGTATTGCGAGAGATCGTTGCTGCCAATCGATAGGAACGCCGCTTCGGTGGCGAGCTGCTCGGCGAGCATGGCGGCTGCGGGCGTTTCAATCATGACGCCGAGCGACACCGGCGCGGCGATATTCAACTCGGCCACGCAAGCATCGAAGCACGCTTTGGCGGTTCGAAACTCGGACAGATCGTTGACCATCGGCAACATCACGCGCAGTGGCCCGGCAGCGGCTGCTTTCAGCGCTGCGCGGAACTGCACGGCCAACAGATCCGGATGCCGCAACGAGAAGCGCAGCCCGCGAATCCCGAGCGCTGGGTTTTCTTCGGCCGCAATCGGCAGATACGGCAACGGCTTGTCGCCGCCGACATCCAGCGTTCGCAGCGTCAGCATGCCGCCGTTCAGGCCTTGCACGATCCGCGTGTATTCCTGTGTCTGCTCCGCTTCGTCTGGCGCGGCACGCCGATCGAGAAACAGAAACTCGGTCCGTAGCAGCCCACAGCCATCGGCACCGTGTGCCGCCGCGGGCGCTGCTTCGTCAGCGGCACCGAGATTGGCATGCACGCGAACAGGCACGCCGTCCTGAGTCAGCGCTGGCTTCGCGGCCTCGCGCAGCGCCACCGCGTCGCGTTCACGCTGCGCTTCCAGACGGGCGCGTGCTAAAGCGCATTCGGCGTCGGTGGGTGTGCGGTGCAGCGCACCGCGATCGGCATCGAGGATCAGTGCCTGACCCGGTTCGATCTGCAGCACCGCGCTCCCCAGACCCATCAACGTCGGCACGCCGCGCGCGGCGGCAAGCAGCGCCACGTGGGAGCTCGGGCCGCCCCGAGCCATCGCCAATGCTGCAAGCCTGCCGAGATCGAGCTGCGCAAATTGCGAGGGCAGCAATTCGTCCGCAATGACAATCGCCTGCTCCGGTAACGGGCGATCGGGCATCGGGTCCTGCCCCAGCATGGCACGCAGCACCTGCCGTTCCAGATCAACCAAATCCGCAGCACGCTCGGCGTGTAAAGCGTGATGACTACCCTGCAGCAACGCGACATGATGACGTACTGCGAGCCGCCAGCCCGCACCGGCACTGGCGCCGGCCCGGATTTCGGCCTCCGCTCGTGACTGGAGTTCTGGGTCTGTCAGCAACACCGCGTGCGCATCCAGAATCGCGGCAAGCGCGCCGTTCGCACGCGCCCGAGTACGGGTCTGCGCGGCGGCAACCGTCGCCAGTGAATGGGCGAGTACGGCGAGCTCGGTTGTGATCGCACCCGCGCGGGCGGGCACTTCCAATTCGGGCTCGACGAGTCGGTACGCCACACCGACTGCCAATCCACGAACCGCGATGATGCCCAACAATGCATCGGTCTGTGCGGCTGGCGCGACCGGCAGCGTCTCTGCTGGCGTCGTCAAAGCGGCCAGTGGCACCAGCTGATGACGCAGTTGCTGCAACGCCGCCTCGGCGTCCGGGCCTTCGGCCAACACTTCAACCTCGTCCTGACACACCAGCCCGAGACTCATCAACGCGATTGCCGAACGCGCATTCGCATCGCGGCCGCGATGAATCACCCGTACATCAGCCTGCAGTGACTTCAAGCTCGACACCAGTTGCGCCGCGGGACGCGCATGCAAGCCGTGCTCGAATGGAATCCGAAAACACTGACGTGCCGTAGTGGCGACGATGGCATTTGCAGCGACTGATTTCTCGGCAGTCTCAGGCTCCGACTCGATGGCAAACAGCGCATCGCCGCGCTGCACGGGCCTCGGTGTCGGCAGATCGATGATCTGACCACCCGAGACCAGCAGAATCGGTGTGGCGGTGCTGGGCGCTTCGCGGGCGATCAAGTCCAGATCGAAACGCAACAGACAATCACCCTGACGCACTTCCTGACCATCCTGCACACAACACTCGAACCCGCTTCCATGCAGGTTCACGGTATCGATTCCGACGTGCATCAGCACGTCCATGCCGCCCGCCACCCGGAGCGTCAGCGCGTGCCGGGCCGCGCCCATCAAGATGACGGTGCCGTCGGCGGGTGCGTACAGGGCGTCATCCAACGGCTCGATCGCCAGTCCGGGACCCGCGAGCCCTGTACTGAACACCGCGTCAGCCACTTCACTCAAGGGCAGCAGCCATCCGGCGCAGGGTGCCCGCAATTGCACGCGACTCATCGTGGACTCCAGCGAATGCGATCGATCACCCAGACTGGTTCCAGTTGCGCCTGCGCAAACTGCAGACATACATCGTCGTCCTCTGCGAGCGTCGGAAGCTCGGTCAATAGCAATGCGGTGACACCCGGATTGCTGAGTGCAGCCTGCAACGACCAACGATGCAATTCTGGCCCCTGACAACTACCCCGGCGCATGACGAGCTCTGGAAACGTCGACTGCGGTGACTCGAACCGGATCTGATCCTTGGCCGCGCCAATCTGGAAGTTGAATGGCACCTGGCCAATGTCGATCTGGACGGCGGCCGCTTTGGTCAGCGGCGCCTTGGGCCAGATCCAGCATGGGTGTTGAATATCAACGGCAAAGCGTGCGCGCGCGCCAGCAAACGGGGCGTCGTCTTCGAGGTGGATCGGTATCGCGTCGCCACAGAGCTTCAGCGACGCACTGGTGCGCAACCAGCGCTCGGCACCCGGCTCGAGTTGTCGCACGCGCGAGATCGGTTGGTCGCCCAAATAGGTTTGGGCGTAGATCGTTCCAGGACGTTTCGCCAACGCTTGCCATGTGGGATCGCGCGCCGTCACCGTGGCGCTGCTGCTGACGCGGATCGTGCCGAACTGCACTTGATTGACGACCATCGTCTCGCCTGCGGCGTCCGTCTCGACACGTGGTGCAAACGCGCTGTCGGCATAGGCGAGATGCAAGCGGTCATAGATCGCAAACGACGCGGGCAACCGCTTCAGAAAGCCTTGCCAGTCCTTCTGCGCCGACTGGGTCCAAGCTACTTCCGCGAGTGCCGCCAAACGCGGGAACGCCATGTGTGCCATTCGGTCTTCGGTGCGAATATGTTCGCTCCAGAGGTTGGCTTGAATGCCGAGCACGTGTTGCCGCTTATCGGCTGCGATCCCCTTCGGCATGGGGTTGAACGCATAGACCGATGCGAGTGTGACCTGGCGGACGCGGCCGGGCGGTTCATCGCTGGCATCAGACTGACTGTTGTCCAGATACAGATCAGGCCACGGCGATAACACGGTGTCGTGGCCCTTCGCGGCAGCTTGCAAGCCCCCATCAATGCCGCGCCAGCTCATGATGACGGCCCCCGGATCAAGTGCGGGGCTGAGCATTTCGTCCCATCCGATCAAACGGCGCCCGGAGTTGGCAACGAATTGGGCGAGCGGCTCCGTGTAGGCCGCTTGCAAGGTGGCGCGGTCATCGCGTCCCAATCGGGCGATCAATGTCTGCCCGGCTGGCGATTGGCGCCATTGCGTCGCGTCCAGTTCGTCGCCACCGACATGCAGGTAATGGCTCGGAAACACCGCCATCACTTCGCGCAAAACGTTCTCGACAAACGTCTGCGTCGTGGGCTCCAAACTCAGGAGATTCTGATAGATGCCCCAATCGGCGGGAACCGCTTTGACACTGCCCGGAATCGCGCCAAGTTCGGGGTAGGCGGCGATGATGGCACTGGCGTGCGCCGGCACGTCGATCTCGGGAACGATCAAGATCCCGCGCGCGGCGGCATAGGCCGCCAGTTCGCGCGCCTCGGCTTGGGTGTAGAACCCGCCGTATGAGCGCGGCTGCCCGGAATCGTCCGTGCCCGCGGCGCCAGCCGGGACACGGAATGCCCCGACTTCCGTCAGCCTTGGATACTGTTTGATCTCCAAGCGCCAGCCCTGGTCGTCGGTCAGATGCCAATGCAACACATTGAGCCGGTGCCAAGCCATGGCATCGATGAAGCGCTTGATGAAGTCGACGGATTGCATGTGCCGGGCTGAATCGAGCAGCGCGCCACGCCAGCGAAATCGCGGCGCATCGACGATTTGCTCTGCAGGCAGTGACCCACCGTCAGCCGAGCACAACAATTGCAGAAACGTATTGGCCGCCTGATGCAGGCCTGCGGCGTGCCGCGCCGAGAGCAGAACGCGCTCCGGTTCGATCGTAATCCGATACGACTCGTCGGAGTCGCCAATCGCCAGAACGGCAAGGTCGATGCGCTTTTGCGCGGGCGCGTCCGGGTTCAGCGGAATCGTTCGGTCGCAGAGCGCCATCGCCCGCTGCGCGAGTGTTTCGGCGATGGCCGCCGCGGCAGGATCTTGGGCCCGGAACGCGGCATCGCGAAGATCGAACGCACCGGCTTGCTCGGTGCGCTGATTCGGCTGCGGCACGATCGGCAAACTGGCCGCCTGTACGAACCAGACCACCATTGCGAGCGTTCCGAACAGAAAGCTTTTTTGTAATCCAGACATCGACAATCACCGTGGGCGCAGCATTCGGGCGGTCGCGTCGATCTTATCCAGCGTTGCCGGATGTACAAGCAGCGCGCGACGTGCGCCCGACGTGGTTGGGCCTAAAAAAAGAGCCCGGTATCCCGGGCTCGGAACTGAGAAAGCGATGCCGGTGGATGAGGATCTTGGGGAGGTATCCACCGGCACCTAATGCATCCATCCGTTCTCAGAATCCCACACGCACACCAAAGTAGAACTGGCGACCGTTGCGATAGAACGCACGCGGCTGATCCTCATTCATGCCGTAATACTTGAGGATCGGATCATTGAGGTTCAGACCTTCGAGCGTGAAGGTGACATGGTCATTGAGGCGATACGACGCCGACGCCGACACCGTGGCGGTCGCATTCTGATATTGCGGTGAGCTGCGATCGAGGCCAACGAAGAAGTCCGAGCGACGGCTGTACGACAAGCGCGCGTTGAAGCGCTCGTTTTCGTAGTAGGCGCCAAAGTTGTAAGTGTTCTTCGATGCACCAACCAGATCAGCACCGTTGTCTTCCTCAGCGTCGGCAAACGTATAGTTCGCGAACGCGCCAAAGTCACCGGCAATCGGGCCTTGCCAGGCGAGTTCAAATCCTTGCACCGAGCCTGACGTGTTGACTGGTGCCGAGATCGTGTACGTCGCGAAGCCACCCGTACGGATGTTGAGCAGTGAGGTCTGATACGTACCAAACCCGACGTAGTTGTCGAGATCCATGTAGTACACGCCACCAGACAATAAACCGCGCGGGCTGTAATACCACTCGAGCGCCGCATCGAAGTTGTTCGAACGGATCGGTTCCAGTTCCGGATTGCCGCCGTTGCCCGTCAGCGTGGTGTCATCCGCCGTCAAGGCGCCACCGAGCGCGCTGAAGTCGGGGCGTGCCATCGTGCGTGACGCCGCGATACGGCCGACGAGATCGTCAGTCAGGTCCCAACGCAGATTCAGGCTTGGCAGAATGTCGTGATACGTATTCTTGACCGGCAGTTGGTAGTAGGAACCAAATGCCGACGTCGTGATCGCACCGGCCACCGAACACGGCGCCAACGGTGCGCAGACCGAGCCCGGGATGGCGACGTTGGTCAGCACTTCTTCTTCCGTGCGCACAAACCGCACGCCCACGTTGCCACTGAAGGTGTCGGTGCCAAACGAGCCCATTACGTAGGCGGCCGTGTTCTGCTCTTCGATTGCAAACTCACCCGGCCAATAGTCGCGCGTCTCTGGATCGCGATTCGAGAAGATGTCGCCCCAACGCTCCAGTTCAGCCGGCGACAGCTGCCACACGTTGCGCGGGAAATTGCCGCCCAAGCCGGAGCCGAAATCGCCCGGATACGTCTCGCCGTTCCAATTTGGCAGGTTCGCCGGATTGAACGGATCTGCGGCCCAATTCGGGCCCTGCGCGACCTGTTCGGTATCGCGATCGTGACCGGCGTAACGCACACCGAACTTCAGCGTGTTGAAGACGCCATCGAGCGCGTATTCGCCGTCCAGCTGCGCATATTGTTCTTTGTCGTTGGTCTTGGCCGGGCTGGCGCCGAAGATCCAGTCCAGGCTGGTGCCGGCGAAGTTGCTGACATCGCCACTCGGAAAGCTGACATCGGCCGCACTGCCAATGCCATGGAACGTGTATGCCGCGCCCGTATTGAACACATCACCTTCGAATACTGCTTGCTTCGGCGTGACACCGTTGCCTTCGCTATAGCCAAACTTCCCGGCGACGCTGAAGCGATCGGTCGCCAGCCAGTTGACGTCGAGATTCAGGAAGTCGGTATCGGAGTAGGCGCCCGGACGATAGATCTGATCAACGATCGCATACTGGGCGCGGTTCGCGTCGGTCCCGACGTTGTTCCAGGTCGCCGAAACGAGCGTCCCGTTGCGGACGGTGTAGCTGTCCGGAATGCGGTTGTCGGTGCCGATCACGCGACTGCCCCAGAACATCCAATTGCGATTGAAGTTGCTCGCGTTCAACTTGCTCTTGAAGTAGTTGAGATCGATGTCCAGGTTGTCGGTCGGCTTGAACTGCAAATCCAACACGCCGCCTTTGCGCTCGCGCTTCTGTTCGAACAACGCCGAGCCAATCAACGTCGGATACCAAACATTGGCCAGGTCGGGACGCGCCTGCGCAAGTGCGCTCGTTGGCGCGATTTGGGAATAGCCCAGGATCTCTTGACCATCGCGACGCAGCGAGCGCTTTTCGTCGAACAATTGCAGCAGCGCGCCAAAGGTGCCCGCTTCGTTTTTCCAGTTGCCGAGCACGCTGAACTGCGGCTCCGTGTCGCCTGGCAGATCGGAATAGACACCCTGCAGGCTCGCTTCGAGCGTGGTCGCGTTCTTGAAATCCAGCGGCTTTCGGGTCGCGATGTCGACCGCACCAGCAACGCCACCCTCGACGAGGTCAGCCGTCGCACTCTTGCGAACAGTCACCTTGCCGACGATTTCGGACGGCAACATCGAATAGCTGACGCTACGACCCACCAGACCGACCTGGTCGAGCACAAACCAATCGCCCGACGCCACGGCGTGGCCATTGATCAAGGTCTGCGTCAGACTCGGATTCGTGCCTCGCAGACTGACGCGATCGTTTTCGTCAAATCCACCCGAGCCACCCGATTGCGATTGGGTGGTGACGCCCGGCACGCGCTGCAGCGAGTCGGCGACATTCTTGTCCGGCATCTTGCCAATGTCTTCGGCCGTGATCACTTCGGACACGGTGTCGGCGTCGCGCTTGTCAGACAGCGATTTCTCCAAGGAGGAACTGATGCCACGGACGACCATGGCTTCGAGTTCGGTGGCCTCTTCTGGTTTGGCCTTGCCGGAATCGTCAGTTTCGGCGGCGGATGTGCCGAATGCGGCACTGAGCAGCGCGACGGAAACCGCCACTGCGATCGTATTGCGCTTGAATGTCATAACCTTCCTCCAGAGGGGTTGAGCTGTACCCAGTTGTGCCGTGCCCGGCGCGTGTCGATGAGCCCGACAATGCCGATCCCTGACCGGTGCAAGTAAGGGATAGATACCAAAGCAATGCCAGATGCAAAACGTGACAATACCTATACCGTACCATTTTAACGAATGCAATGCTAAAGTGGCCTCGAAGTGGTCATTTTCGATGGTGCGCTGCGCCATTTGTGGTTCAGAGTGAAATTTTCCCAGACTTGTGGTACTAAATTGGTTCTATTGAGAATTAACCCATGAGCCCATTGCTGAAAGCGCTGCGCCCGCTCGACCCGGACAACCAGCAACCGCTGTATCAGCAGTTGCAGCGCGCCCTGCGCGAAGCCATAGAACAGCGCGTACTCGGGGTCGACGACGCGCTGCCGGCCGAACGCCAGTTGGCCGAAGAACTGCAGGTGTCACGCATCACCGTTCGGAAGGCCATTGAAGGCCTGGTCGAAGAAGGGCTGTTGGTGCGAAAGCAAGGCGCCGGCAATTTCGTGGCCGCGCGCGTGGAGAAGAATTTCGCCAAGTTGACGTCGTTCTCGGAAGACATGCGCGCCCGCGGCCGGACGCCTCATAGCCAATGGCTGCGCCGCCTGGAAGGCACGGTCACGCCGGAAGAAGCGCTCACATTGAGGCTCAGCCCGGGCGCGCCGGTGTTTCGCTTCCACCGCATCCGGTTTGCCGATGACACGCCGATGTCGTTGGAGTACGCGACCATCGTCGCCACGGCCCTGCCCGGACTTGCGGCAGTCGACGACTCGCTTTACGCCGCCTTGGAGCACGCTGGCAATCGGCCTGTGCGGGCCTTGCAACGTCTACGCGCTCTGGTGCTGCGAGCCGAGCAAGCCAAGTTGCTGCAGGCGCGCGAAGGGGATGCCGGATTGCTGGTCGAGCGCGTCGGGTTTCTGCGCGATGGCCGCGCGATCGAATTCTGCCAATCCTATTACCGCGGCGATACCTACGATTTCGTCGCTGAGCTGAGCGAACAATGATGCCGCAAGCATTGCATCCAAGAACCCCTACCTTGCTGTTTCGCGAAGCCGCCGAAGCCGCCCAGGCCGTGCGCGTGGCCACCATTCGCAATCGCGCGGCATTGGCGGAACTATCGGCCCGTTTGCGAGCACAGCCGCCGCGTGTGGTCGTGACGTGCGCGCGCGGCAGCAGCGACCATGCCGCGACCTATGCCAAGTATCTGATCGAAACCCGCACGGGTTGCATCGTGGCCTCGGCGGCGCCGTCGATCTGCTCGGTGTACAGCACACGGATGCAATGGCAGGGCGCCTTGTTCCTCGCCATCTCGCAATCGGGCAAGAGCCCCGATTTGTTGGCTGCGGCCAAGGCTGCCCGCGCTGGCGGCGCCTTGGTGGTATCGCTGGTCAATGTCGAGGATTCGCCGCTCGCCGGCGCATCAGACTATGTGCTCGCGCTCTCTGCTGGGAGCGAGCAGAGCGTGGCCGCATCCAAGAGCTTCATTGCGGCATTGGCCGCCATCCTGCAATTGGTCGCCGCCTGGACCCAGGACCCTGAGCTCAAGCAAGCCAGCAACGCGCTGCCTGACCTTCTCGAACAAGCCTGGGCGCTCGACTGGCAGTCTGCCGAGCAGGCGCTGCAGCAGGCATCGCACCTCTTTGTGCTGGGCCGCGGCCTCGGGCTGGCCATCGCCCAGGAAGCTGCCCTCAAGTGCAAGGAAACCTCGGGGCTGCATGCCGAGGCCTTTTCCGGCGCCGAGGTGCAGCATGGTCCACAGGCCTTGCTGAACGCGAACTTCCCGGCGCTGTTGCTGGTGCAGGAGGACGAGACGGAAGTGGGCATGCATGATTTGGCGCAGAGCCTCCTGAATCGTGGCGTTCGGGTGCTGATGGCAGCACGCCGCGTGCCCCCGGGTGCGATAGCGCTGCCGGCAATCAGCGCCGACCCGGCAATCCAGCCAATCCTGCTTGCGCAGAGCTTTTATCGGATGATCAATGGGCTCTCGTTGAATCGCGGATTCAATCCCGATCAACCCCCGCACCTTCGCAAAGTGACCGAGACCCACTGATGCGCCAAGCGCTTTACCATGCCCGCGTACTCACCCCGACTGGATTCGTCGACAATCGGGTCCTGTTATTGCACGGCCGGCATATTCTGGATCTGGTCACCCCCGATGATCGTCGCCTGCAAGGTGCGGAACGAATCGATTGCGGCGGCGATCTGTTGTTGCCCGGATTCATCGACGTGCAAGTGAACGGCGGCGGCGGTGTGTTGTTCAATGATCAACCGAGCGCGGAAGGGATCCGGCAGATCGCGGCTGCCCACCGGCGCTTCGGCACGACCGGCCTGCTACCGACGCTGATCACCGATGACCGCATTCAGATTGAACGTGCCGTGTCGGCCGTGCGCGATGCGATTGATGCGAACGTACCGGGCGTACTCGGTGTCCATATCGAAGGTCCATGCCTCAATGAGGTCCGCGCCGGCGCGCATGACGCGAGCAAGTTTCGCGACCTGGACGAGGACGACATTCGCACGCTGTGCGCACTCCGCAATGGCCGAACGCTGGTCACGTTGGCGCCGGAAATGACCAAGCTCGCGACCATTTCGCGGCTTGCCGACGCCGGCGTCCGAATCTCAGCCGGCCACACTAACGCGCGCTACGACGACATCGCCGCCGCGCTCAAGTATGGCCTGACGGGCTTCACTCATTTGTTCAATGCCATGTCGGGCCTGACCAGCCGCGAACCAGGCGTGGTGGGTGCGGCATTGATTGACGCCGACAGCTGGTGCGGCATCATTGTCGATGGTCATCATGTCGATCCGGTCGTGTTGAAACTGGCGTTGTCGTGCAAGCCCAAGAAGCGGTTCATGCTGGTTACGGATGGCATGCCGTGCGTGGGCACAGAGGCCCAGGAGTTCATGCTGCAGGGTCGGCGCATTCACGTTGAAGGCGGGCGTTGCGTTGATGACGACGGCGTGATCAGCGGCTCCAGCCTGGATATGGCCAGTGCGCTCAGGAACGCAGTCCGTTGGCTTGGCCTCAGCATGGCAGAGGCCGCTTACATGGCGAGCACGGGACCAGCCGAGTTTCTTGGTATTGCACACGAGTATGGCAAGATCGCTGCGGGCTATCGGGCGAACCTGGTCCGCTTGGGCGATTGCTTCAAGGTGCGTGGCACCTGGATCGACGGGCAGTGGCAGTCTGCTGAACCAGTCTGAACTGCTGCGTTTCACGCCATTCGAGCGCCGCGGCAATCAGCATCGAATCGAATTCGGCCACCGAGGCGCTGCGTCCCGCGCCCGGCCGGACGCAGCACTTTAGGATCAAACAGCTACTTGTTGGATTCCAAACGGGCCATCCATGGCCCAGGGCGAACCGAAACCGATCCAGTCCGACTTTGGGAGGGTCTGAAAGTCCAGGATGGACTTGTTCAGACCCTCCCTCGGTAGACGCCTGCAAGCGCGTCACATGGATGGCAACCCGGATGTCCGATCGACTCCAGCGCACGACGCTAGCTGGCGACCAGTTGTCGCAGGAATCGAATCAGCACGCGACCTGTGTTGGCCAGATTTTTGTGTGAGCGCGCGATCAATGTCACATCGTCGACATGATCTCGCGGCTGCTCCAATGCTGCACACATCTGATGGCAAAGGTCCACGGGATCACCTGCTTTGAACCAGCGCACGCCCTCGCCTTTCACTTCCAAATTGACCGGAATATCAGACAGCAACGTCAGAATGCCCAAACCGATTGCCTCATAGCTTGCGCCGCCACCAGGAGCGCCCTCGTACAAAGTCGGCTGGATCAGCATCCGGGCACCACGGAGCAAGGCCAATTGCGTGGACTTGGGCACAAAGCCGAGCCGATGGCAGCGCGCGGAAATGCCGAGCGCCTCGATATGCGCCTGTAGCTTGGGATAATGCGTCGGGTCACGAAAATCATTGGTATCACCGGTCAGCACCAGTTCGAAGTCGCTGTACTCAGGACGCTGGACCAGCGCTGCAAACGCGTCGATCACCGTGCGGTGGTCTTTGTGAATCCAAAAGTGATTGCAGACCATCAGGTAGTTCGACCCAATGCCGAACTGCGCGCGGGCCATGATGGGATCGTGCTGAAACCAATCTGGATCAACGTACGAGGTATAAGGCATCACCAGGATGCGCGATGCCTCAATGCCGTAATAGCGCATCAAGCCCTCTGCCACGACCTGCGATGTGCAGTACATCGCGTCGCTTCGGCGCACGAGCTCGCCGAACTCCTCATCACGCTCAGCGCGTTCCTCGGCACTGAACCAATCCGGCCGGTCGCGATGCTGAAAATCGTAAATGTAACCAACCCGGTGCACATGCTGGGTACGAATCGGCAAGCGATTGGGAAAGATCACGTCGGCACCGGACTCGACTGCTGCCAGATTCAATCCACGTGCATCGGTCTCGCACGGCACGAACTGACCGTCCTGCATGAACGCGCGCACCCGTGCGCGCGCCGCCGCAGACTCGGCGCTGATGCCCTCATCGCTGTTCGGTACCGCGTACAGGAGCTGCACATTTTCGCTCGGTGCGGCGGCGCGCAGCGATTTCACGATCACGGCCAACAGATCAATGCCGCCACCCCAGACGACAAATCCGTGCATGGGAATCAAGATCTTCAGCGGTCTGGTCATGGTTGGTATAAATGAAGTCAGCTGCAAATGCTAGCAGCTTGGACGTCTGCGCCGGCACGGCAGCGGCGGCAAACCCCAGGCTCGGGCCGCTTGCGTTATTCTGAATTCGTGGCCTTTGGAACTACCGAACATGATCCGCGCCCTCCAAGATGACGACAATTCGGAGTACCGGCGCGCACTGATTGCTGTGCCCATCGCCATGATGATTGTCGGAACGGCGTTGTATGGGATGGCGCACAGCACCGGCGTACGCCGATTACCGAAGGCGATCCCGGCGCCGGCGCTGACACTATCGACGCGACAAGCTGGTCCGGAGGCCGTTGCGCATCCGCCGATTCCGCCTGACGCGCGCTATTTCGAGTCGGCCCACTATGGCCTGCACAGCACCGCGGATCCTGATATCTCGATGCTGATCCTAGGTCGTGCCGAACGCGCTCGTGACGAGTTAGCGCGCTTGTTGCCAATTCAGGAGGGTCCGCGCATGCAGATGCGCCTGGCCCGGGACCAGGTCGAGTTTCAGAAGTGGTTTCCACGTCGACGTTGGGCAGAGGGTCTGTATCTGAGACCCGTCTCCTACGCTTACGCCGATGCGCAGGAACAACGTCCAGACCAATGGCTGATTCACGAGTCGGTGCACCAGGTGCTGCGTGAGCAAACACCGTTTCATCCCCCGCGCTGGATCGAGGAAGGATTCGCCAGCTATATCGCCTCGGCCACGGTGACCGAAGACCATTGGGCACTCGGCAACTTGGATCCCCACACTTATCCGACTTGGTGGTTCATTGGCACCGACCCCGAGTTCTGGACTCCACAGAGCGCCAACTACTGGCCGCGCAACGGCATGATTCCGATCAGCGTGTTGATTGGCCATGTTGATGGCCCGCCGCACAACCAATCGTTCAACAGCTACTACGTCAGCAGCATGTTGCTGGTGCACTATTTGATGCATGGTGAGCAAGGCCGACATCGGGCGGCGTTTCTGCGCTACTTGCAGAGCCCCGGCACGCCAGCTGATTTCGAGCAACGGGTGGGACGTCTCGGCGTCATACAAGCGCAGTGGGAGCAGGCGCTACCGGCGCAACTGGCGATGGGCTACCGTGTTGAGTAAACCGCTGGCGCGACGGATCGAGCGATGCCCTTTGCGTCGCAATTTGCAGCGTTGCCATCACGTCGCTGCGCCATCTTCCCGCTGCAACCACCTAGTAGCACCCTGTGCCGCGACCACGCCGCTGGCCATGCTCGCGGTCAGCAAGTACCCGCCAGTGGGTGCTTCCCAGTCGAGCATTTCGCCAGCGCAGAAGACGCCTGGCGCCTGACGCAACATCAGCGTTTCGTCGAGACTGGACTGCACGACGCCACCGGCGGTACTTATTGCTTCGGCGATGGGCCGCGGTCGGTCGAAGGGCAACGGCAGCGCTTTCAAAGCATGCGGAAACGCCGTCGCAGGGAGTTTGAACTGCTTGTGCGCTTCAAGGCACAGATCCACCTTCAATGCATCCAGGCCGGGCATTCGGCGCAGACGTTCAGACAGGCTGCGCTTAGCCGGTTGCTGGCTCCATTCACGCAGCACGCGATCCGTCGCCAAATCCGGCAGCAGGTCGAGTTCGATCGCAGCAGGGCCAGACTCAAGCCGATCCCGAATCCAGCGCGCGTGGGCGTAAATGAGACTACCTTCCAGCCCATATTCGCTGATCACGCATTCACCCTTAGCACTGGGCTGAGCTTCCACCAGATGATCGGCTCCCACAGGCGGGATCAACGCAATCGACTTTAGCGGCGCACCAGCCTTTCTGCGTCGGAAGCCTTCAGACCATGCTAACTCGAAACCACAGTTTGCAGGCTTGAAGTCTGCGACCGTGGCATATGGCGACAACCAACTTGCGAAGCTGCCATCCGATCCGAGTTGTGGCCATGATGCCCCTCCGAGCGCCAGAACCACCGCCCGAGTGGCTACTTGAACGGATTCGCTGTCATGCTGAAAACGAAGCGACCATCCGCCCTGACCATCAGACTCCAGCGCGCTCAACCGATGCCGCATGTGCATCAGCACACCCCGCGAACGCAGCCGCTGCACCCAGGCACGCAGCATCGGTGCCGCCTTCATGTCATCGGGGAATACCCGGCCGGAAGTGCCTACGAACGTCGCGATACCGAGTTCAGCAGCGAATGCGCGCGCATGGTCAGCGCTGAACTGCGACAGCCACGGACTGACCCAAGCCTGCTGCAGCCCAAAGCGCTGCGCGAAGCGATCTGCCGCTTCGTTGTGGGTCAGATTCAAACCACCCCGCCCAGCGATCAGAAACTTCCGACCCACCGACGGTTTGCCCTCATAAAGTGCGACCGCAACGCCTTGCTCGGCTGCGGTCAGCGCTGCCATGAGCCCAGCTGGGCCACCACCGATGACGGCGAGCGTCGTCGATTGTGTTGACGTGCTCATCGCTTCAGAGCGACAGGAGCCGATGAGACACGTTCCTTGTCGGCCAGAACCTGATTCAGGAAGGTCACGATCTTCGGCCAGACCTGGACTTGATCGTCATATTTCACCACACCGTGCTCGTTCGATTTCAGTGTCAACACCGGCACCGGTCGGCCAATCATCTTAGTCATTCGGATCATCCGTTGAACGTGCTGATAGGTCACCCGCTCGTCACCGTAGTCATGCACGACTAACATGGGGTTCTTCAGCTCACGATACCGGTAGACTGGCGAAATGTCTCGACAGTTCGCCGCGTCGCCACGATCTCCGCCAATCCAATGCCGCAAGACTTCGATGGTCGCCTGCGAACCCACGAAGTCGGCGTCGCTCATCATCAGACACAGATCGAACGGCGCCGCAATGGCGACACTGGCAAGGTACCGCTCCGGCCAACGAAGTGTCAGCATCACCGCGGAATAGCCACCATAGCTGGTACCGAGCGCCACAACTCGACGTGCGTCCACGCCGCCCAGAGTCAGTGCGTAATCAACAGCGTCGTTGATGTCGTCTTCAATACCCGTGCCGAACTGTCCCACGCCCTCTGCGAGCGCCTGCTCGGTCGCATTGCCAGAGCCACGATAGTTCACGCGCAGTACCGCGAACCCCATCCGCGCCAGATACTGAACTTCCTGATCGAAGGTGTCAGCGTCGTAGGCGCCGATTGGGCCGCCGTGCGGCATAACGACCAAAGGCGATGGGAGCCTGCTGCTGGAACGGGTCAGAAAGCCTTCGATGGATTGCCCATTGGATCGCTTGAGAACGAATCGCTCGGTGCCACTCAGCGCACCATAGTCCGGCGTTTTCAGCTCGTACTGTGGCGCCACGAGCTTCTGTTTTGCGGCGTCATACACCATCATGGTGGGTGGCGAATCGCCCGCCTCAACATACACGAGTCGATTGGCATTGCCAGTGGCGGGCCCGACCAAAACTGACTTGTTCCTTTGCTCTGCCTGAATACGCTGCAAAGCGCCCGCGTCGGTCGCGTTGAGGTAGTGCTGGCGCAAATGCCCACCCTGACGGTAGACGGCAAAGTCAACCAGAGTCGAGTCCACACTTCCTGCTTGCAACACGTCCTGGCCCGGTTTGGCAAAAACGGTTCGGCCCAATGTCAAGGTCCGCTGATCGAACTCCACCAGCTCCTGCTGCGGCCGATCGATATTGGTTATCGCAAGCAGACGCCCATCACGTGTGAAACCAACGAACGTAATGCTCTCGTTCGTGCGGGTCTTGACCGAGAATGCCCGGCCTTTTCCGTCTTCGTCAACGAGCTGATACGAGCTACCCTCGTCGTCGATCTGCCAAGCGAGTCTTGGGCGGCCATGTTCATCTGCCCACCAGTACACCTCATCGCGAATCTGCTTTAAGACTTCGGCTTTCGCTTTCTTCACCCAGGATTCGGGTGGCAAGCGGGTGTCGACCCGATAGACCTTTAATTCCTTACGCTTAAGTGCTGCAAAGTAGCCCAGCCCCGATCCATCTGGATCGACCGAAATGAGCATGGCGGTAGTCGGCATGATCAGTTGCAGCGAGTACGGTGGTGGCCCACCGATATCGACTGTGTAGGCCCGAATTCCACCCCTTTCCGGCGAGAGGTGAGCGACAAAGCGACGGTTTGCGATCCAGACGAGATTGAGCAGTTTGCCCGGCGGCAGTTCGATCCGATCCACATGGTCGCCAGACAGCCAATAGACCCGCAGCCGCGGCTCTATTTCGTTGTCGACGCGCTCGACTAGCGCCAAACCATCGGGCGACAAGTAGCCCATGCGGTCCGGGTAGTATCGGAACATCTGCTTCGCAAACGCCACGCTGTCCGACCTTGGCGTCAGGGCAGGCAGGGCGGATACGGGTTGGCTTGGCTCCTTTTGAGCCGCCTGCTCGGTCTGCCAGAAGTCAAAGTACGGATCCGGCTCAGCCATGGCATGACGCCACGGAAACCGCTCAATCAGACCAGGGTACTCTTGCTGGACCGTAACGTAGGCGGACAGGTTGCGATTGGCCATTCGAAAACTGCGCATCGAGATCCCGCGCGAGACCAAATCACCGGCATAGTTGATTTTGCCAGCCTCCACTTTGAAGCGCGCACTTGGGATGTCACCGATCTCGTAAATGATGCTTGAGCGACCAAAGTTCATCGCGACCAGTTCGTTGACCCGGTACTCGGCCGCATCTAACTTCAAGAGGCGAAGGTAGCGGCCCTGACTGAGCTGCTCCAACTTGGGCGAGGCGATCAAGTTGCCGATCTTGTCGAGCCGCACTGAGCTGACTACGGCATCTGAATCGATGACCAATGCGAGCAAACCTTCGTTGTCTTTCAGACTGACCGGCTCGCCGGGTTGAACCCAGTGCGCGCCAACCGGGAGGCCAGTCAGCAACAAACCAAAGACGAGGACAAGGCGGACCATGAAAGGATCTAGCATGGGAGTCATTCCTGGCGACGGACTGAACACCTTGCCCGACTGCAGGCGAGGCTTCCAGGATCATGCCAGACTCACGGGTGATCGTGCGGCCCGCTCCCACTCGCAACGATCATCGGCGCGAAACGACACCCATGTTTCGCCCCGACTGAATCAAGACAGGGTCACCGCTTTCTGCCACTTGCCCGGGCTCTCGCGACGCCAAGTACGATGCCGGCTTAATTGCTCTGACCACCATTGACCAACGTGCCCACCGATTCGCCAAGCACGATCCGCATCAAATCGCCCGGGCGGGTCATATCGTAGATGCGAAGCGGCATGTGGTGATCGCGGCACAGGGCAATCGCGGCCGTGTCCATCACGCCCAGATTGCGTTGAATGACTTCTTCATAGCTCAACTTGTCAAAGCGTTTGGCAGTCGGATCTTTCTTCGGATCAGCGGTGTACACACCATCGACCTTAGTTGCCTTCAACAGCAGATCGGCGCTGATTTCAACGGCGCGCAGCGCAGCGGCGGAATCAGTCGTGAAGAACGGATTACCCGTGCCGGCTGCAAACAGCGTGATGCGGTTCTTTTCCAGATGACGTACCGCGCGACGGCGAATGTAGTCCTCGCACACTTCGTTGATCTTGATCGCGCTCATGACGCGCGCCGACGCGCCTCGCTTTTCGAGCGAATCCTGCATGGCGAGACAGTTCATCACCGTCGCGAGCATGCCCATGTGATCGCCGGTGACGCGATCCATCCCCGCAGCGGCCAGACCGGCGCCGCGGAAAATGTTGCCGCCACCAATCACGACACCAACCTGCACGCCGATGCGCGCGACTTCAATGACTTCGTCTGCAAGCCGGCCAATGACGGCGGGATCGATGCCATAGCTTTCCTTGCCCATCAGGGCCTCGCCGCTCAGTTTCAGAAGAATGCGCTTGAATTTGGCGTCGCTCATGGCTTGCTCCTTGTTGGCTCTGACTGGTTCGCGTCGATCGGGCTTTGATCGCCCGCGAGATGTGTTGCGCTTTGAAGCACGCGCTCCCGCGCCGGCTTCCTTGTTGCTTGTCGATTGGCAAGCTCACACTTTGGTGAAAAAAAAGGAGCCTTTCGGCTCCTTTTTTTCGGGGCCCTTAGGCCAGTCCTGCTTGTTTCATCACTTCGGCAGCGAAGTCTTCGGTCTTCTTTTCGATGCCTTCGCCGACCGCAATGCGCTGGTAGCTGATCACGTCCGCGCCAGCGGCCTTGACGGCGGCTTCGACGGTCAGATCGCTATTCAGGGCATACGGCTGGCCGTACAGCGTGTTCTCGTTGATGATCTTGGCAATCTTGCCACCAATGATCTTCTCCAGGATTTCGGCCGGCTTGGCGCGATCCTTGTCGGTCATCTTGGCGAGCTCGATTTCCTTTTCCTTCGCCACGAAGTCGGCCGGAACGTCGGCAGCCTTGTTGTACGGCGGGTTCATGGCCGCAACGTGCATCGCAATGCCACGCGCCAGTTCGGCGTCGCCGCCCTTCAGTTCGACCAACACGCCAATACGGCCACCGTGCACGTAGGCGCCGATGTGGTTCGCGGTGTTCAGCGAAATCATGCGCCGCAGCTGCACGTTCTCACCGCACTTGGCGACCAAAGCCTGGCGGGCTTCTTCGATCGTGCCGCCAGCTTCGGCAGCCGTCGTCTTCAGCAATTCGACGTCGCTGACCTTGTTGGCCAGAGCCTGCTTCGCGGCCATCGCGGTGAACGCGACAAAGCCGTCGTCCTTGGCGACGAAGTCGGTTTCCGAATTGATTTCGATCATCACGGCGAAACCATCGGCGCTAGCCGTGACAATGCGACCTTCGGCAGCGACGCGGCCAGCCTTCTTGTCAGCCTTGGCGAGACCCGACTTGCGCAGGTTTTCCATGGCCACGTCGATGTTGCCACCGGCTTCGCCCAGGGCTTTCTTGCACTCCATCATGCCGGCGCCGGAACGCTCGCGCAGTTCCTTCACCAGCGAGGCGGTGATTTCCATGTGTGTACTCCAATTGGGGTGATTCGGCGAAACCCGGGCAGCGACTGAACGCGCCCCGGGCTCCTTGAATTCGGCGCGGATTATTCGCCCGATTCGTCGTCCTGCGGTTGCGGACGGCCACCGCGGCCGCCTCGGTCATCACGGCGACCGCCGCGATTGTTGTTGTTGTTATTGCCCGGACGCTTGGCGCCTGGCTTGTTCGGACCTGGGCGACGCGGACGGTCGTCCTTCTTCGGCGCGGCCTTCGCTTCCACCGGGTTGCCTTCGGCGTCGAGTTCAACGAACTCGTCCTTGGCCACAACCGGAATCAACGGGGCAGCCGCCTTGCCTTCGAGCACGGCGTCGGCCGCGGCGTGGGCGTACAGCTGCACGGCGCGAATGGCGTCGTCGTTGCCCGGAATGGCGTAGTCAACCAGGCGCGGGTCGTAGTTCGTATCGACCACGGCGATGACCGGGATGCCCAGAGCCTTCGCTTCCTTGATGGCGATTTCTTCGTGACCGATGTCGACCACAAACAGCGCGTCCGGCAGGGTCGGCATGTTCTTGATACCGCCGAGCGAACGCTCAAGCTTTTCCTGCTCGCGCTTGATGGTCAGCACTTCATGCTTGACCAGGCGCTCGAAGCTGCCGTCGTTGTACATGGCTTCGATTTGCTTCAGGCGGGCGACCGACTGCTTGACCGTACGGAAGTTGGTCAGCATACCGCCGAGCCAGCGGTAAGAGACGTGCGGCATACCGCAACGCTCGGCTTCTTCCTTCATGACTTCGCGGGCCGAACGCTTCGTGCCGACGAACAGAATCGTGCCGCGCTTCTGCGCCATGCCCGAGATGAAGTTCATCGCGTCCTGGAAGAGCGGCATCGTCTTTTCCAGGTTGATGATGTGAATCTTGCCGCGGGCGCCGAAGATGTACGGGGCCATGCGCGGGTTCCAATAGCGGGTCTGGTGGCCGAAGTGAACGCCGGCTTCCAGCATCTGACGCATCGTGACTTGAGACATTGTGACTGCTCCATTCATGGTGAAGCCCGCCCCCTGAATGAGTAGGATGGGGCGCTGAGCTTCGGGGTTGGTCCTCCACGGTGCCGCGACATCTGACCGGTCTTCGCATAAGCGCGACCGGCACCCCAGATGGGCATTCGAACCGTGTGTGAATTCAGGCTTCGGATTGGATTTTCGGCCAACCAGAGTCCCGGCTTGGCCCCAGACGGGCGGCAAAGCCTGTCGATCATAACGCGGTTGCGGCCGTTCCGCCAAGCACCAACCTGTCCAGCATCCTAGTGGAATCCGGATTCGCTTGTAAATTCAAACACTTACTGAAACTGAACGGGGTTCGGCCGGCGACGAGGCACGCCGGATGGCACAGGCATCGCGTCGCGCGTGTTGATGGAATCGGGTAGCCCCAATGCTTGGATTCACTGCGATGCCCCACCCTCAACGGTCTACGCTGATCTCAATGATCCTCCTGGTCACCACCAAGGTCACGCTCGCTCAGAACCCGTTTCAAGACGAGTCGAATGCGCGCATCCCGACCGACCTGAACGCCGGCAGCACCATGGATATTGCTATGGCTGATCTCGACAGCGATGGCGATGACGACCTGGTGCTGGCGAAGGAGTTCCGCCCGAACCAGTTCCTGCAAAATGACGGCCAGAATCGATTCTCTGCGATCGGTGGCGCGTTTGGAGACCGTGTTGAAGACTCCGAGGACATCGCGATTGGCGATTTCGACCGCGATGGCGACTTGGATGTGGTGTTCGTTTCGGAAGATACGACTGGAAACGAGTTCTACCGAAACAGCGGCCTGGGCCGCTTCACGTTTGTCGCTGGGGTGATCCCAAACAACACCAACTCGAACGCGGTGGTAGCCGGTGATCTGGATCGCGACAATGATCTGGATCTGGTGATTTCCCGCAACACCGCCCGCGAACTGGTGCTGCTGAACAACGGCGTGGGCAACTTCACCGACGCGAGCAACACCTGGATGCCAGATGTCGTCGATGTGACGCAAGACCTGAAACTCATCGATATCGACAATGATCAAGACTTGGATCTGATCGCCGGCAACGAGGCCGCAAATGGCGGTCGCAATCGGCTCTACATCAACACCGGCACGCGGTTCATTGATGAGACCAGCACGCGAATTCCGGCAGCCGGTTATGCCGAAGCGACGCGCAAGGTGTCATTTGCCGATGTGGATCGCGACAGCGACATCGATCTGTTCTTCGCCAATGCCGATGGCAGCAGCACGGCCTACACGGCGTATCGGCTGCTATTCAACAATGGCCAAGGCGTGTTCACCGATGTGACACGCGATCGCCTGCCGGCATTTCGACGGCTATCGATGGATGCCGAGTTCAGCGACCTCGATCAGGACGGCGATCTCGATCTCGTCGTGGCCGATTTCCAACAGAATCTGCAAGTGCTCGCCAACGATGGAACAGCCCATTTCACGGACGCCAGTGCAGCGTTCCTCGGCAATCTGGTGCAGCCACGGAGCAGCATCGGCGTCTTTCTGTTCGAGTCGGCCAACACGCGCTATCTGTTCGATGCGGGGTATCAGGATGTCGATCGCCTGCTCGTGCAATCCAAAGCCGCGCGGCTCGATAGCCGTTACTCCGGCGGCTTTTACAACCCGGCCCAGAATGGCCATGGCTTTCAGTTTTATGTCCTCGAAGATCAGATCGCGCTGACTTGGTTCACGTTCGACACTGATGGCAGCACCCGCTGGGTCGTGGCTCAGGGCGCCATTCCTGAAGCTGGCGATGACACCGCCGAGCTGCAGGCATTTCGCGGCGCCGGCATGGTGTTTGGCACATTCGATCCGAGCCAGTATCAACTGCAGCCCTGGGGCACGATCCGTTGGCGGACGATCGATTGCGATCACGCCGAAGTCCGCTATGAGTCCGTCGTCAATGGCGCAAACGGTCAACCCCTTGGCAACGGCACCATTCCTGTGGCGCGCCTGGTGCGAATTCCAGGGCTCGATTGCCGGAGCAACCCGAGCGGCTGAAACCGCTCGCAACGATATGCAACGGCATCATGTCGGTGCCGTTCGGGGGCGCCCTGCAGAGGCTATGCTTGGGTTTCGCCGAGCCATTACTGCAAGCCATGACCAATAGTCCCGACCTAAAAGCCCTGCGCGACCGCCTCGATGTGCTCGATGGCAGCCTGCTCGATGCCATCCGTGAGCGCCAGCAGATCATTGCCGCCATTGGCGAGGCCAAGCGCGGCATGGGCAAGCCCTTGCGCGATTTCGCACGCGAGAAGGACGTACTGGATCGGGCCGAGGCCAATGCCGCAAAGCGTGGACTGGATGCCAGTCTCGCGCACGAACTGATGAAACTCCTGATCCAGCATTCGTTGACGCATCAGGAGATTGCCCACATTCGCGCTCAGGCGACCGGCGCGGGACTCCGTGCCTTGGTGGTTGGTGGCGCCGGCCAGATGGGCCGTTGGTTTGCGAGCTTCCTCGATTCGCAAGGGTTCAATGTCGAAATCTGCGACCCGAATGCATCGGCTGACGAAGCGTTTCCCGCTCATACCCGTCTGGATTCGAGCCTTCTGAACACGGACCTGATCCTGGTCGCAGCCGGGCTTCGGGCCAGTGCGGGCATCCTTCGCGAACTGGTCACAATGGCGCCGACTAAGGCCGTGATCATTGATATCGCGTCAATCAAGGAGCCACTGCGCCCAAGCCTGGTGGCGCTGAAGGATGCCGGCTGGCAGGTCGCATCGCTGCATCCGATGTTCGGGCCAAGCGCGGTGCTCCTGGCTGATCGACATGTCGTCGTCATCGACCTGGGCTGCCCCGATGCGACGGCGCTGGCACGCAGTTTGTTCGCAAATACCACGGCCGTGGTCAGCGAGCTGTCGCTTGATGCGCATGACCGCATCATGGCCGAGGTGCTTGGGCTTTCCCATGCGTTGAATATCGCGTTCGCGCTGGCACTGGCGGAAGGCAAGGCCGACGGGGACCTGCTGCAGCGGGTATCGAGCTCGACGTTTGACGCGCAGTCGAAAGTCGCCCGCCGCGTCCTGAACGAAAATCCGAACTTGTATTTCGAGATTCAGACCGAGAATCCGAACAATGCCGCTCAATTGGATCGCCTGGCCACCGCGCTGCAACACCTATCGCTGGCGGTTGCCGCCCGGGATATCGACACATTCCGCGCGCTGATGGCCCGCGGCCGGGAATTGCTCGGGCCAGGCTGAAGCATTGGCTCGGGTCTGAATAAGTCCATCCTGGACTTTCAGACCCGCACCGAGTCCGGCGCGTGTCCGGACTCAGTGCTCCAGAATCAAGCACTGGCGTGCTTGATTCCGGGGGGCCATCCATGGCCCCGGCGACTCTAAACGTGTTCAGAGTCGCCTCAATCAGCCGGCCGCGTCCAGCGTGCGGCAGTCCTGCCATAATGGCCGGATGAGCGACGTTGTCCTGACCACCCTGAATGCCCGCTATGCGCATGCCTCCATGGGCTTGCGCTGCCTGGCTGCGAATCTGGGCTGCTTCCGCGAGCGCACCGAAATCATCGAGTTCGTCATCGGTCAGAAAACCGAGGAGATCGTCGAGCGCTTGCTGGCTTTGCGACCCAAGCTGATCGGCATCGGCGTCTACATTTGGAACGTCGAGGAATGCACGCGGCTGGTCGGCATGCTGCGGGCGGTCGCGCCGGACGTTCGCATCGTCCTGGGTGGCCCGGAAGTCAGTTACGAGACGGGTAGCCAGCGTATCTGCGAGCTGGCCGACTACGTGATCAGCGGCTGGGGCGATGTCAGCTTTCGCGAATTGCTCGAGTCGATCGAGCGCGGTGAACCACCACCGCACAAAGTGATTGCCGGCAAGCAGCCGCCGTTGCCGGAGTTGGCAATGCCCTACGCCGAGTACACGGAAGAGGACATTCGGCAGCGGTTTGTTTACGTTGAAGCCTCTCGGGGTTGCCCGTTCAAGTGCGAGTTCTGTTTGTCGGCGCTCGACAAGACCGCGTGGCCGTTCCCGCTGGAGCCTTTTCTGGCTGCGCTGGAGACGCTCTACCAACGCGGGCTTCGGGTCTTCAAGTTTGTCGATCGCACGTTTAATCTCAAGATCGATACGTCAGTCCAGATTTTGGACTTTTTCCTGGACAAGCTGACGCAGCATCCAGACGACCCGGTATTCGCGCATTTCGAGCTGATCCCCGATCACCTGCCCGATAAGTTGAAGTTGCAGATTCAGCGATTCCCGCCAGGGACATTGCAGTTTGAAATCGGCATCCAGACATTCGACCCGGATGTGCAAACGCGTATTTCGCGCCGCCAGGACAATGCCAAGGCCGATGCCAACATCCGCTGGTTGCGCGAGCAGTCTGAGGCACATCTGCACGTGGACTTGATCGCCGGCCTGCCGGGCGAGAATGTCGAGTCATTCGGCCGTGGCTTTGATCGCCTGGTGGCGATGAATCCACATGAGATCCAGTTCGGCATTCTGAAGCGACTTCGCGGTACGCCGATCATCCGCCATACCGAACCCTACGGACTGCGCTTCAATCCGGACCCACCTTACAACATCCTCGCGACGAATGTGATTTCGTTTGCCGAGATGCAGAACCTGAGTCGGTTTGCGCGCTACTGGGATATCGTCGCCAACTCCGGACGCTATACCCGCACACTGCCGGTGTTGCTCGGCACGTCGCCGTTCCAACAGTTCCATCGGTTCAGTCAATGGCTGTGGTCCCGAACCCGGCAAACACACGCGTTGGCGCACGAGCGGATGGTGCACCTGCTGCATGAGTTTCTGTGCGAACGCAATGCGGACCCGCGCGAGTTGATCGAGTCCAGCCTGCTCGCTGATTACCGCGGCGCCGGTGGCCGCACGCGGCTGAGTTTCGAGGCCGCCGATTCGGTGTTGCCACCGCCGCGACCCAGCAAACGCGCGGGTGCGACGCTCGCGCGTCAGGCGCGGCATCTCGGCTGATTCAACCATCTGTGTCCGGATTGCTGGAGCACTCGCCACAGTCGTGGCATGCTCGGGCCACTTTGCTGGAGTCATGACATGACCATTTGCCCGATAGCGATTGCGGTTGGCTGTAAGAAGTGCCCGGTGTTTTCGGTTTGCCCGGCCACCAGGATTCTCGGCGACCAACCTGCTGCTGCGCCTCCAGCGCCGGCTGCCGACGAAGCACCGAAGAAGTCGAGTGGCGGCAAACGCGGTCGCGGCCATACGAACGCACAGCGCACGCGGAGCAAAGGCGGCAAACGACCGCGCAAGGCTTGAGCGGATGCGCTGGCAACTGCTCGCAATCGGGCTGTGTGTTTGGAGCAGTTCGATTCTCGCTGCGCCATTTGGCTCTGGCCAATACGGTGAGGGCTGGAACGTGGCGGTTGATCCCGATGACGGGCGACTGACGGCCGATTTGACGATTGGCAGTGATGCCACGCATCCAGCCTGTCGCCTCTATGTGTTTGGAGAGCCGGTCAGCGGTGGCTCGTATCAACTCGCAGCAGTAGGGCCTGATGCCAAGACCGTCCATGCGGGACAGGCCACCGTCACGACAGACGGTGGCGCCATCCGAATCGAGCTACCCACGGTGCCGCCCGAGTGTCACAGCGTTGCCGAGTCGCTGCAGCAGGGCATCCAGCGGCAACTGACCGCAGCCAAACCGTGGCGCGGGGTTCGCTGGGTCGCGGCCGAGCGCGCTTACTTCCACCGGGAAGCAGATGATTCGACGCGACGCAAAGCCTATGTCGTTCGGGGTGACGCCTTGGCGTACACCAAAGAGACGGCCGCGTTTGTCGAAGCCGAGTACCTGAAATCGGGCAGCACGACTCGCGGTTGGGTGTCATGGGCAGACTTAGGGGCGATGCGGCCGACTGCCCAAGGGCGAACCGCCAACCGATTCCCGAGACTCTCAGAGCCAGCAACATCGGCCGAGCGCGCGGCGTGGCGGCAGGTGTTGCACTGGGCCGATCACAACGAAGAGCACTTTCAGGCGTCAATGGGTGATGCGGCGACGGATGGCGGGATTCAACCATTGCTGAGTATCGGCTCGACCCGCGTGCTACGAATCAGTTTTGGGTTCGCGGCCTATCAGGAAATTTTTGGCTATGCGCTCATCGACGATGCCTTGGGCGAAGCCCGGATGCTCACGCTGAAGGGCTTTCCGCCCGACGCAGACGTGCCCTATAGCGAAATATTCGGATTTGATTCGTACAACGCTAACGATCAGATCGTTCAGGTGTTCAGCAAGTCCCGCGGGATGGGCGATTGCGGCCGGGTGTTGCAATACACATTGCAGGACGGCGGACTGCAGCTGCTGCAGTGGCGCATGCGCGAGTGTGGCGATGAGATCGACGAAGGCGACATCGACACGGATTCGTGGCCGGTGCAGTCCGGGGACCCGGATCAATACTAAGCAGGCTGGCGCTGCCTCAGGGCTGTTTTTTGTGGGAGGGCCTTAAGGCCCGAATCAGGCTCACCGCGAGAATGGTTCGGGCCTGAAGGCCCTCCCACAAAAGGCGAACGGCACTATTTGCGGCGATAGAGCAAATCCGCAACCTCATGCCCGAGCTTCAGCCCACGGCGCTCAAAATGCGTTTCGATCCGCCAGCTTGGCCGCTCGGCAATCCCGCGCGGTCCACGCTCATTGACGAATTCCGGGCTCGCTTCCAGCACATCCAGCATGTGCTCGGCGTAAGGCATCCAATCAGTCGCGAGATGAAACAAGCCGCCCGGAGCCAGTTTGCTCGCAATCAACGCCACAAACGGCGGCTGCACAATGCGCCGCTTGTTGTGACGCTTCTTGTGCCATGGGTCCGGAAACCACAGCCGCACTTCATTCAACGCGCCATCGGCGATTTCATGGCGCAACACCTCAACCGCATCATGCGCATAGACACGTAGATTCTGCAGATTCAAGTCCGCCGCCGCATTCAACGCGCGCCCAACGCCAGGTCGGTGGACCTCCGCACCAATGTGATTGCGCGCCGGGTCGGCCGCGGCGCTCGCGATCAATGCCTGACCGTTGCCGAAGCCAATCTCCAGGATCAAGGGCTGCTGTGCCGGGAACAACGCCTGCAGGTCACGCGGCTGACCGTGGTACTCGATCCCGAAGCGCGGCCAGTTCAGATCGAATGCGCGCTTCTGGGCCTCCGTCGTCCGGCCCTGGCGCAGCACAAAGCTCTTGATTTCCCGTCGAAACGGGCTCGACGCCTCGTGGTCGTTGTCGTCTTCCGGACACATCAGAAAAACGTCCCGTCGATCGGGCTCGATGCCGATGCAAAACGCTTTCTCGGAATGCGCCCGGCCAGGAACGCCTCGCGCCCGGCCTCGATCGCCTTCTTCATCGCGCTGGCCATCTGGATTGGATTCTTGGCGCCCGCGATCGCGGTGTTCATCAGCACGCCGTCGCAACCGAGCTCCATCGCAATCGCGGCATCCGATGCCGTGCCGACACCAGCATCGACGAGAATCGGCACCTTCGCCTGGTCAATGATTTCAAGCAGGTTGTAGCGGTTCTGAATACCAAGTCCGGAGCCGATTGGTGCTGCGAGGGGCATCACGGCCACGCAACCGATTTCCTCCAGTCGCTTCGCCAAAATCGGATCGTCGCTGGTGTACACCATGACCTGGAATTGCTCGGCGACGAGTTGCTCGGCTGCCTTCAGCGTTTGCACCACATCCGGAAACAACGTGCGCTGGTCGCCGAGCACTTCGAGCTTGACGAGGTTATGGCCATCGAGCAGTTCCCGCGCCAACCGGCACGTACGAACCGCATCGTCGGCGGTATAGCAGCCCGCGGTGTTCGGCAGGATCGTGTACCGATCCGGCGGCAGCACATCGAGCAGATTCGGCTCGTTGGCGTTCTGGCCGATGTTGGTACGGCGAATCGCCACGGTGACGATCTCGGCGCCGGCAGCCTCGGTGGCCAGGCGGGTCTCTTCGAGATCCTTGAACTTGCCGGTGCCCGTCAGCAGCCGCGAGCGATACGATTTGCCGGCAATCACCAATGCGTCATTTTGTGCGTTCGACATAAACGGTTCCAGATTCCAGGGCACCGGGCGGGCGGGGCGGGATGCCCTTGAGGCCAGCGGCGCGAACACACCATTATCGCAAATGCCGGCCGGCACTGTTCAGCCATTCTGCTTCGCGCCAGACTCTTGACCGATTCCTGCCTGGTATTCCTGTCGATGAGTGACACCCAACTCACTGTAGCGATTGCCCAAATCGAGCCGTTCTGGCTCAAACGTGATGCCACCGTCAACAAGGTGGCGCAATGGGTCCGCGATGCGGGCGATCGCGGCGCGCGCCTCGTCTGCTTTGCTGAGGCGATCGTGCCCGGATATCCGTTCTGGCTCGAGCACACCGATGGGGCACGTTTCGAGTCGGCCGAACAGCAGCGCTGGCACACGCACTACCTACGCGAGGCCGTGGTCATCGAGCGCGGTGATCTGGACCCAATCCGCGCCGCTGCGCTCGAGTCAGGCTGTCACGTCGTGCTCGGCGTCATTGAGCGCGCACAGGATCGGGCCGGACACAGCGTTTACTGCAGCATGGTCACGATTGACCAGTTCGGCCATATCGTCAACGTTCATCGGAAGCTGATGCCGACGCACGAAGAACGCCTGGTTTGGGCGCAGGGCGATGGGTATGGCCTGCGCGCCCTCCCCTTGCCACCGTTCACGCTCGGCGCATTGAACTGCTGGGAGAACTGGATGCCGCTGGCGCGGGCGGCGCTCTATGCGCAGGGCGTGAATCTGCACGTCGCGACCTGGCCGGGCAGCCTGCGCAATACCGAGCAGATCACCCGCTTCGTGGCGTTCGAATCGCGCTCCTATGTGTTGTCGGCATCATCAATTCTGAACCGGGATCATCTGCCAGACGACCTGCCACTTCGGGAGCGTCTGCACGCGGCGCTGCCCGCGCATCCCGCAAACGGCGGCAGCGCGATTGCCGGGCCAAATGGGCAGTGGGTCGTTGAACCAGTGGTGGATCGAGAAGCCCTGCTGGTCGCGACGCTTGATCTGGACGCCGTCTACGCCGAGCGCCGCCTGTTTGACCCGTTTGGCCATTATTCCCGACCAGATGTGCTGGAATTGCACGTCCGCAGACATCGACCAACCGGTATTCGAATTCTGGATGAGCAAGACCCTTCTGATTCCTGACCGCCCCTGGTCCATTATGCGCCCCCTGTTGCAAGCATTGCTGCTGGCTTGCGCGCTGCTGCCGGGACTTGCCCTGGCAAAGCGGATCTACCAATACCGCGACGCCAGCGGCGTCCTGCATTTCACCGATAAGCGCCCGGAGGACCCGAGCCTTAAGGTCAAGGAGACCAAGGTGCAGGCCGACCCAACACAGTGGCTCGAAATGCTGGTGACGGAATCCGGGGCCGAACGCGTGGTGACGATGATCAGCCGCGTGGGCGGCAGCATGATGGTCACGCTGTCATTTAAGGATCAGGAAAACATGCAGTCCGATCCGCCGCTGCCAGCGGTCATTGCGCTCGGCGCCTACGAAAACCGCCAGGTCGCGCGCATCCAGCAGGCAGACCCGTACAAACCCGGGCACTTTGGGATCCATTACGCCGCCGTACCGGGCCGACCGGTTGCCATTCAGCGGAGCGACTTTCGCTACCACTACCCCTTTGCCGACCGATCGCAGACGATTCTGGGTCAGGGGTTCAACGGCAGTTTTTCGCATACCGATGTGCAGTCGCGGTATGCCGTCGATCTTGGCGTTGCCGAGGGCACACCCGTGCTTGCCGCCCGCGGCGGTCGGGTCATGCTGGTTGAGGAGGACTTTGAAGGTGCCGGACTCGATCGCAAACGTTATGGCGAGCGCGCCAACAGCGTCCGGATTGAACACGAAGACGGCACCATGGCGGTCTACGCGCATCTGGAATTCGAAAGCGTCGTGGTCAGCGGCGGGCAGCGGGTCAATGCGGGGCAGATGCTCGGACGGGCCGGCAATACCGGTTTTTCGACCGGCCCCCACCTGCATTTCGCAGTCCAGATCAATGACGGGCAGGACCTCCGCGCGATTCCGTTCGAGTTCGAGGACGGCCTGCCACCCCTGGCGGCCGGTGCCCCCAGACCCGCAAACTGAGCAAAACTGAGCCCTCGTCGGCAAGACGCGAGCCGGCTTTGGCGGTATAAATCAGCAACTCCCGATTTCCGAGGCAATCATGAGCAGCGTCGATTTCACCTCCTTCCTCAAACTGATGGTGCATAAGAAGGGCTCCGACCTGTTCATCACGGCCGGCGTGCCGCCTTCCATGAAGGTCAACGGGCGCATTCAGCCGATCACCCAGGCACCGCTGACCCCGCAGCAGAGCCGCGACATGGTGCTGAACGTGATGGCTCCAAGCCAGCGCGAAGAGTTCGAAAAGACGCACGAGTGTCAGTTTGCAATCTCGCTGCAGGGCGTCGGCCGGTTCCGTGTCAGCTGTTTCTACCAGCGCAACCAGGTCGGCATGGTGCTGCGTCGCATCGAGACCAAGATCCCGGGTGTGGACGAACTCAGCCTGCCGCCGATCATCAAGACACTGGCCATGACCAAGCGTGGCCTGATCATGTTCGTCGGTGCAACCGGTACCGGTAAGTCCACGTCGTTGGCGGCCATGATCGGCTATCGCAACCAGAACTCGACCGGCCACATCATCACAATCGAAGACCCGATCGAATTCGTCCACAAACACGAAGGCTGCATCATCACGCAGCGCGAAGTGGGGATCGATACCGACTCCTGGGAAAACGCCCTGAAGAACACGCTGCGTCAGGCACCCGATGTCATTCTGATCGGCGAAGTCCGTACCCGCGAGACCATGGAGCACGCGATCGCATTCTCCGAAACGGGCCACTTGTGCCTCTGCACCTTGCACGCGAACAACGCGAACCAGGCGCTCGATCGCGTCATCCACTTCTTCACGGAAGACCGCCGGCCACAGTTGTTGATGGATCTGTCGCTGAACTTGAAGGGCGTCGTCGCGCAGCAGTTGATTCCGACCCCCGATGGCAAGGCCCGTCGCG
Source organism: Ahniella affigens (assembly GCF_003015185.1). Classification (GTDB taxonomy): domain Bacteria; phylum Pseudomonadota; class Gammaproteobacteria; order Xanthomonadales; family Ahniellaceae; genus Ahniella; species Ahniella affigens. Next base: position 4,257,915 of record NZ_CP027860.1, read on the forward strand.
TGGCCATGGAAGTGCTGCTCGGCACACCGCTCGTGCAGGACTACATTCGCGACGGCGAAGTGCACAAGCTGAAGGAGGTCATGAAGGAATCGACCAACCTCGGTATGCGCACGTTCGACCAGAGCCTGTTCGAACTCTATCAATCCGGCGAAATCAGCTACGAAGACGCACTCCGCCATGCCGACTCGGCCAACGAAGTCCGCCTGCGCATCAAGCTGGCGCAAGGTGGCGACGCGCATTCCCTGTCGCAGGGTTTGGATGGCGTGGAGCTGATGGAACAGTAGCCACTGGCGCGGTCGCCGGCCGCTTGTCGCAACCGTCACCAAAACCGCCCATCCGATGTCGGCTCTGGGCGGTTTTTGTCGTTTGTGAGGGTGGCGACCGTGATCTGGCACCAGCGTGCCGGCGCGTCCCGCACGTCCTTGCCGCCCGGCAGGGCGCCAGTTTGCCAATAGGAGACGACGATGGCCACGATCCGGGAGCTGTTCTGCAACGTGGCGGTTGGGTTCGTGCTGGCGGCAGCAAGTGCCGTCGCAGCGGCGCAATACACGACCAGCAATCGCACCTTGCAGGTCGGGCCGATTCAGCGCTCCTACCTGCTGGCAACCCCAAATAGCGGAAGCGCGGGCAAGCCTTTGGTACTTTCGTTTCATGGTGATGGCGGCACCGGTGCCGGCATGCGCAGCAGCCTGCCGATGGAAACTGCGGCGGGTGGTGGTGCTGTGTTTGTGTATCCGAATGCCTCGAATGCGCCGGCCGTTGGGGGCACCTTCGAGTATTTCAGCGACTCGGGACGCAGCGCTGGCGTCGATTTCGTTCGCGCAGTGATCGACGCTTTGGAAACCGAGCTCCAGATCGATCGCAGCCGCGTGTTTCTGGCTGGGTTCAGTGGCGGCGCGACGATGATCAACGCGCTCGGCTGTCGCATGGAGGCAGACGAGATTCGCGGGCTCGGGATCCATTCCGGATCGCTGTATCCGATCAACGACTTCACCTACACCGGCAACGGGGGCGTGTCGTGTGCGCTGCCGGCGTCGATGCTGATCTGGGGCGAGGCCGACAACACGTCTGGCGTGACGTTTGCCATCGGCCAGGGCGTGCGTGACAACCACCGCTTTACGCAGACCTGCGCCAGTACCAATACACCGTTCGCGCCGTCCCCCTGCATTCAATATGAGTCGTGTCAGCGCGACGTGGCCTGGTGCCAGATTCCCGCGATGGGCCATAGCATTTGGGCACAGGCCGCTACGGCATTCTGGAACTTCTTCTCGGCTCAAAGCCCGGCGCCGCCGCCAACCAGCGTGAGCATTTATGCCGACAGCCTGCAGAACAACTGGGAAGACTATTCCTGGGGCACGGTCAATTTCAGCGCCACACCTGCGCATGCGGGGACGTTGGCAATCCGCTTTGATGCGCACAGCTTTCAAGGATTGTCGTTTGCGCGTCCGAGCATGCCCGTTCAGCAATCGATGTTTCCCGAAATACGCTTCTACGTTCGTGGCAACGCTGGCAACGAGAATCTGAATGTGTCACTGCAGTCTGGCAACACACTGCATGCCAATGTGGCGCTGAACCAACTGCTACCGGGCGGCGTTTCGACGAGTTGGCGGGAGGTCCGATTCCGACCTGCCGACCCACCCATGTCGTACGCCGGCGACTTTGAGCGCATCAATCTGCAAGACAACACCGGCAATGCCGCCGGGAATCCGCAGGTCGTGTTCGTTGACACGGTCGATCTGCTGGCGCCAAGCACTGCAAGCGTGTTCGGCGACGGCTTCGAATAGCCAAGGCGTGCAGCGTCACGGCGCCTCGCAGATGGCCCACGCCAATCAGTCGCTGTGGTGCGCTAAAGGCGATGGCAAGATGCCACTTTCGACGAGCACATTCGCGGCCATGCCCACGATCTGCGGATCAGGTGCATAGACCACCGACAAGTCCTTACCGGTGTACGGCAGCGTGTGCAGGAAGTAGCGCATGCAGTTGATGCGGGAACGCTTCTTGTCGTCGGACTTGAACACTACCCATGGCGCATCTGCAGTATCGGTGTGGAAGAACATGGCTTCCTTCGCTTCGGTGTAGTCGTCCCAGCGATCAAGCGATTGCAAGTCAATCGGCGATAGTTTCCAGTGCTTGAGCGGATCGCTACGTCTGGAGTTGAAGCGGCGCAGTTGTTCTTCGCGACTGACCGAGAACCAAAACTTGTAGAGCCTGACGCCGCTTCGAACCAGCATGCGCTCGAACTCAGGCGCCGCGCGCAGAAACTCGTGATACTCGGCCTGGGAGCAGAATCCCATGACCCGTTCGACACCGGCGCGGTTGTACCAACTGCGGTCCAGAAACACGATCTCGCCGTAGCTCGGCAGATGCTGGATGTAGCGCTGGAAGTACCATTGCCCGCGCTCCAGTTCGCTTGGTTTTTCGAGCGCAACGACTTTCGCGCCACGCGGGTTCAGATGCTCATTGAACCGTTTGATCGCGCCGCCCTTGCCGGCCGCGTCGCGGCCTTCAAACACCAGAATGATGCGCTGTCCGGTTTCCTTGACCCAACTCTGCATCTTCAGCAATTCGATCTGCAGCTTCTTTTTCTCGGCTTCGTAGTCCCTTCGCTTCAACCGCGATTTGTAGGGATACGACTCGGGAAGCGGCGCGGTCGTACTGTCTTCACCCGTGACCGGCATTTGTTCCATAGCCGTCGCCGCTTGTTCCGACACGCCGAGCTCGCGCGCGGGTACGCCAAGCGGCGGCACCTGCTCGGGCTTGCGCTTGGCAACGCGGGAGCGCGCCTCGAGCTCGGCGATGGCCGCCGCCGCAATCTGCTTGACGGCTTCCAGCTCTTCGGCGCGGCTAATCTTCCGCATCGGCCGTGGTGGCTTGGCGATCACTTTGGTCTTGCGGGCTGCCGGTTTGTTCGGCTGGGACGTTGACTGACGCTTGGACGTGGACATGACTCGGGTCTCTTGGCACGGGGCTCAGTCTGCGCCCGCTCTGAGCGCGTCTTGTTGACTTGCCTCAAATCTCCGGTGCGGACTGAATCCCTTGCCGCATGCCGCAGTCTGTGGGAGGCTCTGCGACGAACGATTGGGGGCACCAGGGACTACCTTGGGCGTTCCCACGACAGGTTCTGCAGGCGACCGATTGGTGTCGCCTGCCTGACTGCAAACCGCACTGGAGGTATGTCATGGTGGATCCCGTATTGGTGCAACGACTTTTTCCGGGTGCGAGCGACGCCACTCGTGCGGCCTTTGCCGAGCAGGCGCCGAGCCTCTTCAAGCAGTTTGAACTAACCAACGCCCAGAACCGGTTGTTCTTTTTTCTGGCGCAGATTGCGTACGAGTCGAATGGTCTGCGGGTCACCAGCGAGAATTTGAACTACTCCGCCGCGCGCCTGACTCAAGTCTGGCCGAAGCGCTTTCCGAATATGGCCGCGACGATTGGCTATGCGAACAACCCCGAAGCCCTGGCGAATCTGGTCTACGGCAATCGTCTGGGCAACACCGCCCCGGGAGATGGCTACAAGTACCGAGGTCGCGGTTTTATCCAACTGACTGGCAAGGACAACTATGCGGCGGTCGGTGCAGTTGCGAAGCTCGATCTGGTCAATCAACCCGACCTAGCTGCAGCTGCGGACAGCGCATTGCACGTGTCATGCGCGTACTGGGACTGGCGGAATCTGAATCCGATTTGTGATCAGGGCGATTTCGTCACGTTGACGCAAAAGATCAATGGCGGCACAGTCGGTTTGCAAGATCGTTATCGCTGGTTGAGCCAAGTTCAGGACATCGTGCCGTGGCCGCTGCCGGGTATTACTCCGGCCGACACGGAATCCGGTTTACCGGTCGCGCGTATCAAAGCGATTCAGTTGAAACTGCAGAGCCTCAACCTTTACCACGATTCGATCGACGGCATTCTTGGTGAGCCAACGCGTGCGGCGCTGAAGACGTTTCAGATGGAACAGCATCTGGATGAGACCGGCACGGTCACCGATGCCACGCTGGCGGCGTTGAAGGTTTGAGCTGGAATCGGTTCTAGGTTGCAGCAGGGTCTTTCAGGCCCGAACCAAGCTTGTGGCAAGACCTGTTTTCTTTTTGTAGGAGGGCCTTCAGGCCCGAACCAATCTCGTGGCAAGACCTGTTTTCTTTTTGTAGGAGGGCCTTCAGGCCCGAACCAATCTTGCGGCAAGACCTGTCTTCTTTTTGTAGGAGGGCCTTCAGGCCCGAACCAATCTCGTGGCAAGACCTGTCTTCTTTTTGTAGGAGGGACTTCAGGCCCGAACCAATCTTGCGACAAGACCTGTTTTCTTTTTGTAGGAGGGCCTTCAGGCCCGAACCAATCTCGTGGCAAGACCTGTTTTCTTTTTGTAGGAGGGCCTTCAGGCCCGAACCAATCTTGCGGCAAAACCTGTCTTCTTTTTGTAGGAGGGCCTTCAGGCCCAAACCAATCTTGCGGCAAGACATGTTCGCGGCTGAAGCCGCTCCCACAAAAACCCCCGCTCCGACAAAAAACCGCTCTTTGCCGGTGGGACTTCAGGCCCTCTTACAACGAATCCGGTCACACCGTGACCGGGTTCGCCTTGTCGGTGTCGATGCCGTAGAGCTTCAGCGCGCGCTCGACATCCGTCGGCTTCAGCTTGCCTTCCGAAGCCAGCGCCGCCACTGCCGCGTGCGCGACATAGTTGCGATCGACCTCAAAGAAGCGGCGTAGATTCGCGCGGGTATCGGACCGACCAAAGCCATCGGTACCGAGCACCGTGTAGTGCTTGCCGGATGGCATGAACGCACGAACCTGATCGGCGTACTGACGCACGTAGTCGGTCGCTGCAATCGCCGGCCCATCGAAGCCTTCCAACTGTTCGGTGACCCACGGCTTCTTTGGTGCGGCAGTCGGATGCATGCGGTTATGCCGCTCGCAGTCGTAACCATCGCGACGCAGTTCGACAAAACTCGGGCAGCTGAAGATGTCAGACTTGATGCTGAAATCGCGCTCCAGCATGTCGGCTGCCGCAATGACCTCGCGCAGAATCGTGCCCGAGCCGAGCAGCTGCACGCGCAACTCGCCCTTCTTGGTCTTGCCCGCATTCTTCAACAGATACATGCCTTTGATGATGCCGGTCTCGGCACCTTCGGGCATTTCCGGATGCGTGTAGTTCTCGTTCATCAGCGTCATGTAGTAGTACACGTCTTCCTGATCGGTCAGCATGCGGCGCATGCCGTCCTGCAGAATCACTGCGACTTCGAACGCAAAGGTTGGGTCATAGCTCTTGCAGTTCGGAATCACACCCGAGAACAGATGCGAGTGACCGTCCTCGTGCTGCAAGCCTTCACCGTTCAGGGTCGTGCGGCCAGCGGTCGCGCCGAGCAAGAAGCCACGTGCACGCATGTCGCCGGCGAGCCACGCCAGGTCGCCCACGCGCTGCATGCCAAACATGGAGTAGAAGATAAAGAATGGCAGCATGGGCAGGTTGTTCGTCGAATAGCTGGTGGCCGCAGCCACCCAACTCGACATGGCGCCCGCTTCGGTAATGCCCTCCTGCAACACTTGGCCTGCGGCATCCTCGCGGTAGTACATCAATTGGTCCGCATCGACGGGGCGATACAGCTGACCAAACGGTGCGTAGATACCAATCTGCCGGAACAGACCTTCCATACCAAACGTGCGCGCTTCATCGGCAACGATCGGGACGGTACGCGGCCCCACGCTCTTGTCGCGCAAGATCACGTTCAGCGCTTGCACGAACGCCATGGTGGTCGAGATTTCGCGGTCGCCTGAGGCCTTCAACAGGCGCTCGAACGCGGCGAGTTCCGGCACAGGCAGTGACTCATCGGCTTTGCGCCGACGCTGCGGCAATGAACCGCCGAGCGCTGCACGTCGGGCCTTCATGTATTGCACTTCAGGCGAGTTCTCGCCCGGGTGATAGAACGGCACTTCTTCCAGTTTATCGTCCGGAATCGGCAGGTTGAAGCGGTCGCGGAACGCCTTGATCGATGCCGTGTCCATCTTCTTCTGTTGATGCGTGATGTTCTTCGACTCGCCGGCCTCACCCATGCCATAACCCTTCACCGTCTTGGCGAGAATCACAGTCGGTTGGCCCTTCTTCGCGTGTGCAGCTGCATAAGCCGCATAGACCTTGTGCGGGTCGTGGCCACCGCGATTCAGATGCGCGATGTCTTCATCGGACAGGCTCGCGACCAGCGCCTTCGTTTCGGGATACTTGCCGAAGAAATGTTCGCGCGTGTAAGCGCCGCCGAAGGCTTTGTAATTCTGATATTCGCCGTCCAGCGTTTCGTTCATCAGCTTCCGCAGCATGCCCTTGGTATCGCGCATCAATAGCGGATCCCAATAGCTGCCCCAGATCAGCTTCAGCACATTCCAGCCCGCGCCACGGAATACGCCTTCGAGCTCTTGGATGATCTTGCCGTTGCCGCGCACCGGGCCATCGAGACGCTGCAGATTGCAGTTGATGACGAACACGAGGTTGTCGAGCTGTTCGCGGCCAGCGAGCGCAATCGCGCCCAGGCTTTCCGGCTCGTCCGACTCACCGTCGCCCATGAAGCACCACACCTTGCGGTCGCTTTCGGGCAACAGTCCACGATGCTCCAGATACTTGAAGAAGCGCGCCTGATAGATCGCCGTGATCGGGCCCAAGCCCATCGACACGGTCGGCGTCTGCCAGAAATCCGGCATCAACCAGGGATGCGGATAGCTCGACACCCCTTTGCCGTCGACTTCCATGCGATACGCGTCGATCTGCGACTCATCGATGCGACCTTCGAGGAACGCGCGCGCATAGATACCCGGCGACGAATGGCCCTGGATGTAGAGCAGGTCACCCGGATGCGCCGCACTGGGCGCCCGCCAGAAATGATTAAAGCCCACGTCGTACAATGTGGCGCTCGATGCAAAAGAGGAGATGTGACCGCCGAGATCACCGGGCTTCCGATTCGCGCGAACCACCATCGCCATGGCATTCCAGCGCAGGATCGAGCGAATTTTCCACTCCAGTGCCGCATCGCCCGATGACTTTGATTCAAGCGCCGCCGGAATCGTATTGACGTAATCAGTCGTCAGCGGGAACGGGATATGACCGCCACTGCGGCGCGTCTCGTCAACCATGCGGGTCAACAGATAATGCGCACGCTCCGGACCATCGGCGCCGATGACGGCACTGATTGCCTCCATCCATTCCCGGGTTTCGGTCGGATCCAGGTCCTGGTCCAGCAAGTCCTTCAGCAAATCATTCATGCCCGCTCCCATTGTGCTGTGAATGTCCAAGCTGGTGCAGACAGCGCGACATCACCGCGCACCAGAATGGCTCGGCCGCAACCCTGTCTGAACGACAAAGATCGACCGGCGTCGGGCGATTCTATTGAGGTTTTGCAGAAAACCCTACCTGCATTCGTTTGAATTCAAATTCGCAGCACCACAGTGGTGCAAATGACGTCAGCCACGCTGACACTCAAAGCAGACATCCTGACAGATCGCAGGTTCCAAGCGCCCTCCGCACCATCGCGCTTGCACTAAAGCGAAGCAATCGGAATTTGCTTAGTGGGACTCCAGTGGGTCCGGACTAAGTGCGAGGTCGGCCCGATGCACGGGCAGCGCGACGTTTAGGGCCTCCAGCAACTTGTCGAGCCAAAACGGCTTGGCCAGCACCGCCACCATGTTGAGCCCGCGGGAACGCCAATGCTCCTGGCGCTCGCTCAGGTGCTCCTTCTCCAAACCACTCATCAGAATGATCGGGGTGTCATCGTGGCGGGCGAGCATGGCCTCACAGAGACTCCGCGACGCATCGCCGGGCATGACGAGGTCCAGAATCACGCACAGTGGCTGCCGCGCCAACGCCGCTTCGGCCGCTTCGAACGTCAAGGCCTGCTCGACCCCGTAACCGGCATATTCGAGCATTGCGGTAACCAGCATCTGGCTGTCTGGGTCATCATCGACAATCAGGGCAAAGCTGCTGGTGGGGATGGATTCGAGCATGTTCGAGATTCCTCGATCAGTAATTTCCGGGGACTTGGACGTCAGTTCGGTGCCGGCTTGCTGAGCCGTTCGACAATTTGGACCAGCGCATCATCCTGATACGGCTTGGTCAGCAGCGTGGTGACCCCGGCGTCGCGGGCAAGTTCACGATGCCGTTCGGACGTCCGCGAGGTGATCATGATGATCGGCACATCCTGCAGCCATTCGTTGTTGCGTACATAGGTACTGAGTTCCAAACCATTCATTCGCGGCATTTCGAGATCCAGCAGTATGCAAACCGGGCGAAGCCCCTTGCTGAAGTGTTCCAGCGCTTCGAGACCGTCACGAGCCGTGACCGCCACAAAACCGATGTCTTGCATCAGCGTAGCGAGCGCGCGCCGAACTGATAGCGAATCATCCACGACCAGTACCTTGGCAACCTGCCCCATTTCGGCCGCTGACCAAGCGGCGATACTGACGTCCTGGCGATGTTCCAGCATCAGCGCGAGGTCCACCACCGGCGCCAAACCACCCGTGCCAAGAATCGTTGTGCCCAAGAGACCGTTAATCGGCGCGAGATAGCGACCGAGTCCTTTGACAATGACTTCGCGCAGCTCATCAATTTGACGCGTCACCACAACCATCGATTGCCCACTTGGGTCATGAATCAGCATGCCGATGGCCGACTGCTCCAACGCATCGCGACCCGTTCCGCTGCCGCAGAGCGCGTCCAGAGTAACGGCCGGAATGGGTTGCCCATCGACTTTTACGATGAGGCGACCGGAATCGCCAAGGTCATAGTCTTCGGGCCGCAGCGGCACAAAGCGCTCGATCGAGCCGGTGACCGCCGCAATGACGCCATCGCGGGTCCGCGCCAACACGACATGAGCGGCGTTCAAACTGGCCGGTACCACCAGTTCGAGACTCGCACCCTGCCCAGGGGTGGACCGGACCTGCACGCTGCCACGCAGGGCCCGAACGCGTCTGGCCAGCACATCCATGCCCATGCCACGACCCGAAACGTGCGTCGCCTGATCACGTGTCGAGAACCCGGGCAACATCACAAGCTGCAGTGCCTGCTCTGGACTGATCGGTGTCGATGGGTCCAACAGACCGCGCTGAATGGCGACTCGGCGAATTGCGTTGTGATCGAACCCAGCGCCATCGTCGCGCAAGCGGATCAGGATATCGCCAGCCTGCCGGCGCACCTCAAGGCGCAATTGTCCGACCACAGCCTTGCCGACGGCCGCACGCACGCTCGCAGCTTCGATGCCATGATCGATTGCGTTGCGGAGCGCATGCACCAGAGGCTCGGCAATCTGTTCGAGAATGTCGGCATCAATCGGCGTTTGTTCCCCAACAATGTCGAGACTCACGGGTTTGTCCAGCTGTCGCGAGGTCTGTCGCACCACACGCTGGAACCGCGGCACCTGGCTGGCAAACGGCACGCTGCGGGTATTCAACACGGATTGCTGCAGCGCCTGATGCACGCGCTCTTGCTGCGCGGCGAGGTCACGCGCATGACTAAGCGAACGGTCGAGATGGTGTAAGTGCGCGCTGGCGTCGGCGGACGTTTCAATGAGCCGACGGGAGACGACATGCAACTCGTTGTATTGATCCATCTCGAGTGCATCGACTTCGCGTTCGCGCTGCAATTTTGTCGACTGCAGGGCCGCACCGCGCAGCGCAACGAGATCGTCGAGTTGATTGACCAAGTCCCGCGACAGGCGGTTCTGTTGATCCAAGTCCATCTGCGCGGTGCCGATCTGCTGCAATTGCGCTTCGACTTGACGCGCCAACACGATCGTCTCCGACGACAATCGCAACAGCTCATCCAGCACCGATACCGGCACCTGCAGATGGCGCTCATGGTGCGCGTCCTCTGCGACTGGCGTGGAATCAGCCTTTGGCGCTTGAACCACATCGGCCGCAGGCAGGTCCATGGCGGTCTCGGTCAGCTCGCGCTCGCCACACTGAACCTGCCCATCGAGATCCAGCAATTGCTGATAAACGGCCTGCGCATCGTCCGGTGGTGCCCCGCGCCCGAGCAGATGATCCGCCATCGCCTCGACACAGTCAGCGGCGCGCAACAAGACGTGGCCGACATCGACCGCGGGCACGCCCGGCGCTCTCGCGAGCGCCACCAACAGATCCTCCAGCGCGTGCGTGACGTTCGCAATGCCGCGCACACCCACCGTATTGGCGTCGCCCTTCAGCGTGTGGGCATAGCGGCGGGCATCATCGATGTCTCGCAACTGCCCACGATCGCATGTGGCCGCCAACGCAAGCCGCAACTGCTCGCAGTTGCGTGGCAGCTCGCGCAACATGCCCTCGCGGACGCTGGCCACGACATCGGCTGCCATGGTCAAGTCCAGGTCCTCGGGATGCGCCTGCGTTTTAGCCTCGACAAACAAACTTGGATCGCGGCCAACACGGACCCGCGACATTTCTGTCAGCACGGCTACCTGCGCGTCCGATTCAGCCGCCACGGGCCAGCCTGGATCAGCCAAAGTTTCAACAAATGCCTCGGCCATCGCCGAATCCGCTTCGGTGTGAAACCAGCCGAGGAGACAGACCAGCCAATTGCTGATGCGCTCCAGACCTGGCCTCGCGAGGCGCGGCGCGAGATCACGCAAGATCGCGAGCTCTGCAACGACCACATCGCCCGCCGATTGCACGGCCGGTAAGTTCAATAACTCGAGCGCATTGAGAATCAGCGTGAAATGGTAGTGAAAGTCCTCAATCAGGCCGGGCTGCCGTATCGCATCCGTGTTCTGACTCAGTTGATCCAATTGCGGCAGCAACTGCTCGGACAATGCGGTCACGGCCAATGCCATTTCATCGGCACTGATCCAATTGCCGCCATGGCCGGTAGGGCTCGCTTCAATGTCCGCGAACGGTGCGACCACCATCGACTCGTATGGCTCGATCTGCATGCAATCGGACGCCGGGCCATCCATCATGTTTGACACAACGCTGGCGGCACCTGGCGGCGACGGCGTTTCCGCTGCGTCTGCGTCTGGAACGTACAGCGTGCGCGCGTCATCAATGAGCCGACTGATCAGCACCTCGTGCATGCGCGGAATGATCGGCGGGATCCACGGCACTTCGGCAAATGGCGCCAGCAACAATTCAACCGACTCTGGCGGCAACATCCCAATCTGCAACGCCGCCGCGTGCTGGCACCACAGAACGAGCTCAGCGGCATTCGCAGGCGTCGCCGACTGCTGATTATTGACGCGATCTCTAAGCCCGGCCGCCAGCAGCCTCAGCAACTCGGGCAGTCCCTTCGCGCCCACCAGCAGAGCCTGCTGCGCCAAACGCTGCACGAGGCCGGCAAGCGCCTCAGGCGACTCATCGGCCTCTCCCGGCTCGTCCAGAGTCAGCAGCGCGGACGCCAATGCCTGCAACTGCTCGGCGAGTTGGGCGCGTGGCGACAGAGTTTCAGTCACGATCGCGCACTCACGCCTTGGGCAGGCGGAATACGTTGACGGTATCGACCAGGCCGGCCGCGTACTTGACCAACTCCTCGGTCGCCTCCGACTGCTCGGACAACTGGGTGATCGTGCGCTGGTTGGTATCGATCAGCTGGCGGGCGCGCTGGATCAGCACGTCCGAGACCTTCGCCTGCGACTCGGTCGTATCGACAATGCCCCGCACCGAGCTCACCAATTCTTCGGTCGAACTGCGGGTTTCCTGCATTTGGCCGCCCGCGCGCTCAGCGAGTCGGGAGATATCCACGACCTGGGTGATCGCGCTGTTCATGGCTTGCACGGTTTCCAGCGTATCGGCTTGGATCGCCGAAACCAGGGAGCCGATCTGCTGCGTCGCCTGGCGGGCGTTTTCGGCCAGGCGCTTGACCTCGTCCGCCACGACCGCAAAGCCGCGCCCCGCCTCACCCGCAGCGACCGCTTGCATCGACGCGTTCAGCGCCAGCACGGACGTTCGTTCGGCAATCTGACCGATGATGTTGACGACGCCCGTGATTTCCTGCGAACGCTCGCCGAGTCGCTTGATCCGCTTTTCGGTTTCCCGAATCTGATCGCGGGAGGCCGATATCCCATCAACGGTGGCACGCACGATGGCCAATGCCTCGTTGGTGGTCCGGATCGCCGTTTCGGCCGTACTTGACGCCTTGGCCGCCTGCTGCGCGATGGCGCGCAGCGCCCCTGCCGCAGCATTCAGCTCCTGCGAGGCCGAAATGGCTTCCGAGCCGGAGATCTGGGCAACCTGCAACGCATCGTCGGAACGACTGCGCACTTGCTCAGCCACTTTGGATACGGAATTGGAGATCAGGTTGACCTGCCGCAATGCCCCCGTGGTGGCCGACGTCATCATGTTGATGGCGTCGGAAATCGTACCGGTCACATCTTCCTGCACCGGCACACGGACGGTGAGGTCGCGCTGGGCCAGTTGCGCCACCGACATCATGATCTCGATCACCGAGTTGTTGAGCTGCTCGTTTTCCTTGGCCGCTTGCTCCAGGGTGGCGACACGTTCGTCCAGCAACTTGTCAAACGCCCGCGCCAGATCGCCGACTTCGTCGCGCGCCACCGAGTGCACGCGGGCAGTGGAGTCGCCCGCGGCGATTTGCTGCACCACGCCTTGGAAGTGCTTCAATGGCCGGTCGATCGACTGCGTCAGTTTGCGCGCCACGACAACCCCCAACACACCAAGAACGAGGACCGCGACCGCCGCGAAGATCAAAATCTGTCGCCGCAAGTCAGCGACTGGTTTGAACGCTTCCGCGGCATCGATTTCGGCGATCATGCCCCATTTCTGGCCGAGCACATCGACCGGCTGGAAGGCACCCAGCACCGGTACACCTCGGTAGTCTGGATACGTCCCCACCCCAATTTGCCCGCCGAGTGCTGCTCTGGTCGCCGTGGTGTCGATCGTCAGCAGACCGATCGTGGTGCCCTTGGCAGCGATGCGGTCGACCATATCAGTCGGCACGCCACGGGATTTCAGGTCAGCGACAAAAGCCTGGGCGTTCTCGACGACAAAGCGTGAGACCGAGCGTGGTGTCTTATCCTGGCCGACCAGATAGATTTCGCCAGACTGGCCAAGACCAGCCTGCTGCCACTTGCGACCGAGCGACATCATTGCGTCAACCTGATTGATCGGCAACTGCACGATGATCGCACCGAGGCGCGTATCGCCGTCGAATACCGGCGCCGAGAGGAATGCGGCCTGATCGTTGTAGGACGGGAGATACGGCGCGTAGTCGGTCAGGTAGACCTGATCGCGCGCCGTAATCGCCATGGCCTTGGCATAGGCCTCGCCCAAACCGCTACTCGCCCAAGGTCCGGTCTTCAGGTTGGTCGCAAAGTCGCCTTCCTTGAAGTAGGTGTAAACCACGTTGCCATCCAAATCGACCAGGAAGAAGTCGTACACGCCAAACTCCTGGTAGATGCGCGCCGCATAGGGCTGCAACGCGGCGTGGAGCGCCGAGTAGCCGCCCAGTTCGCTTTCTTGGTTGACCAATTCATTCTTGCTCCCGAGCGGCGCTTTGTTATTGGCAATGAACTCATACTGGAGGCGCACAGACACGGGGCTGATGTCCGCGAGTTGCGCAGCCATGTCGGTCTTACTGCCGGCATTGCGCGTCTCGTAAGCCGCAGCGAACTGGTTTTCGAAATACTGGGTCAACGCTGCTCGTTGCTCTGGTGTAGTGACCGCCGGATCGGTAGACAAGGCTTGCATGGCGGCAGTCATCTCGCGCAGCGATTTGACCCACTCCGGCGCCGCAGCGAGCGTCAGCAGCAGCTTTCTCTGCGATTCAAAGTAGCCTTGCACTTCGGCTGCTTTGACCGTCTGCAGCGATTGCAATTGCTCATTGGCGCGCTGCTCCAGCGACTGGCGACCTGACTCGGTGGCAAAGTAACCGAGCCCGAGCGACGCCAGCAGCAGCGGCACCAGCGCCAGCAACAGGGAGCCGGCGGTGAGGCGGCCACTGATGGTTTCAAACAGGCCTTGCAACGCTTTCATGATGCTCCCCTTTAGTTCTTGTTGGTATCAGGTGCTGCCCAGTCTGGTCGTGCCGAACTAGGCTGTGTCGTCGCCGCCACCCAACGTACGGAAGCAGCGGCGATGATCAAAATGACAGGCGGGCTCGGATTCGAATGTGCCGACCCCGAACACAAAGTTGGCCAGCGGTGAATCGGCGTCAAGCGTCGCCGAATCGGCCTGCCACACGCCTACTCGCGGCTCGCCATGAATCGCTGCGGCGGCCCCGGTTTGTCCGGTTTCGATCAGCAATAGCGGGGCGCCTTGTGCTGGCGGGCGGCCACATAAGGGCAGCAAGTCGAACACGGGATAAACCGTCCCGCGAACGTTGACGGCACCATAGATGCCAGCGCTCGCACCCGGCAACGCACACCAGGCTGGCTCCAGCAACAGCTCGGCGAGCACTCCCTCCGACAGGACCAACCAGGGCAGGTCGGGGTGTGATCGAAAGGCCAGCCGGCGCGTAGCAGGCGCCTCAATCATGCGAACGCCTTCAACGCGTCCAGGATTTCTTGCGGTTGATAAGGCTTGGAGATCAGCGCCTTGCCGCCCTGCATTTTGGCCCAGAGCTGATCCGCCTTCTGATTCTTCGTCGACACAAACACCACCGGAATCGTCTTGGTACTGGCATTGGCCTGGAGCAAGCGGCACGCCTCATACCCGTCCATGTCGGGCATGACGATGTCCATCAGGATGGCTTTGGGTCCTTCGGAGCCGGCTTTCTGCACGGCTTCCGTTCCGGTCGACGCGGTGATCGTCAGGTAACCATGTTGCTCCAAGAGCGTGCGCAGTGACGCGAGTTGGGCGGCCGAGTCATCAACAATCAGGATCTTGCTCATTACGCACTCCAGGTCAGAATTTTGGGAATACAACGATCGCGGGGGCAGGACTACCGAGTGTCATTCACCTAAGCAGTGACGACTCGGTAGCCGCGCGCGGCCAGAGTGTCCCGGTTGCCTTGCGCATATTTATTCAGAACCTTGTCGACCGACGCGAAGAACACCTGGCTGGTGATGGGTTTGACCAGATAGGCATCGCAACCTGCGAGCGCGCCGCGCGCCCGATCGAACGGCGACGATCGACTCGTCAACATCAGGATGGGGATCTTGCGTGTGTAGGAATTCTGCTTGATCCGGCGGCAGAGTTCGTATCCGTCAATGCCTGGCATCACGACGTCGAGAAAAATCAGATCGAAGTTGTGCTGGGCCACTTGCTTGAGCGCGGCCTCTGCACCGTCGGCCGAGTGTGCCGTGATACCCACGCGTGCGAGTACCGTCTCCAATTGGGTCCGCACGGCCAAGCTGTCGTCCACAATCAGCGCCGCCAACGGCTGCAACGACACGCCAGCTTGTGCCGCACGGTCGTTGTGGCCCGCTGCTGGTTCGACAATCGTGTCGGGCAAAGCGCGCAATTGATTGATCGTGGCCGTGCCGGAGCCGGCCCCATTCGCCAAGCGATCCTCAATCGCGCGCTCAACGGTGCGCAAAATCATCAGGAGTAGCGACGAGCGCTGCACACGATACCCACTCACGCTCGCTCCAGCCTGTTCGGCGATCTCAATCACGACCAGGTGGGGATTCAATGAGCGCATTTTGGCCAACGCGTCGGCAGCCTGAGGGGCTTGCGTATCGACAATGGCGAGTTCACAACGACCAATGCTGGCGGAGTCGCCCACCCTGACGGTGTATTTTGGGTTGGGTGCCCGTGCTATGACAATTTCAATCAAACGCGCATCACGCGCCGTCAGGCCACAAAGGCCAATCGTGTACCGCTTATTCATGCCGATTCCCGGAACAAAACCGTGGCTGGAGCCTCACGCAATCGACACCAAGTTGGAATAGGGGAATCCTGTGAAAGTTGCAAACGAGCGTGCCAAGGTTGCAACGTCACCGTGACAATATTCGAACGCGTTTGAAAGCACGCGAACGCGTCTCAATAACTTGTCCTTGGCAAACGCGACATTGCCGAGCATGCGGCCGGCTCAGAAGGCACCACGCATCTCGAGGCAGCGCTACGACGTCGCCACCGTCGAGCTCAATTCATGGACTCTGGTGCCCGCTCCTTCGGCGCGCAAAAACATTTGATTCGCATTTGCACGCGAGCGATTCGCTTGGGCGTAACGGTCGCCACGGAGATGCACTGATTCGCGTGTCAAACTGTCGATGGCGATCCGCGATTCCCACGGCCGTGCACCATCGCAAGTAACCCTCTCCCACTCGCGTGGGAGTCCGGCCGCCCCGTTGGTGCGCTTATTCGCGCATCAAACTGTCGGCGACGATGCGCGATTTTTACGACGGCGCTGTGTGGCAAGTAGCCCTCTCCCCAGCCCTCTCCCACTCGCGTGGGAGAGGGAGTCGGCGCGCTCCCATGCGAGCACAACATCCCCAGAGTGCAGCATGGGAACAACTCGAGGTGCCAATCGCTGGTTCGGCTGTTATGACTGGTGATGCGCGGCAGGTCAGCGGTCAGTCCAACTCGATACCCGTCAGCACCTTCAGCGCTTCCAGATATTTGCTGCGCGTGGCCTCGATGACGCCGGCGGGGATACGTGGCCCTGGCGGTGTCTTGTCCCAATCCAGCGTTTCCAGATAGTCGCGGACAAACTGCTTGTCGTAACTCGGTGGGCTGATGCCGACTTGGTAGGAATCCTTCGGCCAATAGCGCGACGAATCAGGCGTCAGCATCTCATCCATGATCAGTAGTTTACCGTGCTCATCCAGGCCGAACTCGAATTTGGTATCGGCGATGATCACGCCACGCTCAAGCGCGAAGTGCTGGGCGAAGCGATAGATGTTCAACGTTGCCTCGCGAACCTGCTCGGCCAGATGCCCGCCGATCAGATCGACCAGTTGATCGAAGCCAATGTTCTCGTCGTGATCGCCCACCTTGGCCTTGGTCGAGGGCGTAAAAATAGGCTCATCGAGTTGCTCAGCCATGCGCAACCCTTTGCGCAAGGAGATTCCGCCCACCTTGCCGGTGGCCTGATAGTCCTTCCACCCGCTACCAATAAGGTATCCGCGGGCAATGGCCTCGACCGGCAGCGCCTTCAAGCGCTTGGCCACGACGGTGCGGCGCTCATAGGCTCGCACGTCGGCACCACGCGGCAGCGCATCGCGAACGCTGCGTGTGCTCAGATGGTTCGGCATGAAGTGCGCCGTCTTGTGAAACCAGAAGTTGGACATTTGAGTCAGGATTTCGCCCTTACCTGGAATCGGATCGGGCAACACGACATCGAAGGCCGACAGTCGATCGGTCGCGACAATCAGAATTTCATGCTGCGTCAACGCATAGACATCGCGCACCTTGCCGCGGTGAACCAGGGTCAAGGGGTCGAGTTGCGTTTTGGCGAGCGTACTGAGCATGAGATTCGGTCCTGCATCGAAAGTGTCTGGGGAGACTCGGAACAAGTTCGGAGTCGACGCGGGCCATCGCTGGCCCTTGCAGAAGCAAGCCGATCGGCGCTTGATTCTGGGACTGAGTGCCGACCTGCGCCGGACCCAATGCGAGTCTGAGCGTTCAGATTGAACGGGTTCGGACTTGCCGTAGTTTATCGCCCTCCCCGCACCGGGGCGAGCCAGCTGAAACAACTGCCCGACTGTGGGCATGAAACGCCGACCTGGACCTGTCGAAAGTCATCCAATCGGGGCGTGTCCCTGGCGCCGCACAGACGCCATAATCGGGCACCACACCAAGGACTGACCATGCGCCCGATTGCCGCTCGATTCGTGCTCACCACACTTGTTCTTGCCGGGCTGTGCGCGCCGGTGCATGCCGCGGAGCGCGTCGAGCGCAGCACCGCGCTGATCATGGGCAAACCCGCCGGATATCAGGAAGCGCGTTACGCCGACGATGGCAGCGTGACCGTGCATTACGAGTACAACGACCGCGGGCGCGGTCCGAAACTCGATGCACGTTACACATTGGCCCCGGACGGGACGCCCAATCAATCCGAGATCAATGGTCTGGCCTATTTCAAGACCAAGGTGGCCGAGACGTACCGCCGCGACACCAAACAAACCAGCTGGCGCAACGAGTCCGAGCAGGAGGCGCACGACGGTGCGCTACCGGGCTTTTACGTGGCGCTAGATAGCGTGCCGGAAGAGTCGATCCTGTTGGCTCGGGCGTTGATCCAGGCTCCTGATCACCACCTGACCCTGTTGCCGGTCGGCGACGTCCGGATCCGCAAGTTGAAAGAGGCCAGCCTCAAAGTCGGTGGCCGGAAGCAACAAGCGGTGCTGTGGGCGTTCGAAGGCATGGACCTCAGTCCGAGTTATCTCTGGCTGGATCATGAGCATCGCTTTCTGGCCTATTACTCCAGCTGGCAAAGCCTGGTTCGCGAAGGCTTCGAGGACGGGCTCGCCCAACTCGGCGCCTGGCAGGATCAAGTCAGCAGCGAATCCATTACCAAACGCGCCCAAACGTTGAGCCATTGGCTGAAACAGGATTTGCTGGTGGAACATGCACGTGTCTTCGATCCGGTTACCGGCACGGTAGCCGAGGATCAGAGCCTGCTGATTCGTGACGGCCGTATTGTGGATGTCGGCAAGTCGGGCAGCCTGATGGTGTCCGACGACGCCCAGCGTCTCGACGCAAAGGGTCAGTTCGCGATGCCTGGGCTTTGGGACATGCATGTGCATGTGGGCGACAACGATGGCCTGTTGCATCTTGCTGGCGGCGTCACGACTGTGCGCGATCTGGCGAACGATCGAGACAGCCTCAGTGCCCGGATCAAGGCCTACGAGTCGGGTCAGGACATTGGGCCACGCGTGATCCGAGCCGGTTTCATCGATGGTCGGTCGCCCTACTCCGGTCCCACCAAGGTGTTTGCTGACAACGAGGACGAGGCCCGCGCCGCACTTCTGCAATTCAAGAAGGACGGGGTGTTCGAGCAGGTTAAGGTGTACAGCTCATTGAAGCCGGAGCTGGTGCCGCTGATTGCCAAACTGGCCCACGAACAAGGCATGCGTCTCAGTGGTCATGTGCCAGACGGGATGAGTCCGGAGCAGTTCGTTGAAGCCGGTGCCGACGAGATTCAACATGCGAATTTCCTGATGCTGAATTTCCTCGATCGCAGCAAGATCGACACGCGGACGCCCCAGCGCTTCAGCGCCGTGGCGGATCAGGGCAACAGTGTGGATTTGAACAGTCCGGCAGTCGCGAATTTCATCAATCTGCTGCGCCAACATGGCACGGTACTCGATCCGACCGTCATGACGTTCGAAGACATGTTCCTGGATCGGCCCGGCCGCATGGGCCCTACATACGATGAAACCCTGCACCGATTTCCAAGCACCTGGCAGCGATCGTTCCGCGCGGGCAATGGTGGCCTCGCGGTGACCAAGGACACTGACCTGGTGCATCGCCGTTCCTATCGCAAGATGTTGGACTTGGTTGGCCTGATGCATCGTTCCGGCGTCACGCTGGTCGCTGGCACCGATGCGCTCGTGCCTTTCGGGCTCGCGCGCGAGCTGGAGCTCTACACCCATGCCGGTATTCCTCCGAAAGACGCCCTGAAAATCGCGACGTGGCAGTCCGCCCAAGTCATGAAACGAGATCGCGACTATGGCCGCCTGGCGCCTGGTTACGTGGCGGACCTGATCCTGATTGACGGCGATCCGACGCACCTGATCACCGATCTGCTGCGTGTGCGGACGGTCATTCGTGGCGATCGCTGGTTTGACGCCAAGGCGTTGCACGAAGCGGTTGGTCTTAAGCCTTGATGGATCGTGACACGGCAGCGGCGCAGATCGCGTTGTGAACGCAAGCTTCTTCGCCAGTCTTGGGCGCGCGTTGGCAGACGGCGCGCCCGTTTGCGTGGCGACTGTGTCGGAAACACGTGGCGCCGTGCCCAGACACCGGGGCGCCATGTTGTGGTGCCAAATTGGCGCCACCAGCGCGCAGATGCATGGCAGCGTCGGCGGCGGGTTGCTGGAGGCGACGGTGCTGCAGCGCGCACACGCGCTGCTCGCGGCTGAGTTGGATGCGGATGCGGTCGCCATCGATCTATCCGGCAAGCCTGAGTCGGCTGGCATCTGTGGTGGTCAAGTGCACGTTCGGCTCAAACGCTGGCAGGGACCGTCGGCCGGCGCCCGGGCGGCGGCATTGGCCGCCGCACTAGCGGCAGGCCAGACGGTGCAGCTCTTGCCCAACGAGTTCGGGGCCGACGACCTGGCAGCGCCACTGACGATCGCGCCCGAACCCATGCTGCTGATTTGTGGGGCTGGCCATTGCGGCCAGGCACTGGCGTTGCAGGCCCAACTCATCGGCTTCCGATTGGCGGTTCAGGATAGTCGCGCCGACATGCTGGCCCATGCTGCCTATGCGTCCGCGACCATCCTCCATGGCGACGCCAGCGTACTCCGCAACATCAGCGCGCAGCGCCCACTTTACGCCGTGCTGTTGAATCGGGATTGGGCCAGCGATCTCGCCTGCCTCAACGTTTTGGCTGAAATGCCGCCAGATTACGTCGGCATGATGGGTAGCCGACGGCGCGTTGCTGCGGTTCGATCAGCATTACCGGACCTCGATCGGTGTCTGCCTCTGCTCGATGCCCCGCTGGGCCTGGAACTGGGTGCCGAGACACCTGAGGAAATCGCCATCAGCATTCTGGCGCGATTGATTCAACATCGACGCTTGAATCGCCCACATTCACCGCCATAAACATTTGTTCTTCACCGCCAATCCGGCAGTGCCCACCCAAACCAGGAAGTGACATGAATATTCCGATTTACCAAGCCTCGGTGCCCGTGCTCGTGCGATTCTTGAAAGCACTCGACCGCATGCTCGACAAAGCCGTGATCTTTACGGCCGGCAAGCAGGAGAAATCAGCAGTCAAAGTGGAAGAAACGCTGATCAGAAGCCGCCTCGCCGTCGACATGTTCGACTTTGCGCGCCAGATCCAAATCACCACCGACATGGCCAAGGGTTGCGGTGCCCGCCTCGCTGGCGTCGAGATTCCGAAGTACGATGATACCGAAGCCAGTCTGGCCGAGTTGAAGTCGCGCGTCGCCAAGACCATCGCCTTTCTCGAGTCGCTCGATGCCAACGCATTCGCTGGTGCCGAAGCGCGCACCGTTCAGCTGAAGACGGGTGGCCGCGAGGTCTCGTTTTCGGGTCAGGACTACCTGCTCGGATTTGTGTTTCCGAACTTCTACTTCCACCTGACGACCGCGTACAACATCATGCGCCAGTCGGGCGTTGAGCTCGGCAAGATGGATCTGCTCGCGACCTGATCGCAGCCTCCCTTCCCGCCATGTCTTTGCCGACCTGTCGAAAGACAGGTCGCCACCCTTGCGGTGGTCAGTAGCAGCCCCGGTGTTGGTGCCACACGCTTCGCGCACCAAAACAACATCGGGGATTCATCATGTCCAGTCGCATGTCCGGATACGTCTTGCTGGCGTGTCTGATTGCCGCTTCGGCCACAACGTCTGCTGAAGCCGCCACGTTTACCGTCACCAGCACGACGCCCATCTCGACCAGCGGCGGCTGCGATGCTGATTGTTCGTTGCACGACGCCATTGCGGCAGCCAACGCTACAACGGCCGCCGATATCATCGAATTCAATATCAGCGGCACCGGCGTCAAGACGATTACGCTTGATGCCGACGGATTGCCCGCAATCACCCGCCCGGTGACGATTAACGGCTATACCCAAACCGGCGCCGCCGTGAACACGGCTACGAACGGCAGCAACGCGGTACTGACTGTCGCGCTGACCCGAAGCAACCCGGATCCGATCAACGATACGTTGACCACGGCGCTGAATTTCAGCACCAATGCCGTCGGCTCCGTAGTCCGAGGGATCGCCTTCGTGCAGATGGGCGCCACGACGGTGGCCTTCATCTCCACCGATGCCGACAATGTGGTGATTGATGGCAATTTCTTTGGCACCAATGCCGCCGGCGATGCCGATGGCGGGCAAGCACCCGGCGTAGCAATCAACGTGCAGGCCGGCGCGAACAACACATCGATCGGCGGTGCGACTGCGGCGGCACGCAACGTGTTTGCCGGCATTGCGCAAGGCATCGCTTTGTTTGGCACGAACGCAGTGGTTCACAACAACACATTCGGGCTTGAGGACAATGGCACGACTGCCTTGGCACTGGCTGACGTTGCGATCCTCACGTCGGGAGACGGTCACGCGATTGGCGGTACCGCGGCCAATCAAGGCAATGTGTTCGCAAACATCGAGAGCCACGCGGTGCAAGTCAGTAACTCCAGTCAGGGCAATACCATCCTTGGCAACAGTTTCCGCAGCAGTAACGACGGCCTTGCGATCAACTTGCAGGCTGCGGGTGATCCCCCAAGCGGGGTGACGCCCAATGACGGCACGGATGCCGACACAGGTGCCAACAACCTGCAGAATTACCCGGAAATCCTGTCCGCGGTGCGCAGTGGCACGTCCACGAACGTGACCTTCAACTTGATTTCGACCGCCAACCGGACATTTCGCGTGGCGCTCTATGGCAACGACACGGCGGATCCTTCCGGATTTGGTGCGGGCGATCGCTTCCTGCAGACGGTCGACGTCACCACTAACGCGTCTGGCTTCGTGCCGTCGATCGTAACGGTCACTGGCTCCGGACTCCCCGCTGGTGACTTCGTGACCGCCACCGCGACCGACCTGACCACGGGTGAGACGTCCGAATTCTCGGCTGCGGTGATGGTCGGTCAGACGCTGACGGTCAACGCCGCAGATGACACCACCGACGGCGTGTGCAATAGCACGCACTGCTCGCTGCGCGAAGCCATCCTGGCGACCAACGCGGACACTGCCTTCGACCGGATCAACTTCGCGATTCCAGGCACCGGCCCACATACGATCGTGGCCGGTGTCAGCGGCTTGCCTGATGTGGTGGCGCCCGTCGAGATCGACGGCGGCAGCCAAGCTGGCGCGAGCGAGAACACACAGACTGGCGCGGGCAACGACGCTGTGCGGATGATCGTGTTGTCGGCACCGTCGGTTGTGTCGTTGGGCGACCTGCTGGTCTTTGCGCCGGGCTCGGATGGCTCGACCATCCGCGAGATCGCGTTCAAGGACCTCGATACCGACGGCGGCAACATGCTATCGATCGAGTCGAACGAAGTCCGTGTACTTGGCTGCTCGTTCGGCGTAGATGCAAGCGGCAATGGCGATGGCGGCACGAGTGGCTTCGCCGCGCTCAGCGTCGCGGGCGATTCCAACAATATCGGTGGCACATCGCCGGGCGGTCGTCTCCAGATTGGCGGCGTGGCATCCGCCTTGTCGGTTTCCGGCGACCAAAACACGATCACCAACATCACCGTCGGTCTGTCCGCGGCCGGAACACCAACACTGCCAGTCACTGGCGGCACGGCGATCCTGGTCACTGGTTTCGACAACACGTTCAGCGCCTTCGAATCGGCCCCGAATCGCATCGTCGGCAACGCTGGCAAAGGCATCCGCATCGCCCAGAACCGTACCGGCAATCGAATCATCGCAACGCTGTTCGAAGGTAATGGCGGCATCGGCATCGACCTTGAAGCCAGTGGCGACCCAAGCAGCGGCGTCACGCCAAACGATGTCAATGACGCCGATAGCGGTGCGAACGGCCTGCAGAACCATCCCGTAATCACGTTCGCCGAACGCAATCCCGACGGCACCGGCACGATTCAAGGGACCCTGTCTACGAATCCGGTCAACGGAACCGGCTACGCCGTCGAACTGTTCCATAGTTCGACTGCACATCCCTCGGGCTTCGGCGAGGGCGCGACGCGTCTCGGCTCCGTAAACGTAACGGTCAACGGGGCGGGTATCGGCACGTTCGGGTTCAACCCAACCGGGCTTCCGGTCGGCGGATTCATCACTGCATTGGCCACGCGTAACACAGGATCAAGGGATACATCCGAGTTCTCGCCAGCGGTCGCTTTAGTGAATGCACCAGTCGTCGTCACGAACACCAACAACAGCGGCGCCGGATCGCTCAACCAAGCGATCCTGACCGCAAATGGGCAGCAAGGTGCGGACCGCATCCATTTCGCGATTCCAGGCCCGGGACCACATCGGATCGATGTGGGTGCGTCCGGCCTTCCGGCCATCACCGATCCCGTCGACATCAATGGCTATACCCAGGCCGGGTCGGTCGCCAACAGCAGTGTGAACGGCTTCAATGGCACGATTCGGGTAGAGGTCATGACCGTGGCACCTGGGAATTTGGACCGCGTCTTGGCATTGGTTGGCGGGGCAAGCGGCAGTCGGATTCGTGGCCTATCAGTTTTCCGCTCGGGCGGCAGCACCTCGGTCACCGGCATCGTTGTCAGTGACGCCAGCGGCGTTCAGATCGACGGTAACCTGATTGGTGTGACCGCCGATGGCACTAACGGCGGCGGGTTCAGCCCCGCCGTCGAGTTGGAGCAATCGGCACCCAATGGGCTGATCGGCGGTAGCGCGCTCGCCCACCGCAACCTGTTCGCCAACAACCGGAACGTAGCCCTGATTGCCGGGGACGATGCGTCGGTGTTTGGAAACCTCGTGGGCCGGCGCCTGGACGGTTCACTGCAACCAGCCATCGGGAACGTCGCGATCTTTGTCGCTGCGGAACGAACCGTCATCGGCGGACTGCAAGACCGACGAAACGTTCTGGAAGGCCATTCGATCGGCGTCCAAGTCTTCAGCGGATCCGCAGAAATCACCCGAAACGTCATCACCGAAGTTGGCGCCATGGCGATCGATGTCGGCGCCAATGGCCCGACGCCGAACGATCCCGACGATACGGACACTGGCCCGAACGGCCTGCAGAACCACCCGCTGATCACATCAGCAGCGGTCAACGGGGCGCAAACCCAGCTCGCGGGACGTTTGGACAGCACGCCGAACGCGACATTCCGCATCGAGTGGTTCCGCGCCATTGAAACTACTCTCGGCCTAGCTCAGGCCGTTGAGTTCCTCGGCGAAACGTCCGCGACGACCGATTCGAATGGGGACGCTACGTTTTCCTTTACGGTCGGCCAAGCCTTGCCGATCGGATCATTGGTCACCGCCACTGCAACCGCCACTGCCACCGTGCCAGGCGTGACGTCCGAACTGGCGCCGCCTGAGGTTGTGACCGGGCTGGATTTCGTCGTCAACAGTACGAACGACGCCAACGACGGTACGTGCAACGTGAGCCATTGCTCGTTGCGCGAAGCGCTGGTGGCGGCCAATGCCAATGCCGATGCGTCGCGCATCCGATTTGCAATTCCAGGTGCCGGCCCGACGTTCACCATCATTCCGCAGACCACGCTACCAGTGATTGTGCAGCCACTGGTTCTCGATGGTTACAGCCAGACTGGCGCCTTGCCAAATTCGAACCTGGAGCCGCCCAATACCGCTGTTATCAAGATTGTGCTCGACGGCAGCACGATTGCCGGCCTGGGCAGCAATCCGCCGATGCTGTCACTGCAGGCTTCCGACATCGAGATCCGTGGCCTGTCGATCGTGGGGATGGAAGACGGCAGTATCGGCAACGAGGCGATCGACAGTCCGACGAACGTCAACATCAACACGGCCAACATCCGGATCCGGGGCAACTATATCGGCGTCTTGCCGGACGGCATTACCACGGACGGCAATCACGTTGGCATCGACCTCGGTGGTGAATCAAGCGCGGACCAAAACAACCAGATCGGCGGCACGCTGCCCGAGCACCAAAACGTGATCTCCGGCAACGGCCTGCATGGCATCTCAGGTTCGGCCCCGGGTCTGTTGGTGCAGAACAACCTGATCGGTACCGCCCGCGATGGCGTTACCGCCCGCGGCAATGGCGGCAATGGCCTGCAACTGAGCAGTGCGTTGGGCGCGCTCCTCGTCGCCAACCGGATTGCGCACAATGATGATGGCGTCGTTGTCACGAGCGCCGGTCGCGGCATCGAGCTGATCGACAATGAAATCCATCACAACCTGGGCCTGGGCATTGACCTCGGCAATGACGGTGTCACGGCCAATGACGCGCTCGACGCGGATGTTGGCGCTAACAACCTCACGAACAAGCCAGATCTGGTGATTACCGGCAGCAACGGACAGCAACGGCAAATCGATACGACCTTGTCGGCGCGCCCATCAACGGACTATCGGATCAGCTACTTCGGCGAACGGAGCTGTGACCTGAGTGGCTTGGCCGAAGGTGAGGTCGTACTGGCTGTGACCACTGTGACCGCTGATGCCAGTGGCAGCGCAACGGACAATCGCAGTTTGGTGCTGCCATCGGGATTCAATGAGGTGACTGCCACGGCCACCGATCTCAGTACGGGTGAAACGTCGGAGTTCTCAACCTGTGCCGTCACGCTGAGCGATTCGGTGTTCGCAAACAGCTTCGAATGAGTTACGCGAACCAGTATCAGCGCCCGCAGTGAACGCGCCGATTGCTGCGTTGGAATTACCGCGCTGACTCAACCAGTCGGCGCGGTGCTGTCATGGGCGACCGCAAATCAGCCGCGCGCACCTGCTTGAGCCAACTGCGCCAGACGACGCACGGCCACCGACACGGTCGGGTAATCCATGATCACCTGCGTGCGCATATCGGCGAACATGTTGAGCGTGAACTTGAGCGCCGGGTCGTCGCGTTTCAGGAAGGTCTGCACGCGCTCGCTGCCATCGCCCTGCCCGCGTTCCAGCACCTGTGCAGCGAGCGCGCGCTGCTGCGCGAACAACTCATCTCGCAACACACCACGCGCGTGTGCGTGCCAACGACCCTCGACTGGCAGCTCTTCGATCTTCTGCATGAGCCACTTCAACGAGAGCGCCTCGCCAAGCCCAAAATAGACCTGCGCGACGGCATCGACCGGCAACTTGCGCTCGTGACTCACTTCAATGATGTCGAGCGCCGATGCCAACGTATTCAGACTGCTGAGCTGATCGGCCAGAGCGGTATCGAAGCCAGCTTTCAGCCAGCGTTCGCGATCAGCCGTTGATGCCTGCCGATCGGAATCGCTCATGACGTCGGTGAGCTTGGCTCGGAGCGTGATGAAGCCAGCGCCGTACTTGGCCACCGCCTGGGCGATATCGAGCCGCTCGCCAGGCAGATTCAATAGCCAACGCGTCAGCGCACGCATCAGGTTCCAGATGCGCAACATGGCGTCGATCTGCTGGTCGCCATGAACCTTGCCATCCAGCGCTTCGATCGCTGCCCACAGCGAGCGCGTGTCGAGCACCTCGCGGGCAATCGAATACGCCTTCGCGATCTGCGCTGGCGTCTCGCCCGTGTCTTCCTGCATGCGCATGACGAACGTGGCGCCCATGCGGTTGACCATGGAATTCGTCACCGCCGTCGCAATGATCTCGCGCCGCAGGCGGTGTCGCTCCATATGCGGCTTGTAGCGATCCTGCAGCGGCTTCGGGAAATAGCGCACGAGTTCGCGGCTGAGATAGGCGTCTTCCGGTACATCGGAATCGAGCAATTGGTTGAACAGCACGATCTTCGAGTAGCTGAGCAGAATGCTGAGCTCTGGTCGGGTCAGGCCCTGACCGCGCGCCTTGCGCTCGGCGAACTCCGCATCCGACGGCAGGTACTCCAGGCCGCGATCCAGCAAGCCCTGCGACTCCAGCGTGCGGATGAAGTGCTGCTTCGACCCGAGGCGCGACACGCTCATCCGCTCCATCAGGCTGATCGCCTGGTTCTGCAGATAGTTGTCGCGCAGCACCAGTTGGCCCACTTCGTCCGTCATCTCGGCCAGCAACGTGTTGCGCGCCGGGACGGTGAGTTCATTGCTCGCGAGCACGTCGTTCAGCAGAATCTTGATGTTGACTTCGTGATCCGACGTATCCACACCCGCAGAGTTGTCGATGAAGTCGGTGTTCAGGAGCACGCCGCTCATGGCGGCTTCGATACGACCCTTCTGAGTCATGCCCAGATTGCCGCCTTCGCCGACGATCTTGGCCCGCAAGTCCTTACCGTTGATGCGAAGACCGTTGTTGGCGCGATCACCGCAATCGGCGTGACTCTCGCTGCTGGCTTTGACATACGTGCCGATCCCGCCATTCCACAGCAAATCGACCGATGCCTTCAGAATGGTGTTCATCAGCTCATTCGGTGTCATCTGCTCGACATGATCGGCAATGCCAAGCACCGCGCGAACTTCTGGTGACACCGGAATCTGCTTCGCCGAGCGCGGGTACACGCCACCGCCGGCGGTGATGAGCGACTTGTTGTAGTCCTCCCAACTTGAACGCGGCAACTTGAAGAGGCGCTCGCGCTCAGCAAACGACACCGCGGCATCCGGGTTCGGATCGAGGAAGATATGCCGATGATCGAATGCGGCCAGCAGGCGAATATGGCGAGACAGCAACATGCCGTTGCCGAACACGTCGCCTGACATGTCGCCAATCCCGACGCACGTGAAGTCCTGGCTCTGGCAATCGCGACCCAGCGCGCGGAAGTGGCGTTTGACCGACTCCCAACCGCCCTTGGCGGTAATGCCCATGCCCTTGTGGTCGTAGCCCTGTGAGCCACCGGAGGCAAATGCATCGCCCAACCAGAAGCCATGCTCTTCCGACACGGAGTTCGCAATATCGGAGAACGTGGCCGTGCCCTTGTCAGCGGCGACGACGAGGTAGGGATCATCGGCATCGTGACGCACGACATCGCTCGGATGCTTGACGGCACCTTCGACCAGATTGTCGGTAATGTCGAGCAGCCCGTTGATGAACATGCGG
This sequence comes from Ahniella affigens, assembly GCF_003015185.1. GTDB lineage: Bacteria > Pseudomonadota > Gammaproteobacteria > Xanthomonadales > Ahniellaceae > Ahniella > Ahniella affigens. The sequence continues at coordinate 4,286,527 of NZ_CP027860.1, forward strand.
TAGCAGCTGATGCCTTCGGCCAACTGCGCGTCGCGATCGCCACCAACCGGCGGCTTCTTGACGAAGAAGCCACCCTTCGCGCCGACGGGCACGATCACGGTGTTCTTGACCATTTGCGCCTTGACGAGACCAAGCACTTCCGTACGGAAGTCCTCACGACGATCCGACCATCGCAACCCGCCACGGGCCACCGGACCGAAGCGCAGATGCACGCCTTCGACGCGTGGACCGTAGACGAAGATCTCGCGATACGGACGCGGCTTTGGCAGCTCCGGAATTTTGGCCGGATCAAACTTGATGCTGATGTAGTCTTTGCAACGCCCGTTCACGTGCTGGAAGAAGTTCGTGCGGAGCGTTGCTTGGATGACGGTGATGAAGCTCCGCAAGATGCGATCGTCATCGAGGCTCTGCACACGATCGAGTGCGAGGCGCAGCAGTTTGCCGACGGCATCCATTTGGATGGCGCGGGTATCCTGGCGTGCGGCAAGCACCGCTTCGGCAGCTTGAGCCTTGGCGAGATCTTCCGGCATGACCATCTCGAGATCGCGCGCCAAGCGCTTCCGCGACTGATCGATCGCCTGTTTGGAGGTCTGGTCACGCGCCGGGTCGAACTTGGCTTCGAACTGTTCGACCAACAGGCGCGCGATCATCGGATAGCGATTGAGCGCCTCTTCCATATAGGTTTGCGAGAACGGCACACCGGTCTGCAGCAAGTACTTGCAGTAGCCGCGCAGCATCGCCACTTGGCGCCAGTCAAGACCGGCTGACAGGATCAGTCGATTGAACGCGTCGCTCTCGGCATCGCCACGCCAGATGCGCTCGAACGCCGCCTGGAACGATTCGCGCACCGCTTCGGCATCGACACTGCCCGTAGCGGGCTGCACTTCGAAATCCTGGATGAAGATTCGCGCATCGTTGGCCAAGTTCATCTGGTAAGGATGCTCGCTGAGTACGCGAAGCCCCATGTTCTCCATCATCGGCAGCGCTTCGGACAACGCGATTGGGTTGCCGTAGCGGAACAACTTGAAGCGGAGCGTTTGATCGTTCTTACGGCGCGAGCGGGTCAGGCTCAAGCGGATATCGTCGGCGCCCTTCAAAGACGCCGCGGTTTCGACATCGGCGGCAGCGACTGACGGGGTCGACTCTTCGATGTAGCCGGCGGGCAGCGCCTTGCCGAACTTCGTCGCCAGCTTCAGGCCTTTTTCCTCGCCATGCTTTTGGATCAGCGCATCGCGCAGGTCGTCGTACCAGTTGCGGACGATGCTGGCGATCTTGCTTTCCAACTCCGCCACGTCCACGTCGGCATGATCGCCGGCCTTCGGCCGAATGATCAGATGCAAGCGCGCCAGCGCTTCCTCGCCAACGTGCACGGCGGAGTCGACGCGCTCGCCACTGAACGCACGGCGCATCGTGGTCTCAATGCGCTCACGCACGTCTTGGTTGAAGCGGTCGCGCGGCAGGTAGACGAGGCAGGAATAGAAGCGACCGTAAATGTCGCGGCGCACGAACACACGCACGCGCGAGCGCTCGGCGAGTGCCAGTACTTCCATCGCGGTTTCGAACAATTCTTGCGTGCTGGCCTGGAGCAGCTCATCACGCGGCAACGTTTCCATGATGTGCCGAAGCGCCTTGCCGCTGTGACCCTGCGGCTTCAGACCGGAGTCGCGCATCACGGCTTCATGTTTGGTCCGGACCAGTGGGATGTCCCACGGCCGGGCCATGTAGGCACCCGAACTGAACAAGCCGAGGAACCGCTCCTCCCCGATGGCTTTACCGTTCGCGTCGAAGCGCAGAATGCCGATGTAATCCATGTAGCCCGGACGATGCACGCTTGAGCGCGCGTTGGTCTTGGTCAGAATCACCACCTTGCTCGCCTCGGCGCGCGGCACGTCGCGGGCAGCCAAGCTTTTCAGCGGACGCATCTTGCCTTCCGGCAAACGCAGAATGCCAAGCCCCGTGCCGTCCACGACGCGCAGGAAATCTTCCTTGCCTTCGGTGTAGGTTTCGTACTCGCGGTAGCCGAGGAACGTGAAGTGGTCATTCGCGACCCAGCGCAAGAACGCTTCCAATTCGTCGCGTCCAAGCTGGTCAATCGGCAGATTTCGGGACTTCAGCTCATCGGCAATGGTCAGCATGCGTTGTTTCATGCCAGCCCAGTCGCGCACCGAGGCGCGCACCGCATCGAGCGCTTCCTTGATGAGTTGTTCCAACCGCTCCAACTGTTCTGGCTCGGCGCGACGATCCACCTCGAAGAACATGATGGATTCGAGCTTGCCGGCAGCCCCGGCGGCGCCTTCCTCATACATGCCAAGCAGATGGCCGCCAGCGTCGCGATGCACCAACAGCACTGGATGCACCACGGCGTGCACAAAGTTATCGGCCTGATTGATCGCCATGCCGACCGAGTCCACCAGGAACGGCATGTCTTCGACCGTCACCTGAACCACGGTGTGGTGGGTGTCCCAACCGCATTCGTCCTTGGTCGGGTTGAACACGCGCACGTTGGCGGCGTCTGGCTTCCGGACCTGGGTGAACTCAAACAACCCGGTCAACAAGGCTGCCCAGCTGTCGGCGTCGCGGGCCAGCAAGTCCTCGGCGTAAACGCGCTTCAGAAACAGGCGGACGAAGGGTTCGGCGTGCTTGAAGCGCGGCGCGGGCATTCGCGACTTCAGCAGTTCGAGAATGGCTTGGGCGCGGCCAAGGGCTGCATCGTTCATGGCGGATTTCCCGGACGAAAAGCGAAAAATGGTCGCAAATTCTAGTGAGGGAACCTGAATCCCAACACCCCGGTTGTTTGAATGGCCTGCAAATGGTCAGGGATCGCCGCACCCGACTCATTCGGCCCGAACGTCTGCTTCAGCGGATCGCGTCAGTCGCTATTGCCGCCACTCGCGGCACTACCGCCAGTCGAACCGCCCGCACTCGAACTGCTGGTACTCGAACTGCCCGCACTAGAACTACCGGCACCCGAGTCGCCACTGCTGCCACCTGAGCCGCCGCTGTCGCCCGCCAGGTTGCGCTTCTTGTCGCCGCTCTTCTTGAAGTCTGTCTCGTACCACCCGCTACCCGCCAGTCGAAACGACGGCGCGGTGACGCGGCGCTGGATGGGGCCCTGATGACAGCGCTCGCACTGCGTCGGATCCGGATCCGACAGTTTTTGGAGGTGGTCAAACACGTGACCGCAGGTTTGGCATTCGTACTCGTAGATCGGCATGGCTTTTCGGAAAACTCAAATAAGCGTTGGAGTGTAACAGGCCCCTGAAACCGCCCCACAAAACCCAAGCGCGCCACGCGCGCCATGGATGGCGCGCCCGCAGATCAAACGCGTCAGCGGTTGAGCCGGCGGGAGCGAGTCCGGGCATGTACCGGACTCGCGACTTGAAAAGCGCTCAGGATGAGCGGTTTTCAAAGGCAAACCACTGGCGCGCCCGCGGATCAAACGCGTCAGCGGTTGAGCCGGCGGGAGCGAGTCCGGGCATGTACCGGACTCGCGACTTGAAAAGCGCTCAGGATGAGCGGTTTTCAAAGGCAAACCACTGGCGCACCCGCGGATCAAACGCGTCAGCGGTTGAGCTGGCGGGAGCGAGTCCGGGCATGTACCGGACTCGCGACTTGAAAAACGCTCAGGATGAGCGGTTTTCAAAGGCAAACCACTGGCGCGCCCGCGGATCAAACGCGTCAGCGGTTGAGCCGGCGGGAGCGAGTCCGGGCATGTAACGGACTTCCGACTTGAAAAGCGCTCAGGATGAGCGGTTTTCAAAGGGGGATATAAACGCAAACACGCGCCGAAGCGCGTGTTTGCAAGCAAGCAGACCGTCCCTGGCGGGCGCCGATCAGGCCGCGATCAGCAATCCCTTGATCTTCTTGAACGCGTTCGCCTCGATCTGGCGGATGCGTTCGGCCGAGACTTTGTACTCGTCGGCCAGTTCTTGCAACGTGGCGGTCTTCTCGATCAGCCAGCGCCGCGTCACGATGTCACGCGAGCGGGCGTCCAGACCGGCCAGACCTTCACGCAGCGCATCCAGCTGATGCCCGCTGGAGTCGTCCAGCTCCAATGCATCGGCGGGGCTGGCATGGTCGTCGATCAGATACGCCACCGGCGAGGGCCTGGCATCGTCATCACTGTCGGTCGGGGCGTCAAAAGCTAAGTCATGACCATTCAGCCGGGCTTCCATCTCGCGGACTTCGGCCGGTTCAACGTTCAGCTCGCGGGCAACGGTGTTGACTTCTTCATTGTTCATCCAGCCCAGGCGCTTTTTCGACTTCCTGAGATTGAAGAACAGCTTGCGCTGGGCCTTGGTCGTTGCGACCTTGACGATGCGCCAGTTCTTCAGGATGAACTCATGCATTTCGGCCTTGATCCAATGCACAGCAAAGCTCACCAACCGCACGCCCTGGTCGGGATCGAAGCGCTTGACCGCTTTCATCAGGCCGATGTTGCCTTCCTGAATCAGGTCGGCCATGCCAAGACCGTAACCTTGGTAGCCGCGGGCCACATGCACGACGAAGCGCAGATGCGAGAGAATCATGCGCTTGGCCGCATCCAGATCGTTGTCCTGGCGGACTTTCTGGGCCAGTTCGAACTCTTCTTCGCCCGCCAGCATCGGCACGCGATTGACCGCGCTGATGTAGGCGTCGAGCGAGCCGAGGGCACTCGGCACCAGCCAGTTCTGATTGAAATTTTGGTTTAAAGCCAAAGCTTGAGTCATGGTTCCCCTCCTTGGGGAGAGCAAGTTTAGCAGTCTACGACTTGGACTGCTAAACCTTCGGAAAGTTCCAGATGGGTCGCAGTGCGCGGATTTCAATGGCGGTCCGGATTGGGCAGGGGCGCCGCCGTCGGCCCTGAGTCCGATCCCGGGGCATCGGCCGCGGGGGCCATCACCTTGGGCGGCGACATCATGCTGATCAGGACGCTGGTCACCAGGATCGACACAACGATCCCGAGCGACATGAAGGCCGGAATCTTGAAGAAGTCGACGACCAGCATCTTGGTGCCCACAAAAATCAGCACCAACGCCAGGCCGTACGTCAGCAAATGGAAGCGCTCCTTCATGTCGGCGAGCAGGAAGTACAACGCGCGAAGACCCAGGATCGCGAAGATGTTGGCGGTCATCACGATAAACGGATCTTCGGTGATCGCAAAGATTGCCGGGATCGAGTCGACCGCAAAGATGATGTCCGTCACGGCAATCAGCACCACCACCACAAACAATGGTGTCAGCCAGCGTTTGCCGTCGCGGAAGTACGAAAACTGCTCACCCTGAAAGTCGCGACTGAGCGGCAAGTGGCGGCGCATCCAGCGCAGGATCGGGTTCTGTTCCAGATCGGGCGCTTCATCGGCAAACCACAGCATTTTGCCGCCCGTGATCAGCAAAAACAGACCAAACAGATACAGGATCCAATGGAACTTGGCGATCAGCACGGCGCCGAGCAGAATCATCACCGCCCTAAGCACGATGGCGCCAATCACCCCGATGATGATCACGCGCTTCTGAAACTCCAGCGGCACGGCAAAATACGTGAAGATCATCAGGAAAACGAAGATGTTGTCGACCGATAACGACTTTTCGATCAAATAGCCGGTCAAGAACTCGCTCGCTTTCTGAGCCGCCACCTGCGGCCCAAAGCTATCGCGCAGATACCACCAGAGCCCGGCGCAGAACACCAGGGCCAGCAATACCCAGATCAGCGACCAGCCGGCGGCTTCCTTTACCGACACTTTGTGCGCACCTTGGGCACGCAAAACGACCAGATCGACGACGATGGCGACTATAACGAACGCAAAAAACGCCACCCACATCCACCACTCACCCACAGTTGTCATCAGCTTCTCCCTGAAGGAAATCAAGGAACGGAACAGGCAAATACGTCCTGGCCTCCGTTTCCGGTACAGGCATGCCCGGGCTGTAACGCCCGTACTGCCTTAGGCCAAGGTCTTGCTCGCCACCGACTGATGACCTGCGCGTCCGGGAATGGTCGATTCCGTCTTGACGAAGCGCGCAGCTTGAGAGCTACTCCCCTTGGAGTTTGTGATCCGATCCGAAACCGGACCGAATTGGTGCAGATTATTCACGAGTTTCGTGAGCGAAGCGTCAAGGGGACGCGAATCACCTGACGCAACTCGCCGCGACACTCATTTCTGGTATTGCGCCTTCCAAACCTCATACGGCATGCCATAGACCCATTCCCGTACTGCTTCTTTGTCGAGCGTCTGACCTTGCTCGGCCGCCGCTTCCTGGACCCATTTGGCCAGACAATTCCGGCAAAAGCCGGCCAAGTTCATCAGATCAATGTTCTGGACATCCTTGCGCGCATCCAGGTGCGCGATCAGACGACGAAAGGCGGCAGCTTGAATAGCGTCATCGGGGTTCATAGGGACCTGAGAAATCGACAAGAGGACGTTGATTTTGGGACAGATTGACCCATCGTGCACAGCTTACATGGGCAGCGCCATCTGCTAGAGTCGGGCCCAGTTTCCGGGGCGAGGGTGCCAATGCGGCTTCACTTTCCGGATGGGGAACATGCAGATTTCGTCTTGTCCGAAGGGCAGACGTCTGTAGGCTCCACGTCCGACAATCGGATCATGATCACCAAGGGCGGGGTGCAAGCGCACCACGCTCTGTTCACACTGGACGCCCGCGGTCTGGTGCTCGCAGTGCTGCCCGACGGTCTTGGCCGGTCTCATGTCAATGCGCGCCCAGTACGTGAAATGGCCCTCGTCCGCATGGGCGATGTGGTCACCTTCGGGGCGGTCAATGCCCTGGTGAAACCCATCTCGGATAAACATGTGAGTGGCTTCAAACCGCCTGAATCAAGTCCCGAACCGAAGCTCTCGGACGAACCGGAAACCCGGTTCCGGAACGTGCCACCGAAAGCGGTGCTGCGCGGCGTATCGGGCCAGTACTTCGGACTGATTGTCCCGATCCCGGGACGCTTGGTGATTGGCCGCGGCAGCGAGGCCGATCTGTCGCTGGACGAACCTGAAATGTCGCGCCGACACGCGTCTCTCGAGGTCTCGGCTGATGGCCTCTATCTGCGCGACTTGGGCTCTGCCAACGGCACGTTTGTCAACGGCGTCCAGGTTCGCGATGCCTGCCTCTATAGTGGCGACCAGATTGCCTTCGACCGGAATCGCTTTCTCGTGGAAGCGCCCGGCCTGCCGCAACGCCCCAAGGCCGACATCACGGGCCCCGTCCGGGCACCGGTTGAGTCCACGCAAACCCTGAATCAGATTCGCCTCGACCCGCCCAATCCGGCGGCCGGGACCCCGGCGCCAAGCCCGGTGCCGCCCGAAACCGGCAAGAGCAGTCGTGGCGTGCCGCCGTGGGCGCTGATGCTGATCGGCGCAGCCGTCGTCGTAGCGATCGTCCTGCTGATCAACGCGCGCTGAGACCAATAAGGCGGGCCTGAATAAGGCCATCCTGGACTTTCAGACCCGCAACGAGTCCGGCACGTGTCCGGACTCGTTGCTCCAGAATCAAGCACTTCCGTGCTCGACTCTGGGCGGGCCTGCCAATCGTTCGTTGCGCGTCAGGCGGCCTTGAACTTGCGTTGCTTCTCGAGTTTCTTCTTGACCATGTCGCGCTTCAACGGCGACAGGTAATCGACGAATACTTTGCCGGCCAAGTGATCCATCTCGTGCTGAATGCAGATCGCGAGCAAACCGTCAGCCTCGATTTCGAACGCCTCGCCATGACGATTCTGGGCGCGAACGCGGATCTGATTGGCGCGGGTCACATCGGCGTAGATGCCCGGGACCGACAGGCAGCCCTCCTGATACACCTGCTCGCCAGCGCGGGTCAGCACCTCCGGATTGATGAACACCATCGGCTGATCCTTGCCTTCGCTGACATCGAGCACCAGCAATTGCTGGTGTACGTCCACCTGCGTGGCGGCCAGACCGATCCCGGGCGCGGTGTACATGGTTTCGAACATGTCATCGATCAGGGTCTGCAGACCGACGTCGAATTGCGTCACCGGTTGCGCCTTGGTGCGCAGTCGCGGGTCAGGGAATTCCAGAATGGTGAGTTTGGCCATGGCGATCTCCAGATCGCATCAAGATAAAGCCCCGTCCTCGTGCTTTCAACCACAGCGTTCAGCTGGCGCCTGGCGTTTTTGTCTAGCCGGGCCGACCGACGCGGGCCGCGCTGGCAAGCAAAGACCCACCTAGCCACCTAAGCCATTGATCCTAAAGCTGTGCGCGAACGACGACATCAAGTTGCTTGCCAACCACAACAGCAAGACTCGGCCGTCTTCCGTTCACAATGGTTGTGCGCTGGAACCGCCACCCGGCATCCGGCACCCAGGACCTGCGACAGGTCCGGGTGCGAGCAAGCTTTGCAATAATGGGGTATGACCGATCCCATTCGACTTGCGGACTACACGCCGCCCCCTTACGTGATCGACCACGTGTCGCTCGACTTCCAACTGGACTTTGAGCAGACGGAGGTCGACAGCCGACTCAGGCTTCGTCGGCATCCGGACGCCTTGCCCGGCCGTGAACTACTGCTGCACGGCGAAGACTTGAGCCTGTTGGCAATCGCCATCGACGGCCAGCCGCTGGCACCGGCGCAATACGCCGTCAGCGCAGAAGGCCTGCGCCTCATTGATCCGCCAGCCGAGTTCGAGTTGCATACGCGCGTGCGGATTCATCCCGCACGCAACACGCGCCTCGAGGGCCTCTATCAGTCCAGCGCGTTTCTGCTGACACAGTGCGAGGCGGAAGGCTTTCGCCGGATCACCTATTTTCTCGATCGCCCAGACGTCATGGCCCGCTTTACCGTGCGCCTGGAAGCCGATCAACAACAGTTCCCGGTGCTGCTGTCGAACGGCGACGATGTCGCCCAGGGCACCCTGGCGAATGGACGACATTTTGTCCAGTGGCAAGACCCATGGCCCAAACCCAGTTACCTGTTCGCGATCGCGGCCGGCGCGCTCGGCCATATCGAGGACTATTTTCGGACGCGGAGCGGTCGGGATGTTCGGCTGCGAATCTATGCCGAACCGCGCGCCCTGCCCCGTTCCTGGTTCGCCCTGGACGCGCTGAAGCGATCGATGCGCTGGGACGAAGCGCGCTACGGTCTGGAGTACGACCTCGATCAGTTCAACATCGTCGCCACCTATGACTTCAACATGGGGGCCATGGAGAACAAGAGCCTCAACATCTTCAACGCCAAGGCCATCGTCGCCGACCTCGAACGCGCGACCGACGCCGATCTGACTTATGTCGAGGCTGTGGTGGCCCATGAGTATTTCCACAACTGGACCGGCAATCGCGTGACGTGCCGCGACTGGTTCCAACTCTCGCTGAAAGAGGGGCTCACGGTTTACCGCGATCAGGAATTCTCGGCCGATCAGGGTTCCCGAGCGGTGAAGCGGATTGACGATGTCCGCTTGCTGCGCGCCAATCAATTTCCTGAGGACAGCGGCCCGTTCGCCCACCCGGTCCGACCGTCGGAATACGTCGAAATCAACAACTTCTATACCGCCACCGTCTACGAAAAGGGCGCCGAAATCGTAAGGCTTTATGAGCGCGTGCTCGGCCGGGAGGGCTTTCGCCGGGGCATGGATTTGTACTTCCAGCGCCACGACGGCCAGGCCGTCACCACCGACGATTTTCGCGCGGCAATGGCCGATGCCAATGGCGTCGATCTGAGCCGATTCAGCCGCTGGTACGAACAGGCAGGCACGCCGATTCTGACCGTTACCGAACAATTCGACTCGGAGCGGGGCGTGCTCACGGTGCAGTTCAGTCAGGAAACACCAGGCACCCTCGGCCAGGCCGACAAGCTGCCCGTGCCGATTCCGATTCCAATCGCGCTCTATCGCCAGGACGGGTTACGCCTGCCCCTGCAGCAGCGCGACGTGGGACCACCGCTGGCGGGTGCCATGCTCGTGCTGACCGAGGCCAGCCAAACGCTGCAGTTTGACGGTCTGCAGGAGAAGCCCGTGTTGTCGGTACTACATGATTTCTCGGCGCCGGTAGCGCTTCGGCATCGCCAATCCGTGGCTGAACTCAGCGTGCGCCTGGGCTTCGAGCAGGATCCGTTCTGCCGGTTTGAGGCCGCCCAGAATCTTGGGGAGCATCTGATTCAGTCCGTGTATGCGGGCCAAGCGCTCGATGCCGTCAGCGGCCTGGCCGAGATCGGCCGAGCGTTCAAAGCACTCTGCGCCGACGCCGGTCTGGATCCAGCCGTCTTGGCTGAATGCCTGAACCTGCCCGACGAGGCCTATTTGTCTGAACGCATGCAGGCGATCGATCCTTCCCGCCTGTTCCACGCCCGCCAGGCGGTCGCGACGTGGCTGGGGCAGCAGCTCGAAGGCGCCCTGCTCCAGCACTACCACCGCGAGGCCCAATCGGCAGGCGGTGGTTTCGACGCCCCGTCGACTGCGGCCCGTCGAATTCGCCACCGGGCGCTGGCGTTGCTGATTGCCGGCGACGCGACGCGGCACGGCGCGCTCGCATCGGAGCTGGCAGTCACCGCGCGCAATATGACAGAGCGTCTCGCTGCCCTGAGTCTTTTGGTCCATTTCGGCTTGGCCGATCAAGAAGCGGCCTTGGCGCAGTTCTATCAGCAGTACGAAGACGATCCGCTGCTGCTCGACAAGTGGCTGTCGGTTCAGGCCAGCAGCCCACAACCGGATGCGTTGAGCCGCGTTCGTGCGCTCCTCAAGCACCCTGCCTATACCCACCGGAATCCGAACAAGGTCCGTGCCCTGATCGGCACATTTGGCCGCCTGAATCGTCTGCATTTTCATGCCGCCGACGGCAGTGGCTACGCCCTCTATGCCGATGCGCTGCAAGCCGTGGATGCACTGAATCCGCAGGTCGCGGCAAGGCTCTCTGCCGCATTCAACGGCTGGCGGCGCTTCGAACCGCTGCGTCAGGAAGCCATGCGGCGGACCCTGCAACGCCTGCTGCAAGCCGGGCTCTCGAAGGACAGTGCTGAAATTGTCACCAAAGCGCTGGAAGCCAGCTGAAGACCACGCCGCGGTGTCGCGTTCGACTGACGGATTAGCCGACCCCGCTCGGCTGGTCAGTTTGTCTGCACGAAGATGACTTCGGGCGGTTTCTTCGGATTGGCCGGGTCGTATTGCAGCCGGCACATGAAGTTCAGAGAACCATCCGGGTCGAGCTTTGCGGTAGCAGAGATTTCCGAAATACCGGAACTATCGGGGCTCGTCACCGCCTTCAACATGGCCTGTTTGTCAACCGTGAACACCTGATCGCCAAGACGTTCTTTCAGCCCCTGCTCGCAGAGATCGACCGCCACTTGCTCTGTCGACGGCCCGCAGCCAACGAGCGACGACAGCAAAGCCACGATCAGAAAACGCGATCCCATTGCGGTCTTCATAACGGCACCCTCCACGATGCTTTGAATCTAGCGCGAAGCAGGTAGTGCGACAATGATCACAAACGAAAACGAGTCTTACGTGGCAGCCAATCTGCTGTGCCGTTCTGGGCTTTCTTGACGAAAGGTGTCCAACTGCATGCCAAGACGCGCCCAAATCGCGTTCGCGTGTGCCGAACTTCCTTTTTCAGTAGCGGGGAACGCTCGGATCAATTTCGAGCGCCCAGGCATCAATGCCACCTTCAACGTTCATCACCTTGGTAAAGCCCTGCGCCACGAAATGCTCGGCCGCCGATCGACTGGAGATGCCGTGATGGCACAAAAATGCCAATGGCTGGTCCTTGGGAAGCGCAAGCACGGCCGCGAGCTGCCCTTCCAGCACCCGGTGCGGGCCAGGGAATGTCGCAACTTGGCGCGCGGCGGCGGGGCGCACATCGATGACAGTGACCGAACCGGCGGTCAGCATCTGCTGCAAGTCGCGCACGCTGATCGCCCGCACACCCTGTGGCCGGTTGGGGTTGTTTAGAACCAGACCCGCGCCTTGCACGGTTTCGGCCCAGTCGATTTCCAGGCCATCAGCGCGACGCGCCGACGCGAGGTCGAAATGGATCGTAATGCCGTTGGCGGTGGCCACGATCTCGTGCCCCTTTGCGGGCATCACCACAAACCGGGCGCGGTACTGCGCGTCGATCTGCAGGTGCAACACGTCGTCTTCGCTCTCATCCAAACCGTCGCGAATGGCGGCTGCGGCCCGGTCCGAAATGCTCAGAACCGGCGGGGTCCGATCCGGCGTCGGCTGCCCAAGCAAGCGGTGCAATTCACCCGAGTTCGACAGTTCGCTGATGATGTCAGCGCCGCCGACGAGTTCGCCCCGGACGTAGAGCTGCGGAATGGTCGGCCAGTTGCCGTATGCCTTGATGCCTTCGCGAATGTCCGGGTCGGCGAGCACATCGACGTCGGCGAAGTCGGCGCCGACTGCGTTCATCGCTTCGAGAGCGGCCGCCGAGAACCCGCAGCGCGGCTGCTGTTTGCTCCCTTTCATGAACAGGACGACCGGATTCGCGTTCAGAATGGCTTCGATTCGGGCTTGGAGATCAGGGGGGAGGCTCACAGTCGGCTCAGCTTTGGTTCGAGAAGAAGGCGCGGAGGGTAGCAGGCAGACAGTTATGACGGGTCTGAATAAGTCCATCCTGGACTTTCAGACCCGCACTGAGTCCGGCACATGTCCGGACTCAGTGCTCCAGAATCAAGCACTTCCGTGCTCGATTCTGGGCGGGCCATCCATGGCCAGTATTTGCTGGTCTGAATAAGTCCATCCTGGACTTTCAGACCCGCAATGAGTCCGGCACATGTCCGGACTCAGTGCTCCAGAATCAAGCACTTCCGCGCTCGATTCTGGGCGGGCCATCCATGGCCAGTATTTGCTGGTCTGAAGAAGTCCATCCTGGACTTTCAGACCCGCACTGAGTCCGGCACATGTCCGGACTCAGTGCTCCAGAATCAAGCACTTCCGTGCTCGATTCTGGGCGGGCCATCCATGGCCCGCATCGCCTCTGAACGTGGTCAGAGGCTCCTTATGGATCTGGCATGAGCGGCAGGCGGAGCGTCACGCGATAGTGATCGCCCTGATCAACAGCCAGGAGTTCGGCGCGCTCGGCATAGCGAAGCCGCAGGCGATCGCGGATATTGCCGAGCGCCACATGATTGCCCCGACTGAGCGCCGGGTTCAGGCCTTGGCGCGGTTTGGGGTTCAATACCGTGATCAATAAAGACCCCGCTGTCTGGCGCGCTTCGACGTGCACTTGACCGCCCTCGGCGAGCGCCTGAATCCCATGATGAATCGCGTTTTCAACCAAGGGTTGCAGACACAGCTGCGGCACGAGGGTCTGCTCCAGTTCATGGGGCAGGTCGAGCACGATGGCGAGGCGCGGGCCAAGGCGCAGCTGCTCGATTTCCAAATATCGCCGCGTCAGCGCAAACTCCTCGGCCAGCGGCCACTCCTTGGTTTCTGGTGCCAGCGCCGCCCGAAACAAGTCGGCGAGGTCGAGAATCGCTTGTTCTGCCTGCCGCGGTGCGATTTCAATCAGACTGGCCGCCGTGTTCAGGGTATTGAACAAGAAGTGCGGCCGGATACGCGCATGCAAGGCATCGAGTTGCGCCCGCGCTTGCGCAGCCACCTGGCGCTTCCAGCGTTCCTGCACGAAGAAGTAGCGCATGACCACGATTCCGGTCAGCAGACTCAACAGCGCGAGACCCAACACGAATTGCGGCAACGACGTGGCCGGCGACAGCAGATGCAGGTTCAGACTGTGATCGAGCTTGCCCAACATCGTGCCACCGAAAATCGCAATCAGGACCGGAATCAGCAAGGCCAGAGCGATGCTCAGCGTTTGCCGAAGGTGCGCCAGCAGCGGACCGAGCTTGCACAGCAGTACAGCACTCAACAGTGCGATCCATTGCGCGGCAAAACTGGCGGCCAGGAATTCCTGCAACCGGGGCAGCACGCGTGCCTGATCGGGCGCGATGACGATGACGGCCACCACGAGTTCGACGATCAAAATCAGGCTGGCAAGCACCGGCACCGAACAGAAGTCCGGCATCCACTCCGGCCGATCCCGGCGCGGTGTTTCAGGCAAGGCGTTCTTCCATCCAGTCGGCAATGTGACGGATCTCCTCGGCGCACACAGAGTGTGGCATGGGATAACTGTGCCAGGTGAGCGGGAATCCGAGCTGGGTCAGGGTACCGCGGGACATCAGACCAAGGCCCTGCGGCACGACGGGGTCCATGGCCCCATGCCCCATAAACACCGGGATGCCGCGAGCAGCGCTGCCGAGCTCAGCGGGCAGACTGCCGGCGATCGGCAGATAGGTCGACAACGCGATGGCACCGGCCAACGTTTCATTACGGCGCACCGTCAATGCCAACGTGATCGCGCCGCCTTGCGAAAACCCCGCCAGGAATTGGCGCGCAGGCGGAATGCCGCGGGTGGTTTCGCGTTCCAGCAACGCCTGCACCTGCTCGATCGACTGGCGGACCCCGGCTTCGTCCTGACGCTGCGCTATTTCCATCCCCAGAATGTCGTACCAAGCGCGCATGCGAACGCCGCCATTGATGGTCACTGGCCGCACTGGCGCGTGCGGGAATATGAAGCGCAGACCCGGCCACGTCGGCCTGACGAGCTCCGGTACGATGGGTTCGAAATCGTGACCATCCGCGCCCAGGCCATGCAACCAGATGACGCTGTGAGTCGGGTTGGGCCGGGTTTCGATTTCGATGGTTTCAAGCACGTGCGGCATCCTTGTTTCAACGGCGTCCGACACCATGCCGGGGCCGATCATTGCAAGCAACAAGGATCGCATGTTCCAGACCCGGACGCATGGTGCTCGGCTGAACGATCCGGATGGCCGATCCGGAACGTGCCCGAATTATCAACGCCAACTCGCGCGACTGGCTAGCATGCCGGGCTCTCCCATGGCGATCATCCATCATGTCCGCACCAATGGATTTCCAGTCCTTGCAGCAAGCCTGGCGCAGCGGCGCTTTGCAGGCCCGCGATGCCCTGGTCGAATTGGTCTATCAGGAAACCAAGGAGATCGCCCGCCGCCAGCTTGCGCAGCAGATGCACGCCACCCTGGCGCCAACCGAACTCGCACACGAGGCGTTGCTGCGCGTGCTGAAACAAACCGGTGACTGGCAAGATAAGCGCCATTTGCTCAACGTGCTGGCACTGGCGACTCGGCAAGTGTTGGTGGATGCGGCGCGCCGACGCATGGCGCAGAAGCGCGATGGCGGTCATATGACGGCGTTGACTGAGCGGGCGCAATTGGTCGCCGCTCCGGGAGACGAACTCCTGGAAATCGACACGGCGTTGATGGCGTTGGCCGAGGTGGATGCCCGCGCCGCCGAGGTGATCTCGCTGATGTATTTTTCTGGGCAAGAGCGCGATGCCATTGCGCGCCTTCTTGACTGCTCGCCGAGCACGGTTGATCGGGCATTGCGCTTTGGCCGAGCCTGGCTCAAGGACGCCTTGCAAGGGCAACCGCAAGCATGACGCCTGGCGACTTGCCGCAGAGCCTGTCGGACTGGTTCGCGTTCCTGCAGCCCCTGCCGCAATCAGCCCGTGCGGCCGCTCTCGTCACGGCGCCCGAGGCCATGCGGGACCGACTGCTGGCCTTGTTGGCGGCCGACGCGGCAGCCGACAGCCGGTTAGACGCCGCACTGGCGTTGCCTATTGACGCGGATTTGCTCGAACCCGAGCGCATGGCGCAGATTGGACCCTGGCGCATTCTGGGGGAGCTGGGTCGCGGCGGTATGGGCACAGTGTGGCTCGGCGAACGTGCGCTTGATGGCACGACCCAACGTGGGGCGATCAAATTGATGCGGGGGCGGGCCGGCGCGGAAGATCGTGCCCGGTTTCGGCGCGAGCGGCACATTCTCGCCATGCTTGATCACCCTGACATTGCCCGTCTGATCGACGGGGGCGAAGGCCCTGAAGGGCAGCCGTTTCTGGTTGTTGAGTTCGTGCGCGGGGACACCTTGGCGGCCCGGGTCAAGCAAGCGCCGCCGGATCGGGATACGGCAATCGCTTGGGTCACGCGGATCGCCGCGGCGGTTCAACATGCCCATCAGCATCTGGTGATCCATCGCGACCTGAAACCCGCCAATGTCATGATCACGCCAGAGGGTGGCATCAAGCTGCTGGATTTCGGCGTGGCCAAATTGTTGGACCCTGGCACCGGCGACGACGACGCATCGACACGCGTATTCACCCCGGGCTACGCGAGCCCGGAACAGTTGGCCGGGCGTGCCGTTGGGACGGCGAGCGATGTCTTCAGCCTCGGTCGAATCCTGTCCGAACTACTCGGCCTGGCCAATTTGCCGCGCGATCTCCGGGCCATTCGCGACAAGGCTTGTGCGGAATCGGTGACCGAGCGGTATCCAACCATGGCAGCCCTGCATGCCGACTTGCGCGCCTGGCAGCACGGGCTGCCCGTGCAGGCAACGGCCCCGTCGTGGTGGTATCGCGGCCAAAAGCTGGTCGCGCGGCACCCGATCGTCAGCGTCGCTGCGGCAATGGGACTCAGCCTCATCTTGTTTCTTGGTTGGCGTTGGTATGCCGCGGGTGTGCGCGCAGAGCAGGCACGCATCGTCGCCGAACAAGCGCGTGCCGAGACCGAGATGCAGTTGCAGCGCAGCCAGCAGGTCATTGGCTTTTATGCGCAGATGTTTGCCGGGGTCGCGCCTGAGTTCGCGGCCGGCCAAAAGCTTGCGCCCGCTGCATTGCTCGAACGCGCCGAGCGCCTGTTGCGCGCTGCGCCGCCCGCTGATCCGGTGCTGCGCGCCGAACTGAGCGCCAGCCTAGGCACCCTGTACCAGCGTTTGGGCGATGGCGAAAACGCGGTGCGTCTGTTGCAAGCGGGGCTCACCGATCATCCGCCGCCAAATGCAGCGGCCGAGTTGGATCGTGCCGACCGCGAACAAAGTCTGGCCTACATGCTGGCCGATTTGGATCGCCGCGATGAAGCACTGACGTTCGCGCGCGCAGCACAGGCCAGGCGGTTGCGCGTTGCGCCGCAAAACACCGAACTGCAATTGGAATCCGAACTCGTTTTTGTGAATCTGTTTCTGGGGCAGCGCCAAATCGACACCGCAAAGGCGGCCATGGATCGTGCTGAGACTTGGTCGCAGCAAATCGAGCTGACGCCGGCGACCAAGCTGGACCTGTTACAGGCGCGATCGGCACTGTGGATTGAACAGCAGCAATTCCAGTTGGCCGCAGACGCCGCGGTGCAAAGCCTCGAGCTGCTGGCTCAGAATGCCGACTTGGATCAGTCTCGTCGGGTCGAGTTGAATCGGTCGCTCGCGCGGGCCCGCCAGGGTCTCGGCGATCTGCGCGGCGCAGAGACCGCCTTTGCCGCGGCAATTGCCGCTCAGACCACCTTGGTTGGCGATCGCGGCACACGCGCGTTCGGTTTGCACAACGATCACGCGATTCTGCTCGCGACGCTTGGCCAGTTTGCTGACGCCAAAGCTGCGTACGAACATGCCGCGGTCTTGTTTGCAGAAAGTGGCGGCCCCGAGCCGCTGTTGAATCCGCGCCACTTGAACAACCTGTGCGATGCCGAAACAGGCAGTGGGGACTACGCCTTGGCGGTCACCCATTGCCGTGCCGCGCTCGCCAGATTGATTGCAGAGCAGCGGCCGGAGTCCGATTCGGAGCGGTTGTTGGTAGAGAGCAATCTGGCACGTGCGCGCGCCTACGCAGGAGAACCCCGTCCAGCACTGGCCGAGCTCGCACTGATCCGTGCACGCGCTGTGGCGGCCCAAGGCGACGGCTCCTTCGTCGCGTGGCTGCAAGCGTTTCGCGCGGTTCGAATCAGTCTGTTGGCGCACGACACGCGCGCCGCTGACGCTTGGGCCCAACTGACCGAAACGGGGATGCGGCAACTGTTTCCGACACCGCATCCTTGGCGCGTGCGAAGCCTGCGCATCCTGGCGCGCTGGCAGTTGGAATGCGGCAGCTATTCCGAAGCCAAACGCTACTTGGAAAAAGGTGAGCGCGAAGCCGAATCAGTGTTGCCACCTGGGCACCCGGTGCGGGCGCAATTGGCGTTGGATCGGGCCGTGATTGCGGTGGCAGAGTCCGACCTGAAGACCGCGCGATCGGCGCTTGCTCAGGCATTGCCTGCCTTGCAGCAGTGCTGTACTGCATCCGAATTGGATCGGTCCGAAGCGGAGCGCTTGCAGACCCGCCTCGCGGGTCATTGATGAACGGGTTCCCCGCACTTGGGCGTCGGAGGTGACAAACCGCCGCCACATTCTGCGCCACGGTTGATTCGGCGCCAGTTCGACGCACGATCTGGGCGCATCGGGGACGACCCCACAACAACGCAACGGCATTGCATGATCAGGCAGTCATCCGCCTAACTCAGGACGCACGCTCCAGCAGGGCTGCGACGGCTTCCTGGGCGGTCGATGCGTGCACCGGCAGCACGAGCAGATCGCCCGGCGTCGCCCAGTCCAGACAGCACTGCACGGCTTCCAATTCGGTCTGGTGCTGACGGAGGCGGCTCGCGTCAAAGCCCAGATCGAGCAAGTGCTCGCGGATCAATTGCGGCACTTCACCGAATGCACGTCCGCGCATATAGCCTTGCAAGTCTTTGAGGACCAGCAAGTCCGGGCGAAAGCGCATCGCCACATCGGCCAACGCCAGAATCTCGGTGTTATCGCGATTGCCTGCCTGCCCAAGAATCAGCGCCAGACGGCCGCGTGGATTGATCGCACGAGCCACTTGCAACAGTTTGGCGAGCCCATCCGGGTTGTGCGCATAGTCGGTCAACACATCCGCACCGCGAACGCGATAGCGCTGCAGGCGCCCGGGGTTGTCGCCGTGCTCGGCGCCAAACGTCGCAAGTACGGAACGAATGCGCGCCAGATCAACGCCCAGACGATAGGCAACAAGACTGGCGCCCATCAGATTCGCCGTGTTGTAGGGCGCGAGGCCACCGAGGCTCAGTGGAAAGTCAGCGACGGCCCCGAGGTCGTGCGCAACCTCAGCAATGGAAAGTGTCAGGCGCCCATCGCGGACTTGCAACACGGCGCTGTCGCTCTTGGCACACGACACGTCGCCGCTAAGACTGAACCAGTCAACGTGTGACCACGCCGCCGGGCCATAGCGGCGCAACAACGGATCATCGGCATTCAGAATCAACCGCGCATCCGGCTTCAGGCCGCGGGCGACCACGAGCTTCGCTTCAGCCAATTCCTCCAGAGTGTCAATGCCGTACTCGCCAAAATGATCATCACTGATGTTGGTGACGAGCGCGGCGTCGGCTGCCGTGAACGCAAGGCCTCGGCGCAACATGCCGCCGCGCGCGGTTTCGAGCACAGCAGCCTCGGTTTGTGGGTGCCGCAGCACGTCGCGGGCCCCCTGCGGCCCAGAGTAGTCGCCGCGCGCGAGTCGCTGACCATTCAGGAACAAGCCGTCGGTGCAATTGTGTGCGGTCCGGAATCCTTGCGCGCGCAACATGGCCGCCAACACGCGGACACTGGTGGTCTTGCCATTGGAGCCGGTCACCATAGCAACCGGTGTGGGCTCAAGTGGCAACGCCGGGTCGGCGGGCAACAATTCGGCGGGTGCCGAAATGTCCTTGGTTGCCCAGCGGACCTGACGACATTCCCGACCGATTCCGAGTGTCACGGACTCGTCGTCAAACAATATTGGGGCGAACTGCTCGCGCCACCGCAGATAATTGCGTCGGAACGCCGGGTGCGCCTCCTCCCGCTGCATGCGAGCGAGCGTTGCCAGCGCAGCGGTTTCGTCGCCAGCCAGCGGGTGGCCGGGCGCATGCATTTCGGCCTCGCTGCGAGCGGTTTGCCACGCCCATTCATTGAGCTCCGTGGCGGTCATCAACAGGTCGATCGGCGCTTCAATGAACAGGCTCGCGCCCTGGTTATGCGGGCGGACGATACTGGCATCCGTGGCGGGCCAGTCGAGCAGGTCACGGCCGCGCTGCACGTATCGGCGCCAACGCGCCAGGCAGTCAGACGTGACCGATCCCAAGGCCTCGAGCACGGCACCCGGTCGAGCCGAGAACAGATTCGGCCCGGTGAGTCGGCGTGAGCCTTCAAACGAGATACTGAGTTGGGCCAAGGACGTGGACTCAGTCTTCGGCTTCTCGCGACAGGCGGATGCCGCGCTCGTCGCGGATCATGCCCTCGCTCAACGTAAACGTCTCCTCGGGTGGTGCCGCGACCTCGGTCACCGGATTTGGCGTGACCGCAGGTCTTGGTGCCGGGCTGCCTTCCGGCCGGAAATAGATGACCTGCTTCCACGAACGCACCAGCGCATCCGCGAAGATCAACAGCAAGTCGCCTTGCCGTCCCATCTGGAGACCGGCATCAATCGCTTCCTGCTCATCGGGAATGATGGTGATCTGGGTGTCCGGCACCCCAAGTGCCCGCAAGCGCGCGGCAATCATGTTTGGCACTTCGTCAGGCGCGCGCCCACGCAGCGAATCGTCGCGGCGGCAGATGTAGTGATCAAAGCGATTGGCCACGGCATCGGCAATGGCCTCAATGTCTTCGTTCCGACGATCACCCGGGCCGGCGACTACGACCAACCGGCGGCCCGACACCTCAAGACGCTGCGCCAGATCAGCCATCACCGACACCGCGTGGGCATTGTGCCCATAGTCGAAGATCACTTTGAACGGGTGTTCATGGAACACGTTCATGCGACCCGGCGCCTGATAGAACGTCGAGTCGAACGTGCGCAAGCCTTGGCGGATTGCTTCCAGCTTGATGCCCATCGCAAACGCCATCGCCGCTGCAAACATCGCATTCTGGACGTTGTGCATCGCCCGGCCTTCGAGCGTGGCGGGAATCAAGTGTGTCCACATCAATGGGATATGGCTGCCTTTGTCGTACAGCGTGATCATGTGGCCGTTCACGCCGGCCTCGAGGGCACAGGCGCGACCGCCCGCGCGGATGTGCTCGCGGACCAGGGCATGACTCGGATTCGTCGTGACGTAACAGATCGTCTTCGCATCGGTGTAACCCGACATTTTCAGCACGTTCGGGTCGTCGGCATTCAGTACTGCGCAATCGCGCGCGACCTCGATCACGATTCGCTTGATTTCGGCAAGTTGCTCCAACGAATCGATGCCTTTCATGCCGAGGTGATCGCTCTGCACATTCAGCACGCCGCCAACATTGACCCACGGCACGCCCATGCCCGCGCGCAGGAGGCCACCGCGGGCGGTTTCGAGTACTGCGATGTCGATGCTCGGGTCAGACAGCACCATCCGGGCGGAGACCGGCCCGGTCATGTCGCCCTCAACGGTCCGCTGACCATCGATGTAGACGCCGTCAGTCGTGGTCAGGCCCGGCGTGAATCCGGCCATCTTGGTGATATGGGCCAACATGCGGGCCGTAGTTGTCTTGCCATTGGTGCCCGTGATCGCTGCGATCGGCACCCGCGCGGAGGCGCCTTGCGGGAACAGCATGTCGATAACAGGGGTTGCCACATCGCGCGGCTTGCCCTCGGACGGCGCGACATGCATGCGAAAGCCGGGCGCAGCATTGACCTCGCAGATGCCGCCGCCAATCTTCTTGTAGCTCTCGGCGATATTGGTGCTCAGAAAATCGACGCCGCCGACATCGAGACCAATCGCCTTGATCGCGCGTACCGCCATGTCGCGGTTATCCGGATGAATGACGTCGGTGACATCGGTGGCGGTACCGCCGGTGGACAGATTTGCGGTCGATCGCAAGTAAACCGCCTGACCCTCAGGCGGCACCGAGTCGCCCGTCATGCCGGCCCGGGCGAGCATCATTTCGGCCTGCGCATCCAGCACGATCCGGGTGAGCACTTTCTCGTGCCCCACGCCTCGTCGGGGATCTTGATTGACGATCTCGATCAGCTCTCGAATGTTGCGTTGACCATCGCCGACCACATGACCCGGGGTTCGGCGGGTCGCCGCGACGAGTTCGCCGTTGACCACCAGCAAGCGGTGATCATCCCCTTCCAGATAGGTTTCGACGATGACCGAGCGAGAGATGTCCTTCGCCTTCTTGAATCCTTCGATGACTTCTTCTTCGGTGCGCAGGCCAATCGACACGCCACGACCGTGGTTGCCGTTGTACGGCTTGGTGACGACCGGATAACCAATTCGGCGCGCCGCGCGAATCGCGCTGCTTTCAGACTGGACCAGTTCCTGTTTGGGCACAGGCAGCCCGAGCGAGCCGAGAATCTTGTTGGTCTCTTCTTTGTCGGACGCGAGTTCGACGGCGATATGCGGCGTTTTGCCGGTTACGGTGGCCTGAATACGCTGCTGGTATTTGCCGTGCCCAAATTGCACGAGGCTTTGGTCGTTTAGGCGGAACCACGGAATCTCGCGAGCTTCAGCGGCACGGACCAACGACATGGTTGACGGACCGAGCGCCCGACGCTGGGCGTAGCGAATGAACTCGTCACGCGCATCGGGCCAGCTCCAATCGTCTTCAACCGAGCCTTCTGGTCGGAGTTCGGCGGGCATCAGCGAGCACAGCAGCTTGAGCGCCAGTTCTCCGGCCTCGATGCCCTCTTCGCGCTGGATGTATTCGTAGACCACGGTGTATACGCCGGGGCGACCATCAATGCTGCGGGTTTTGCCGAACGTGACGTCCTCGCCCGCAACGTTTTGCAGTTCAATCGCCACGTGCTCCAGCACATGGCCGAGCCACGTGCCGTCGCCTTCCTTCATGCGGCGAATGAATCCGCCGGGTTCGCGATACGAACAGCCGTGTTCCTGAAGACCCGGCAAGGCCGCGACCAGCGCATCGACATAGGCCGCGCCCAACTTGCCAGTCGGCCATTGTTCGAGCAGACCAAGGTCCAATTCCAGCTTGATGACCGGAAAATGCGCGTACAGCGAAGGGCCTACATAAACCGAACGATCCAGGATCCGCATTACTGAAACTCCACCAATCGATGTCCCAAGGAAGTGTGCATCGCCTGCCGCGCCCACCGAATGGCGCGTTAGCCTTGCCACCCTGGCGGGTCGCGGTGTTCAGCTTCTGTCCCGCACGGTCGCCAGGTCAGTCTCCGAAGCTATCGGAAGCACTCGGGGTCGGCAAGCTGGCATTGGCGGTGTCAGCCGCCGACGGCCGGATTCGACTGCGAATGCCAGCGGAAAACGTGTCCAGATTGCGGAACTGGGCGGCCAGATCATTGATCCGATGGGCCTCGCGATACGTTGCTGCGGGCAAGTTCGTGTCGATCAAACCGATGTCGTAGGCAAGGTCATCAGACAGCGCCGGCAACAGCGTTCGGTAGCTGAAGGGGATTCGGCTTGGCCAAATCGCGTTCACGTGGTCGACAATATTGCTGGCGCAGGAGTTGGTCAGGGTGTTGTAGAACTCTGGTGTGCGAGCGAGCGCGTTGGTCCGGTCGAGCATCGATTGCAGCAATGCCCGGATTTGGTCGGGCCGCGCCTTGATCGGGTATAGGTAGACCGCATCGTGGCGAATGTTGGCGCGCAAGTCGATCAGGTCGCGCTCGTCGCCGAGCACGTAGATGATCTCGTAGCTCCGGACCAGCCCAAGCCAAGGCGAAAACGATTCGCCTTGCTCTTTGCGGATTTCGACCGACACGGCCAGGTATTGGCCATTCGAAAACCCGAAACTCAAAAAAGAATGGGCCGGCCCACGCCAGTCCGCAAATGGCTCGACGACGTACCACAGGCTGTCGACTTGGCTGAGATCGTACTCCCGGCTTTCCCACCGCAACTCGTAGTCCTGGCTGGTGCGGTAACGCGCGTTGCGAATATTGCTGATCCGAACGCGATCAGGATCGAGCGACGTGATGCCCGCCAGGCGTGCCTGATCGGGCGACCAGTCCCGCGCATTGCTGGGGCTGGTACCGAGCACGCGGAGTCCATATGCCAGCACGATTACGGCGAACATCATGACCAGCCAACGACGCTTGCGCCGGGGTTTTGGTGTTTGGCCAGGGTCGTGGTCTTGGTGGGAGCGAGACGACATCATGGGCAGCATTGACAGCCAAATCTCGTTGTACTGGTGATGACATTAATCCGTCTGACGGCGGACGGCAGTTGCGCTTCGCGATCAGCCGGCTGACCCCGTCGCAAAAACAACAAGGGCCGCGCGGTGGCGGCCCTTGCGTATCGAACGACTGACGACCGTTACGGGAAGGTCACATTACAGGTGATCGTCTGCCCAGCAGGCGGCATCACAATCGAAGCCGTTGCGGCAGGCGCGAAGTTGACCAGCGGTCCGCCACTCGTCTGACAGGTGAATACCGTCGGGGCGGCCGACAACACCAACTGTACTGACGAAGTCGGCGCGAACTCGCGGGAACAACTACCCGGACCCGTGCAGTTCAGGCCAGCAGGGACTGATCCGGCAACACCCGAACCGGTGATATTCATCAACAGCGTTGCCGCCGGGCAACCTTCTGGAACCGCCGGGCTGAACAGATCGCAGATGTTCTGCGAACCCCAGGTAACGGTATCGCTGACCGTGCCGCCCGCAACCGTGAAGGTACAGGTGCCAGTTGCCGAACCGCTACCCGAAGTCACATCGAAGCCCTGACCGCTTGCGACGGCCTGTGTCCGGCCTTGCGCATTGGTAATCGGCGCCTGCGTCGTAATCGTCAGCGTTGCGCCACCGGTTGCAGTGCAGTTGCCGACAATCAACACACCGGGTACCGGCAGACCGCCGGCATCGACCAGCTGCAGATCAATCAAGCGGCCACCGTCTCCGGTGATCGTTTCAGGCGTCGCCGTCAAGAACATCAAGCCCACCAGGATATTGGCGGAATCGCTTAGGATGCCAGTCGCGCCCGAAAGGGCGGGCGTTTCGAAGATGACGGACGGCGTCGTCCCGGTGGTCTGAACAACACCAGAGGTCGACACATCCACGGTGACGCATCCATCTTGCCCTGTGGGCGTGGTGAGTGCGCCCGGACCGGTAACACCATTGACGCGACCGGTTCCGGCACCCAAGTTGGCAAAACGATAGTTCAGCAAGATGCCCTGCGCGCCACTGCCAAGGCGGTCACGCAAGCAGGCTGTCACGGAAACAGTTCGATTGCCGGCGATATCTGATGGGTTGACCGTCAGGCTGCCGGGCGCCAGACCCGGATAGCGGACGAGCTCGACATCGGTCACCAATTCCGAACTGTTGTTGACCACGTCGCCAACGCCCTGCGCATAAATCGCCGAGAGCTTGCCGATCTTGACGACGCCATAGTTCAGCGTCACTCGGGCGACACCATTGAAGTCGGTAAACGCGGCGGCGCCGAACGAGGCTTGCGGCGGCCCTTCCACGGGCACCACGCTGCTGAAGTTGCCGTCTGTCGCGCGGCCAATGAGGTACGGCAGGACTGGTCCGTTGTTGACCGATACGCCAGTGTCGTCGTTGAAGTTGAAGCGATAGGTGGTGGTCAACGACGTCTGGCTGTTGACAGCCGAAACCGTCCTGGCGCTTTCCAGATCGCGGTTGCCAATACTGTCTTCGCCAAACACGACAACGGTGTCGCCAGGTCCTGCACCACCGCCCTGAGTTTGGAATGCGCCAGTTGGGGCAGTGAAGTTGGTCGTGCCTTCGCCCGGATTGCCATCGCTACCGAAGATCGCGAACGACCCGTTGATCTGCGGCGCATCGATCAAGCCGAAGCGGATTTCAGTCCCTGGGACTACCGGTGCACCAAAGCGGTCCGTCGCAATCGCCGACACCGTATAGCTATAGGTGCCATCTGGGCGCGGCGGAATGAGCGGGCTGAACGGATCTTGGGGATCGAGCGGGGTTGCGTCCTCCGAGAACGGATTGACGCGCAGCTCCCTGATATTGGCAGCCGTAATATCGAGGTCAAACAAGCGGCCATCGCCTACGGTCAGGCTGCGCGTCACTTGCACGCCATCTTGAATACCGTTGTCGACATTATTGTCGGCACGATCTACGGTGGTGCGGATATTGACCAGCCCGGCACGGGTTCCGGCTTGATAGCTAAACCCGGCGATGCCTGAGAACGTGCGGAACTTGATTGTGCCATCACGTACCGCCGCGCCAGCAGCGTTCGAGGCAGCCAGCTTTTCGCCACCCTGTGCGCCACCAACGATTTCGGCTTGAATATTGTTGAACGAACTTGAACCGCTGACGGGATCTGGCACGAATCCGCCGCCACCATCGGTAACAATGGCTTCGAAGCGATCGGCGGTTGTGCCACCTGAGCCGGTGATGTAGACCTGCGCGCCGTCGCGATTCAGCGTGATGCTTGCCGGCAGGCGCGGCGTACCGTTGGTAATCGTGAACGGCAGTTCGGCCTGAATCGTCTCATCCGTATCCGGGTCGCGCGCCGAAACATAAACTGTGGTCGTCCCAGGCTGATCGAGCGATTGCAGGAAAATGACCGCGCGCCCGCCATTGGTCTCTACTGGTGCCGTGACCAGGTGCAGCAGGAACTCGATAATGTCCGTGGTATCTGGATCATCAGGCACTGAAAAGCCGCCAGTGTTAACCACCGGCGAGACCGTCACGTCGACGATATTGGACCGTCCCGGTGGGAACGTCGTGGCCAGTTCGCCGTTCAAGCGACGCCAAGTAATCCCGACATCTGCCAAGTAGGGTGACCCGAGGAACGGCTCCACACCGAATCGGTTCGCCGGCAACGTGGTTGAAGCGGTAGTCAGCGTCAGGCGCGGATCGCTCGGCCGACCAGCCACAACGTTGACCGTCGCTTGATTGGTGCCGCTCAAACCACTGGTTCCCGTTTCAGCAGCCGATACCGTGACGATGGCACTACCCACCGCCCGGCTGTGAAAACGGAAGTTCACGACGCCAGCAGCCGTTGTCGCGGTGACGCGCTCGCCATATCTGATGGCGTCATCGCCGCCAACAGCGACGAGCGACGAGACTTGCGCCACACTTGGTGGCGTCACCTGCACTGTGACCGTGGTGCCGTCTGGCACCGCCGAGCCGTTGGCTCGTTGCACCCGGATGGGCATGTCGACGAGACTGAACGGCGTCGTGCTCGACGTGGCCGGCGAGATCGTGATCCTAAGGTTCTCATTGACCGGCGGCGTAAATGCACCGCCATCGGATCCGCCACCGCCACAGGCGCTAAGCGCCACGACGCCGGCTGCTACCAGGATTCGCGTGAAGTAATTCATTGCGGTTCTCCGATTCTGCGAATTCATGAACATTCGCATGTGTTATTTGCCTGCGCCACGTTGACGCAAAATCTTGGGCGTCACAAAGATCAGGAGCTCAGCCTTGTCCGAACTAGACTGTTGTGTCTTGAACAGATTGCCAAGCAAGGGCAGATCACCCAGGAAGGGGGTTTTCTGCAGGTCTCTGCGACTCTTATATTCGTACACGCCACCAAGGACAACGGTCTGGCCATTTTCGACCAACACCGCGGTGTTCAGTTCACGCTTGTTGATTTGCGGAACGTCGCCGATGGAGGTGCTGACAAAGCCGGTCAATTCATCCTTCTTGACCGCCATGTTCAGGAAAATGCGGTCATCCTGCGTGATCGTCGGTGTCACCTTGAGTTCGAGCAGCACTTCCTTGAAGGCAACGGTCGGAATTGGCACGGCGCCGCCCGACGTCGTAATCGTCACGTAGCCGATTTCATCGCCCTGGCGGATGACTGCTTCGCGCTGATTGGCCGTAATGACGCGCGGATTCGCAACGACTTCGCCGGAACCTTCTTCTTGCAACGCGGACAGTTCCAGGTCAAGCAAATAGTCGGCGCCGAGGATCGACAGACCAAGGCGCGGCGCAGCGCCGGAAGCCGGCAAGTCGACGTTCAAACGGTTTTCCAGCGTTGGCGACAGGATGCCGCCGCCGCTACCGCCTGGAACCACGAGCGGGAACGTTGGCCGACCAGCGTTTCGGTTGACCAGGGCCTGATTGATCATGTTGTTGGCGGCTGCCACCGAGCCCGACGTCGTAATGACGTTGCCATTGTGGTCTTCGTAGCCAGAGGTCACGCCGAAGCGGGCACCGATCTCCTTGCCGAACGTCTCATTGGCAACCACGATCCGCGATTCGATCAGCACTTGGTCGACGGGGCGATCGAGGATCGAAATCAGTGCCTTGAGATCCGAGATGCGCTCTGGAATATCGCTGATCAGCAGCGTGTTGGTGCGATCATCAAACGTGACACTGCCACGCTTGGACAAGAAGCCTGAGCTGGCGCTTTGCGCGCCGCCTTTCTGCCCAGCACCTTGTTTGCTGTTGTCAGTCAGCAGTACGGCAATTTCCTTGGCCTTGCCGTAATTGATTGCGATGTATTCCGAAACGAGCGACTGCCGGTCTTCGATCGCAATCCGGGCGTCTTCAAGCGCTTGCTCGCGTTGCGCAATTTCAGCAGTCGGGGCAACCCAGATCACGCCGCCTTCGCGGCGTTGGTCAAGGCCCTTCGCTTGCAGCACGACGGCCAGCGCTTGATCCCAAGGCGTGTTGACCATGCGCAGCGTAATGTTGCCCTGCACGCTGTCGGCGACGACGATATTGAACTCACTGATGTCGGCAATCAGCTGGAGCAGCGTACGGACGGGAATGTCCTGGAAGTTGAAGGTCACTGGCGTGCCTTTGTACTCCATGGCTTCCCCTGGCTTGCGACGCTGCGCGCCTTCTTCGACTTCGCGCTTCTTGCTGACTTCGATCACGAACTGATCGCCAGTCTGGTAAGCCATGTGGTCGAACGCGCCAGTGGTACTGACAACCAATCGCGCACCACCGGCACGCTCCTGGGTCTCGATCGTACTGACCAGAGTCGCAAAGTCGGTGACATCAAGCTTGAGTGGAAGATCGTCAGCCAGGCTTACGTCGTAAAGATCGACGACCACTCTGTTGCTGCCTTCCTTGCGGATGTCAGAGCCGGCACCATCGCGGTTGAAATTCACGACGATACGCCCTTCGCCATTGTTGCCGCGACGGAAATCGACCGCCTGCAGGACCGGTTTCTCGGTCCAGCCCTGCGAACCCGCTGCCGCATTCGCGGTGTTGTT
The DNA here is from genome assembly GCF_003015185.1 of Ahniella affigens. Classification (GTDB taxonomy): domain Bacteria; phylum Pseudomonadota; class Gammaproteobacteria; order Xanthomonadales; family Ahniellaceae; genus Ahniella; species Ahniella affigens. The sequence continues at coordinate 4,315,401 of NZ_CP027860.1, forward strand.
CTGGGCCACCGAACTGTCGGCACCAACGGTCAGGATGATGCTGTTGCCTTCGATCCGCGAGCTGTGCGTGGTCGGATGGAACAGTTCGACAACGACTCGGGTTCGCCCGCCGGCTTCGACGATGGCGATAGTCGACGCAGCCCCGCTGCCGACATTGATCCGCCGGTCGGCGACGGCGTTATTCGTGGCGTCCAGGTCAATCGCGAGACGAGGCGGCGCCTCCGTCGCGAAGACCTTCGGCGCGACGGGCGCTTCGTCCATGACCAAGCGAATGTCGGTGGTGCCATCGGGACGACTTTCGAAGGTCACGTCCTTGAGGGTCGAGGCTTCGGCGCCGAGAGCAAGAACAAACAGCAGCAAGGCCTGAACCGAGCGGTGTCCGAAGGACTTATTTAAAGATTCTTGTGTGTTCATGGGATCCACGACCTCACTCATCATCCAGGGCGATTGAAGCTGGCCGTTCCATCCAGCCGCCGTTGCCATTTGAAACCAATTCCACCAACTCCACACGGTCTTCATAGACGGCGGTAATCTGGCCGTCATTCTGTCCCATGTAGTTTCCGGCCTTGACGCGATGTACGGCGCCGGACGGGTCGGTGATCAATGCGGTCGGCGCGTTCATCGGATCACCGATGGTGCCAACCATGTCCAGCGCGTCGAGCGGGAAGGCTTCGAGCGGTTCCTTTACACGCGTGTCGTCGGGGCCCGGAATTGCCGATTGCCCAGAGGGGCTGTCGTCGTCCCCGAAGTCTGCGAACGGATCACGCAGATCCTGCGCGGTGTAAACAAACTTCGGGTATTCCTTCATGGCCGGCAACGGCTCGATCGGGATTCCCCGCTCGGCTTTGATGTCGGCAATCTTCTGCTCAAGGTCCTTGGTGCCTGGAATGCAGGCAGCCAACGGTAACGTCAGCATTACACAAAGGGTGGTGCGCAGCAGCTGTCGCTGATCGCTACTCGCTCGCATCATGATTTTCCTCCTGCTCGCGCACCCGCGTCTGGCGCCGCATCCGAACCGGAGACTTCGTCATCGTCCAGGTAGCGGTAGGTCTTCACGGTGCCTTCCAATGTCAGGATTCCGGTCGGCTTGTTTGCCGCCGCCTTCACCAATTTCGGGTCTTTGACCGTGGATGGCAGTGCATTTTGCGGCTTCAAGGACACGTCGTGCATCGTCAGAATCACCACGCGTGGCAATGACGCCACGCCACTGACAAATGCGCCAAACTGATGGTAAGTCCCGGCCATACGGATCTTGATTGGCTTTTCGGCGTAGAAGTCTTTCGGGGACTCGGCGCCTGGCTCAAACAGTTCGGTATCGATGCCAGAGGAAAGCGCCGTCTGCGAGATGTCTACGAGCAGATCAGGCATTTCCGTCTTGCTCGGCAACTGCCGAACCATTTGCCGGAGCAACTCTTCCATTTCGGCCAGCTGCTTTTTGTAGTCTTCTAAGTTGACGACCTTCGCTTGCTTGTCGCGGAATGTCACCAGCAGTGACTGTTCTTCGGACATCAGCTTTGATTGGGTGTCAAACGACTCTTTGATCTTGAACACATAGCCGAGCAGCAACACCACCAGAAAGATGCCCAGGCAGGCCGCCAACTTGATGGGCATCGGCCAGTTGCCATAGTTCTTGGTTTCGAGATTCTTGAGGTCCATCAGGGCGTTCCTCCCGCGCCGCCGCTGCCATCGCCGGCGGCTTCACCTTCTTCGCCTTCACTACCTTCATCTTCGCTTCGGCGAACACCGATGCCGAGTTCATATTCGTAGGCGCCGCCCTTGTCATCGCCGACCAAGGTCGATTTCTTGAAGTCCGGATCGCGCAGCCACTGCGCCGACTCGACATTGCGCATATACGCCGAGATGCGCGCATTCGACTGCGCCCGACCCTTGACGTTCATGGCGTCGCCAGCCTGTACCATTTCGGTCAGCCGGACGCCGTCGGGCAGGGTGCGTACCAACTCGTCAAAGACGTGCACCATCTGGTAGCGGCTACTCTGCAGGCGCTCAATGATCTGCTTGCGCCGAAGCAAGGTTTCACGCTTTTCCTGCAGCGCCTCGATTTCTTTGATCTTGGCATCGAGTGCGGCAATTTCGCGAGTCAACAGGTCTTTGCGGTTCTGATGGCCTTGGACGACGCGGTCCATCCAGGTCAACGCAACCAGAAAGGCCAGAACGCCGATCAGAAATGCACCACCCATCATCACCTGGAACTCGCGTTCCCGTTGTTTGCGTCGCTCTGCGCGCCACGGTAATAGGTTGATCTTGGCCATTAGTCGAAACTCCTCAGGGCCAGGCCGCAGGCGATCATCAGCGACGGCGCGTCCTGTGCGATCGCAGGCGCCTGCACCCGACTGGACAAGGTCATCGCCGCGAGCGGGTTCGCGACCACGGTCGGCACGCCGATCTGCTCTTCAACCATTTCGGCGATGCCGATGATGGATGCGCAACCACCGGCAAGCACAATTTGGTCAACCTTGTTGTATTCCGTGCCGGCAAAGAAGAACTGCAGCAGACGACTGACTTGCTGCACCATGGCTTCCTTGAACGGTTCGAGCACTTCGATTTCGTAACTTTCCGGCAGCCCGCCCTGGCGCTTGGCCATACCGGCTTCTTCGTACGACAAGCCGTAGCGACGCATGATCTCGTCCGTCAGCTGCTTGCCGCCGAAAACCTGCTCCCGCGTATAAATGCTGCGCTGATTCTTCAGCACGATCAGCGTGGTCATGGTCGCGCCGATGTCGAACACGGCAACCGTCGCGTCCTTCGGGACGCTCAGTTGGTCAGCAACCAACTTGTAAGCGTTTTCCATGCAAAAGGCTTCAACATCGACGACTTTTGCCTGCAAACCGCCCAAGTCCAGCGCGGCAACCCGAAGCTCGACATTTTCCGTCCGCGATGCCGCCAGCATGACGTTCATCATTTCGGGGTTGTCTTTGACCGGCCCGAGCACCTCAAAGTCCATACTCACTTCTTCGAGCGGGTACGGGATGTATTGCTGCGCTTCACCCTGAATGGCGCCTTCCAGATCCTCTTCGGACAGGTCGGCGGGCATGGGGATGGTTTTTGTGATCACTGCCGAACCGGCGACAGCCGCCGCCGCATGACGAAGACGCGTCTGCGAACGCTGCAAGGCGCGCTTGATCGCTTCTCCGACTGCTTCGACTTCGACAATATTCTTCTCCACCACCGCATTGGGCGGCAGTGGTTCAACGGCGTAGTGCTCCACGCGAAAGCGCCCGCCACTTTGGGAGAGCTGGAGCAGTTTCACCGCTGTCGAACTGATGTCGATGCCGATCAGCGGGGGTGATTTTGTACTGAAGAGAGCCACACTTTTCCCCTTCCCACAGACCCTTACGAGCGAAATTTAGCGAGAGGCATTAAAACTGATTCCTAAGTATGGTGAACCATACCCCAGGTAAGACTGCAATTTCAATAGCTTGGAAGCTACTCCTACGATCAATTCTTCGCAAGCGCCAAGCCTGTCACAATCTCGCGGGCTGACCCCTGCCTGGCACCACTAGGACTTGTGGCATGGTCGGCGGTCTACCTCAAGATGTTGCTGCAAGTCCTTGATTCAAAAATAACGAGCTGTGACACACGGGACCCGGCGAATGCCGCCGGCATACCGGAAATGCCATATTTGGCTGTCCCGGTAGCCGTATACTTTCCGACCTTGCCTTGATTCCGCCGACCGGTTCTCAATGTCGAAGATTCGCCGTTTGCTCCGCTGGCTGTTCTGGCTCGGCTTTGCCGGCGTGCTCGCCGCCGTCCTGGCGGTGGGTGGCGCCTACTATGTACTGGAGCCGCGGCTGCCGGACGTGAGCCAGATCAAGGATATCCCGCTGCAGGTGCCGCTCAAGGTCTATACGAGCGACGGCAAGTTGCTGGCCATCATTGGCGAGGCTCGACGCACGCCCGTAAAGATCGACGACGTGCCCCAGGTGGTCCGTGCCGCGTTCATTGCCATTGAGGACGCCCGGTTCTACGAGCACCAGGGAATTGATGTGATGGGCATTGGCCGGGCGGTCTGGCTGCTCGCCACCACTGACAACAAGCGTGTGCCCGGCGGCAGCACCATTACGCAGCAGGTGGCCAAGAACTACTTTCTGAGCAACGAGTACTCGTACACGCGGAAGATCAGCGAGATGTTCCTCGCGCTGAAACTGGAGCGGGAGCTCACCAAGGACGAAATCCTCGAGCTGTACCTGAACAAGATTTTCTTCGGCTACCGCTCTTACGGAATTGCCGCCGCCGCCGAATTTTATTACGGCAAGACCTTGGATCAATTGACGCCAGGCGAGGCTGCCATGTTGGCGTCGATCCCGAAGTTCCCCTCCAGCGGCAACCCGCTGATCAACCCGGATCGCGCCATGGAGCGCCGGAACTATGTGCTGACGCGCATGGGCGAACTCGGCTATCTGCAGCCTGAGGATGTCACGGCGGCGATTGCCGAGCCCGATCACGCGCATCCGCACGAGCCGCCCCTGGACCTGGATGCCCCCTACGTTGCCGAAGTGGCGCGCGTGGAGGCGATCGAAAAGCTGGGCAACGAAGCACTGATCGGCGGCTACCGGCTGTTCACGACCATTCACTCGACCGAGCAGGAAAGCGCCAACCGCGCCGTCCGCGATCAACTGATCGCTTTTGATCGTCGTCATGGCTATCGGGGACCGGAAGCGCATCTGGAGCCGGAACAGAACGAAACCGACGAGTCCCGGCGTGCTGCCATGAGCGGTCTGACCGCAATTCAAGGTCTGCTGCCCGCCGTGGTAACCGAAGTCGACGCCGAGCAGGCTCTGGTCTGGCTGCAAGATGGTCAGCAGGTCAGCCTGGCTCTGGATGCAGTCAAATGGGCACGCCCGTTCATAAACGAGAGCGCGGTCGGCCGCGCGCCCGGCAAAGTCAGCGACGCGCTGAAAGTCGGCGATGTGGTCCGCGTGTCCTTGGACGCCGAGGGGAACTGGCGATTCGAACAATTGCCCAAGGTGCAGTCAGCTTTGGTCGGCATGGACCCGGAGAGTGGCGCCATCCGAGCGCTGGTTGGCGGCTTCAGTTTTTCGCGCTCCAAGTTCAATCGGGCACTGCAAAGTACCAGGCAGCCGGGTTCCAGCTTCAAACCGTTTGTCTACAGCGCGGCGTTCGACAAGAATTTCACGCCGGCCTCGATCGTAAACGACGCCCCGCTGAGTTTTGCCGACCCATCCTCGCCCGATGGCGTCTGGCGGCCGCAGAATGACAATGAGAAGTTCAACGGCCCAATGCGGCTACGCGAGGCCATGGTCAGCTCCCGCAATCTGGTGTCGGTCCGGATTCTTGACGCCATCGGGATCCGGTATGCCCGCGATTACGTCCAGCGCTTTGGCTTTCCGCCCGAGGCACTGCCTGAGAACCTGTCTATGGCGCTCGGCACGGCATCACTGTCGCCACTCAACATGGCGCGGGCTTACAGCGTGTTCGCCAACGGCGGCTATTTGATCGACCCGTTTGTCGTGCAGAGCATTGTCGACGCCAATGGGAAAACGGTTTACGAAGCGACACCCGCAGTCGCATGCCGCGCCTGCCCAGAACGCCAGAGTCAGGAGGGCCAGGGGTCGGGTAATGCCGCAGCAGATCTCAGTGCCATGTTGGGCGGCGGACCAGCGGCGGCACCAAGTCCCACCACCACGCCGGCGCCGACCGAATCGGTCACAGCCGTCCCGCCCGCGTCCAGCACCATCGGGGCGCCGGCGCTGCTGCTTGCGCCGAGAGTCATGGACGAACGCACCGTATTCTTGATCCGCAGCGTGTTGAACGACGTGGTCAAACGCGGCACTGGTCGCGCAGCCATGGTGCTTGAGCGCCCCGACCTTTCGGGCAAAACCGGCACCACAAACGAACACCGCGATGCCTGGTTCTCAGGCTTCACGGCGGGCGCCGTCGGTACGGTGTGGATGGGGTACGACGACTTCAAGACGCTCGGCGAAGGCGAATTTGCTGCGCAAACCGCACTGCCGATCTGGATTGAATACATGCGTACGGCGCTGGCAACGGTTCCAATCGATCCGATGACACCCCCCGAAGGCATTACGCCAGCGATGATTTCGCCCGCAACCGGACAACTGATGGCAGCGGGCGCAGGTGGCGTGCTGGAGTACTTCAAGAATGAGGACTTGCTCCGATTGTCCGAGGCGGGCCTTCAGGAAAGCACCGACGAACATGCGGAACAGCAGACGCTCGAAATCTTCTGACGGCCGCGCGCCGATCGGCCCAGGTCGACGCAACCGGCAGGAGTTGGCCGCCTACGCCGCTCGCTTGATTGCCGAAACCGGACTTCGTGATTTTGAGGACGCCAAGCAGCGTGCCGCCGAAGCGTTTGGCATTGGGGGTCAGGCGGGGTTGCCAAGCAACCTGGAGATCGATGCCGAGTTGCGCGCGTACCAACGCTTGTTCCAATCGCAGTCCCAGCCGCAGGCATTGCGCCGGCGTCGCGAGGCCGCGCTGCCAGCCATGCAGTTTTTCGCGCAGTTTGAGCCCCGTCTGGTGGGCGCCGTGCTTGACGGCAGCGCCGATGGATTTTCGGCCGTGTGCCTCCATCTGTTTGCCGACGATCCCCGTGCCGTTGCGTGGTTTCTCGACGACCAGCGCATCCCGTACGAAAGCTTCGAGCGGACCTTCCGGCAGCAAGACCGCCAAGCCTATAGCGTGCCGGCGTATCGGTTCGAGCGCGACGGTCTGGAATTCGATCTGACCGTGTTCGAGGTGGACGCCCTCCGGCACCCACCGCTCGACCGGATCAGTCAGAAGCCGATGAAGCGATCCGACCGTCAGGCAGTAGAAAAACTGCTGAGCACCGGCTGATCAACCAATTTGGAAGCCGTTGATCGCGGCGACTTCTGCGCCGTCCGACAATGGCTCTTCGAGCATCGTCACGTGATCCACCCGCGCCAGAACTGGACCGCGCCAGAGCCAGGACTCCAGTTGCGCCAATCCGGTCTCAGGACCGATAGCCAGGACTTCGACCGTACCGTCCGGCCGGTTGCGGGCATACCCGCGAAGCCCCAGACGAAGCGCCTGCAGGCGCGTCGCCGCCCGAAACGACACACCCTGCACCCGCCCGTGGACCAGAAATGCGCGGGCGCGGATCGGGCTCATGTCTCAGTCTTGGTGGGAACCGACTTGGTAGCAATGACGCGAGCAAGGTCCTCCGAGGTGATTGGCCCCAGGAACTTCTCGGCAACTTTACCATCAGGATCAATGAGATAGGTCGTAGGCAGGCCACGCGGCACATCGAAATCGGCCGGCGGCTCATACACATCGACCAAGGCGATCGGGTAGCGCACGCCGCGCTTCTTGACGAACGACTTCAGCTCGGCCGCTTCGATTTCCTCAAAGGCCAGCCCAACCACGACGACGTCGTCGCGCGCCTGATCGAATCCATCGAGGTCCGGCATTTCCTTCAGGCAGGGCCCGCACCACGTCGCCCAGAAGTTCACCACGACCCACTTGCCCCGCTGTTTGCTCAGATCAAAGGTCTTGCCCTCCGTGGTCGCAACCGACAAAGACGGCTGCTCCTTGCTCGCCAGGGCGATACCCTGCCAAGCCAAACAGACAATCAACAGCGAAGCCTGCACAATGCGCATATCCCGTTCCTATTTCGAGCGACTCATAGACCCATCATGACCGAGATTCTGGTCCTTTATTACAGCCGCCACGGCGCAACCCGCGAGTTGGCCCGCTGGATCGCCCGTGGCATTGACGAAACCGGCGCAAGCGCCCGGATCCGTACCGTACCAAGTTTGGTCCCGGCGAATGAAGCGGGCGTGAACCATTCGGTGCCTGACCAAGGCCCGCCCTATGCAACGCTCGACGACCTTCGCGCGTGCGCCGGCCTCGCGCTCGGCAGCCCTACACGTTTTGGGAACATGGCCGCGCCGCTGAAGGCATTTCTGGACAGTACGTCCAGCGAATGGCTGGCGGGCACGCTGATCGGCAAACCGGCATGTGTGTTCACCTCCACGAGCACGCTGCACGGTGGTCAGGAGTCGACGCTGTTGAGCATGATGCTGCCGCTGCTCCATCACGGCATGATGATTCTGGGCCTGCCATTTTCCGAGGAGCGCCTATTCAGCACCCAGACGGGCGGCAGCCCCTATGGGGCGACCCACCTGGCCGACGCCGAAGGCAAGCGCGCTGTGGATCAAGACGAACAAGCGCTGGCGCGCGCACTTGGCAGACGATTGGCCCTGACTGCGATGAAGCTGGCGGGCCGGGCATGACCCTGAGCCGCAAGCATCAGGCTGCGCTGACCTGTTTCCTGGTTCTGCTTGTCTGGCAGGCACTCTGGCACCTCTGGCTCGCGCCCCACCCGGCGCGCCCCCTGATGCAAGCTTGGCTGCTTGCCTGGGCGCCGCTGCTCTTGCCGGGCCTGCTCAGTTTTGTCGGTCAGCGGGGGTTTTTGCTCGGCATGGGCTTTGCCGCAATGCTTTACTTCTGCCATGCCGTGATGTGTCTTTGGCCGAGCGGCGAGGTTTGGGCGTGGCCGGCGGCTTTCTTGAGTGCAGCGGTGGTGGTATTGCTCGGCGGTCGGCAGCAGGCGGCAACCTAACCGCCCCATGAGGGGGCCTTCGGGCCCGAAACGAATTTGCCGCATCACCGTTCGCTGTTTGTAGGAGGGCCTTCAGGCCCGAACCAAGCTTGCCGCATCGCCGTTCGCGGCTGAAGCCGCTCCCACAAAAACCATCGCTCCCACAAAAACCGCTGCTCCTACAAAAACCGCTGCTCCTACAAAACCGCTGCTCCTACAAAAACCGCTGCTCCTACAAGAACTACCGCCCGAACCAGTCTTGCGGCCGGCCCTGCCGTACTCGGCGTCGGTTCGCCTGGACGGGGCCACAAGCCTGTCACACGAGCCTGCTAGCATCGTGGGGCTTCATTTCGTCCGAATTCACCGCATAAGCAGGGACCATGGCAAAAGCGCCCAACCTTCGCGATCCCAAGTGGTTCATCAACCGCGAACTGTCGCAACTCGAGTTCAACTTCCGGGTACTGGCCCAGGCTAAGGACCAGAGCGTCCCGCTGTTGGAGCGTCTGCGCTTTTTGTGCATTTCGTCAACCAATGTCGATGAGTTCTTCGAAATTCGAGTATCAGCGCTGAAGCATCAACTCGGGTTCGCGAATGGCGCGATGATCGGCCCCGACGGGCTCAGCGTATTGGAGACGTTGCACCGAGTGCGCACCCGGGCGCTTGAACTCGTTGACGCGCAATACGAGCTTTGGAACAAGACGCTGCGGCCGGCGCTGCGCAAACACGGCATTCGGTTCTTGATGCGTGATGAATGGAATGCCCGGCAACGCCGCTGGTTGCAAACGTACTTCGAGGACGAGATCTCGCCCGTGCTGTCGCCCCTCGGACTCGACCCGGCGCATCCGTTTCCGCGCATCCTGAACAAGTCGCTGAACATCATCATTGGCCTGAAGGGCAAGGACGCGTTTGGTCGCGAAGGCCAGTTTGCCGTGGTGCGCGCGCCGCGCTCGCTGCCACGCGTGATCCGCCTGCCCCCGGAGCTGAGCGATGGCTCCGAGGACTTTGTGCTGCTGTCAGCCATCCTGGCCGAGTTTGCCGATGAGCTGTTTCCGGGTATGCAGGTCAAGGGTACCTGGCAATTCCGCGTCACGCGTGACAGCGAATTGATCGTCGACGAGGACGACGCCGAAAACCTGGCTCACGCACTGAAAGACGAACTGCGTGGCCGCGGGTTCGCGCGCGCGGTCCGCATCGAAGTCTCAGACCAAATCCCGAAGACCACGCTCAAGTACCTGATGGGCAACTTCGAGGTGAACGAAGACGATGTCTATCGCGTGCACGGCCCGGTTAACCTGAATCGCGTCATTGCGATCTATGACATGGTGGACCGGCCAGACCTGAAGTTCCCAAAATACACGCCGCACGTGCAGGGCAAGATCGCCAAGAGCGCGACCATTTTCGATGCGATCCGGGAAGGCGATCTGTTGCTGCACCATCCGTTCGATTCGTTCACGCCGGTACTTGATCTGATCCGGCAGGCCAGCATCGACCCGGGCGTTCTGGCGATCAAGCAAACTCTGTACCGTACGGGCAAGGATTCGACGATTGTCGGTTATCTGATCGACGCGGCCCGCAACGGCAAAGACGTAACAGTCGTCATCGAACTCCGCGCGCGCTTCGATGAGGAGGCGAACCTGAGCCTTGCGGATCGCCTTCAGGAAGCTGGCGTGCAGGTCGTGTACGGCATCGTTGGCTACAAGACGCATGCGAAGATGCTGCTGATCGTCCGCCGCGAACCCGACCGCCTGCGCCGCTACGTGCATTTGTCGACCGGCAACTATCACTCGGGCACCGCCCGGGCGTACACCGATCTGGCGTTGATGACCTGCCAGCCCGACATGGGCGAGGACGTCCACAAGATGTTCCAGCAAATGTCGGCGCTCGGCCCCGAAATTGAACTCAAGCATTTGTTGATGAGCCCGTTCACCTTGCACAAAGGCCTGCTCGAACGGATCGATCGCGAGATACGCAACGCCCAGGCCGGGCAACCCGCTGCGATCCGGGCGAAAATCAACCATCTGAACGAGGTGGCGGTGATCGAAAAGCTGTACCAGGCCTCACGTGCCGGCGTGGAAATCGATCTGATCGTCCGTGGCACCTGCGCACTGCGTCCGGGCATTCCGAACGTTTCCGAGCGCATCCGCGTGCGCTCGGTGGTAGGCCGCTTCCTGGAACACAGTCGCATTTACTGGTTCCTCAATCATGGGCACGAGCCGGAGCTCCTGTGCGCGTCCGCCGACTGGCTGGAACGCAACCTGTTGCGCCGGATCGAGGCGTGCTTCCCACTGCTCGACCCCGAACTGCGGGCACGTGCCTATGACGAGGAAATCGCCAATTATCTGGCCGATAATCAGCAGTCCTGGCAGTTGGATGCCGAAGGCCGATATCACCGTGTTGAGGCCTCCATGGATGTGATGCCGCACTCGGCCCAAATGTCCTTGCTTTCCAGACACTGCAGCTGAGGCCCGAGCATGAGCGCGATTCAGGAAGGCGATGAACTGGCAGCAGTGGATCTGGGCTCCAACAGCTTCCACATGGTGGTGGCACGATATGAGCACCAGCAACTGCGGGTCATCGATCGCCTGCGCGAATCCGTGCGCCTTGCAGCCGGCCTGAGCGAGGACGGGTCGTTGTCAGCCGAGAAGCGGCGCATGGCGCTGGGCTGTCTGGCCAAATTCGGCCAACGGATTGCACATCTGCCTGACGACCGCGTGTGGGCGGTGGGCACCAATACCGTACGTCGACTGAAGAACCCGCGCGCGTTCCTGATCGCCGCCGAAACCGCGCTTGGCCATCCCATCGAAATTGTCTCGGGTCGAGAAGAAGCGCGCCTGATCTATCTCGGTGCCGCCCATGGCATTGCGGACAAAGGCAAGCAGCGGCTCGTCATCGACATCGGGGGTGGTTCAACGGAATTCATCATCGGGCTCGCGTTTCAGACGCTGGAGCGCGAAAGCCTGCAGATGGGCTGTGTCGCCACGACCAAGGCCTGCTTCCCCGATGGCAAGATCACGCCAAAGCGCTATGACGATTTCAAGCGCGGCATCGTGCTTGAGATGCAGCAGTTCGTCGCCGAGTACAAAGCGCGCGGGTGGGTCGACACTTATGGCTGCTCCGGCACCATCAAGGCCATCGCGCAAGTGGCGCATGAACTCGGCTTTACGCAAGGCATTCTGACGCCCGCCTCGATGGCTGAGGTCCGTGAGGCGCTTCTGAAATCCAAATCGATCGACACCCTGCGCCTGCCGGGATTGAATGACGAACGTCGACCGGTGTTCCCGGGCGGGTTCCTCGTGCTCGACGCGGTATTCGAGGGCTTGAAACTCAAGTCGATGAACATCTGCGAAACCGCCATGCGTGAGGGCCTGCTCTACGACATGCTGGGCCGCGCCGAGCATCGTGACCCGCGCATGGATACGGTCGACGCCATGTGCCTGCGCTATGGCGTGGATCGCAATCACGTCGCCCGCGTCGAGGCGACGGCGCTGCGCATGTTCGATGCCGTTGCCAAAGACTGGGGGCTGGACGAGACACATCGGGAGTGGCTGACATTCGCCGCCCGCGTGCATGAAATCGGGCTGGCCGTGGCCCATAGCCAGCACCACCACCATGCCGAGTACCTGCTGGAAAACTCCGACATGGCAGGCTTTACCAAACGCGAGCAGGAGATTCTGGCGATTCTGGTGCGTTCGCACCGCCGTGGCTTGCCGGTCAATCGCTTGCGTGCGCTGAGCCTTCGCTATGCAAAATCGGTCGAACGCCTCGTCGCGATTCTGCGATTGGCAGCGCTGCTGCATCGCTCGCGCATCGATGTGCGTCTGCCAAAACTCGAACTCCAGGCCATGGATCGCGGGCTTCGGCTCGGCATTCCGGGCAAGTGGCTGAGCGCGCACCCGTTGACGATGACCGACTTGGAGCAGGAGCTCGACCACTTACGGGAGATCGACTTCACACTCGTGGTGGTGGGCGAAGGCAGCTGAATAGGCCGGACCGGTCCCGTCGCCGTTTCTGCCCCAATTCTTGCCATCTTGCTGCGATAATGTCGGGCTTTCCGGAACTGCCCCATGACCGCGCGAATTCTTGACGGCAAACGCATTGCCGATGAAATCCTGGATGAACTCGCCCAGCGAGTCCGCGCCCGACGCAAGGCAGGCCTGCCGCGGCCTGGGCTGGCGGTGGTACTGGTGGGTGATGACCCAGCCTCCAGCGTGTATGTCCGCAACAAGCGCCGAGCCTGTCAGCACGTTGGGTTCCATACGCTGGATTTCGACCTGCCGGCGACCGTCAGCGGCACCGAGCTCTACGCGCTGATCGACCGCCTGAACAGAGACCCAGCAGTGCACGGGATCCTCATTCAGTTGCCACTGCCGGCGCACATAGACGCGACCGACCTGATTCAACGGATTCGCCCGGACAAGGATGTGGACGGCTTCCACGCGGAAAACGTTGGCCGCCTGGCGTTACGGCAGCCCGGATTGCGACCATGCACCCCAAAAGGCGTGATGACCTTGCTGGCCCACACCGATAAACCGGTGCGCGGTCGCCACGCCGTGGTGGTGGGTGTCTCGAATCACGTGGGCCGTCCGTTGGGCCTGGAACTGCTGCTGGCCGGGGCGACCGTCACATCCTGCCATCGCTTTACCCAGGACTTGGCCGGCTTCGTTGGCATGGCGGACCTCCTGATCGTCGCGGTGGGCAAGCCCGGGCTGGTCAAAGGCCATTGGGTCAAACCCGGCGCAGTCGTCATCGACGTCGGCATCAACCGACTGGAAGACGGCAGCCTGACCGGCGATGTCGAGTTCGGACCAGCGGCCGAACGCGCGTCCTGGATCACGCCCGTGCCCGGCGGGGTCGGGCCCATGACGGTGGCCACCCTGATGCAAAACACGCTGGAAGCGGCAGAACGCACTGCTGGCGGCTTGTAAAACAGACACTTAGCTGTGCACGTCGCATTCGTTCAGTTTTCGTCCCGGCCACGGTCGCTAAGCTGAAGCCGCAGCCCCGCGCCTTCGGGCACAATAGCTGCAATATTCACATCGGATGATGGCGGTCTGGTGCAAGCGATGATGGGAATGGGATGAGACGGATTTCACCACTGCTGGCGGCAGGTCTGGCGCTTCTGCTCGCCTCCTGCGCCTCAATAACCGAAAAGGCCGGTAGCAAACTGGCTGACAGTCTTTCCGATGGCATCAGCAATGCCAAGGACCCGGAAATGGTCCGGAGCGGGCTGCCCGCGTACGTCCTGCTGATCGACGGTTTCATTCGGGGCGAACCTGATAGCGCGACGATGCTGCTGGCCGGCGCCCGGCTATACAGCGCCTACGCGGGCGGATTCGTCAGCGATGCCGACCGCGGCCGCATGCTCGCCGATATTGGGCTGGACTACGCGCGACGGGGCCTGTGCGCCGACCACGGCGATTTCTGCGTGGCGCTCAACGGCAGCGATTTTGACGCGTTCCAAACCGAACTCGGCGCGTTCGATGCCGACGATATCGGCCCGCTCTACACGCTGGCATCGAGCTACGCGGCCTGGGTACAGGCCGACACCAGCGACTTCGCCCGGATCGCCGAGCTGCCGCGCATCGAAGCGCTGCTGAAGCGCGTGGCCGAACTCGATCGCGGCTATGACCACGGCAATGCCCTCGCCTACCTGGGCGTGATGAACTGCCTGCGGCCCGAATCGCTGGGCGGCAAGCCGGAAACAGGAAAGGCGCTGCTGCAAGAAGCCTTCACGATCTCCGGTCAAAAAAACCAGATGAGCAAGGTGCTGGAAGCCCAGTTTTGCGCGCGATTGCTATTTGATCAGGAACTTCACGACGGTCTGCTGAATCAAGTGCTGGCAGCCGACCCCGTGGCCGACGACCTGACGTTGAGCAACGTGCTGGCCCAGGACCGCGCCAAACAACTTATGGAATCAGGCAAGGACTATTTCTGATGAAGCGAATTCTGATGGCCGGGCTGTTGGCCCTGGCGCCAGTTCTGGCATCTGCTGCCACCGTATTCAAGATCGCGACCGTCGCCCCCGATGGCACGACTTGGATGAAGGAAATGCGCGAGGCCGCCGCGAACGTCAAGGCGCAGACCGAAGGACGGGTCGAGGTGAAATACTTCCCGGGCGGCGTCATGGGCAACGATGTCGCGGTGCTGCGCAAGATGAAGCTTGGCCAACTGCAAGGTGGCGCGTTCACTGGCGGCGAGATTTCGCAGGTGCAAGGCGATATCCAGATTTACAGTCTGCCGTTCTTGTTCGACGACTTGAATGAAATCGCCTACGTCCGGAAGACGATGGACGCCGAGGTCAAACAGCGTCTGGCCGCAAAAGGCATCGTGCCGCTCGGCATCGCCGGCGGTGGGTTTGCCTACCTGATGAGCACCAAACCGCTGCGCAATCAGCATGATTTACGTGCCAGCAAGGTGTGGGTCCCGCAGAACGACAAGATCGCCCAGGTGGCATTCGAGCAAAGTCAGGTCAACCCGATTCCGCTGCCACTGGGCGATGTTTACACGTCGCTGCAGACCGGGCTTCTGGAAACAGTTGGCACCACCACCAGCGGTGCGATCATCTTCCAGTGGCACACGAAGGTGAAATACGCGTTTGATCTGCCACTCACTTATGTGCTCGGCGTGTTCGCAGTCGACAAGCGCCCCTACGACAAATTGAGCCCCGCGGACCGTACCGTGGTCGATCGCGAATTCGCCCAGGCGTTTCAAGATATCGAACTGGCCGCCGCCAAGGACAACGAAAACGCGTGGCAAACCTTGGTGAAGAACGGCGTCAGTTTTGTCAAACCGGATGCGACGGAACACCAGGCTTGGATCGATGTCGGAGTCCGGACCCGCGATGCGATGGTCGCGAACGGCGGCATCTCCAAGGATCTGCTCGACAAGATTCTGGCGCTGAAGGCCGAATATCAGTCGCAACAGGCCGCGAAGCCATGACGGATCGCGGCGCAGCGACCCAATCGCCACGATGATTCAACGGGTCCTGAAAATTCTGGAGCAGATCGAAAACACCGCGATGGCGGTGCTTGCGCTGGTGCTGATCTTTGCGGCCGCAGCGCAAGTAGTGCTGCGGCTGTTTGACGTCGGTGTCGTGTGGCTCGACCCGGTGCTGCGTGCGTTGGTCATGTGGATCGCGATGCTCGGCGCCCTGGCTGCCACCCGACACGATAAACACATCAATCTGGATGCACTCACGCGCCTGCTGTCGGGTTGGTCATTGCGGGCAGCGCGCCTGCTGACCTTGCTGTTTGCGGCAGCGATCTGCGTAGTGCTGGCCAACGCCTCGTATGGCCTGGTGCAGCTTGATCGGGAAAGTATGACGCCTCTGGTCAATGACATCCCCGCCTGGTGGGTCGAGGTGATCCTGCCCGTCGGCTTTGGCCTGATGGCCCTGCGCTTTGCGCTGCGCGCGTTTGTGCTGCCTGCCCCGTCGCAGCCGGAGGCGACATGATCTGGCTGGCAATCCTCGCCATCATCGCGCTCGCCGCTTTTGGCGCCCCGCTGTTTGCGCTGATTGCGGCCGTGGCGTTGATTGGCTTGCAGTTGTCGGACTACGAAAGCACAGTGCTCGCAGTGGAGTTCAATCGCCTGGCGGAAAGCCCCGTCCTGATTGCGATTCCGCTCTTCACCATCGCCGGCTATGTCCTCAGCGAAAGCGGCGCGCCGAAGCGCCTGGTGCGCTTGACCGAAGCGATGTTCGGCTGGCTGCATGGCGGTCTCGCAATCGTCGCGATTCTGGCCTGCGCGATGTTCACGGCGTTCACCGGCGCATCGGGCGTCACCATTTTGGCCATTGGTGCGTTGATTTATCCGGCATTGCGCCAAGCGCAATACAGCGAGCGATTCTCGCTTGGGCTGGTGACCACTTCCGGCAGCCTGGGCTTGTTGTTTTTCCCGGCAGTGCCGTTGATTCTGTATGGCATCGTCGCGCAATCGCTCGGCACGTCACCGAGTGCCGGCGTCGAAGACATGATCAAGGCGGGGGCGCTCCCTGGCCTGCTGATGGTCAGCGCACTCGCCGCCTACAGCATGTATGCCGCACCGAAGCGCGCCCATGACGTCCCATTCTCGGCGGCTGAACTCCGGGCCGCACTCTGGGATGCGCGTTACGAATTGCCATTGCCGTTCATCGTGCTCGGCGGTGTGTTCTTGGGCACCTTTGCCGCGTCCGAAGCGGCCGCGATCACCGCTGCTTACGTACTCATCATCACGGTGGTGATCCGCCGCGAAATTCCACTGCAGCGGCTGCCGGCAGTGCTGCGCGAAGCCATGGAACTGGTCGGCGCCATTCTGCTGATTCTCGGCGTGTCACTGGGCTTGACCTATGTGCTGATTGATGCGGGCGTCCCGGAGCAGATCTTCGGCTTCGTCAACACGCACATTGGCAACAAATGGGCGTTTCTCCTGCTGCTGAATGGATTTCTGATCATTCTCGGCATGTTGCTCGATATTTTCTCGGCGACGGTGATCATGGTCCCCATCCTGGTGCCGATCGCCATCTCGTACGGCATTCATCCGGTCCATCTCGGCATCATTTTTCTGGCCAACATGCAGCTCGGTTATTTCACGCCGCCAGTGGGCATGAATCTGTTCATCGCCAGTTTTCGCTTCAAGACGCCCGTGTTGGTGCTGACCCGTGCCTGCGTACCGTTTTTCTTCGTGCTGCTGGCCTGCGTGCTGTTGATCACCTATTGGCCAGGTCTGTCGCTCTGGTTCATACCGCCGTCGCCTTGAGCAAGCGGGCGATGACGTCTACGTACGCCTGTTTGGCTGGCAACTGCGACGCCCGCACGCCTTCGTCGAGCTCATAGAGAAATTGCCGCAGATTGTGCCGCTCGTTCAAACCGGTGCGGCTGCCGAAGACGTCCGACCAGTTGGGTACGGTCTCCGGGTGATCAAATTGCGCCAGTGCCGTGACCCACGAATCGGCCGTCAGCTCATTCCGATGCATCAGCATCAACACCGCCCGAGCCAAACGCTCGCTTTCGCCGTCGATATAGGCGTATTGGCCGTGTGCTCCCACTTGGCCCAGCAACGCGTCCTGGAAGCCACGTAACGCGGGCGCCTTGACCCGGTCATTCAGGCCGAGTTGCATGACCCAATCCGCCGCATGCGCCACACCGTGGCGCCAGCCGATCGACTCGGAGAAACCGCGATAGTCCCGACATTGGCGAAGGTACGCGGTCGCGTCCGCGACCAGCCGCTGTCTGAGCGCCGGCTCAAAATGCGGTTTGATTCGATCCGTGCGCGCGAGTTCGGACAACACCAATGCGGCAAATGGCCGGCGGACGCCAGCTGGATCGGGAGTCGTATCCGCGAGATCGTCCAGCAGCTGCACGGTCCACCGCGCCACGTGCTCGTCGGCAAACACGCCACTGCGCAGCCACGTCGCATAGGCTTCGTACGCGACCTGGTCGCGCAGCACCGGATCGGGGTCTTTGAGGCAGGCCAGCAGCGCGTCGCCCAAGCGCACCCGCTCTGCGGGGTCTGACACGGCAAACTGGTTGGCTCGGAGCGTCAAAAGGCGCGCCTTGTCCCAATCAGCTGGCGGACACGCCGCTGCCGACGCGGCACCGGCACAACACCATGCGGCGCACAGCAGCGCATTTAGCGCTGAAAGACGAATCAACATCGGCAACCTCCCTGACAATTTGCCGTATTTTGGCCACCTGATTCTGCCGACGGCATCGGATCCACACCATCGATGCGCGTTCAATGATCCCGTCGGCTCAAGCCACAAGCATGACAGTACCGGGGTTTGCTTGAATTGGTGGTTCTGACATCCATTTCAGCCTTGGCCGCCTGCCGGGCTTCCGGCATGCTTGGCCACTTTCTTGGCACCACTCCCTTCGCTGGACGGAATAAGCGTACGCATGAGCCTGACCCTGAACTGGCATCTCCCGGATTTTTCCCGAATTGATATCGCGCGCATCGTCCCAGAGCTCGAAGCGCGGCTCGCCGACAATCGTGCCCGCATTGACGCGCTGAGCGCTCAGACTGCCCCTGACTTCGACGCGTTGATGGGTGCTTGGGAGGATATCGAGGAACAGAGCGGTCGCTGGTTTCAACCGATCTCGCATTTGCACAATGTGCGCGATCAGCCGGAACTTCGCGAGGCCTATGGTGAAGCCATCGAGCTGTTGACCGACTACGGCACCTGGGTTGGCCAGCATGCTGGCTTGTGCGCCAAGGTCAAGGCATTGCAAGCCAGCCCCGACTTTCCGGGCTTGAACGCTGCGGCGCAAAAGCTTGTTGCCGATGCGTTGCGCGACTTCCGGCTCAGTGGCGTCGATCTGCCACCGGATCAGCGCGAACGCTACAAGACCATCGCGAATCAGCTGGCGCGCCTCAGTACCGAGTTTGAGCAAGCCGTGTTGGACGCGACGGAAGCTTGGTCGCTGGATGTCCCCGAAGGCGACACGCGTCTACTCGGCCTGCCACCATCGGCCTTGGCGCAATTCAAGGACGCGGCCGAACAGGCCGGCGTCACGGGCTATCGGATCAGCCTGAAGGCGCCGAGCTATTTGGCGGTGTTGACTTATGCCGAGGACCGCGGCCTGCGCGAAACGCTTTATGCCGCCTATCAAACTCGGGCGTCGGATCAAGGCCCGAACGCCGGTACGTTCGACAATACAGCGCGCATCCACGAGGTCATGCGCTTACGTCAGGAATCGGCCCAACTGTTGGGATTTGAGACATCCGCACACGAATCACTCGCCGGTAAAATGGCGGTGAACCCGGCCCAAGTGCTGGCGTTTTTGCAGACGCTTGCCGAGGACGCCCGACCGCAGGCACAACGTGATCTGGACGAGCTGAATCAGTTTGCCCGAGAGCACTTGAATCTAGAGTCACTGGCACCCTGGGACATCGCGTTTGTCTCGGAAAAGCTGAAGCAGGCCAAGCACCAGATTAGCGACGAGGACTTGAAGCCCTATTTCCCGGTCGACCCAGTCCTGGCTGGGATGTTTGGATTGGTCGAGCGGCTGTTCGGGATTCGGATTCGCGAACGGCAGGGCGTGGATCGATGGCATCCGGATGTGCGCTTCTTCGAGTTGGTGGATGCCCATGACGACGCCTTTGCCGGGTTCTACCTGGACTTGTTCGCGCGCACCGGCAAACGCGGGGGCGCATGGATGGATGTGTGCACGAGCCGGCGTTTGGACGGCACCTTGGTACAGGTTCCCGTCGCGTTCCTGACCTGCAATGCACCGCCGCCGACCCGCGAACTCCCCAGTCTGCTGACCCACGATGACGTCGTCACACTGTTCCACGAATTCGGGCATGGCCTGCACCATATGCTGACCGAGGTCGGATACCCGAGTCTGGCCGGCATTGAGGGCGTCGAATGGGACGCCGTGGAGCTTCCGAGCCAGTTTTTGGAAAACTTCGCGTGGGACCCGAACGTGCTGCGCGCATTGGGCCGGCACTGGGAGCATGGCGATGCGTTGCCGGAGGATCTGATTCAGAAACTGCTGGCCACGCGGCACGACCAAGCCGGTATGTTCCTGGTTCGCCAACTGGAATTCGCGCTGTTCGATTTCCGACTGCATCTGGAGTACCAGCCGGGCCTCGACCTGCAGGCGTTGATCCAGTCCATTCGCAACCAAGTCGCCGTGGTGCAGCCGCCCGCCTGGCAGCGCTTTGCGCACAGTTTCACGCACATTTTCAGCGGCGGCTATGCCGCGGGCTATTACAGCTACCTGTGGGCCCAAGTGCTGTCGGCTGACGCCTTTGAGCAATTTCGCGCGGTCGGCGGAATTGATCCCGCACTTGGCCGACGGTTTCGTGAAGCCGTTCTGGCAGTCGGCGGTTCGCGACCAGCGGCCGAAAGTGTCCGCGCCTTTCTCGGCCGCGACCCCGACCCCAAGGCGCTGCTCAGAAGCTACGGCATCGCGACGCGCGCGCACTGACCCTATCGGCGCGCGCCCTGAGGAAGCCGGCGCCTGACTCGGGTTCCTCCGCGCCAAGATCGCGCGTCAGCGATTGCCGCCAAACAGGCCGCCCAGCACCTGGCCTGCCATCGGAGCGAGATCGGCAAAGTCGACGTCGCCGTCGCCATCACGATCCAGTACGGCCCCCAGCAAGCCACCGCCGCCGGGCTGGCTTTGCGCCTGTGGCCGCGCCCCGCCAATCAAGCCCAGCAGATCACCTAGGCCACCAGACGACAGCCCTTTCTGCTGCTGCGTCTTACCAATTTGCGCCATGACGATGGGCGCGAGAATCTTCAACAACTGCGCGGCGCTACCCTGATCCAGACCACTGCTGCGACCCAGCCCGACCGCCGCGCGATCCTGACGGGCGCCGAACACATGCTTGAGGATGGACTCACCTTGGCTCGCAACCGGATTGGCTGCCTGACCGCCACCGAGCAGGCCGCCCAGCAGACCACCAATGTCGACATTGGCATGGTCGCGCGCCACCGCGCGGTGCAGGGCCTCGGCACCGTTGGGCTCCGCAGCGTTCCGACCCATCGCACCCAGAATCAGCGGCAACGCCTGCTGCACGGCACCTTGCGTCTGCGCCGGACTGGCGCCGATCTGCCGGCCAATCTGCTGCATCGCGTTGTCATCGAGAATCCCCATCAAACCCTGCAAGATTTCTGCTGCCATGATCCAAGCCTCCGCTGATTGTTGAGCGCCCACTTTGCCACAGCGGGGGGCTGGCCGCGCGCCGGACTTTGCGAACCTTTTCAAGCGCGCGATTCAGCCGGTGTCAGGTTCCGAAAATGGACTGCAGTCGATTTGCGTCACCTCGGGAAATGCGTTGTCACGCTTGCAAACGATGAGATCGCATCGTTTCGGCAATTCGCCGCAGGCGCTCATCGCGAACCGCGGTCGCAATCTGCTCGCCTTGCAGGCCGCGCTCGACAAATGGCCGGGCTTGCACTGCGGCGGCTGCGGTGAACGTTGCGAGCATGGGTGCCGCACTCGGGTAGTCGGCATCGGGCATATTGGCCCGGCCGGCCTTGTCCGCATGGCAGGCGAGCAGCAAGTCGGGCAGCAGCTTCGGGCGGCGGAACAAGTCCAGTCGTTCGAACAGGTCGAGGATCGAACCCGCACGCAGCTCACCGAATCGATGCACATTCAAATGATCGACGCAGACGTGCTCGGCCAGCCGGGCGAGCTCGGTCGGCACCTTGAATCGGGCGTTGAATGCCTGCACCAAAGGGCGACCGTTCTGCTCGTGATACAGGTGCTTCGGCAGCACGTCGGCGGGTGTCACGGCCTTACCCAGATCATGCAGTAGCACCGCGAATGCGACGCCGACGTTGCCGGGGGCCAGGCGTGCCGCAGCGTCGAGCGCCAGTGCCAAGTGCACGCCGGTATCGTATTCCGGATGAAACTCAATGCGCTGCGGCACCTGATACAACGCGTCGAGTTCGGGAAAGATCACCCGCAATGCGCCAGACGCGCGCAGTACCTGGAGAAACGCGCTCGGCCTCGGTTCAACCAGCGCGCGCAGCAATTCCGCCAGCACGCGCTCGGGCACCAGGTGCGCCACTTCGCCAGCACGAACCATCTCCTGCATCAACGCGAGGGTTTCGGGCGCAACCCGGAAGCCCAGCGGGGCATAGCGCGCGGCAAACCGGGCGACGCGCAGCACGCGGACCGGATCTTCGACAAAGGCCTCCGATACGTGCCGCAGCCAACGATCGGCCAAATCCCGCTGCCCGTCGTAGGGGTCGATCAGCGTGCCGTCTTCGGCTTCGGCGATGGCATTGATCGTCAGATCGCGCCGGCGCAGGTCATCTTCCAGGGTCACGTCCGGGTCACTGCTGATCACAAACCCGCGATAGCCTGGAGCCGATTTTCGCTCCGTCCTGGCGAGCGCGTGCTCTTCTTTGGAGTCCGGATGCAGGAAGACCGGGAAGTCTTTGCCGACCGGTAGAAAGCCCTGAGTCAGCATATCGTCGACCCGGGCACCAACGACCACCCAGTCGCGATCTTTGACCGGCCGGTTCAGCAGGCGATCGCGTACGGCACCGCCCACAAGAAAGCGTTGAAAGGAGCTCACCTGATTTTCCTTAACACTTCACACATATTCCACATTACCTTGACGTCTGTCGACGTCTCATCGAACGTTCTATCCTTGCCAAACCGATCCGCCTCCGAGCGACCATGGTCATCCGACTGCGCACTGTAACCCATTCCCTATTGGCCTTGAGCTTCTGCTGGTCCGGTCTCGCTGGCGCGGCCGAACTTGGCCGGATCAACGCGACCGGCGGATTGCTCAACCTGGAGGGCAGTGGCGGCGGCGGTTTGTTGCCTTGGTCCACGATGGCCGGCCTGAGTACGGATCCCGGCGTGGATTGGCTCGCCGGCTCCGCTTTTGTCCAGCTGGACGATTATTCGGTGCACACCGTGTCAGTTGCGGGCTCTTGGAACGACCGCGCCGAATGGAGCCTGGCGCATTCCCGATTGCGCATCGATACCCACCCGGGCAGCCTGGCCGTCGACCAGACACTCATTGGTGGCAAGTGGCGTCTTGCCGGCGATCTGATCTATGGCAAGGTGCCGCAAATCAGCATTGGTGTGCAGGCCCGCTGGCTCCAGGACGACGCGCTCGCTTTGGCCCTCGGCGCTGATGATGATTTCGGCATCGACTTCTATGTTGGCGCGTCCCGCTTGATTCTGGATGGGCCATTTCATCGTAACTGGTTGATCGCGGGCAACGTGCGCGCCACGCGCGCCAATGAACTCGGCTTCCTGGGTTTTGGCGGCGACGAGTCCAATGACTATGCGCTGGCCGGTGAAGTTTCGACCGCGTTGTTCTTGAATCCCAACTGGGCGGTCGGCGCTGAGTTCCGGCACAAGCCCGATCATCTGCACGCAATCAACGAAAGCAATTGGTATGACGCCTTCGTGGCCTGGTTCCCGAACAAGCAAGTCAATGTCGCTGTCGCATACGCAAACGCCGGGACAATTGCCGGGCAGGACCATCAGGATGGCTTTTATGTGTCGGTCAATGTCAATCTCTAAGGTATGTGCCCGTATGTTGCCAAGACTCATCGCCTCCCTGATGCTGGCCTGCACCGTACTGCTGTTCGGTGCGTGCGCGACGCAACGCGTCGGCACGCACACCAGCCTCTATGATGATCTGGGCGGCGCTGCCGGGGTCGCGCATATGGTTGATGAGATCGTTACCGAATTGCACACCGACCCGAAGCTTGCTGACTTGTTTACGGAAACGGACGATGCGTATTTCAAGGAACGTTTGAACGAGCAGATCTGCAACTTGACCGACGGCGGTTGCGAGTACACAGGGCTCAGCATGGAAGAGGCGCATAGCGGAATGGATCTGTCCCATGCGCAATTCAACGACTTTGTCGAAGCCTGCAGACGCGCGATGACCCGCGCCGGCGTGACCGTCGGCAACCAGAACCGCCTGCTTGCGCTACTGGCGCCGATGCACGGGCAAGTGATTCATCAGTAGATCGCGTCACCAGCGCAAGACGTGCACGCAAGGCAGCACTGATGCGGATCGAGATGACTTGCGCGACGTCCGGCATCAGCCCGGAATCAGCGTGTACCCCCCGACTCTGCTCGAACACGCAATAACCAACCCCCTCTCCCACGCGAGTGGGAGAGGGCTGGGGAGAGGGCTACTTGCCACAGTGCATCGTGGTGAAAATCGCGCATCGTCGCTGGCAGTTTGATGCGCGAATAAGCGCACCTTTC
Source organism: Ahniella affigens (assembly GCF_003015185.1). Classification (GTDB taxonomy): domain Bacteria; phylum Pseudomonadota; class Gammaproteobacteria; order Xanthomonadales; family Ahniellaceae; genus Ahniella; species Ahniella affigens. Next base: position 4,339,644 of record NZ_CP027860.1, read on the forward strand.
GGGGCGACTCCCTCTCCCACGCGAGTGGGAGAGGGATGGGGAGAGGGCTACTTGCGACAGTGCACCGTGGTGAAAATCGCGCATCGTCGCTGGCAGTTTGATGCGCGAATAAGCGCACCTTTCGGGGCGACTCCCTCTCCCACGCGAGTGGGAGAGGGCTGGGGAGAGGGCTACTTGCGACAACTGCGCCGTTTAAGAATCGCGCGTCATCGCTGACAAGTTTGTGCGCGAAAGGCCACACATTTGCTCCGACCGATCATGTAACGCTTCGTCAACGCTCCAACGACGCATCCAGATTCGCGCGCAGGTGCGCCTCGGCTTGCTCTGGTTGATCGTGCTTGATCGCCCAGAGTGCCAGCCGCCGATGGGCCAGACGCATCAGTTCTGGATGTTGCCCCTGGCGCACAATGTCCTCGTACATCTGCACTGCTGATTCCGGTTTGCCTTGACGCCGATACAGGCGCTCCAGCGCCAGAGCATCAAGCTCTGCCGTGGTGCGAGATGCCTGGGCGATCGCACGCCTGTCCGCGCGTCGCTCGATCCGCGCCAGGTGCCGCCAAGCTGCCCGCACGCGCCAACCGTGGCAGGCGCGAATACGCCAACAGTGCCGCGGGCTAACTTGCAGATGCACACCCATCCCAATGCCATGCCGATGCGCCGACGCAACCGGACTTGCCATGCCAAGCATGAGCGCCACGAGCACGCCTCCGACCATCACCACGATGCGATTCATTGTGCCTCCAATCTGTTGGTTGCCGGCACGGATTGTGCGGCTCACCCAACAGAACGCGATGCGAACGCAATGGTTGACGCTGCCGCAAGCCCAAGATGAGTGGCGCCTTAAAGTCGGCAGCCGCTCGCATGTCAACCAAGTCAGATGCACTGGTTCGAACGCCGCCGAGACAACGCAGTCGGAACCGGTTCTGCGTCCCAAATCTCGCCCGACTTGCGTGCGACGGAACGGAAGCAGGCTGTTGCAAACCGCGCGCACTCGCAGGCTTGCGATATGCCGCCTTGAACAACCGCACTGAGCCTACTGACTACTGACCACTGCCCTCGCGATCATCCCATTCCGCCCCAAAGCATTGCCACTCGCCGTCGATTTTCTGCCAGTGACTGACGACATGAATCTGATCCAAATGATCCGGCATGACGCCTCGGCCGCCGCTGACTACAGCGGAAACGCGCACGGTGGCGCGATCGCCGAACAGCTCAATCTCGGCTGGTCCGCGCGTGATCGACAGCTTCGGATTGCGAAACCGCAGGCCCACCATGTAGGCGTGCAATTGTTCTTTGTTGAAGCCATTGCTACCAGACTGGAAGTCATCTGAGACGTAGTCCATGAATTCACCGGGGCGCTGCGACTCGATCGCCAATTCCATTGCGTCCATATTGGCGCGCAGGCGACTGGCGTCGTCGTCGCCGCTGCACGCAGTGAGCGTCATCATCAGCGTCAGCACGATCACCATGACTCGGTTTGCGCGCATCGCCAAGCTCCTGTTCATCGGTTGCACCGCGCAACTGTATCCGGTCGCCATCGACCGCGCGACTTCAGTCCGGGCAACATGCCATACGCCAGACGTGCCCGGGAATTGACCCGAATCCGCGTCGCGACATGACTTCCGGTGCGGGAGCTGAACGCCTTGCGACTGATAGACTTTTCGACCTCATGAACTCTCCCTTTTCTGCGTCATCGCCCTGGCGCGCTGCGCTGCTGATGGCGGTCAGCGCCGTGTTTTTTGCCCTGATGGCGGTGATGATTCGACTGTCATCGACCGATTTGCATCCGTTTCAGATTGCCTTCTTTCGATGTTTCTTCGGCTTTCTGTTCACGATTCCGCTCGTGTGGCACCACGGGCGCGGCCTCCTGAAGACCGACAAGCTCTGGCTCTATTTTCTGCGGTGCGGCATCGGCATTTTTTCGATGCTCTCCGGCTTTTGGGCCGTGGTCCATTTGCCCTTGGCGCAGGCGGTGGCGTTGACGTACTCGACGCCATTGTTTGTCACCATTGGTGCCGCGGTGGTGTTGCATGAAATCGTCCGCGCGCGCCGCTGGACTGCGGTGCTGATTGGTTTTGTCGGTGTGTTGGTGATCGTGCGGCCATTTGACCAGCACTTGAGCTATGCCACCTGGATTGCGCTGATGTCGGCCGCGCTGAGCGCCGCCGTGTCGATCAGCATCAAGTTTCTGTCGCGTACGGAAAAGCCCGACACCATTGTGTTCTACAGTTCTGCCATCTGGGTGCCACTTTCATTGTTACCCGCCCTGATGTTCTGGACCACACCGCATGGCTGGACCTGGGTCTTCGTCGTGCTGGCCGGACTATTCGGCACGCTCGGCCATATGTTTTGGACGCGTGCCTACAAGCTCGGCGATGCCTCCGCGCTGACGCCCATCACCTACTTGCAGCTACCAGTCGTCAGCCTGTTTGCATTTTGGTTGTTCGATGAAGTCATGGACCGTTACACCCTGATCGGCGCCCTGATCGTCTTTGGCAGCAATCTCTACATCGCCCATCGCGAAGTGCAAATCGCCCGGCGGGCCATTACGGACACCCAAATCGGCGGCGACAGCAGCAATTTGCGCTGAGGCAACGCATTCGCCAGACACGGCATACATACCTGGCAGCGATATCTATGACCTATGGCACATTCCCAAAATGCCGGATCGTTTGACGCTCGGGGGACCCGGGGGGATTCGGTCCAGCCAGTGCTGATGCTGCACGGCGGTGCCGCTTGCCATGACCGGGCAGCCAGTTCCCAGGAATCACAATGAGGTCACGCCCATGAAGCGGAAACTTTTGGCAGTGTTGTGCCTTTACCTGTGCGCTCAAGCCAGCGCGCTCGCGTGGATGCAAACGAGCGACGATGCCGGCGCCAAGGCAAATCCCGTGCGCCATTACGAAGCAGTCATTGCCGACATCCGGGTCAATCTTGAACCTGGCGGCAAGTACGCCTATGTGCCGCAAAACGATCGCCCGGCGGTGGAGGAACAACTGGGCATCATCTCCAGCATCCTGGCCAAGGTCGATTCGATCGATGAACTGAATCAGCGCCGCAAGATTCGCCTCTTCAACGCCCAAGAGAAGCTCAATGGCCTGCTCCTCCAATCCGAAGACAATCGCGAGCATTGCCAGGCGACCAAGCTGACCGGCACACACATGACCAAAACCGTGTGCCTGACCAACAAGCAACGCGAAGAAGCGGAAGAAACACGCCGCCGGTTCACCAACAGCTACGTGCACGGCTTTGGCTCACCAAACGGCTGATCGGCACTGTATCGGGCAGCGGCGGCCTAACCGGTGCCCGGCAGCGCTTAGCGGCGCTCTGAACGCGTTCAGAGTCGTTGCGGGTCGTGGATGGCCCATCCAAACACAACTATCGTCGAACAAACATCAAACACTGGCTGCCAGGACGGTGGTCAGCAAGCGGCGCCATCCAAGTGATGGCTGACAATCGGAGGACTAGAGTGAACAAGACCCAAGCAATAATCCTGGCAATCGGAATCAGCCTCGCTGGCAGCGCCGGCGCCTTCATGGCCAAACAGCCCAGCAGCGCGATTCCAAAAGAATATGCGGCAACCGAATTTAGCGTGATTGCCAATGAAATTCGGATCCAGATGGAACCAGGTGGCCGATATGGCTACGTCCCGAAGATCGACCGCCCGAAGATCGAAGAGCAGCTCAACATGATGGCCAGCCTATTGAAGGGTGTGAGTGTCATTGAAGAGCTCAGCGCCGACGACCGCGTCCGCCTGTTCAATGCTCAAGAACAGGTCAATGGCCTGCTGCTGCAGCATGATGCCAACCGTCTGGTCTGCGAAAAGACCCGAGTCACCGGCAGCCACCGTCCGCGCACGGTTTGCATGACATATGCCGAACGCGAAGCCGCACGCGAAGACGCAGCCCGTACGTTCCGGGTGTACAACCGCGGCATCAACCCCGAACCGAACGGCTGAGCCACAACCCTCCAACAGGTTGTCACACTGACCTGCAGGAACCACCAAAACGTCCGGCCTTGAGCCGGACGTTTTGTTTTTGGACGTCGCAACAGTCCGCGATCGGCCGCCCCCTGGACTTACCGCGACGGAACCTCTGAGGGGCCATGCGGGCATGAACGCCCAGGAGGGACGTATTCAGACCCGCCCCGAAACCTGATCGACTTGTCTGCCCAAATACGCGTGTCTCTATGGAGGGTCTGAATAAGTCCATCCTGGACTTTCAGACCCACAATGAGTCCGGCACATGTCCGGACTCATTGGTCCAGAATCAAGCACTTGCGTGCTCGATTCTGGGCGGGCCATCCATGGCCCGCATCGCCTCTGATCGGGTTCAGAGGCTCCCTATGCGTGTTTGATATCGAGCGTGGCGAATCGGCCTGGGACGCCCTGCCCAAACCGGCCAACAACAGCTCGCCGGTATCAGCGCGCGGTTAGGGCGCCTCTGAACCCGTTCAGCGGCGACGCGGGTCTGAAAGCCCAGGATTCACGCAATCAGACCCTCCTTGGCACCGTGCAGCACCCACCAATCGGAGACGAGTATGAAACCAGTCAAGACCATGTTGTTCGCGATCTGCGTGACCCTGGCGGGCACGTCAGCGGCTTTCACCGCAAAACAACCCGACACAGCGATCCCCAACCAATACGCCGTCAACGAGTTCAGCACCATTGCTGATGGCATCCGAATCCAGATGGAGCCCGGCGGTCGCTACGCCAACGTTCCCAATATCGATCGCCCACAGATCGAAGACCAACTGAGTGTGATGGCAAGTCTGCTCAACGGTGTCGCCAGCGTTGAGGACCTGAATCCAACCGACAAGGTACGCCTGTTCAATGCCCAGGAACGCGTCAATAGCCTGCTGCTTCAGCACGACAACGAGCGCTTGTTCTGCGAGAAAACGCGAGTCACGGGCAGCCACCGCCCGCGCACTGTTTGCATGACCTACGCCGAGCGCGAGGCCGCCCGCGAATCGGCAGCACGGCTGTTCCGCACTTACGATCGCGGCATCAGCCCGGAGCCGAACGGTTGATCCTGGACGCGGTGCCAAGGACGGCACCGAACGGTTGAATCCGGGGCCTGGCCCCAAGCGCCCCTTCCGCATTGGCGATCCGTGCGCATGCATGACTGCAGTAGGATGCGCGGCTCTGGGTTCCGCCTTTATGATCGGGGTTCACTTCCCGATCTGGCAGACTGATGAACGCTTACCGCACCGCCTTGACGCTGTTTGTACTGACGACCGGCCTTCTGATGACCGACGCGCACGCCGGCAAGAAGAGCAAGAATGCACCCGTCATTCCACCGGCCACCAATGCAGCCGAATTCGAGAAGCTTGCCGCCGACATCCGCGGCGGCCTGACTGGTGGCGGCCGCTTCGAATATGTTCCGGCTAGCCAGGAACGCACGTTGCGTGATCAGTTGGATGTCATCGCCAGCCTGCTCGCCAAGGGCGACCCGAAAGCGCTTGATGATGCCGATAAGGTCGCACTCTTCAACGCGCAGGAGCAGGTCAACGGCATCCTGACCGAATACGACGGCAATCGTCTGATCTGCCAAAGCCGATCGCGCACCGGCAGCAATCGTCGAGAAACGGTCTGCCAAACCTATGCGGAACTGCGCGCGGCCAGGGATGCCGCCGAACGCATGATTCGCGATGCCAACAATCAACAGTTGCCAAAGGGCGGCTGACACCGTTTGGTTGTCCAGAGTCAAGCCGATGATTCCTGAAAAACGCGCCCAATGTGGCGCGTTTTTTATGCGCTCCCGCTGCGCCGCTCTCGGTAACGTGCAATAGCGGCCGTGGCTGCGGCATGACCACGCAATGGCTATGATGAGAACGACCACCGCTAGTCGAGAGCCGCTACGTGACCGCCCCTGAGTCGCCCGTTCCACTTGCCGCGCTGCCGGCGCCCCCGAGCAGCACCGGCGCGATGCGTCGATATGCACGCTACGGTGGCATTGCCGTGATCGCACTGCTGTTACTGAACCTTGGGCTGATGTGGTATGCCGATCACCCAGCCGAGCCATTTGATCCGGTCGCAGTGGCGGCGGCACGTGCGAAATCGAAGGGGGTCCCGCTCGTCCTGGGGCAGACACTGACCCTGACCGAAATCGAACTCGTCCAACGCACGCTGGACAAACCCGGTGGCTACCTGTCGAACGACATTCTGCCGCCCGGGGTGCTGCTCGACAATGTTCCGAATTGGGAGTTCGGTGTATTGGTGCAGGTACGCGACCTGTCGCGATTTCTGCGTGGCGAATTCAGCAAGTCACAAGCGCAGTCGACTGAGGATACAGACCTCGCCGAGGCGGAGCCGCATTTTGCCTTCAGCAACAACCGCTGGTTGCTGCCGTCGAGCGAGAGTGAGTACCGTGCCGGCATCAGCCGCACGGAGTCGTATCTCGATCGCCTGGCCGACCAGGATCAGCTCGATGCCCAGTTCTATGCCCGTGCCGACAATCTGAATTTGTACCTCGGCGAAGTCGAACGGCGACTCGGCAACCTGTCGAAGCGACTCTCGGAGGGTGTGGCGCGTACCGAAGTCGCCGCCAGCATGGGCACTGACCCAAACGCGCCGCCAAACGCGTCGACGCCGGCCGAGACCGTTCGGCAGACCCCTTGGTCCCAGATCGACGACGTATTCTATGAAGCGCGCGGTGCCTGCTTTGCGCAGGTCCATATTCTGAAAGCAATCGATCACGACTTTGCGCGCGTGCTCGACGACAAGAACGCGCGGGTGGCACTTCGCCAGATCATTCAGGAACTCGAAGCCACTCAGGCGCCGCTGAACAGTCCGGTGATCTTGAACGGCTCGCCCTACGGGTTCTTTGCGAACCACTCGCTGGTGATCGCCAACTACATTTCGCGTGCCAACGCAGCGATTGGCGATCTACGTTTGCAACTGGAGCGCGGCTGACCCGGTGGGCCACCCGCGCACAATTGCGGTCGATCATCCGCCGCGCGGCCGGAATATCCCAACCGGGCTGCCAATCGTGTAGTCCGGAAACACCGAACTCAGATTGCTGTTGCCATGCCGTTTGCTGAGCGCTTCGGCCAGCACATCGCGGTAGTCGATCGTGATATCCAGATCGCCGTTGTAAAGCCGCGCATCGCTGAGTCCCGGCCACGCCCGATAGACCTGTCCGCCCAGCACGCCCCCGCCCATCGCAATCGTGCAGAACGCACTTCCATGGTCGGTGCCAGACGATGCGTTCTGGTACGCGCGACGACCGAACTCTGTCATGGTCAACACCGTCACGTTCGCCATGTTCACTGCGCCAAGATCGGTGTGGAATGCGGCCAGGGTGTTGGCCAACTCACCGAGCAGCGTGTTCATTTGCGGGGCTTCGTTGTTGTGATGGTCCCAGCCACCGATATCCGCGCTTGCGACTTCGAGACCAACACCCGCTTTGATCAATTGCGCAATCTGCTGCATCTGACTTCCGAACGTCGTGTTCGGATAGGTGGCGCCATGTTCGACCGGGTACTGCAGCGGATTCGCTTGACTCAACTCGTCGATCGAACCAAGTGCCTGGGTACCCGTGGCGGCGAGCAAATCGTTGGTGTCGTAGAGACGCTGGAGCTGCGCTTCCAGCAGTGCCTTCCGCTTGGATTGCGTTTGGAGCGTGAAATCCCCGATGCTGCGAAGCCCAATGACCGGCGCCGGCCCCCGCAACGAGCCGGGCAAGGCGTTGCCAACCGCAACGGACTGGAAACTGGCGTCGCCACCGATCACGCTCAAATGTCGATTCAGCCAACCAGTCGTCACGCTGCGAGTTGCCATGGTGGCGCGTTCGATCCGGTCCTGACACTCAAAGTGGCTGCGACTCTCGTGTTTGAAGCCGGTCGCCTGCACGACCGCCAATTGACCTGCCTGGTAGATCGGCAGTAGCGGCGCCAGGCTCGGGTGAAATCCAAAGAATCCGTCGAGATCGAGCACTGCACCCGTGCCCTGCCCCGGTCTCGGCAGCCCGATTGTCGGTCGCAACCGATAGTAGTCGGCATCGCCATACGGAACGACGGCATTCAAGCCATCCATGCCGCCGCGCTGAAACACCACCACGAGCACGTCGCGATTGCTGTTGTTTGGGTTAGCGCCGAAGACGAGCTTCGGCATCGACAAGGCGGCCAGACTCAAGCTGCTGGACTTCAGAAAATCGCGTCGATTGAGTGACATGAGGATCTCCCGCTCAGCGATACTGGAAATAAGGCGACGCCAGCAACAACGCGCTGACTTCGATGATGGCAGCCATTCGCACACTGCTCTTGACGGGCCGATCCACGGGCGCACTGCCGGCAACCAGGTTGATCAGTTGCTCCCGATCGGCCGGCGCCAAGCTACGTCGTAGCAGGCGCGTCGTCAGCGCATCGACAATCTGCGCTGGGGTTTGGACTGACACCGGAAGCAGACGCGACATCGATACCTCAATTGCCGCGCCGAACTGCCCTTCGACGGTTGCAATCGCAAAGTTCCAGCGCGTCAGCACGGAGCTCGTGTTGGTCCAATAGCCCTGAACATCGGGGTATCCATTCGGAGCCGGCCAGTTGAACGGGATCTGATTCAGCTCCGAAAGCACTTCGGTAACCACGCGATAAAACTGATTGCCGAGGCGCGCGCCCAACACGCGGATCACCGCGTTGACATACTCCGCCGGTCTTTTCATTTTGTTGTCCGCCGATGCGCGGAACTCGGCAGACCGGAACATCACCGACAGCACGGTCGGGATGTGGCCCTGACTGGACAAGAACGACGCCGCCATGGCATCGACCAGCGTCTGTGGGGGATTGTCGGAGACGAATCGGCGGGCGAGCTTGCGGCTGATGAACTGCGCCGTACTCGGATGTGCGGCCAGGCGCTCCAGCAGCAGATCGCCTTCGGACTCGCCAACGCCAGCCGGGTAGTCCTGGCCCAGCGCTACCTTTGCAGTGAAGTCATGCGCGAGTGAGCGGAACAGGAAGCGGATGTCCGCGCCGCCCGTGGTCGACGTGTTGAAACTCCAGCCGGTCAGAATGCGTGCGACCGCTTTGACATCGTCCTCGGTGTAACCCCCATCGACCCCGAGCGTATGCAACTCCATCAGCTCGCGCGCGTAGTTTTCGTTCGGGCCGGTGGCAACATTCGCGTAGTTGTCCAGGTAGTACAACATTGCCGGGCTGCGCGCGCTGGACTTCAACAGATCGACAAAGCGGCCCATCGCATGCTTGCGGACGACTTCGCGGTCATCTACGGTCTTGAACTGGCGCAGCGGCCCGTCAACCTGCTCGATGTTGAAATGATTGGTCCAGAACTCGACCATGATTTCGTAGAGCTGGCGGGGGCTGAAAATCTGCCGGATGTAGGCAGCGGCCCGAAGCTCGGCTACCGCGACGGCTCCGCGGCCGTCGAGGCGAGCATCCTCGATCAACTGCAGGTTGGTCCAGGTCGTGGTGGGCAACGCGGTGCGGATCACGTTCTCGACCGCCGAATCGTCCAGCTCGGCGAAATTGAGCTGCTGGTTCAGCCAGCCGTCAAATCCGAGCTGGCTCGCAATAACCACATCGGCCTCGGTGGGACCAAAGGTCGTTCGATTCAGCAGATGCAATAGGTCGCCCGGCAACGGCAGACTGGCGTCCAGCTGCTTGGCCTCGGAAAACTGAAGCGTCCCAATATTGATGTCCATGCCTGCCTCCAACCGCACTACTGAATGAGAATTGCGCGATTATTGTGTTGCCGTGCCGTCCTGCCAGGCAACCACCCCGGTCGGGCCGAAACGCGGCAGACTGTAAAGGTTCCGAACGCTCGTCGCGGGAAATGGTTGACATGTCATGGCAGACTTCAGCCAGTTTTGCTACAAAGCGGCGCCTGAATCGACAGGCAGCCTGCTCATGGAGGTCCAAAATGCCACGTTTTTCGTCTTTTGTCCTAGGATTGACGCTCATTTCGGCACTGTCGCCGACCTACGCCGACACCCTGCTGATTGAGCGCCAGGAACGCGCCCAGGGCGTCATGCATCCGGCCAAGGGCATGCTGAAAAGCCAGGTCGAACAACAATACGGCGCGCCGGTCAGCAAGAGTGACCCGGTGGGCCAGCCGCCCATCAGCAAATGGGACTACGGCAGTTTCACGGTCTATTTCGAGAACGACCACGTGATCACCTCGGTCCTGAACAAGTCCTCTGCCCGCGAGCAGGGCCCGAAGCCGGCGCAATGACGTCAGCTTCGACTGCGCGGTTCCCTGCGGAGTGGGAAGCTCAGGACGCCGTGCTGATTGCCTGGCCGCATGCCGATACGGACTGGCGTGACAACCTGGCCGATGTCGAGTCGACTTATGTCGCACTCGTGCTGGCCATCACGCGGTTTCAGCGCTGCGTGATCGTGGTCGCCGACGCGCCATTGCGACAGCAGGTGGAGACACGCTTGGCGGGAGCCGGCGTCGATGCCAGCCGCATCAAGCTGGTCGAAGCCGAGTACGACGACACCTGGCTCCGCGATTCCGGCCCAATCACGTTGGTCACGGGCAGCGGCTTTGTCCTCAACGATTTCCGCTTCACGGGCTGGGGTGGCAAGTTTGGCGCGAGCCGCGATGACTTGCTGATTACCCGCCTGATTGAGCAAGGCGTGTTCCGGCAGGCGCACCACCGTCGCATCGACTTTGCGCTGGAAGGCGGCGCCATCGAGACGGATGGCCACGGCAGTTTGCTGACCACGTTCATCTGCCTGCACCAACGCCACCCGCACCTGAGTCGCGAGCAATTGGTAGCGACGCTGTCGGAGGCGCTGGCAGTTGACCGCGTCATGATGCTCGAACACGGCGAATTGCAGGGCGACGACACCGATGCGCACATCGACACGCTCGCCCGCCTGACCGATGCGGAGACGATTGTCTATCAAGGCTGCGCCGACGCGACCGACCCGCACTATGCATCGCTCGCCGATATGGCCAGCGAGATTGCTGCGCTGAAAATGCGCGACGGCAAGCCGTATCGGACATTCGCGCTGCCTTGGGCGCACGCCATCCACGATGCCGGCGGACGGCGGCTCGCGGCGTCTTATGCCAATTTTCTGATGATCAACGGGGCCGTACTGTTGCCGGTGTATGGCGATCCTGCGGACGCCGAAGCCGTGCGCGTGCTGCAACAGGCTTGCCCGGACCGCGAGATCGTGCCGGTGCCGGCGCGCCCTCTGATCGAACAAAATGGCAGCTTGCATTGCATCACCATGCAGCTGCCGCGAGGAGTGTTGAATGAGTCGTAAGTTGACGGTCGGCCTGGTTCAGGAGCGTGATCAAGGGAGCGTGGAGGCCAATCTCCAGCGCATTGAGTCGCACGTTCGCGAAGCCAAGCAATCAGGCGTCGATCTGGTGCTGCTGCAGGAACTGCACAACGGTGCTTACTTCTGCCAGCACGAAGCGGTGCACGAGTTTGACCGCGCCGAGCCGATCCCAGGCCCGAGTACCGAGCGCTTGTCGGCACTGGCCAAGGCGCAGGGCGTGGTGTTGGTGTCGTCACTGTTTGAGCGGCGCGCGGCTGGGCTCTATCACAATACGGCCGTGGTCTTCGATCGCGACGGCACGATGGCGGGCAAGTATCGCAAGATGCATATCCCGGACGACCCGGGCTTTCTGGAGAAGTTCTATTTCACCCCGGGCGATCTTGGCTTTCAGCCGATCGAGACCTCCGTAGGTCGGCTTGGCGTTCTGGTGTGCTGGGATCAGTGGTATCCGGAAGCGGCGCGTCTGATGGCGCTCGCCGGCGCCGACCTCTTGTTGTACCCGACCGCGATTGGCTGGGATCCAACCGACGAGCAGGCCGAAAAAGACCGTCAGCGTCAAGCCTGGGTGCTGTCGCAGCGCGGGCACGCCGTCGCGAACGGGTTGCCGGTGTTGTCCTGTAACCGTGTCGGCTTTGAGCCGAGCCCGACTGGCAGCAGTGGCATTCAGTTCTGGGGCACCAGCTTTGTGGCGGGTCCACAGGGCGAGTTCCTGGCCGAGGCCGGTACCGACGAGCCAACGCTCTTGATCACCGAGGTGGATTTGGGCCGTTCCGAAGCCGTACGCCGGATTTGGCCGTTCCTCCGCGATCGCCGGATCGATGCGTATCAGGATTTGCTGAAACGCTATCGCGACTGAAGCCGAGTCGCTTCAGCGGTCGGCCGGGGCAGCACGTATTTCACCCTGCTACCATGGCGGATTCACCCTGCCCGCCGCAGTTTGCGGCGGGTGTCTTCTTGTTGAGGTTCGCTTGACCACTGAAAGCTCTGCTCCCGACGCAATCGTGCCCGAAACCGATCCACTGCAGGGTCAGCCCATTCGGCGCGTCCAGCGCGACGGCACCGAGTTCGTGCTGCTCGGCACGGCCCACGTGTCGAAACGAAGCGCCGAAGCCGTCAGCGCACTCCTCGCACAGGAATCGTTTGACGCCGTGGCGGTCGAGCTCTGTCCGCATCGGGCCGATGCGCTCAAAAATCCAGATGCAATCGCGAGCATGGACTTGCTGCGGGTGCTGCGCGAAGGCAAAGCGGGCGTGATCGCTGCGGGTCTGGCGCTCGGCGCGTTCCAACGTCGCCTGGCCGATCAGTACGGCATCGAGCCCGGTGCCGAGATGCGGCGTGCGCTCGATGAAGCCAAACACCGCAATTTGCCGGTCTGGCTGATTGACCGCGATGTTGGGTTGACGCTCCGCCGGGCACGGGCCGCGCTCGGCTTCTGGGCGCGCGCCGAAATGGCCTCCGGCTTGGTCGCGAGCCTGATCTCGACCGACGAAATCAGCGAGGAAGACGTCGAAAAGCTCAAAGAAGGCGACATGCTGCAGTCCACGTTCGCCGAGTTCGCGAAACAATCGGCGCCGCTTTATCGCGCAATGATCGAAGAGCGCGATCACTACATGGCAGCGCGTTTGCGAGAGGAAGCGGCCAAGTCGAGCGCGGCGCCAGCCAAAGTGCTGGTGGTCATTGGCGCCGGCCATCTGGCAGGCACCGAGACCGAATTGCAGGAGGCGAAGGCCGCGCCTGCCGAGATCATTGCGCCCGTCACGGCCGAACCCAAGCCCGGCTGGATCGCCAAGTGGATCGGCATCGCCTTGACCGTGCTCGTCGTCGTGGGCTTCGGTTTTGCATTCATGCGTAGCGCGGATTTGGGTTGGGACTTGTTGCTGCAATGGGTACTGATTCTCGGCACGGGCGGTGCGATCGGCGCCGCGCTGGCCCTCGCGCATCCGCTCAGCATTGTGATTGCGTTCCTTGTATCGCCGCTGACACCGTTTCATCCGGCACTCAGCTCCGGCATGTTTTCCGGCGCATTCGAACTCTGGCTGCACAAGCCGACTGTCGCCGATTTCCAGCGCCTGCGCGATGATGTGCGCGAGCTCAAGGGCTGGTGGCGCAATCGCGTCTCACGCGTGTTCGTCGCATTCTTTCTCACCAACCTCGGCACCGCGATTGCGTTCTACGTTGCGACGGCGCGATTGGGCACCGCGTTTCTGCCGGACTGATCAGCGCAATACGACTACGTGTTGCAGGCGGGCCTTCAGGCCCGAACCTATCTTGCTGCAAGATCCATTCGCGGCTGAAGCCGCTCCCACAAAAACCATCGTTCCAAACCACACTTGCGGCAAGGTCGGTTGCCTTTTTGTAGGAGGGCCTTCAGGCCCGAACCAGTCTCGCCGCAAGATCCATTCGCGGCTGAAGCCGCTCCCACAAAAACCACCGCCTTGAACCATTCTTGCCGCAAGATCACCTACTGCTTGTAGGAGGGCCATAAGGCCCGAACCAATCTTGCCGCAAGACCCATTCGCGGCTGAAGCCGCTCCCACAAAACCCTTGTTCCAAACCACACTTGCGGCAAGGTCGGTTGCCTTTTTGTAGGAGGGCCTTCAGGCCCGAACCAGTCTTGCCGCAAGATCCATTCGCGGCTGAAGCCGCTCCCACAAAAACCATCGTTCCAAACCACACTTGCGGCAAGGTCGGTTGCCTTTTTGTAGGAGGGCCTTCAGGCCCGAACCAGTCTCGCCGCAAGATCCATTCGCGGCTGAAGCCGCTCCCACAAAACCATTGTTCCAAACCACACTTGCGGCAAGGTCGGTTGCCTTTTTGTAGGAGGGCCTTCAGGCCCGAACCAGTCTTGCCGCAAGACCCATTCGCGGCTGAAGCCGCTCCCACAAAAACCAGTGTTCCAAACCACACTTGCGGCAAGGTCGGTTGCCTTTTTGTAGGAGGGCCATAAGGCCCGAACCAGTCTTGCCGCAAGATCCATTCGCGGCTGAAGCCGCTCCCACAAAAACCCTTGTTCCAAACCACACTTGCGGCAAGGTCGGTTGCCATTTTGTAGGAGGGCCTTCAGGCCCGAACCAAGCTCGCCGCAAACCCAAATTCGCAGCCAAAAGCCAATCCCGGAAGCGCTCGGCGCAAACCTCAATTATGGTGACCCAATGGCCACATCCCGGACTTTCAAGCCCGAGGTGTGCCGTGTCACGACGAGCGACACCGCCTCGGCTTGACGACTCGGAATCGCAACGTGCACCCAGCCCAGATCCGCGTCGCTCAATTGCTCCATATCCGTTTGGACCTCAAATACGTCGGCCGAGACCGGAAAGACCTCAGCACCAAACAACCTTTCAAACGCTTCACGCAAATGCTCCGGACCCGGCGCGCAATGCCCGGGTGCGAGCATCGCATGGGCGGCCGACCACTGCCGGTCGAGCAGCAAATGGACAAATGAACTCGCCACCGCCGCCGCCTGCTCGGCATCGGTCTCAGCGCGCATGGGCATCGCCGCGCGCGCATGCTGACGGCGTGCGCGGGCACGCGCCAACGACGAAATCACGCTGCCCGTTTCCGATGTTGCATCGTGATCTTCCCATTCGACCACCCGAACAAGCGATGCTCGCGACAATTGGCTCGGAACCCGACCGTCAGCCTTGACGCCGCAGCGCTCGATCGCTGCCCTCGCCGCATCGTCGTAAACAGACCCGAACAGCCCCTGAAATGCCGCGATTGCACGATGCCAATCGCCCAGACTTTCGAGCACCAATGCCTTGGAGAAGCGATGCCCAAGATCGTCGGGGTCGATCATCGCCGCAAAATCGTAGTAGTCGAGGGCAGCGGACAAATGCCCCCGATGCATCATCATTCCGGGACAGCCAGGCATGGCCACCCAGTCGGGTCCGCCGACGAGCTCTACCGGCTTTTTGCCAGCTGTTTCGTATCGATTTGCCAGAGCGGTCATCGCCGCCGCCGCGCGCGTTCGCGTGTTCATGATCGGTTCTCCCGTTGCCCTGCGCCGAGATTCTACGAACCTCGATCAAACCTAACGTCGAGAAATCTTGCAGGCGCCCGAGAATCCGGTCATCCGCGCGTAACGCGTGTAAATTGGATTGGGGGAACGCTCACGCTTGCCCCCTCAGAACACCCTGCACACCTGCCGCTGACCCGGCGTGTTTTGACCGATGCCCCTAGTCGCATCCGTTGCCTTCGAAACCGTCAGCGTAAAGCCGCGTGTGCATCAGGGGATAGGCGAACAGGCCGACCTGGGTGGTAGTAAGCGGGGCCAACGTATTCATGGAGCCGCCGACGAGCACGCGCTCGCCCTGTTCCAGGACTGCGTTTGCCGCATCCGGCACCAACGGCGCAAATTCCGGATCGATCGCGTTGATGCCCCCATCGAGCATGAGACGAAACAGGTTCTGTCGCGGCAAACCGGCCACAGAATCGAACGCGCCCGCAATCATCAGCCCGTCGCGACTCCACGCCATCGACCGAACCGGGCCATTCAGCGCCGGATCGAATGAACCCTGGAATTGACCGGTCACGGCATTCACACGCGCAAAATACGGCGCTGGCGCGCCATTCACGCTCTGGAATTGCCCTCCGAGATAGAGCCGATCCAGCGGTCCTCGTTGAATCGTATGCACACCGCTGTCGGTGTTGGCGGTAAACGCGGCCTGCAGATGCATCGAGGCACCTGGTTGCAGCTTGGCGATGAATGCGCGCTCGGCACCCGCGATCACCGAAAACTCGCCCCCCACGTACAGACCGTCGCACGTTTTCAGCAGCGTACGCACCTCGCCATCTGCCGAGACAATCCAAGGCGTCACGGTTCCCGAGAAATCAAACTCGGCAAGATTGAGCCGTGTCGTACCCGATGGTCCGACCGAATTGAAACTACCGCCAACCCGTATCGTTTGATTTGCTTCGTCCAGCACAATCGCATTGACGTTTGGCGTCGCAGAACCTCGGGGATGTGCGGCAAACGTCGAATCTACGACGCCGTCGACAGAAAGACGTGCGAGACTGAGCATCTGAATGTCGGAGACCCGACGAAACGTGCCGCCGATGAATAGATCGGTCGCGGTTGCCGCAAGTGCATGCACGACGCCGTCTGCGTTCGGCGCGAACGAAGGTACCAGCGCACCGGTTGAATCGAGGCGGAGAACGCCCTGTCGACGCACCGGCGGCACTTCGCCGCGGACGCGCGTGAAGCGTCCGCCAACAAAAGTGCCGCCTTCTGGTGCCGGCGCCAGGGCATGCACTTCGCCGCGATGTTCGGCGTAGATTGGCCATTGTGTGGCCAAAGCGCCCGTTGTGCGATCGAGCAAGGTCGCGCCTGGCGAATAGCCACCGCCAGCCCCGACGAAGTCACCCACCGCCAGAACACGATCAGGCGCTAATTCCATTCCCGCCATTGCGAAATTGCCGCCGAGCAAGTTCGGATCGAATCCCGTGTCGATATCGGCTGTTGCCTTGTCGATACGAGCGAGACGCTCGATTGGATGGCCGTCGATCTGCGTGAACGGTCCGCTAAAGTACACGTGGGTCGCCGTCACATCGAGGCTGGTGACGCAGCCATGCGTGAGGTTGACTGACCAGTCATCGCGCGCCCCCGTGTCAGGATCGACGCGGGCCAGAAAATCAAGAAAGCAGCCGGCAGCGTAAATCTTGCCTCCGTCTGCAACCAACTCTATGACGGTCGACGAAAAATCTGGCGCCCAAGCGTGCAGCGCTCCGGTGTTGGCATCAATTCGGGCCGCTCGCTGCCGTGCCGCTCCTGCAAACTGGGTGAAATATCCGCCGATGTAGAGCCGGTCGCCGGAGACCAGCAGTTCGGTGATGCTGCTGTTCATCTGCGGTGCAAACCCGGGTAGCAGTGCGTTAGTACCAAGGTCGATCTTGGCAAAGTTGACTTGCGCGGTCGCGCCAACTTGGATGAACTGCCCGCCTATGAACAGGCCGCTTGGATGTACCGCAAGCGCCGAAAAGCTATAGCTCGTCGATGAGCCGAAATTCGGATCGAAGGATGCCAGCGCGCCGCTGGCGAGCGAGACTTCGGCGAGGCCTTGACGCGCCACACCATTGACAGCCGTGAACCGGCCCGCCAAGAACAGCCGATCCCCCGACAATGCCATGTCGTCAACGATGCCCGTCACCGATACCTGCCACCCGGCATCAATGCTGCCGCTCGGCAACAGCTTGCCCATACTCGCGTGTTCCTGGTCCCCCAGGAAGCGGAACCCTCCGGCGATGATCGCCCCGCCATCGCCGGTTCGAAGCGCCGCCGTACCGGTCCCGAAATCGCGCAAGTCCAGTTGGGGCACTGGCAGTGGCGTCGGCGACTGCGCAAGCGCAGCGGTGCAACAGAACGAGACCAGCATCCAGCAAGCGGATCGAAAGAATCGCTGCAACATGATTTGTGCTCCTGGCTGTGCGAACTCAACGTGCTACACGATCTCGGCAATGATTCGTTCGGCGATTTACAACCGCTACGCGGATTTTGCCGAGCGAATCGATCATTCGTTCGGCGCGATTCGGTGACCGCAGACCACATACTCGTTCATGGATAGATGCGTAAGAGAATGCAGGACGCAATAAGCGCAGCGCATTGCGCCGCAAAACCCCCCTAAGTCTTGACGACGCGGAGCCGCAGTCGCGTCAGACTTGCTCCTGTCGAGAGCGGATCGCCAATCCATTCGAAACCCACAATCGGCGCAACACGCTGCGCCTATTGCCCCCTGCAAACTTGTAGGTGCGGGCTAGGCATGCTCGGCACCAAGCCCGCACATCAGCGGACTTACAGCGGAAAACCGACTGTTCCAAGACCGCATTGGCTTACGGCATAACTTCGTTCCGTCGGCCACCACAGATGGCGCTCACCCGTCTCCGTGTTGACGTAGTAAAAGCCGGCCTTGACGTAATAAGCGCGGGCGAACAGACCGCCGTAGCCATAGGAATCGTAGTAAGCCGTGTCACCTGTTTGCGAGTACGGCATCCACGCGTTGCCGTAGGGTTCCCACGACCAGCTCAGCACGTTCGAATCATAGGGCAACACGTAGGCGGCGCAGATGCCGTCATACTGCGAACCCAAGTGCTCACACCCGCAGATCACCGTTGCATCCGGGTTGGTGATGTGACGATACTCGAACACTGGCGCCGATTGCGCCGACGCGGCGAGTCCAACCAAAGCCAATATTGGTCCTGCAACAAAGCGTGCGATTGTTTTCATCGGGCTACTCCAAAGTGGATCGTCAAAGTAATGCCGGGGCTGCGATCGACTGCGAACGAGTTAACCGGCAACAGATTCACGCGAAATCGCACGAGCCAAATGATCACGCCTTGCGATGCGCTTCGATTGGCATCCACGACAAGTTGGCGACAAGGTTACGCTGATCATGGCCGTCAGTTCTTCAACGATGCGAATGGCGCTGACGTTCCTGGAAGAATGACCATTCTGGACATAATGACCATTCTGACAGACCATTCTGGACAGGCACCAACCCGAGTGGGCGAGCCTGAGCTACTTGACGAAAGGAGTACCTCTCGAAACGTTCAAAACTCCAGAGTGCAAGCCAGGACCACGAGCTAGCCATCTCCAAGTAATGGCTAGCCCCAAACAGACCATTCTGGACAGGCACCCGGACCATTCTGGACAGGCACCAACCCGAGTGGGCGAGCCTGAGCAGAGGCAAGCCCGGACAGAGGGCAAGTCCGGAGAGGGCAAGTCCAGACACGCACTAATTCATGGCACCGAACGAGAGGCAAGTCCGGACACGCACCAATTCATGGCACCGAAGAATAAGCGCGACCAAACGTTGCGGTTAGCCGCCGGCTTTCAGGTATCAAACCTAGCTCGTCTTTGGGCAAGTCCGGACACGCACCAATTCGTGGCGCCGCAGAAGAAGCGCAAGCAATCGTTTCGGCTTGCCGCCGGCTTTCAGGTATCAAACCTAGCTCGTCTTTGAGAGCAGGCTAAGCCCAACACCGCTCGACCGCGTTTCCTCGCCAAAGCAGTTCGGTGCGCAAGTGAGCGCGTCAGATTGCTGTGAGTCTAGGAGTTGCTCTCTAGGTCGCCGGCACGAACTGGCTCGCATTTGGCAATGCCGCAAAGCGTGGCGTCTGCGGCTTGATCAACTGGGGACCGGAAATTTGGTGTGACTGAATGGCGAACATGACCAGTAGTCTTTGAACCGATCTCGCCGCTCGCGGACCAATTCAGAATGCCAACGCCTGTCGATACACCTTCCGGGCCAACTGATAGCCAACCAGCCAACGTCGCCCGGTGTCCGCTGCGAATTGAATCAGGCGATCGAGTGCGCCCAGTGCCGACACTCTGGCTTCGCCAAAGCCTCGCACTTGCTGATCCCATTGATCCGGATCGATTTTGAGCGCCATCATGATTGGCCGCACTTCGTCTGAGATTCGTCCGGGCTTTCCTTGGTGCCAGTGGCGGCCAGTAAAGTCCGCCAGCAGAAGGTAACTTTGGCTGGACAAGCTTAGCCCTCCCTGCTTAATTCCCGCGATCGATTCAAGTGGGTGCTCGGCCAAAGGCGCTTCTGCTCCAATCTGAGCGATTCGGCGCTGCGCACTCGTGTGCTTCGAGCTCGGGAGGTCGGTCGCCATCTTGGCCCGAATCGGATTAAGGTCCGCATACACCATGGCCGCCAACAGCGCCCGCTCGTCGACCAATGCTTGCGCCTTGAATCGACCCTCCCAGAACCGACCGGTGCAGCCGTCTTCCCTATTCGCCTGCCGAGCAATCGGTTCAACCAGACTCTTCATGAACCAACTCAAGTTCCGAAGTCGATCGCGATATTCAGCAACTAGTTCCGGCGCCGCGGCGATATTCACGATTCGAGTCTTCTGCGAACCCGGATCACCAGAACCAGGAAACGCCTGACACCATCGGACCGCGACTTCTTCATCAGACCAACCCGCAGCGGCACTCGCATCAATCTTAAGGACCACGTGCAGATGATTGCTCATCACCGCATAGGCATAGATCGAGACCGAGTAGACCTCGGCTAACATCAACAATCGCTCTTCGATCAATTCTCGACGATGTTCGTAGTCGATGCCGGTCAAGGGATCAACGCCGCACAGCCAAGCACGCCGAACACAGCGACTGACGCAGTGATAGTAACCAGTGCAATTCGGTGGAACCGTTCGTTCGCGGGCTTGGGGCATGTTGAGCGCCTTCCGTGGCGGGGTTTTCGACTAATTCTTGCTCCACCACTGGCCGAGCGCATTGGCGGATTTCTGAGATTTGCCTCAGAAATTTCTGAATTGGTGCGTGTCCGCTATTGCCGCAAGCGGAGCTGACCGGGCGCGTCATAGATCGACAAGCTACCTAACGACAGCGCGCATCTGCGGAACCAGTAGCCGATCACTGGCGCGCCAAGACCATCGCATCCATCGGGGGACGTTGTCCCCCTTCTTATGGGCACCACGCTATGACGCCAGTGCCGACGAGGCTACGATGCAAACTTGGTCGGGGCACGAAAATCGTGCGACGCAAGAGTGGGAAAACAGGCCAAATCCTCACAAAATCGTACGCTGCCAATTTGGCACGAAATGCGATGGGAGTGAGGTGCGCTACATCGTGTCCGCTATTATTCGCTCATAGGGTCTACTGACCTAAGCTGATGCGTGTCCCTTCTCACCGAAGGAATTTCTTGGTGTCATGGTTTCCCACAATCGCTCGAATGTCGAGCCTGTGGCTGCAAACTGAGCAGTGCATCCAAGAGTTTAGATAAGTCAGTGTTTGCGGCCACACAGAATTCTGGATCGTTTACGCGAAACCATTCCCGCCCGGCTGCACTCGAACGTTCAGGACGCTGATCAAGCTTAGAGGGATAGATGGCATACTGTCTGGAAATCCCCGAGCGCATGAGTGTCCATTCGGTACGCCCGGAGTAGACCTGAAGCGCTCGCTCGAAGAGATCTTGAAATTCCGCTTCCTTTTCAACGCAAACACGGACAACTATCAGGGGCGGATATCGAAGTCCGCTGAGAGACATTGGCGAAACACGGAACCACGTGATCATGCGACGAGCACTGAGTTCTTTGGTCAGGAGCCACGCTGCAGAAGGTCGAAGTTCACTGGCATCAATCATCACATTGGTCCTTTACGGAGTCTCTTGGTCTTGTCGCTTGGATCGAGGAGCCGGTGCGATATCCCACTTGGATTAGCCGACCTCATAGATCTAACATAGTCCTTCTTTGAAAAAGGCGCCTTCGAAACGAAGGGATCGTAAATGTATACCCCGTCCGAGTAGACGCTATGGTAGGCGAATCCCGAGTCATCAATTGAATTCGGAAGCATGAGAGCCTCCCTATTTCCTTGTCCCATCACGCTATCATAGTTGCTCGGCCAGTCCATGTTCCGCGGCCCCATCACTACGATTTCTCCACTTCCGCCGTTCGCTTGCATTAATTGCTCCGCGTAGTCGGTGCAATAGACATCACAAGGATCCGAACTTAGGTAATGAGTTCTCAATTCCGCAAGCCTCGTTGATGCTGCCTCGCTTGGCCCTTGACTGCCTGGCAGTGCCTCACGCTTCGTCGATGCGGCTGGCTGCGCTTCGCCCTCGACACTGACTCTTATCTTGAATGCACGGGGAGAGCTTTGCGAAGTCAAAGGCGCAATTGACGAACCTTCAATCTCGGGAAAGTCTCCTCTCCTAGCCATAAGCGGAGGCATCATCTCATTGTCGACTGCGCCAACGCGACGGATACTCCCTGCCATCGAACTTACTTCGCGCCCAGCCGATCCGGTCAACCGCGCGATACCGACGCCGCCGCTTCGTATTAGTGACGCAGCCCCCGTCGCACCTGACGCAACATCAAGCCCAACGCCCATGCTGATTCTTGCAGCCGCTCGATAGTCGCCGGCCGCTAGTGCGGCATCTGCCGCAGCCATGCGACGCCCGAGATTGTCGCCAATCGCATCGATCGGATTGTTCGCTAGAAAGCGGTATACCGCGTAGGAACGATCCTCAAGCTTGGCGTCACCGCCCGTGTCCACCAAACCGAAGGTCTGATACTTGATCTGTGCACTATGCACTTCTGATCCTAGTTCCAACAAAGAAGCCGCTGTTTCGACAGCGAATTCTTGAATCGCGTCGGCTCTGCCAGCCTTTTCTTGAATGTTCCGTTGAATCATGGCGTCGGCTCGGGCAATGTCTTCCGACCGATTCATTTGACCCCGAATCAATGCGAGGTCAGCTCCGAACGAATCTCGCCCGCGGCGCCCATCCGGATCCACAAACACCACCGGACTCCCATTCCCATACAAGTACTTGTTGAACGTAATCGGTCGATTCACATCGCCGTTGGCGGGATCGCTGCTGTTGAACTGGCCGAGGATCGGGTCATACCAACGGGCATTGGCGTAGTAGAGGCCCAGGTCTTGGTCTTTCTGGTAGCCGGTATAACCGATGCTTTGCTGGTCGTTGCTGACCAGGTTGGCTTGGCCGGATAGGCGCGGGTTGCTGTTGGCGTCAGCACTGCTGCCGGGCGCGCTGCTCTGGCCGTTGGCGGTTTGCTTTTCGGTATTGCCCCAGGCGTCGAGCGTGTTCGACACGACCGGATCACCCTGGCTGTCGCTGATCACGACCGGGGTGTTCAGGGCGTCGAGTTGATAAAAGTGGATGTTGGCCTGGGGATTGTTGCTGCCGCCGCCATTGCCGCTTGGGGCAAAGCGGATATGGCGATCGAGCTTGGCACCGTAGCGATAGCTGTCGGTGATCTTCAGGCCGTCGGCGTTCGGGGTTTGCGTGGCCGCGCTGCCGGGAATCGCCTCATGCAATAGGTTCAGGCCTTCGCGAAGCTCATAGGTCACACTCGCCGAAGCCGGCTGCGGTTGGCCATTCAGCCAAGGCGTTTCAATCCGGGCAACTTTCTGGTCTTCAGCGTCGTAGACAAACTGCAGCGTCGGGGCGTTCTGGCTGTTCGGTACGTCGGGCTCGGCCTTGATCAGCCGATCCCTGGCATCGAAGGTGTAGGTGGTCGCATTGACCAGTACCAAGGGCAGACCGCGCCAGAGCTCGCGTCGTGTGCGATTGCCATAGCCGTCATATTGATACCGAACCTCCAGCTGGTTGACCGGATCCACCACCCGTGTCAACTGATCGCGCTCGTTGTAGGTAAATGTCTTCTGACTCAGCACCACGTTGTCAGACCAACGTGTGACGGTTTCTGAAAGGCGATTGCCGACGCCATCCAAGGCCCAAGTGGTGTAGGTATCTGGATTGGCGGCGTCTGGTGGCGACTGCGATTCTAAGGCTTGAACCAGACGATCATCGTGGTCGTAGTTATAGATCGTTTGACGGCTTCGGGCCGACTGGCCCGGCAGCGCCGCTTCGGTTCGCGTTTCGCCAATGCGATTTCCATTGCTGTCGTAGTTGTACTGGAGCGTGAGCGTGGCAACACTGTTCTTGCTGTAAGCAATCTGCGTGAGCCGCTTGGCCGAGTCGTACTGCCAGAAGCTCTCCACGCCGTTGCTGTGATTGATCGACTCCAATCGGCCATCCGTCCGCCAGCTCATGCTGCTCAAGCCATCATTGCTCGACGCCGCCAACACGCGGTTAGCTTCGTCAAACGTCTGCGTCATGGCGACGGCGGTCGCATCCTGAGCCTGTAGACGATTGCCATTGGCATCCAGGCCAAACTTGAACCGCGCTTCAAAGTTGCTCAGCGCCGCATTGAGTGATCGTCTCGTTCACGCAAACCCTGCACACTTATCAGCCGATCCTCAGGCTGCTGGCTGAATCCATGCAAGTCACCGCGCCGATGAAAGACATCGAAAAAGAGCTGGTGCAAGCGGCCTATCGGCACGTACAATCGCAGAAGACGCTGACCATCGTCATTGATGATGCGCACTTGCTCGATGTTGGCATCCTGCGGCGCTTGCGGCTTCTGTTTGAACGCTTCCCGAAGAAGCACAGCTTGGTCCTGCTGGGTCATCCGGAACTGCTGCATCGTCTGTCGATGATGTGCAATGAGGACATCAAGAGCCGGATCAGTTACTCCAAACAGATCCTGCCACTGCATGATGCCGACCTCATCGCCTTCATCATCGCCGAACTCGCTGCGGTTGGCTTAGGCGCCAACACCTTCGACGAGGCCGCCTTGCAGGTCATCGCCCGCGCCGTTCAAGGCAACCTACGACTCTGCCGCAACCTCGCCCAAGCCAGCCTCATCGCCGCCTGCCTCGATCACCAACGCATCGTCACCGTCAACCACGTCAACACCGCCTTGCTTCAACCACACTGGCGATCGCACGAGGCGTTGATCAAGCAACAGGTCAAACCTGAACCCAAGCGGCGCTGACCGGGCGCGTCATCAATCAACGAGCAACCTAACGCCAGCGCGCATCTGCGGAACAAGTAGTCGGAAACCGGCGCGCCAGAACCATCGCAACCATCGGGGGACTTTGTCCCCCTTCTTATGGACAACACGCTATGACGCCAGTGCCGACGAGGCTACGATGCAAGCTTGGTCGGGGCGTGAAAATCGTGCGATGCCAAAATGGGAAAACAGGCCCAATCCTCAAAAAATCGTACGCTGCCAATTTGGCACGAAATGCGATGGCAGTGAGGTGCGCTACAATCCGGAACTGCTGCATCGTCTGTCGATGATGTGCAACGAGGACATCAAGAGCCGGATCAGTTACTCCAAACAGATCCTGCCACTGCATGATGCCGACCTCATCGCCTTCATCATCGCCGAACTCGCTGCGGTTGGCTTAGGCGCCAACACCTTCGACGAGGCCGCCTTGCAGGTCATCGCCCGCGCCGTTCAAGGCAACCTACGACTCTGCCGCAACCTCGCCCAAGCCAGCCTCATCGCCGCCTGCCTCGATCACCAACGCATCGTCACCGTCAACCACGTCAATAACGCCTTTCTTCAACCACACTGGCGATCGCACGAGGCGTTAATCAAGCAACAGGTCAAACCTGAACCCAGGCGGAGCTGACCGGGCGCGTCATAGACCGAAGAGCTACCTAACGCCAGCGCGCATCTGCGGAACAAGTAGTCGAACACTGGCGCGTCAAGACCATCGCAACCATCGGGGGACTTTGTCCCCCTTCTTATGGACAACACGCTATGACGCCAGTGCCGACGAGGCTACGATGCAAGCTTGGTCGGGGCGTGAAAATCGTGCGATGCCAAAATGGGAAAACAGGCCCAATCCTCAAAAAATCGTACGCTGCCAATTTGGCACGAAATGCGATGGGAGTGAGGCACGCTACAGATACACTTGATAAAGGACACTCAGGAATGTCTTGATTGTTGGGAGTCCTTCATTGCGTGTTTGGCTGCCTCAACCCATACAGGTCGACGAGGCAGTGCATTACCGCATAGAGGGCAGCCAACAACTCTTCTATTCCACGCTCTGTCGAATGCAGCTTCTGGATCTGGCGTACCGAAATACAGAGCAGGTTCTGCCGCAAGCGCAATGAGACCTGCCCATCCACAATGCTTGCAGGTGTCCCTTTCCACATGAACCCGAATCCACTCGGAATCATATTTGTAGAGTATTACTGCCCCCCACTTTTTTAGCCTCCCCCTCCTATCGAGGCCGAAACAGAACTCGTTCTGATGGGAGGCGACGAACTCCAATTCATGAGCGCCCGACGCAACGAAGGATGGCGAGATATCTCTATCCAGAAAGGGCATTCCTGCTCTCACAATCTCCCAAGCGTCGGATTCAAGCACGTATACCTTGGCACAATCAATTTCTAGTTCTTTATGACCCATACTGGCAATCACCTTCAAATCTAAAGTTGCCCGGGAAGCTTCACTCGACTCAATCTATTTGTGCCACCGATGATAACGTATTCGCTCTCCCCAGCGCCTTCAAGAGTCTGTTTGAGCAGCTCCGATCGAGGAACCAGGCCCCCAAACACATTGCCATCCTTAGCGTACGTCGCTGCCACCTGTGGGTCAGTCGTAACGGACATCAAAGTCCTCGGAATACCGTACTCACGCTGAAGCTCAGTTCCTTTCGATGAATGCGCCTCTATGTAGGCACGATCGCTTCCCATAGCCTCAATCCACTGTTGGTGCAGTGCCTGTGCTGTTGCATAGGCATCATCGATATCACCTCCATTTTCTAGAAGCGACCTGATTGCTGCGTCACTCATTAAGTGCCCAGTCTCGTCAAAAACTTGAATTTCCGTGCCCCTGTTTGTCCCGCGATAGACATAGACATAATCCCCGCCATCTGGCGACGATGTAGGCTCCACCACTGTTGCAGCGAGACCAGATTGGCTGTCACCAGTACCGCTTAGTTTTGCTGATGTACCTACTTCCGGAAAATCCCCACTCTTCGGCATATACGGCGGCATCATCTCGTTCTCAACAGCACCGATGCTGCGAAGGCTGCTTGCCATCGATCCAACTTCTTCAGTTGCGGCTGCAGTGATTCTTGCGATGCCAACAGCACCGCCCCTGATCAGAGACGCGGCTCCGGTGGCGCCTGACACAACATCGAGTTCGACGCCCATCCTGATCCGGGTAGCCGTCCGATAGTCACCCTCCGCTTGCGCAATGCTTGCTTGCGCCATTCGGCGTCCGATGTTCTCGCCGATCGCATCGATCGGGTGGTTTGCCAAGAAGCGATGCATTGCGTAGGAGCGATCCTCAAGTTTCGCATCGCCTCCTGTATCGACGAGTCCGAGAGTCTGGTACTTGACTTGTGCGCTATGCACTTCGGCTCCAAGCTCTAGCGTTGCTGTAAAGGATTCGGTTGCGAAGTGTTGTATCGCATCCGCTTTCCCGGCGTTCTCCAACATATTTCGCTCAATCAGCGCGTCTACCTGCTTGATTTCGCTCGGATCCGAGAGTTGGTTTCGAGACTGCAAGAGGGTGCAGGCAACACTGTCGCAACCCTTGCGTCCATCCGGATCCACAAACACCACCGGATTCCCATTCGCATACAAATACTTGTTCAGCGTAATCGGCCGACCGGTATCGCCCGTCCACGGATCCATCGCCCCAAACCCACCAATCAGCGGGTCATAGAACCGCGCGCCGGCGTAGTACAGGCCGAGGTCTTCGTCCTTCTGGTAGCCGGTGAAGCCGATGGTTTGGTTGTCGTTCTTCAGCAACGCCGCCTGACCCGTCTGATTTGGGTCCTGGCTTTGATTGCCGGAGTTGATTGGCGCGGTGCTTTGGCCCTGTGCGGTCTGTTGGATCGTGTTGCCCCACGCATCCACGGTGTTGCTGACAATGGCTTGGCCACTCGCGTCGGTCAGGATCAGCGGGGTGCCGAGGGCATCGAGTTGGTAGAAGCGGATGGTCGGTGTATCGGTACCGTTGGGCCCGAACGACACATGCCGGTCCAGCTTGGCGCTGTTGCGGTAGGTGTCGGTGATGATCAGGCCTTGGCTGTTGCTGGTGCCGCCGGAACCGGGTTTGGCTTCGTGCAGCAGGGTTTGGCCGTCATAGAGGCTGACGGTGGCTTGGGCATTGGCTTGAACGGGGTTGCCATTGAGCCAAGGCGTTTCGATGCGGGCGATCTTGCGATCTTCGGCGTCGTAGACGAACTCGACGGTCGGGATGTTGGTGAGGTTCGGTGCTTCGGGTTCGGCTTTGATCAGGCGATCGCGGGCATCGAAGCGGTAGAACGTGCGGCTGACCAAGGTATTGCCGGGGCCACGGGTGACGGTACGTTGCGTGCGGTTGCCGTTGAGGTCGTAGCCATACACCACGCGCAATTGCGTCACGCTGTCGGTGACGGTTTCCAGCTGATCGCGGGGGCTGTAGGTGTAGATCTTGCTGTTGAGCGCTTGGTTCGTCTGGGTATTCGTGACGACTTCGGTCAGGCGGTTGCCGACCCGGTCCAACGTCCAGACCGTTCGCGTGTTCGGGGTTTGTGGATTCGCTGGCGTATACGTAACTTCCGCAGACGTCAGGCGGTCGTCACTGTCGAAACCATAGTGCGTGTCGACCGTGCGCGTCGAACCTAATCATGTCACGAAGAGGCGCCCCACGCTGCGAAACCCCCGTTCGGCGCGATGGGCTGCGTCTATTGCGCCATACGGACCGATAGCTCTTGTTACGGGACAAACTATGTTCTTGACCTTGTGCGCGAAAACCTAAGATACCTTCCAGAACATACAGGGCATCCATGATGATGATGGTAGAAGCGATGCGTTTCACAATAGACGCCATTGTTTGGATCACACGCGTCGTCTGAAATTAGGGCGGTTCCTTCTATGACGAATTCAGGGAGACTGGCAAGCAATGCGGGCAGATCATCCCACCCCCGACCTGATTACAACTGAACGAGCTCACCTAACATAACTGGCGGCGACATCAGTCGATACGCTTCAAGGAATCGAATCCCCATCTCCCGAGCGAAGTGCTCAGCGTATTTTCGGACAGCGTCCTTTTCTACTCTTGCGTAGACGTCAAAACTTGCCGGATCATCTAACACTGTTGTCACACTTTCCCCTATTGCTCAATTTTCACGTAGGCTTCAGCCGCCCAGAGGCCCTTCATGCTCGGAGAAGCAATCCGCAGCTCCTATTCCCAGCAAGAAGCCCTCAGCGAGAGGAGGTGGCAGTTCGCAGAGGATCGTGCCCCCCAGAGAAGCATGCTAAGATCAACGCGCAGCACTTCAAGGCACAAGCCGTCGAATTGACCAGCTGCTGTCAGGGAATTTGGGGGAAGAATGCACCGTGGTGACGCAGTTTCCGTAAATGCTGATTCGATCAATATATCTGAGCAAGAATTGGCGCCAATTGGAATCTCCAACGCGTCAATCTGCTGGGCGCGTTGGCTACCCGATCGACGACTGGAAGCGGCAGGTACTCAGCAATACAGCCACTTGATCGTCTCACCGTTTGACATTACCTCATGGCCGGCGCTTTTCAATATTCGGCTCGTTCTAGATGATCGATCAGGGTCCCTCCAACGTGCACTCGCAGTTCTCTTAAATTGCAACCTAAACGTTCTCAGCATTGAAGGAACTCAAGCCGGACACCGGCATGCCGCGATAAATATTATTGGCGAAGCCATTGAACTGAAATCCTCACCGGCGATCTCAAGATTTGCGAACGGGGTCCTGGATGAAAATCGAACCTTTCTAAACTCCGATACTCGGGAGCACGTTCACCAGCACTTCGCGCCAATGATGTTGCTGTTCGCGGACGAGCTGAAGGCCAAACTCTACGCCGGGCATGGTAAAGAGCACTTCTTAAGAACATCCTACGACTTTTCCACGGCAGGCAAGAGCGATCAAGTTCGCGGGACGCTCTATGATCCCGCTGAATTACCAGAGAATGTGCGCGACTTAGGATTTCGGCACGCTCCACATGCAGTTAAGTGTGAGTGGATGCAGAGCCATGCGTTCTTTTGGCTTTACGGTAAGGGCGACCCGAGCCAGCGTATTATGCATTTCGATGCGAACCAACGTTCGCTGCGGCCGGACGAAGACTGGCTGCAAGAATTTCGAAGTCAGGTCGAGAGCATTAAACCGCCATTCAGTACCGTTGCGACGATCAACTTTCTGGAGCAGTACCTGCGCGTAGCATTTTCACAGGCTGATCGACTCGGCAGCACTTACATTATGAAGACGCCCTATTCAGCCACCTATCAGACTCGTGATAGTACAAAGGGATTGCTGTGTTCGGTAGTGTCGGAGATATCAGAGAGCAAGATAGGCATTCGAAGCGTTCAGATGTCAACTCAAGCAAAGGGCACGAGCTCTGAAGAGGGGACATTCACGTTTCTTGCGGACGCGAGAGTCATACCAGGGACATCGTCCACCAGAGTAGAGGCACTTAACGAACTTGCCGAAAGAGGCTTTGATGCGGCAACTTCAAGACTCCACCAACAAGGGTGTGAACTACAGCGAAAGCCATTCAGCATAGATCGCTTTGGGTCAAGAACGCTATTCTTGTCAGTCAACTTCGATTGGATGTTAAAGAGCAGGACTGATCTGCTTGGCCAAATTAAGCGCCTTGCCATTGAGTTCGGATTTGTTCTGGTTCTCGCCCACGACGACCATGTCCCGCCGTTCCTCGCTCCGCTCTGGAAACCCAGAGCGAGAATTACAGAGAATATTCTCGGCTTGATCAGCGCGTGCGACGGCTTTTTGCAAATTCTCTCTGCAAACGTTTCGCCAAGCGCCAGACAAACGTCGCCCGAGACGCCGGCAAGCGCAGGCTGGCTGCTCTTCGAGTCCGGTGCGGCCAATGCCCTTCAGAAGCCATGTGAAGTTTGCTTCGACAGTTCAGTAAAGTGGGACGAAGGCCAATTTAACGAACGCCTAGGTACAGAAGCCGGTCGCGTAGTGACTATGTTCGACGGCAATAGTAGTGACAAGGACGTTACAAATTCGATCCGGAATGCCGTTGCTAGAATACACAAGCAATGTGTCGAGAGAAGCACAAAGTCCGCAAAACCGTAAGCCTTCTGCGAATCGACAGCGGATGCCCCGCGACTGCGATGTAAATTGCTTCCAATTGAAGATTCAAGAGACGCTATGAGCAGCCTTAGTGGACAGGCACCACATTCGGACGCCAGAGCGGACAAGCAACAATGTTCCATCCGGACGAATTGCACGCTAGCCCGCACCGCTTCTTGCTCATTGCGCCATCTGCGTTGCTCAGGCTGCTCTCGCGCCGGCGCGCCGGATGTGCGGCCGCCTGGATCGCTATGAGCGCTATTCGATGATGATCAACTCCCTGAGCCGGGACAACAATTCGGCGCATGATCGCATGCATCTGATTGAGCTCACCGTTGCCGATGCTTTGTCGGGCCACGGCAACTATTACGGCTAAGTCCAGACTGTACGCGTGTTCTGCGTTTTTGGATTCGCGGGCGTGTAGGTGACGTCCGTCGACGTCAACCGGTCATCCCAATCGAAGCGATAGTGGATGTGCACCGTTCGCGCGGGTTGACCCGAGAGGGCGATTTCGGTGCGGGTTTCGTTAACTCAAACAGTCTCTCGTGCAATGCCACTGCCTCTGTCAGACCTGTCTCAAGGATGAACAGTGGCGCGGGCTTTGCACGTTCTCCGGGTGTCCGCCAGCGTGCCCATCCCGACCGGCTTTCCGCGGAACCCGTGATCAGTATCGCGTGGAATCACTGACCGCCATCGCGTGGATTTGCTGACCGACATGCGTGAAATGTGCACCAATTGCCGCCCGAACGAAATAGGTGCACTCTTCAGTGCGCAAGGATCGGTGATGTGGCGTTGGGAACTGCCAAATCGCTCGAAGCGTTCCTACTGCGTGACTGCAAGTTCAATCCCATTGGCAAGTGGGACTAAAGAGCGTCTGGCTGGTGGTCTCTCCTGTCTCGAAACTCGATTTCATCAGGAGATCGGCGGGAGGCAGCTGAGCTGGACCCTTCATTGAAACCGTAAGATCGATCACACCACTGGTCAGCGGCCCTTGTGCATTCCCGCAACGTTGATCGAAACTTGCTAGCAATCGCGTTGGTATCTGGTCGAATGAATCAAACGAGACATCTGACACATTGAACCCTCCAACCAATGTGTTGCAACCTGAGCCGTTGTAAGAGAAGTCAAGTCCCGGCGCCGTTGCCGCCTGAAACGGAAAACGCGTCGCATTGGGATAGTTGCCAACACCGAATACTTGTCCTTCAATCGGCGCGAAATCGAGAGACCAAAACCCACTTGGGTCTCCAGGCAGTGGCCCGTTGTAGTCCATGCTAGGCCCCGCTTCAAAGTTCCTGATTGGCCTGAGCGTTTGGCGGCTCAATGCGATGTTCGCAACACCGCCTGGCGCACTCCCTCCAATCGCGCCTGCCGCAGCTGAAAACTGAAGGCTGCCGGACGAGTTGGCAACCGGTTCGCGGAAGCCCCCTGTGGTAGGAACCGTTGAGTTGAACCTGACTTTTCCAGACACTGCCTCTCCGTAAGACTCGCATTGAATTGCGAAGTCGACAGCCAAAGCTGTTACCGTCCCAGACTGGTTCGTGGCAAGCTCACGAATCTGATACCGTCCGAACACACTGCTACACCCGGAGCCACCGAAAGCGAAGTCCAACCCGGGACGCGTCTGGCTAGAGAACCGTAAAGTTCGCTCGTAGCAACCAACTGCGAGGGGCGTCGACCCAATCGGATCGATGCTTAAGCTCCAGAACGGCGACGCGCCTGTTGGCTCTGACACATTGAGCCCACTGGTTAGATTGCCTGTCACGCGAATTGCGCCGGTCGCGTAGGATAAATTCTGATTCGTTCCAACAGGGAACGCTCCTGTGTCGGGCTGAACCACAAGCGCATCCTGCGCGGCTACGGCTGATGAGATCAGGCTGCCTGCTGCGAACGCAAATGCCAGCAAGTCGGTCGTGTAACGCTTCATGAGGGGTCTCCAATGACACGACCCCAATAGTAATGGGCAATTTCGTCACCAGACGCAAGTCCCAAGCAATAAAAGAGCACTGTTTTGCGCGGATGTTAAAGATCATCCGGAAGCGGCGCAGACCTCGCACTTGTGGTGCGAGTTCGCCCACGATTGGCAGACATCGCGTGACTAGCCGAAGTGTCTCGGATTGTCGACACGCGAAATTGCTGAGCCCATCGCAACCCTTTGGCTGCCACGCATGAGAACTGCTACAAACAGGTGGAGTTGGGTATTGAATGCGGTTTTCAGCCGATTTCCACCTCTAGCGCCCGCACCGAGTCCGGGCAAGTGCCGGACTCGGTGGAGGGCTGAGTGTGAAGTATGGATTGACTCGGACCCTGCTCAAGACTTCAGGTCAAACCGATCGAGATTCATCACCTTGGTCCACGCAGCGGCGAAATCCTCTGCGAATTTCTCGCGGGCGTCGCTGGCGGCGTATACCTCGGCGATCGCACGCAGTTCAGAGTTCGATCCGAAGATCAGATCAACAGGTGTGGCGGTCCACTTTACCGCTCCGGTGTTGCGGTCCACCCCCTCGTACAGGCCTTCTGCATCGTTCGATTTGCGCCATGCCGTGCTCATGTCCAGCAGGTTAATAAAGTAGTCGTTGCTCAAGGTGCCGACATCTTTCGTGAACTGACCATGTTTGCTCCCGCCTGCGTTCGCACCGAGGCTTCTGAGACCACCAACGAGCACGGTCATTTCGGGCACCGTTAGCGTCAGCAGATTCGCGCGGTCCACTAGTTCTTCAGCTGGCGACAGGCGGGCGTCGGCGCTGTAGTAGTTGCGGAAGCCATCGGCTTTGGGTTCGAGGAAGGCGACTGATTGCACGTCGGTCTGCTCGGCGCTCGCATCCATGCGACCTGGCTTGAAGGGCAAGTTGACGTTGACACCGCCCTGCTTTGCGGCCTGTTCAATCGCGGCATTGCCAGCAAGCACGATGAGATCTGCGAGCGAAATCTTCTTGCCGCCCATCGCGCTGCGATTAAAGTCCTGTTGGACCGCTGCAAGTTTGCTTAGTACTGTTTCAAGCTGTGCGGGATCGTTGACTGGCCAGTCCTCTTGTGGCGCCAGGCGAACGCGGGCGCCATTTGCGCCACCGCGCATGTCGGTGCCACGGAACGTGGCAGCCGACGCCCAAGCCGTGCGCACCAAGTCCGCATGACTCAGACCTGCTGCGAGCACTTTGCTCTTCAGCGCGGCAACGTCTGCTTCATTCACCAGCGGGTGATTGACGGCGGGAATCGGGTCTTGCCAGACCTGTGTTTCGGTCGGCACCGCGTTGCCGAGATAGCGGGAGCGTGGGCCAAGATCGCGATGCGTCAGCTTGAACCACGCCTTCGCAAACGCGAGTTCGAATGCTTTGGGATCGTCCAGAAAGCGCTTGGTGATCTTCTGATATTCGGGATCTTCGCGTAGCGCCAGGTCGGTGGTAAACATGATCGGCGCGTGCCGTAGACTGGGATCGTGCGCGTCGGGCACGATTTTCAGCTGATCGGCGTTCTTCGGCACCCACTGCGTGGCGCCTGCGGGGCTTTTGGTCTTGACCCATTCAAAGGCGTACAAGTTGCTCAGATATTGCGTGGTCCACTGCGTTGGGCTAGACGTCCAGGCACCCTCCAGGCCGCTCGTGATCGTATCGGCACCATGACCCTTACCGCACTTGTTGGTCCAACCAAAGCCCTGCGCTTCGACCTTACCGGCACCAGGCTCCGGGCCTACACAGCCCTCAGGTTTGCGCGCACCATGAGCTTTGCCGAACGTGTGACCACCAGCGATCAGCGCAACAGTCTCTTCGTCGTTCATTGCCATGCGGCCGAACGTCTCGCGAATGTCCATGGCCGCGAGCAGCGGATCAGGGTTGCCATTCGGACCTTCGGGATTCACGTAGATCAGCCCCATCTGCACGGCAGCGAGTGGTTTCGCGAGTTTGCGATCGCCACTAAAGCGCTTGTCTTCGAGCATCTTCACTTCGGGGCCCCAATAGACGAGATCTGGCTCCCAGTCGTCGGTGCGGCCACCGGCAAAACCGAAGGTCTTGAAGCCCATCGACTCCAATGCGACGTTGCCCGTCAGCACCATCAGATCGGCCCAGGAAATCTTCTGGCCGTATTTCTGTTTGATCGGCCACAGCAGGCGTCGCGCCTTGTCTAGGTTCGCGTTGTCCGGCCAACTGTTTAATGGATCAAAGCGCATTTGACCACCACCGGCACCACCGCGACCGTCCATCGTCCGATACGTGCCGGCGCTATGCCAGGCCATGCGAATGAAGAATGGGCCGTAGTGGCCGTAGTCGGCGGGCCACCAGGGTTGCGATGTCGTCATCGCTTTGCGGATGTCGGCCTTGACGGCCTCCAGATCAAGCGTCGCGAATTCCTTCGCGTAATCGAAGTCTGGGTCGAGCGGATTCGACTCTGCGCCATGCGCACGTAGTGGCGCTAGGTTTAACTGTTCCGGCCACCAGAACTGGTTGTCGTGGGGTTTGGATTCGGTCGCGGCCTGCGCTAGCGGCGCGATCGCGCTGAGCATCAACGCACACAAAGCAGCGAGCGGTTTGGCTTTTACGTCACGTTTCATGGGGGCCTCCCGTAGTGGATCGCCCCTGAAACTTATTCGGGTAGTGCTGGGTGGAGAAGTTGAATTCTCCGAACGCCGCCATCGACGGTGTCAATGGCGCAGCGCGTCATGCGCTATGGATGTCGTTGCCGCGTGGTGCGCTCCCGAGACTCAACCGATGGCGCGCACACCTGTTGGAAGATGCTGCCTCAACACGTCTGCAAGCATTTGTAGTTCCTGATGCCGGGCGTGGCCTTTGCGCCAGACCAAACCGATGCGGCGCGACTCGCCCTGCGCCAACGGCCGCACGATCAACATGTCGGCATCATTCGTTCGTACCGCCAATGCTGGCAATAGCGTGAGGCCAAGACCGGCGCCTACCAGTTGGCGGAGTGTTTCAAGGCTGGTTGCGCGGCAGTCGGCTATGTCGTCGCGTGCGGACTCGGCGATACCACAGGCCTGCAAGGCTTGACCGCGCAGACAATGCCCCTCAGTCAGCAACAGCAGTTTCTGATCGGCAAGCAGTTCGGCAGGCACCTTGTCGCGCGTCGCAAAGGCATGATCCTTGGGTGCGGCCACAAAGAACGGTTCATCGAACAGTGGCACCTCAAACAGGCCGCGGTCATCGGCGGATGCGGGCAGCGCGAGCAACGCAGCATCGATCAGTTGCTCATCGAATCGAAGCAACAGCTGCCCCGTCATCTCCTCGCGTACGATCAGCTGCAGCTTCGGATAGGCCTCGCGCACGGCGGTTAACGCCGACGGCAGATAGTAAGGCGCGAGGCTCGGGATGATGCCGAGATTCAATGCCCCTTCGAGCGGGCCACTGCGCAGACGGGTCAGGTGCAGAATGTCGTCGGCTTCGGCGAGCAAACGACGGGCGCGCTCGACGATCTGCTGACCGATTGGCGTCAACGTGGGCACGCGCGGCTCGCGGTCGATCAGCGTTTGCCCGAGGTAGTCCTCCAGCTTTCGAAGCTGCGCCGACAACGTTGGTTGGGTAACGTGGCAGGCTTCGGCCGCGCGGCCAAAGTGCTGGAAGTCGGCGAGCGCCACCAGGTATCGAAGTTCACGCAGAGTCATGGGTTATTCACCAGAACGAATCCAGACACAATGCGATTGATTGCGAGAAATTACAAGGGCGCCGTGCCCGGTTTGGGCACAGCGCAGGTTGCGGACGACGTCGTTGGCGGATATCGAGGATCAGGCGGCCTGTTTTGCAGGCTCTGGGACCGCCATGCGGATCAGGTGATCGAAGGCCGACAACGCGGCTTTAGAACCCTCGCCCATCGCGATGACGATCTGCTTGTATGGCGTCGTCGTCACATCGCCCGCCGCAAACACGCCGGGCAGTGACGTGGCGCCCTTGGCGTCGACGACAATTTCGCCGCGATTGGTGAGCTCCAACGCGCCCTTCAGCCAATCGGAATTCGGCAGCAGACCGATTTGGACAAAGATGCCTTCCAGATCGATCGTGCGCAGATCGTTGGTGCCGCGGTCCTTGTAGACGAGGCCGGTCACGCGCTGGCCATCGCCCTTCACTTCGGTGGTCTGCGCCGACACGATGACGCGCACGTTGGACAAACTGCGGAGCTTTCGCTGCAACACCGCGTCTGCGCGGAGCTGACCGTCGAACTCGATCAGCGTCACGTGACTGACGATGCCCGCAAGATCAATCGCCGCTTCCACGCCGGAGTTGCCGCCGCCAATGACCGCAACGCGCTTACCTTTGAATAGCGGACCATCGCAGTGCGGGCAATAGGCCACGCCTTTGTTGCGGTACTCGGCTTCGCCCGGCACGTTCATCTGCCGCCAGCGGGCGCCGGTTGCGATGATCACCGTCTTCGAGCTCAGGCTTGCGCCGCTGGCGAGCTGGATCGTGACGAGGTCATTGGCGACGCTGAGTTTCTCCGCGCGCTGCAGCTTCATCACGTCGACATCGTAATGACCGACATGGTTTTCCAATGCCGCGACCAGTTTGGGACCTTCGGTTTCGGGAACCGAGATCAGGTTCTCGATGCCCATGGTGTCCATGACTTGACCGCCGAAGCGCTCGGCAACCAAGCCGGTGCGAATCCCTTTGCGCGCAGCATAGACCGCCGCCGCAGCGCCCGCTGGGCCGCCGCCGACGATCAGCACGTCGAAGGGGTCTTTCTGCTTGAGCGTCTCGGCGTCGCGCGCTGCAGCGCCGGTGTCGAGTTTCGCGACGATTTCTTCGATGCTCATGCGACCGACTGCGAACAACTCGCCATTCAGGAACACGCTCGGCACGGACATGACTTGGCGCGCTTCGACTTCGTGCTGGAACGCCCCACCTTCGATCGCGACATGGTCGATATTCGGATTCAGAACGGCCATCAGGTTCAGTGCCTGAACCACATCCGGGCAGTTCTGACACGACAGCGAGAAGAAGCTCTCGAAACGAAGCGGGCCAGGCAGTTGCTTGATCGCTTCGATCGTTTCGGCCGATACCTTGGGTGGATACCCGCCAGCCTGCAGCAGCGCCAGTACGAGCGAGGTGAACTCGTGGCCCAGCGGGATACCGGCGAAGCGAAGTTTGATGTCGTGCCCAGGGCTGCCAACCGCGAACGACGGCACGCGCAGACTGGGGTCGTGCTGCTCTTGCACGGTGATCATCGCTGAAGCTTCCGCGATTTCGGCAAGCAGGGTTCGAAGTTCATGGGACGCGGCGCTCTCATCGACATTGGCGAGAAGCACCAGCGGCCGGGTCAGGCGCTCGAGATAGCTTTTCAGCGCGTCTTTCAGGTCTTGTTCCAACATGATTGGCTCCGCGAATTGGGAATGCTTGGTGTTGAGGACTCTGTACCGAGTCACAGTTAGAGTCAGAGTTAGAGTCAGAGTCAGAGTCAGAGCGGGTCAGTATGTGTCCGCACCGATGCAGCAGCTCGCTGCGTGGTAACGCAGCACGAATTGACACAGCTCAGGCTATGCGGTGTTGTACTGGGCGCCATGGCGGACACGATTGGTCCGCCACGGACCGTGTTGCTTGAGTCAGCACGACTGCTGACTCGCGTCGCGCGCTTGATCAGATCTTGCCGACCAGATCCAGCGAAGGCTTCAGCGTCTTCTCGCCTTCTTTCCACTTGGCCGGGCACACTTCGCCTGGGTGCGAGGCGACAAACTGTGCAGCCTTCAGCTTACGCAGGGTTTCGCCCGTGTCACGCGCAATCGCGTTGTCATGGATTTCGAGCGTCTTGATCACGCCTTCCGGGTTGACAATGAACGTGCCGCGCAAGGCCAGACCTTCGGCGTCGATATGGACGCCAAATGCGCGGGACAGCGTGTGAGTTGGGTCACCGACCAGCGGGAACTTGGCCTTGCCAACGGCTGGCGAGGTTTCGTGCCACACCTTGTGCGAGAAGTGCGTATCGGTCGTGACAATATAGACCTCGGCATTGGCTTTCTGAAACTCGCCGTAATTGTTGGCCGCATCTTCGACTTCGGTCGGGCAGTTGAACGTAAACGCGGCCGGCATGAATACGATGACCGACCACTTGCCCTTCATGCTCGCATCCGACACTTCCACAAACTTGCCGTTGTGGAACGCGGTGGTTTTGAACGATGGGATGCTGGTGTTAATCAGAGACATTGCATTTCCTTGTAATGGATGGGAAGGATTAAAGGGGAACCGACACTATAGGGAGTCGGTTCTGGGTTTGGAAATTGAGATTGACCATCTGCACCATCGTTGGTGTCTATCATCGACACGCGTTGCAGATGTCTTGACTGGTCGCAGTGAATGGCGACAGGCGGCATGAATTCAAGACGGCACAATGGTGTGCGTCGCGTAGGCGTCATGATTGACTGCTCTACGAAACATCCGACTGGGTTCAGAGGCGATACGCGCAATGGCTCCGGCCCCGAATCAAGCAACGGACTGCTTGAATCGGTGGCCTTGAGTCTGGATCAGTTCTATGCCATGGCCAGCCGAAGCAACGTTGCTAGGCGCGGGCTATGGCTCAGAAGCCGGCTTCGACGCCGGCCGAGCGTTCCAGTCGGTATGTTGCAGCTGCCCGGCTTCCACGTGTACGCGCCAATGCGCCATGACGTCGGCGCGGTGATGACTCTTGAAGTCGAACTGACTGGCAGGGCCAAGGGCGGTCACTTGTACGTCAGCAATGTCGAGTGGCTTGCCTGGCGCCAACGTCGTAGCTGAAGCGGTCGGCTCAACCAGCCACACGTTGCCGTCGGCGCCGCTCAGGACGGTGGCCTTGCCGTCGCCGTCAACAGCGAGCGCCGTTGCTTCGTCAATGCCAATTCCGAACAACGCGGGTTCATGCTGGTCTGCGCGCAAGCGCGCAATCCAGCCGATCAAGCGACCCAGTCGATCCCTTTGCATGAAGTGGCTGTCGGTGATGACATGATGGAGATGCGGTAGTTTGAGGAATTCGTTGATCAACGTGTTGCCAGGCCCCAGCGGATCGGCCAATGTTTCAGGCGCTGTGATACTGCCGCCATCCAACGCGCCATAGACCCAAGCCCCTTGAATGGCGAGCCCGGCGCTCGTGCCACCGAGCGGGCGGCCTGCGGCGACATGCGCATTGATGGCGTCTTGAATCGGCGTGCCACGCCAGAAGTTGACGTAGTTGGCCTGATCGCCTCCGGCAATGAAAATCACATCGGCGTGTTTGATGATGTCGAGCACGACTGGGTTTTCACTGGCCTCGCGGGCGCTGAACACCAGCGTGTCGACCGCCGCGATTCCGCCGATCTCGTCCAGAAAGAACGGGTTCAGATCGCCCTCACCAGACGCTCGGAGTACCACCAGGTGCCCATGGCCACCGCGCGCAAACAACCAATTGAAGGCAGCCTTAAAGTAATCGCCACCGCCCATCATCAGGATGCCGGGTTGCACCGGCGTGCGTGCAACCGATCCTTGCTTGACGGATCGATAGAGCGCATAGCCCGGACCCGAGGTCTGATCGATGGCGGTCGGGACGCTATCTGCGACGGTTTCGACGGCGACCGGGGCAGTATCGGCGATGGCGACCGTCGACGACGTGGCGAACAACAACAGGGCCAGGCAAACAAGCGTTCGCATCATGCGTGCTCCGAGGGGAATCGGTCGATCGTGTCGGGATTGATGCCGGTTTGGCAAGTGCGGGCACTTAGTCGAACGTCCAATTGTGAAGAATCGGTGCGGGGCAGATGCTTGAGGGTCATTCTTGCTTACGCTCGCCCATTCCGTACGCGATTACACCAAGGAGTGTTCCATGCGCAGTAAACCGCTCGCCATAGCCCTGAGCGCCGCGCTTGCCAGCATGTGCTGGCAGGCCGCTTTTGCTGAGTCCCAGACCACCGACGCCGACGTTTCAGAATCGGAGCTGGCAACGATCGAGGTCACCGGTTCGCGCATTCCGCGTGCGCAGATCGAAGGGCCGGCCCCGATTACGACGATCGACTCGGAAGAGATCAAGGCAAGCGGATTCACGAGTGTTCCGGATGTGCTGCGCTCGCTGACCCAGAATGGCGGTGCCACGCAGAGTCAGCAGGATTTTGGTGCGGGCGACTTCTCGCCGGGTGCGCAGCAGGTTGATCTTCGCGGTCTCGGTCCGAATCACACGTTGGTGCTCGTCAACGGGCGGCGTATCGCCGACTTTCCGCTGCCGTTCAACGGCCGCAGCAATTTCAC
This sequence comes from Ahniella affigens, assembly GCF_003015185.1. Taxonomy (GTDB): domain Bacteria; phylum Pseudomonadota; class Gammaproteobacteria; order Xanthomonadales; family Ahniellaceae; genus Ahniella; species Ahniella affigens. The sequence continues at coordinate 4,380,477 of NZ_CP027860.1, forward strand.
CGATATCTCGAATATTCCGATCGGCATGATCGATCGGGTTGAGGTGCTGACTGGCAGTGCCTCGGCTGTGTACGGCTCCGACGCGATTTCCGGTGTCGTTAATTTCATTCTGAAGAAAGAGGTCGAGGGCACGTTCCTGGATGTCCGCTACGGCACCACCGAAGCCGGCGGCGGCGAATCGCTGCATGCCAACATTGCTACGGGCTTTACGCATGGTGCGTTGAACGCAGTGGTTGGTGTCGAGTTGATCGATCAGCGCCCGCTCTGGGCCTATGATCGCGAAATTCAGGACTCTACGGCTGACGGCCCAACCACCAATTCCCGTTTAGCCCGTCGTGCGTATTTGCGCACCGATTGGTTCGATGACTATATCGACCCAGGCGAGGACACCTGCGCGGCGCTTGCCGATCAGAATGGCGGCACCACCGGATATTTTGAGCGACCGAGGTTCGGTTTCTATTGCGGCAGTCAGGAGTCGATCGGGTACGGCACGATTCTGAGTGAGCGCAAAGGTCTGAACGCTTATGGCAGCTTTACGCTGCCGCTTGATCAGGTGGAGCTGTTTGCCGATGTGCAGGCCGGCCATCACAAGGTGTCGTTGTTCAATGACGTGCAATCCTGGTCCTATCAAGCGCCTGATGGGAATGAGGAGGGCTATTTCTACAATCAGGCGACCGAGCAAGTGGAGTACTGGCAGCGCCAGTTCAGCCCGGAGGAAATGGGCGGGCTCGACAATGGCCAGGTCAAGACCACCCAGAAGACGTTTGGACTGGTCGTTGGCGCGAAGGGCACCTTTGGCGAGATGTGGGAATACGAGGCTTCGCTCAGCCATTCGCAGTACAAGGCGGTAATCGAGTGGCCGCAAATCGTGGCGAGCCTTGCCAACAGCCTGTTCCTGGGGCCTGCGCTTGGGATCAACGAGGAATGGGGCTACGAGACGTTCAATGCCGATCCTGATCGGCTGTACACCCCGCTGACGCCGGCAGAATATGCGGCGATCTCGGACTACACGGTCTATCACCCGGAATCCGAGACGCAAACGGCCTCGTTCACGGTCACCAACCCCGCTTTGTTCGCCATGCCGGCCGGTGAGGCCGGGTTTGCGGGCATCGTCGAGGTGGGTCATCAGCGCTACGATCTGAAGCCAGATGCACGGGCGACGGAATATTACTTCTACAGCTGGAAAGACTCGGACGGCTCAGGCAGCCGAAATCGCTGGGCCACCGCAGGCGAGCTGCGCATGCCGCTGCTGGAGGGCTTGGATTTGAGCGTGGCAGGTCGTTACGACCAATATCGCTTCTCCGGTCGCAATGTGGGCAAAGCCACTTACAGCGCCGGCCTGGAGTGGCGCCCGCTCGATACGCTGCTCGTTCGCGCCTCCTATGGCACCGGCTTCCGGGCCCCCGACCTTCACTACGTCTATGCCGGCATCGGCAACGACGAAACGTCCGGCACGGACTATTACCGCTGCCGAACCGAGGAGCCCGATTCTGACCTGGGCGATTGCTCTTACTCCGATGAAGGCCTGATCCGCACGCGCGAAGGCAACCGCGATCTGGACCCGGAGACCAGCAAGTCCTGGTCGGCGGGCTTGGTCTTCTCGCCGATGGACAACCTCGATTTATCCGTTGACTATTTCGACATCGACATGCGCGATCAAGTGCAGGATTTGCGTGTCGACAACGTGCTGCAGGACGAGGCCAACTGCCGATTGGGGCAGACGCCTACCGGGCAGGCGGTGGATCCGAATTCGCCCAGTTGTCTCGACGCGATTGCCCGCGTCACGCGCAATGCGCAAGGCGAGCTGTACGGCATCTATGTCAACCCGATCAATGTCGCCCGTGAAACGACATCGGGTGTCGACCTGGCGGCCAACAGCAGCTTCGACACTCAAATCGGCACCATCACCGTGCGCGCTGGCTACACCTGGGTCGACACGCACGATTTCCAGCAGTACACCGGTGATCCGGTGGAGGACGAGTTTGCGGTCAACAGCGGCTTTTATATTCCCAAGACCAAGGCCAATCTGACGGTCGGCTGGAGCAACACCAATTGGTCCACGACCTTGCATGGGCAGCGGCTTGGGCGGATCGCGAGCTTTGACTCGTGGGCGTTCCAGGATATCGAGCCTGACAGCGGCGTGGATCCCTGGGTGGACGCAACCTACCTCTACAACGCCACGGTGGGCTATGCGTTCAATGAGCGCGCCAAGCTGACGCTGACCATCGACAATCTGACCGACGAGATGCCGCCACGCGATCCGACGCATGGTTCGTACCCGTACTACAACATGAGCTGGTTTGATTCCGTGGGTCGGAGCTATTTCGTGCAGTTCGCTTACCAGTTCGGCGGTCAGTAGGCGTCAGGCCTTGCATTACCGCTCCAGAGCCCGGGCGTCGTCCGGGCTCTGGAAGCGCGAATTCGGCGTTCTTCGGATCGCTGGGCCGCATCAGGATCGTCCGCGCCGGAGCAATGTGATCACGCTGCCCCGGGCCGGCTCGGTCAAAGCACTTTCGGATGTCGCGGACGATGTTCGGTTCCGGCACCCGGGGTGAGAAACAGAAGCGTGCAGTCGGCCGTGGCATCGGCGCTGTGCCAGATTCCCTGAGGCACCACCAAGAAGTCTCCGGGCGCGGCGAGTGTGCATCGCTGAAGCCCGTCCGGCTGCTCCAGTATCAGCGTCACGACACCGCTCAGCAGGCAGACCCATTCATCGCCTGCGGGGTGGCGCTCCCAACTCGTCCAGTTCTCGGAAAATCGAAACGAACTGAGTAAATAGCCGTGGTTCAATTCACCGAGCTGACCCTGTGCGAGTGCCTGCCAGAACGTATCGGTCACGGGAATCGGCGTGAGGCAGCCATCTGGACGCACATGCACGAAAGTGTCGACCACGTGTGTCTTGGCGCGCATCCAGAGTCTCCTGAACCAAGGCCCAGAACTTAACGCAGTGCGGTGACCAACGTCATCACAACGCAGCACCTCGTCGCTGGTCCGACGCGCCGTAGGTGGGACTTTGCAACTCCCGTGCTGCTGGCGCGAGTCTGCCAAGTGAAGCGGCCCAGAACGCACAACGCCCGGACGTGCCGGGCGTTGGGTTGGACTGATGGCGTGCGCAGCGCGGCATGGCGCCGGCCGTCAATCGATCAGAGCTTGGTCTCGTCGATCGTGATCTCGATGCCATCGCGCAATGCCGCGCGGAACGCCTGCGCATCGGTTGAACCGAGTTGACCTTTCAGCGACTCCTTGGTGCTGTCCAGCGTGGCTTGATCCACCGTGGCCACATCGCCTGGCTTGACGGCTGTCAGCACCACCAAACCATACCGACCATCGGCCAATTTGCTGAGCGCCGTGACTGGCTTGTCGGCCGCTGCTGGCTTGGCCAACTTGAAGACTTCTTTGACCATCGAGGCATCATGCGCAACCGACTGCCGACCAACGGCGGTCGCGTCGGCAACAGTGGCGCCAACGCTCGTTGCGATCGCATCGAGGGCTTCGCCAGCCTGCAGGCGCTTGAATGCCGCGTCGGCCTCTTCCTTCGCCTTGGCGTCGGTTTTTTCCTGGGTCAGCTTGACCACAATTTCGGAACGGGCTTCGTCGAGCGTCTTGGCCGATTTCGGCTTGTAGTCGGTCACGCGAACCACAACCATCTGGGTCGGCGAGAGTTCGATCACGTCACTGACAGCGCCTTCTGATTTGCCCGTGTCGCTAAACACGAATTCCTGGACATCCGGATTGCTTGCCACCCCAAATGCCATGCCTTTCGGGAACGCCGGAACCTGCTGGACCGTCCCTTTCACCGCTTTGGCAACCTCATCGAGCGTACCCACGGCAACGGCTGCGGCATCAAGCATGGCGCCTTCGAGATCGGCGAATTCGTCATCCCGGGCCTGCTGAATCGCCTCCTGCTCAAGTTGCGAACGCACCTCTTCAAACGGCTTGATCGCGGCCGGCCGAATCTCGCGCAGTTGAATCAAGTGAAAGCCTTGTGCCGTCTTGACTGGTTCCGACACCTTGCCGACTTCAAGTCCAAACAACGCGTCGATGAACGCTGGTTCAAAGACCTGCATCGGCGAATTCGGATCGGGCCGCTCAATGTAGCCCAGATCGCCGCCCGCTTCTTTCGAGCCGATATCGTCAGAACCCGACTTGGCGACTTCGGCGAAATCCTTGCCACCACGGATTTCAGCGAGCAGCGCGTTCGCCTTGTCTTGTGCCTTCTTGACGTCGTCGGCGCTGGCGGACTCGGCAACCTGCACCAGGATGTGTGACGTCAGACGGCCTTCGACGGTGCCGAAACGGGTCACTTCGCGCTGATAGGTATCGAGCAAGGTTGCTTCGTCCGGCGCGCTCGGCAGCGGCATGTTTGCCTGGTTCAACTCGACATACTCGATGGCCACCGTTTCTTCGTTGTTGAAGTCGGCCTTGTGGCTGTCGAAGTACTTTTTGATCTCGTCTTCCGACACGGCGTCAGCGGCCAACGTGGGCCGATTCAGCAACACATAGCGGAAGTCGCGGGTTTCGTTGTTCAGTGCCAGGTAGCGCTTGGCGTCGGCGTCCGTGATCGAAACGTCGCTGAACACGCGTTGCTCGAGTTGGCTCGTGATCGCGCCCTTGACCAGCAGTTCTTCAAACATCTGCGGCGTGTAGGAGGCGTTGCTCAGGATTTGGGCGTAGACCTCGGGATCGAACTTGTCGCCGAGGAACGCGGCCGGCACGTTCTTCTTGATTTCGTCGCGCAGACGCGTGGCCGATACCGTCATGCCCGCATTTTCGGCGGCCGCAAGCATCAACTCCTCATCGATCAACCGATCGAGCACGTTGCGCTTGAATTCTGGCGTATCGGTCATGCGCGCGTTGTAGCTCTCGCCAAACATCTGCTGCATTTGGTTGCGCTGCTGCTGCAGCCGCGTCCGATACTTGGTCTCGCTGATTTCGAGCTTGCCAACCTTGGCGACCGAGTTATCCACGCTCGCGACGAAGTAACTGTTGATGCCGAAGAACGCAAAGATGACCAGCAACGGCAGCATGATAAGGAAGGCCAACTTGCTTCCTGTTTTGTCGCGAATGTTCTGAAGCATGGCGAACTCGATCCCGGTTGATGAATTTCTGGCTATTGAAAAACTAGTCGTGAAAAAAACAAGGGCGCCTCGCGGCGCCCTTGCTGATATTGGCGGAGTGGACGGGGCTCGAACCCGCGACCCCCGGCGTGACAGGCCGGTATTCTAACCAACTGAACTACCACTCCAAATTTTCTTGGTGGGTGCTGAGGGCATCGAACCCCCGACCCTCGCCTTGTAAGGGCGACGCTCTACCGCTGAGCTAAGCACCCTCTGGCGAAAGAGTCGATTAGTTTACAGCATCCTTCAGCGCTTTACCAGCCTTGAACGCAGGATTTTTTGACGCCTTGATTTTGATCGTGGCGCCGGTCTGCGGATTGCGGCCGGTACGAGCCGAACGCTTACGCACGGCAAACGTGCCAAAGCCAACGATTGCAACGCTGTCGCCCGACTTGAGCGCTTTCTTGACGACCTTGATCATCGCGTCCAGCGCGCGGCCGGCGTCAGCTTTGCTCAGTTCGGCATTGTCGGCGATGTGGCTAATCAACTCACCTTTGTTCATGTGCTACTCCCTCAGGGAATTTTGGTATCCGGAAATTGTATGAATGACGGCGCAAGCGCCCTGCATTCTTTGTCTTGTTGCGCCATACAGAGAGCGTTGACGCAACAGGCGCGACTTTATACCAGTGGAAAATGGGCTGCGCAACCAACTTCAGTCGAAAATGCGAATCCCCGCAAACTCAATGTGCACGCGGGGTTTCGGCAGTCGGGGCGTCCGCGCTTTCAATCTTTGGCACCTCGACTTTTGGCGTTGGTTCAGAGTTGGCCGCAGGACGCATCGCGAAATCCTTCAACGCGATCTCCAGTACCTCATCAATCCAGCGCACCGGCACGATCTTCAACGAGTCGGTGATTGTGGCTGGCACGTCAGCGAGATCCTTTTGATTTTCATCAGGAATCAGCACAGTCTGGATACCGCCGCGCTGGGCTGCGAGCAGCTTTTCCTTGAGTCCACCGATTGGCAAAACGCGACCACGCAGCGTGATCTCGCCCGTCATCGCCACATCCGCGCGCACCGGGACTTTGGTCAGCGCAGAGACCAGCGCCGTGCACATGGCAATGCCTGCACTCGGGCCATCCTTGGGCGTGGCGCCTTCCGGCACGTGGATGTGGATGTCGTATTTCTGGTGGAACTCCGGGTCGATGCCAAAGCGATCGACGCGCGAGCGAACCACCGACAAGGCCGCCTGAATTGATTCCTGCATCACATCACCGAGCTGGCCGGTGTGCGTCAATTTGCCCTTGCCAGGCACCACGGTGGCCTCGATCGACAGCAGATCGCCGCCAACCTGGGTCCACGCCAAGCCGGTCACCAGACCGACCTCGCTTTCGACTTCGGCGCGACCGAAGTTGAACTTGCGCACGCCCAGGAAATCGTCGAGGTTGTTGCTGTCGATGTCGATCTTCGTGGTGCTGCCGGCACTCTCGACCAGCTTCTTGACCGTTTTTCTGGACATCTTCGCGATTTCGCGATTGAGGTTGCGCACACCCGATTCGCGCGTGTAGTAGCGGATCGTGTCGAGCATCGCGTCGTGCGAAATGCTGAGCTCATTCGGTTTCAGGCCAGCACCAGCGACTTCCTTCGGCACCAGGTAGCGCTCGGCAATGGCTAGCTTCTCGTCTTCCGTGTAGCCCGGAATGCGAATGACTTCCATGCGATCCAGAAGCGCAGGTGGGATGTTGAGCGAGTTCGCGGTGGCAATGAACATCACCTCTGACAAGTCGAATTCGACTTCCAGATAGTGGTCATTGAACGTGTGGTTCTGTTCCGGATCGAGCACTTCCAACAAGGCCGCCGACGGATCGCCACGGAAGTCCATCGACATCTTGTCGATCTCATCGAGCATGATCAGCGGATTCTTGACCTTGACCTTGGACAGGTTCTGCACGACCCGACCCGGCATCGAGCCAATGTAGGTGCGGCGATGGCCCCGAATCTCGGCCTCATCGCGCACGCCACCGAGCGCCATGCGCACGAACTTGCGGTTCGTGGCCCTGGCAATGGACTGGCCGAGCGAGGTCTTGCCCACACCGGGCGGGCCGACGAGGCACAGGATCGGGCCCTTCATCTTCTTGACGCGGTTCTGGACGGCGAGATATTCCAGGATGCGCTCTTTGACCTTCTCCAGGCCAAAATGATCGGCATCGAGAATCTTCTGCGCTTCGGCCAGATCGCTGCTGACTTTTGTCCGGCGGCGCCACGGCACATTGACCATCCAGTCAATGTAGTTGCGCACCACCGTTGCTTCGGCCGCCATCGGCGACATTTGCTTCAGCTTGTTGAGCTCGTTCTTGGTTTTGGTTTCGATCGCTTTTGGCATGCCCGCCTTCGCGATCTTGCGCGCGAGATCTTCGATTTCGTTGGGCGCCTCGTCGAGTTCGCCGAGTTCTTTCTGAATGGCCTTCATCTGCTCATTCAGGTAGTACTCGCGCTGACTCTTTTCCATCTGCGATTTGACGCGGCCGCGAATGCGCTTTTCGATCTGCTGCAGGTCGATTTCGCCGCTGACAAAACCGATAAGCAACTCCAGACGCTCATCCAGATTGATCGCTTCGAGCACACGCTGCTTGTCCTGCACGCGAATGCCAAGGTGGGCCGCGATCGTGTCGGCCAGGCGACCCGGATCCTCGATACCAGACAGGGTGGTCATCAGTTCCGGCGGAATCTTGCGATTGAGCTTGATGAACTGCTCGAACAGCGACAGCAGTGATTTGGTGGCCGCCTCAATCTCGCGGCTTGCTGGCCGCGCTTCGTCCTCGACGGAAACCATGTTGGCTGACAGGTAGCCCTGGCCGCCTTCATTGATTGCCCGGAATTGGGCGCGCGCGATTCCCTCGACCAGCACTTTGATCGTGCCGTCCGGGAGTTTGAGCAATTGCAGCACGGTTGCGACCGTACCGACATTGAACAGGTCGCTGCCGGCAGGATCATCAGTGTCGGCGCTCTTCTGCGCAATCAACGCAATTCGCTTGTCGCCGGCCATCGCCGCCTCGAGCGCCCGCATCGATTTTTCCCGACCGACGAAGAGCGGAATCGCCATTTCGGGAAACACGACGACATCGCGCAAAGGCAGCACCGGCAAACGGGCTGGGGACTTCGGGGCATCGGAACTGGTCATGAGCTTGCACTCCTAATGCTTGATCGGCAGCAGCACAGCGATGGCACAACCTGGACCATCGGTGGGCAACAGGCCGGATCAGCAGGTACTGATCGGGCATATTGCCGCACGTGCTTGCCGCTGCCTGAACGGTGATGAGCCGGCGCGGTCACCAGTGCCCGTTTCGGGCAACTGGTGCAAGCCTGCGCGGCTCGCTTGATTGAGTCAAGTGAGGCCGGTCTGAAAAATAAAAAGGGTGCAGCCATGGCTGCACCCTGAATCGACACGGTTTGGCTCAATCGCCCACAGCTTTGGCGGTTGGTTGCGCGTTGCTGTAGATCAAATACGGCTCGGCGGTGCCATTGATGACCGCCTCGTCGACAACGACCTTGCTGACATTCTGCAACGATGGCAGCTCGTACATCGTTTCGAGCAGCACTGATTCGAGAATCGTGCGCAGACCACGGGCACCGGTCTTCCGCTTCAGCGCCTTGCGCGCAATCGCTCGCAGTGCATCTTCACGGAACTCCAGATCGACATTTTCCATATCGAACAAGCGCTTGAACTGCTTGGTGATCGCGTTCTTCGGCTCGGACAGAATCTTGACCAGCGCTTCTTCGTCGAGCTCATCCAGCGTTGCGACCACAGGCAGGCGACCGACAAATTCCGGGATCAGACCAAACTTGATCAGGTCTTCGGGCTCAACCGTCTTCAATACATCGCCGACGCTCTGCTTTTTCGTCTTGGACCGGATCTCGGCCGAAAAGCCGATGCCGGTGGACTCTGAGCGCGCCTGAATGACCTTCTCCAGACCCGCAAACGCGCCACCGCAAATGAACAGGATGTTACGCGTATCGACCTGCAGGAACTCCTGCTGGGGATGCTTGCGCCCGCCCTGCGGCGGCACCGAGGCGACCGTGCCTTCAATCAGCTTCAGGAGCGCCTGTTGCACCCCTTCGCCCGACACATCGCGGGTGATCGACGGGTTCTCGGATTTCCGTGAAATCTTGTCGATTTCATCGATGTAGACAATGCCCGTCTGGGCCTTGTCGACGTCGTAATCGCACTTCTGCAGTAGCTTTTGAATGATGTTCTCGACGTCTTCACCGACATAACCGGCTTCGGTCAACGTCGTCGCGTCGGCGATCGTGAACGGCACATTCAGCATGCGCGCCAGCGTTTCCGCCAGCAGCGTCTTGCCGGACCCGGTTGGACCGATCAGCAAAATATTGCTTTTGGCCAGCTCGACATCGTCGCTCTTGCTGCGCGATTCCAAGCGCTTGTAGTGGTTGTACACCGCCACCGCAAGCACCTTCTTGGCACGCCTCTGACCGACCACATACTGGTCGAGCGTGTCCATGATTTCCCGCGGTTTCGGCAGTTTGCTGCGCGCACCCGTGGCTTTTTCCTCGAGTTCTTCGCGGATGATGTCGTTGCAGAGCTCCACGCATTCATCGCAGATGAACACGGAGGGACCCGCGATCAGCTTACGTACTTCGTGCTGGCTCTTGCCGCAGAAGGAGCAGTAAAGCACCTTGCCCGATTCGCCGCGATTGCTTCGTTCATCCGTCATAGTCGCTCATCCAGACCGCGCCGCAACTGGGCTTTTGGCGCAGAATAACACAGCGGGCCGAAACGGCCCGCGCTCCACAAATTGATGCAAAATCCAGCCCGATTCCGTGACCCGGGCAGGGATTTCGCGGTTTTGATGCGATCCGGCATGCGTTGGCGGCAGCCTGATCAGCTGGCCCGCAGGCTGTCGTCCGGGCGGCGCGCCAATACGGCGTCAACCAGCCCGTAGTCTTTGGCTTCGTCGGCGGACAGGAAATAGTCGCGCTCAACATCGCGCTCCACCTGCTCCAGCGGCTTACCCGTGTGCATGGCCATGAGTTTGTTCATTTTGGCCTTGATCGACAGGATTTCCTTGGCATGAATCGCAATATCGGTGGCCTGACCCGAGAACCCGGCCGATGGCTGGTGGATCATGACCCGCGAATTCGGCAGGCAGAACCGCTTACCCGACGCACCAGCCGCCAGCAGGAAGGCCCCCATCGAGGCGGCCTGGCCGAGGCAGATCGTGCTCACATCCGCCTTGATGAACTGCATCGTGTCGTAGATCGCCATGCCGGCGGTGACCGAACCACCGGGGCTATTGATGTACAGGCTGATGTCCTTTTCGGGGTTCTCGGCTTCCAGGAACAGCAGTTGGGCGACGATCACATTGGCCATGTAATCCTCGACCGGACCAACCGCAAAAATGACGCGTTCCTTCAGCAGACGGGAATAGATGTCATACGCCCGTTCGCCGCGTGAGGACTGCTCCACCACCATAGGGACGAGATTGAGATTCTGGATCATGTGGTCTGCTCCGGTCTGGGGGCTTTGCTCTGGGGGCTCTGATCTGGGGGCTAAACTAGCACTGTCAAGCGTGAGGTGCATGCGAGCTTCGGCGTGCAGTCAGCACAAAAAGTTCTGAGCTGGTACAAAACTTTGCGCGAATGATTGGCTTTGCATGGCAACGAAGCGCTGACGGCTTGGCCAAGGGCTCGCCGGGTCGCGCTGTCGTTCGGGTAGGAAGCCGGGCTGCGAGGGATTGTCGCATTGGTCCCGAAATGCAGAACGCCGGAGGGGCTCCGGCGTTCGGCGACAGGCATTGCAAGCGCAAATCAGGCGTTCGGCTGCATCAGTTCGGCAAAGCCGATCTGCTTCGGCACGGTCTTGGCTTTCGCAAAAATCACGTCGATCACCTGATCCTCGATGACCCGACGGCGCAGTCCAGCCATCAACTGCTGATCCTTCGTGTACATCTCGATCACTTGTTCCGGCTCTTCGTAGGTCGACGCGATCGTGGCCAGTGCTTCATTGACGCGGTTATGATCGAGTTTCAGCTCGGCATGGCGAGCGATCGCATCCAGCAGCACGCTGGCACTCACCCGGGCGCGGGCAGCATCCTTGAACACTTCCGCATCCATCGGCGCTTCATTGTCGCGACCGGCGCGCTTGGCCTGCTCCTGCGCCTGGCGCAGCATGCTGTTGGCTTCCGCGGCGATCATCGTCTTCGGCAGATCAGCCTGCGGGAACGTATTGACCAGGTGCTCGACCGCATGCAGTTTGTTGCGCGACTGCAGCGCGTTCTTCATTTCGCGCTCGAGGTTGGCGCGAACGTCCTGACGGAACTGATCGAGGCCACCGCTCACCACGCCGAAGCTGGCGGCAAACGATTCGTCCAGAGCCGGCAGATCCGAGGCCTGCACGCGCAGAATCTTGACCGAGAACGTGCCGTCCTTGTTGGCGAGCGCCGGCTCGCGGAACTCAGCGGGGAACGTCACGGGAATGGTCTTCTCGTCGCCAGCCGACAGGCCTTTCAGACCCTCGTCCAACGACTTGAACAGCGCGCCCGAGCCAATGATGGTGCCAGCACGATCGGTGCCTTCAGCAGGCGTCCGAATGCCGTCGCCTTCAGCCGAAAACTCGAACACGATCATGTCGCCTTCGCCAGCAGCGCGATCAACCGGCAGCCATTTGCGGCGCTGTTGGCGCAGCGTATCGATCATGCGATCGACGTCGGCGTCGGTGACTTCCGATTCCAGATGGGTCAGTTCGATCTGCGACAGGTCAATCGCATTGATTTCGGGCATGACTTCGAACGACGCCACAAAACCAAACTCTTCGGCGCCAGCAGACGGATCGCGAGCGATGCTTGGCATCATGGCGGGACGGAGCTTGTGCTCGTTGACCGCCTGTTCGAAGCTGCTGCTGACCACGTCATTGACGGCGTCGCTGCGGACTTGCGCACCAAAGCGCTGCTCGACCACTTTGGCCGGGACTTTGCCCGGACGGAAACCCTTGATGCGGACGGTCTGGCTCAGCTCGCGCAGACGGGCCTTGACTTGATCTTCGATGCGGCTCGCTGGCACGCGCACGGTCATCCGGCGCTCAAGCGCACCCAACTGCTCAACGGAAACTTGCATGAACGCTCCTCAACGACGTGTTTCTGTACGCAAGCGCCGACGCCGTTCCAGCGGCGGCAAGCAGACACTGCGAGGAGCGGATCGGCGACACTGGTGCGAAAAGAGAGACTCGAACTCTCACGGATTACTCCGCTGGAACCTAAATCCAGTGCGTCTACCAATTCCGCCATTTTCGCAGTGACGATTTGGTGGGCCGTCAGGGACTCGAACCCCGAACCAATTGATTAAGAGTCAACTGCTCTACCATTGAGCTAACGGCCCGTGTTTGCTGTTGAAGATTGCCCATCCTGGGCAACTTCAACTCGCAAGTCCGGCACAGGTCCGGACTTGCTCTCGCCGGCGGCATCGCTTGCGCGATGTCGTCGCGGGTGCACCATCCATGGTGCACTCGGTTCGCCACCTTTTGGGTGGCTTGGTAGCTGCTCGTGAAGATTGCCCATCCTGGGCAACTTCAACTCGCAAGTCCGGCACAGGTCCGGACTTGCTCTCGCCGACGACATCGCTTGCGCGATGTCGTCGCGGGTGCACCATCCATGGTGCACTCGGTTCGCCACCTTTTGGGTGGCTTGGTAGCTGCTCGTGAAGATTGCCCATCCTGGGCAACTTCAAGTCGCGTATCTGGCACGTGTCCAGGTCCGCTCTCGCCGACAACATCGCTTGCGCGATGCCGTCGCGGGTGCACGATCCTTTGTACACACCGTTCGCTGCTTTTGGCAGCGGATTATTCGTGTTGGGGTGGAATATGGGATTTGAACCCACGACCCCCGGAATCACAATCCGGTGCTCTAACCAGCTGAGCTAATTCCACCACATCTAAACCTTGTACAGCATTGGCGCGCCCGGCAGGACTCGAACCTGCGACCACCGGCTTAGAAGGCCGGTGCTCTATCCAACTGAGCTACGGGCGCATCGCTCAGTCACTAACGGTTTGGTCGGGGTAGAAGGATTTGAACCCCCGACATCCTGCTCCCAAAGCAGGCGCGCTACCAGACTGCGCTATACCCCGGGAACCGTGCCGGAATCCCGATCGTTACCGAGACGAAGCATGCTATGCCTCGTTTCGGCTGGCGTCAACGACCCAAATTCCAGTCCATGTTGACAAAATGACCCGGGGCGCAAAATGCGCCCCGGGCCACTTATTTGTACTGGCGCGCCCGGAGAGATTCGAACTCCCGACCACCAAGTTCGTAGCCTGGTACTCTATCCAACTGAGCTACGGGCGCGTGAGACGGAGAAGTATGCCGAGTTCCTGGTAGATCGTCAACTACCCGAAACGCGGTTCCCGCAAAAAATAAAGCCGCCCGAAGGCGGCTTTGAAAGATGGCGTCCCCAAGGGGATTCGAACCCCTGTTACAGCCGTGAAAGGGCCGTGTCCTGGGCCTCTAGACGATGGGGACAGATTCTTTTTCAATCTGCTTAATTTATTGGTGGAGCCAGCCGGGATCGAACCGGCGACCTCTACAATGCCATTGTAGCGCTCTCCCAGCTGAGCTATGGCCCCACGCAGAAGCGAAACTATAAAACGAGTCCCAAGGGTGAGTCAAGCACCTTCCCAAAAATCGACATAGCCTGACACGCGCAGTGGGATTCGCTGCGTCGAGGCCGGCCTAGATTGGGCCCGGCAGACCGCTCTGATATCTCTAAGCTCGAACTGCAGTCGACTCGGTGCCATCTTGCCCCACTCATTGTCAACCAATTCACGGGCTGCCGGCACGCACCATTGCCAAACGATGGCGGCGACCAGTCAGCAATCATCGACACCCGCTTCACGCTCCGCAGCCCCAAACAATCGAACAATGAACGTTGTCGCAGCGAGATGCGCGCAGATCATTCACCGAGTCTTTACGTTCAGCCCGCGCATACGGCTTTCCTTCGCCATATGACTATGCTGGAATCGCCAAGCAGTTGGCAGTCCGCAGCGTTGCCCGCGGCTGTCAGGATGAGCGCGTCACGGACGGCTCGCTCAACCACCCGTCGTGGGCGCGACGGGTTTTCGACCGACGGTACCGGCCAAACGCTGGTATCGCGACATCAACCTGTGGCGGGAGGGCCTATGGCTGAGCGGCAGTCAGACACTTGCGGAGCACGTTCATGAGCAATCAGCAACATCCATGGCTGGCCAGTTATCCCGCTGCCGTCAGCGCCGAGATCGACACCAACCAGTACCAGTCGATCGTCGACGTGATTCAGGAAGCTTGCAATCAATATCGGCAGAAGCCGGCGTTCATGAATATGGGCCGGGTTCTGACGTACGACGACGTCGACCGCCTCAGCTCGAACTTCGCCTCCTACTTGCTCAATGAACTGAAGCTCAAGAAGGGCGACCGCGTTGCCCTGATGCTGCCCAACATTCTGCAATACCCAATTGCCATCTTTGGCGTGCTGCGCGCTGGCCTGACGGTCGTCAATACCAACCCGATGTATACGCCGCGCGAGCTCAAGCATCAGCTCACCGACTCGGGCGCCGTGGCAATCGTCGTCCTCGACAACTTCGCACACACGCTTGCCGACGTCATTGCCGACACACCGGTCAAGCACGTACTGACCACGGCAGTCGGCGACCTGCTCAGTTTTCCGAAATCGGCAATTACCAACTTCATCGTGAAGTACGTGAAGAAGCTGGTCCCGGACTACCAGATCAAGGGCGCTGTGCGTCTGCGCGAAGCCCTGTCACTCGGTGCCCGCCAACCGGCGCCGAAGGTAAGCCTCACCCATGACGACCTCGCGTTCTTGCAATACACCGGCGGCACCACGGGCGTCGCCAAGGGCGCCATGCTGACGCACCGCAACTTGATCGGCAACATGCTGCAGTCAGGAGACTGGATCGGTGCCAATACGCGGCGCGGCGAAGAAGTGATCATCACGGCGCTGCCGCTGTATCACATCTTTGCGTTGACCGCGAACTGCCTCGTGTTCATTCGCTTGGGCGGCCTCAATGTACTGATTACCAACCCGCGTGACATGAAGGCCTTTGTCAAGGAACTGAGCCAGATCAATTTCACGGCCATTACCGGCGTCAACACGCTGTTCAATGGCCTCTTGAACACGGAAGGATTTGACCAGCTCGACTTCTCGCATCTGCGGCTGTCTCTTGGCGGCGGCATGGCCGTGCAGCGCGCGGTGGCTGAGCGTTGGAAGAAGGTCACCGGTTGCACGCTGGTTGAGGCCTATGGCCTGACCGAAACCTCGCCCGCCGTGTGCATGAACCCGCTCGATTTGAAGGAATACAACGGCGCGATTGGATTGCCAGTGCCCTCCACCATCGTGTCGATTCAGGACGATGCCGGCAACGAGCTGCCACAAGGCGACGTGGGCGAGTTGTGCGTCAAAGGCCCGCAGGTCATGCGTGGCTACTGGCAACGCCCGGAAGAAACCGCCAAGGTCATCGACGAGCGCGGCTGGCTGCATACTGGCGACATCGCCAAGATGGATGCAGGCGGTTACTTTTTCATCGTCGACCGCAAGAAGGACATGATTCTGGTCTCCGGGTTCAACGTGTACCCGAACGAAATCGAAGACGTGATTGCCACGCACCCGGGCGTACTCGAAGTCGCCGCCGTCGGGGTGCCGGACGACAAGTCGGGCGAAGCGGTCAAGATCGTCATCGTCAAGAAGGACCCGAACCTCAGCGTCGAGGCCATCAAGGCGCATTGCCGCGAAAACCTGACCGGTTACAAGCAGCCCAAGATCGTCGAGTTCCGCGACAGCTTGCCGAAGTCGAATGTTGGCAAGATCCTTCGTCGCGAGTTGCGCGACGCACCGAAGGCTTGAGCAGGAGCCGCTTGCCACCATGATCCGGCTCCTGATCGTCGACGACCACGCCCTGGTGCGTACGGGTTTTCGATTGATCCTGAGCAGCCATGCTGACATTGAGCTGATCGGCGAGGCGGAGAACGGCGAGGACGCTGTCCGGCTCTGCCGCGAACTGCGTCCGGACGTGCTGTTGATGGATATGCACCTGCCCGGGATCAGTGGACTCGAGGCGTGCAGCCGCATTCTCAGAAACCAGCCGGAAGCGCGGATCATCGCGCTGACGGCGCAAGATGCGATGCCGGTGCCGAAGAAGTTTCTGGAGGCCGGCGCTTTGGGTTTTCTGTCCAAGGCCTGCCCTGCCGAGGAGCTGCTACGCGCGATCCGACGCGTCGCCAGTGGCGGTCGCTACATTAGCCCGGATGCGGCGCAAGCCATTGCGCTGGAGGCCGCAACCGGCAAGCAAGGTAATGTGCTGGATCTGCTGTCCAGGCGCGAGACCGAGGTCGTCATGGCGCTCGCAAAAGGCGAAGCGATGGGCGAGATCGCTGACCGATTGCATCTGAGCGTCAAGACCATTGCCACGCACAAATACAACGCATGCGAAAAGCTGGGTGTGCATAACGATGTGGAGTTGGCGCATTTTGCGATTCAGCATGGATTGGTGACCGCGCATTCGGCTTGAACTGACCGACCTGACAAACTGGCGCTCATCGCAGGATACGGCTGCGACTGGCTTCGCGTTTGGTCGTCGCTAGTGACGCAGTTGCGTCGTGGTGACAGCTGGTTCGCAAATCGACGAACCTCGATTTCACTCGTGATCAGATCCGTTTGCGACAGCAGCCGCGCGCCGCGCCGCATTCCTTGTGTCCAACGCCTGCGGCAAGATGACGCCACTTGATCAGACTTGCGGCCAAGTCACGGAACAACGGCTACGACACGCTGATCGAGATGAAACGCCTCATTGTCTTCCGAAGCATTCCCAATTTGATCTGGTTGACCAACCTGATCGCAAGTAACCCCCTCCCCCGCGCTCGCTGGGGAGGGAGCGCTCCCTCTCCCACGCGAGTGGGAGCGGGCTGGGGAGAGGGCTACTTGCCACACTGCACCGTCGTGACAATCGCGCATCGTCGCTGAAAGTTTGATGCGCGAATCAGCACACCAAAGCGTCGGCTGGACGCCCACGCGAGTGGGAGCGGGCTGGGGAGAGGGCTACTTGCCACACTGTGCTGTCGTGACAATCGCGCATCGTCACCACCACCTAGTCGCGCAAATAAGCACACCTTCGGTGCGACCAGAAGGCTCTTTGTGTTGGCTTGGCGCTGGTCAAATCCACTTAACGAAAAGCGCCGGTGTTTGCACACCGGCGCCCTGGTTTGCAACCGCTCGCCAACGCTTCGGTTTTATTCGAAGCTGTTCGAGAACAAGTTGATCGAGGGACCAACACCCTTGACCGCAACCGTCAGAACCTGCTCAGGGGCCGACGACAACCCACCCTCGACTGCGCCTAGCAGCGGCAGATTGATCCGAACGGGTGCAAAGCGAATGCTCGCACCAGTTTCGCCCAACTGCGGGGTGTACGTGAAGGTCAGCGTTTGTGTTCCGCCTGCAGGAATCGTGAAGTTGGAGGGCGATACTTCGGCGACAAATCCTGTTGGCGATTCGGCCACCACGGCCCACGTCTCTGGACTCGTTGAAACACTCCGAACCGTACGCGTAAACGTACAGGACGGCGTGCAGGCCATGTCGCGCATCGACGGCAGATTCAGGGTGCGGACATCGCCCGAAGCCGCTGGATTGGCCGCCAGGAAGTTCGCGTTCGTCTCGTTCATGACCAGACCCACCTTGGCGGCCTTGGTCAGATCAACGCGCCCGGTGCCCACGTCATCAAAATCCCATGGCGTGAGCAGCGTGTCATCGGTGCCAGGCAGCTTGGACGTGGTCATCAGCGCCGAGATCACTTCCGGCACGGACCAGGTGGGGTGGATATCGCGAATCAACGCCGCAGCACCAGCGAGGTGCGGACTCGACATCGACGTGCCGCTGAGGTTGCCATAGCCGGATACGTCGGTTGTGGCCGCGAGAATGTTGACACCCGGCCCCGTGATATTGGGCTTCTGAAGATTGTCGAACCCAACCGGCGACGGCCCACGCAGACTGAAGTTGGCGAGCACGTCGCCCGCAAACAGAGTGATATTGATGGTCGCGGTAGTCGGATTGGCATCGACAAACGAGGTGAGGTTGTTACCTTGCGTGAGCTCCAGCGAATAGGCTGGCACGTTCGGCTGACCGGTGGTGTTCATGCTGAACGCCGTCGCCGTGTTGTTGCGGATGATTACGAATTGGGCGCCCGCGTTGAACGCGTTCTGGACCTTCTTCGTAAACGGGCAGCTGCCGCGCTGAATCAATGCCACGGCACCATTGAAGAAGCCAGCCGGAATGGTCGGCGTATTCGCAGGTGCCGTGTCTTCGCCCGGCGTACAGCCTTCGGCGGTGCCTTGGCCCAGGAAGTGCCGGATCGGCATTGCGACGACCGAGGTGCCATTCGGCGAAGCACTACCCTTTGACAACGGCAGATTCTGAGTATTCGCGGGCGGCGTACCCGGACCCGCGGCAGAACCCAGGCCGTTCGCAATCGCATCATGCGTGGACGCAGCCACGCTCATGACCCAAGGGCCAAGGTGATTCACCTGCCCTACCGGGTCTGGCACCGAGGTGCTGGTATTGCCGGCCGAGGCCGCGATCAGCACGTTGGCATTGACCAGATCCAGCTTGCGTCGATCGTTGTCCGTCCACGGACTGCGGCCGCCAGAAATCGAGAAGTTCATGACATCCACATCGCCATGCAGGAGCACGCTGTTCATGCCGGCTTGAATGTCGGCACCAGGGCAGGTCGAGCCCGGACAGACTTTGTAGATGCGGAGGTTCGCACACGGCGCAACACCCGAAATCGACGTGAAACCAGCTGGGATGGGCGGCGCCGGCGAGGCGCTGCTGGTCAGGGTGTTGCCACCCGACGTACTGGCCGTATGGCTACCGTGACCATCCGTATCGAGCGGATTGGCGCCATTGCACAGGCCTGACACATCGGTGCTGGAACAGTCCAGGCGCGACAGGACCTTCGGCGGATTCGCGCCGCCGTGACCACAGGCCGCATCATCGTTGAACGACGGGTGCGGGAACACAATACCGCTGTCGAGCACGGCAATGACCATCCCCTCGCCCTTGGTGCCGAGACCACCCGGGACTTGTGCGCCACTCCAGATACTGTCGGCGCCAATGAATGTCGGGCCTCGGTACGTGTCCATGGTCTCGTCTTGGGCCAACTCAACCGACTCGACCCCGAGCATTTGCCGGACTGCCTGCGCTTCGGAAGCGGTCAGTTGCGCCGCCATGCCGCTGTGGGTCGCCAGATAATAGTGCGTAACATTCACGGACCGGGACAGCGCCTGCCCCATGTCGGCGCGGAACGCCTGTTGGTGTGCCATCAGAGTCTGCTGATAGGCCCGGGCATCCGCCGAGCGAGCATTGAAACGTTCCGCTGGCGCCACCGATTGTTGGTGTTCCAGCATGCCTTTTTCAGCAAACGTGATCAGGTACGAACCCTGAGTCTCGGCCGCGAGTACCGATACCGGCAGCAGACTGAGGACAGCAGCGCAAAGGTTACGACGTGTAAGGCGATTCATGGTGTTTTCTCCCGCATGGACTTGCCCGAGCAATGAGCAAGGCACGAGGATAACACCGAAAAAGATTGTTGCAGGGCAGCACACCTCCGTCTGAGGCCCCGATCCACGGGGACTCAGATGTGGGTGGCACGTCGAGTCCGACGATTTGCGGTCACGCCGATCGGCGTTAGGCACTCACCAATTCGGACTCCAGATCGACGGATGCCGTCAAGACGCCGCGTTACCGAGGCATGGCGCTCTCGGTAACGCCTGCTGTCTTCGGGCTTCAGTCGCGCTCTTCGCGGTTCGCGCCGGCAAATTCGAGCAAGTCGCGCCGACCGAGGAATTGCCCCAGTTCCGCCGCGAACTCGGTGCTGCCGCCGCCGCTGCCGGACGCCACGGCAACCGCATCTGGATCAAAGCTCAGACCAGCCTCTTGAAGGGCCAACGCCAGCGGCTTGGCCTGCTTCTCGCGGAGCGTCTTCAGCTCGTTTTCCATATCCGCCAACTCGCCTTCCAACACACTCTTTCGTTTCAAGTGGTAGTCGCCCGGCCGGCCTTCCCAGAACACGACCGCTGCATAGAGCTGATCCGTGTGTTCACGGAGCCGTTCCTCGCCCGTGATCGCACCACCTTCCGTCGTGGCGACGATCTTCTTTCGCAATGCGTCAGCCGCGTCGGCCAATTGGAGGAGCTTCTTACGGTTCTTGTCCGATTCCGGCAACGCGGCGGCCTTGGCCTTGGCCTCCTCACGCAGTCCCACAATCTGATCGCTCAAATTGCTCATCCGCTCGAACATCTGTTGAACGCCAAGCGCCGCTGCATGCTGCGCCTTGCGATCGTCGAGGCTGTACGTGGCTTTCGGGTCCATACCGATCACGAGCTTCTGCTCATACACCTTGCCATTCTTGGTCAACCGCAATGTGTAGTCGCCCGGCAAATAGCGCAGCCCCACCGTTGCCGCACCCGACACACTGGCGCCGGTTGGCACGCGTGGCGGCTTGCCGCGCATGGCCCAGGAAATCCGATTCAAGCCGCGCCGCTTGGAAGCCGGCAGCGTATCGACGACCTTGCCTTCGGCATCCAGCACTTCCAGCTTCAACTTGCCAAACAAGTGGCGCGTCTTCTGGAAATAGCTGATGACGATGTCCTGCGAGGGATTCTCGCCGAAGTACATTGCATCGCCGACCGGCCAACCGCCAAACGCCTGGATCTTCTGAATTTGCGGACGGTTCGACAGGAAGCTGACTTCCGACTCCAGCACCGCAGGGGTGGTGGCGCGCAGCGGGGTCAGATCGTCGATGATCCAGATACCGCGGCCATGCGTGCCAATCACCAGATCATGATCGCGCGGATGCACGACGAGATCGCGAACCGCAACCGATGGGAAGTTATCGCCCTTGAACTCGGCCCAGTGCTGACCTTCGTCGATCGACATGAACAGACCCAATTCGGTACCCAGGTAGAAAATCTCCGGCTTGATCGGATCGAACTTGATCACATGCGCATAACCGCGGACACCCTGGCTCGCACTCGCGATACGGGTCCAGGTTTGGCCAAAATCGCGCGTGATGAACACATGCGGTGTCATATCGCCAACCGTGTGGCGATCGAGTGTCACCATGGCCGTGCCATCGTGGTGCGGACTCGCTTCGACCCAGCTGACCCAGCTGGTCTTCGGGGCGTCCTTCAGATTCTTGACTGTATTCGTCCAAGTCTTACCGCCATCACGGGTGACCTGGATGTTGCCATCGTCGGTACCGACCCAGATCACTTGACCGTTCTTCGGCGACTCGCTGATCGAGTAGATCGTCGTGTGCATCTCTGCCGCGGAATTGTCGACGGTAATGCCACCCGACTGCTCCTGCTTCTGGCGGTTCGGATCGTTCGTCGTCAGGTCTGGCGAGATCTTGTCCCAGCTTTGCCCGTGATCGCGCGTCCGATACAGAAACTGTGCACCGATGTAGAGCGTGCCCTTTTCATTCGGCGACAGATGAATCGGCGCGTTCCAGTTGAAGCGGAGCTTTTCGCCCGCCTTGTCTGACTTCGGCTGAATATCGCGCTGCTGCAAGGTCTTGCGATTGACCCGAGCAATCGTGCCGCCTTGCGACTCGAAATAGGCGTACTCTGGATCGGCCGGATCGCTGAATACCCAGAAGCCGTCACCACCCGAGAACGGTTCCCAACGCGAATTGGTGATGCCACCCGGATACATCGAATCGCCCACCCAACTGGTGTTGTCCTGCAGGCCACCGTAAACCTGATACGGGTCTTTGTTGTCGACGCTCACGTGATAGAACTGCGAGATCGGCAGGTTGTGTACTTTGTGCCACAGCGTGCCGCCGTTGACGGACACCCACAGACCGCCGTCGTCGCCGCCGATGATGTGCTGCGTGTTGTCTGGATTGACCCACACATCGTGCCAGTCACCATGGGCGCTGCCACCGGCACCGCTGAAGCTCTTACCGCCGTCGTCCGAGACGATCAGGCCCAGATTGACTTTGAACACCCGCTGGGCATTGAGCGGATCGACGATCAGGTTCGAGAAGTAGAACGGGCGCCAGACCATCGACTGACTGCGATCACGCTCTTCCCAAGTCTTGCCACCGTCAGCCGAATAGAACAGCGCACTGCGAGTCGACTCAACCACGGCATAAACGATGCTTGAATCCGACGGCGCTACCTCGACTTCGATGCGCCCATAGGGCTTCGGGCCGAAACCCTTGTCGCCCGTACCGACTTCTGACCACGTCTTGCCGCCATCAGCCGTACGGAACAACCCACTGCCACTCTTCGCAGTCGGGCCTTCGCCGCCCGAGCGGAAGGTCCAGCCCTGTCGGCGAAAGTCCCACAGCGACGCAAAGATCACATTCGGATCCTTTGGGTCCATGCTCATGCCGCCGCAGCCGGTCGACAAGTTGCTGCCCTTCAGGATTTGTGTCCAAGTCTTGCCAGCATCACTCGTCTTGTACAGACCGCGCTCAGCACTGTCGCTCCAGAGTTTTCCAGGCGCGCAGACATAGACAGTGTTCGGATCGGTCGGGTGGATCAGGATCTTGCTGATCCGTTCTGATTCGGGCAGCCCCATATTGGTCCACGATTCGCCGCCATCGACCGAGCGATACACGCCATTGCCGATCGATACCGAGTTGCGCGTCCATGATTCACCGGTGCCGACCCAAACAACCTTGTGATCGCTCGGCGCAACGGCAATAGCGCCGATCGACTGCACGGGCTGCTTGTCGAATACCGGTTTGAACGTTGTGGTGCCGTCCGAAGACTTCCACACGCCGCCGCTCGCTGCACCCACAAATACGACGGTCTTGCCTTGTTCGTTGTAAGCCGCGACCGCGCTGACGCGGCCACTCATTTGTGCCGAACCGATATTGCGCACGCCCAATCCGTTGATCGCCGTGGCATCGAATCCTGCCTGTGTCACACCTGCCGCGCCAAGCGCGAGCAAGCCAATCATCCATTGCTTGTTCATGTGCCGGCTCCTTATGGCTTGGCTTTGGTTGCAGGAAAGGCGAACTGCGCCTGATCGAGCGCGGTGTTGACCTCCACGTTGGTCACTTCCACCTTGCCCTTCTCGTCGCTGCTCGAACCCTTCGCGCCCGAGTCGATCGCCATGGGGAAGTACACCCCGTTAATCTTCTCGTAGTCGCCAAGATCGGTCTCCGACTCCTGCTCGGTACCGCGGACAAACGTCTTGCTTTGCGTGCGGATTTCGAGGAAGTAGTCCGGATCGAAGAAGTACGTGATCTCGTTGCCGGTGGCGAGCGTCACCTTGAGCTTGTGCGCCAGCGTGCCGTCGACATCTTCTGTGCCGAGATACTCGACTTTGTTGCCCTTGGTCGCATAGTCGATCAGCGGACCATCGAGGTCGGCCTGGACCTGAAACACCTTCTTCAGATCGTCCGGCAATTTATCGGGGTCCTTGCGCCCACCGAATGGCGAAATCTGCCAAGCGTCCTTGCCATCGTAAGCCTGAATCTGGGTCATGCCCTGCAGGCTGAATTCGTTCCGCAACATGCCGGGGCGCGCGGTCTTTTGCACAAAGTCGGCCTCAAAGCCGCCACCGCCACGAAACTTGCCCGTCAGCACGACTGACTTGACCGCCTGGATCGCCGCGAGACCACCCCGCGCTTCGATGTTCTTCTGGATCAATTCATCTGCAGTCATGGCTGAGGCAGCCAAGGGCAGCAGCGCGAGGATCCATCCCGCGAGCATGTTGGAACAACGCATGTGACTCTCCCTGAGTTGAGTGATCTCCGGACCCGACACCGAAGCCTGCTGAATCTAACGCGCCCCCGCCGCCACGCCATGGACCGATGGTCATACCTGAGACGGATTTGGCCATCGGTCATGCGAACCATTCTTGTTCGGACAACCCCAGCGCCCGCCAAGACCGTCGCACCGCCCATGCCGCAGGGGCAGCCCCCTGTGTCTGCCCCCTCGACGTACCGCGCTCCGCGCACTGTAGGACACAAGCTCTACCCCAACGAAGCCAAACCAGGCGGCACACCTGCAACCCCTTCAAGAACGAAGTGACTTCCGGCAGGTCCCCAGGGTGACTTCGAGCATCTCTCGAAGAACTAAGGCGCATCCGATGATGCCCACCATCGCCACCCCGGCGACGAACGCAAGCATGGAGACCCGCAATGTATGCCCTGTTGAAGTACGCCCACGCCTGGATCGGTGCCCTGGCCTTGATCACCTTCTGGCTCGCCGGCTTCGCCCGTAAAGGCAGCAATGCCCATCGATGGACCGGACGCGTCTACCTGATCGCCATGTGCGGCATTCTCGCCACCGGCTTCCCGATGGCTGCCCTCGCTTACAGCATCGGCTTGGTTGAGCAAGCCATCTTCCTCGCCTACCTGCTTGTCATCACCGGCAATGCCATGTGGCTGGCCTGGAGCGCCGTCCGCAACAAACAGAGCTTCGCCGGATTCACCGGCCCGATGTATCGCGCGCTGATGGTGCTAACACCTATCGCCGGCGTGATCACCTTGATCGTCGGCATCCAAACCCAAGCCACGATTCTGATGGGCTTCTCCGTGATCGGCATGATCTCCGGCTACCGCATGTATCAAGGCCTCCGCCGCGGCCCCGAACATCGCCTGTGGTGGCGCGAAGCCCACATGGACGCCATGCTCGGCAATGCCATCGCGACCCACATTGCGTTCCTGTCGATTGGCCTGCCGAAACTACTCCCGATGCTAAGCGGCCCCCTCCTCCAGAACCTCGCGTGGTTTGGCCCCGTCGTCATCGCCTGGACCGCCCGCGTGTTTCTCATCCGCCGATTCCCGAAAGGCGCACCGATGCCCGCGAACGCGAACCCTACAACCCGCGCGCCGGTGATCACCACACAAGCGCCGTAAGCCACACGTCTCCTTCTCCCGCGCGAGCAGGAGAAGGCCGGGAAGAGGGCTACTTACGACCAATCCACACCAGCCGCCAGCCGCACAACCGAATCACCCGCGCTAAATGCCGTCATCCCGGAAGCCGCGCAGCGGTTTCCGGGATCCAGGACAATCCCGCGACAAGCAAGCACTTCGCCTTCTCCCGCGCGAGCGGGAGAAGGCCGGGATGAGCGCTACTCGCGACAAGTCCGCCCCATTCGCCATTCAGAACGCTAGTCGCGACCCAGAGCAATCCTGCGACCACCACACCATCGTCCTCGCAAGTCACCACTGACCGAACCACCCCCTCGGCGCCAGCCGCACGACAAAACCCCACAACCAATTGCCGTCATCCTGGAAACCGCACTGCGGTTTCCGGGATCCAGGGCAATCTTGCGAGAAGCAAACACTTCCCCTTGTCCCGCGCGAACGGGAGAAGGCTGGCATAAGGGCTGCTTGCGGGGCTACACGGATTGCACCGTGACGACTCCGCTCAAACCTCAGGCAATTCGTACTCGAAGTCGTAGTAATGCACGCCGTTTTCGATCCGAATCCGAAACGTGCCGGTGATGCCGGTCAATGCATCGGTGCCGGAATCGGGAACCACGGTGATCAGGAGTTCTTGCTCACCGCGATTCATGATGCCGCGGTGGATCAGCACGAAGCTGCCGTCCTTGCCATGCAGATTCCCGGTCACGCGCTCGACGGCAACATAGCCCGCAGAGCCTGGGACTTGCCCCATGGCCATCAGCATTTGACCCGAGCCGCCGGCCTCAAGGTCGCCCATGAAGCGTTTGACGAGGCTGCGGCGTCCCATGGGGCCGTTCTCTGGTTCGCCTTCGACCGGTAGCGTGGGGAGGCGGACTTCGAATCTGCCGGTGGCGATGTTGGGCATGAGGATTGGCCTGTGCTCGTGTTGTGAGTGGTGATTGTCTCAGGCCGTGGCTTGGTTTGTCGCGACGAGTTGGTTGCGGCCGATGCCTCTTGGTAAGCGCGCTTTGCAGGCTGTGCGAAAACGGTAGGAGTTTGCGACGCCACCTCATCGCCGTCATCCCGACGAAAGTCGGGACCCAGGGAAATCTGGCTGCGGTGTCGCAACTATTTTGGGTCCCGACTTTCGTCGGGATGACGCCAACAGAGTAAGGTCCCTTGCTATGACGTCAGACGCCATGAACGCTGCTGCCAACGCCTTTTTCACACAGCCTGTTTGGGGGGCTTGAGTCTTGCTGGCATGTCGCCAGATTGCCCTGGATCCTGGAATCCGCTGCGCGGCTTCCAGGATCATGACAACAACGAGTGCGAGCGCTTCGGCCTCCCGCGTAACCGAGGCGAGTCCTCAAAAAGAAAACCCCGCCGAAGCGGGGTTTGGAAATGGGCGGTTGTGTTGGTGTGATCAGGTCGGGCGCACTCCGAGTCGCCGACTTGAACAGCCCTCGATCCGTTCCTTGGATTCGTTTCGTCGTCTTGGTCGCTTTACTTCCTATGGTTTTGAGAACGCGGTCGTACAAGTCTTAGTGCACGGTGCTGATCGTGGCTTGTTCGCGGCGTCGTGCTTCCGCTTCGTTGAGCAAGCGCTGTGCTTCGACTGCCGCGGCGGACGTCTTCGCACCCTGCCAACGCGGCAGCAATGCGAGCGCGGCATCGACGTCACCAGCTTCCAAATGGCGGGCAATCAGTGCGCCAGTCGGGTCGCGGGACAGGTCTCGCTTGGCGAGCAACCAGGCTTGTTCCGGCGATGCTGCGTTCGCCAAGTACTGCGCGGCCATGCGGCGAATCAGCGGCTCGTAGGTGGTGGCCAGATCGTTCGTGGTCTCCAAAGCACCTGGTTCCACAGGCGTGTTACCGAAGCCAGTGCCGTCTTCAAGCGAGATGAGCAGATCACGCAAGCGCTTGGACAGCCCGCGCTCGGAGGTGCCCTGGTTGCACATGTGGGCAATGCCCCAGGTGTAGGTGGCTGCCGTGTTCGCACGAGGCCAGATTTGCACATCGGCAACGTAACCGCGAATGCCACCGCCTTTGCCAAACCATTTGCCGTCGAGCGCGAGTTCCAAGCCGAGGCCGGCTTTAGCATTGATGCCGGTCGGGTAGGCCCCGAAGTTCTGACGCATCTCGGTGTCGATCTTGGTTTTCGGAATCACGGCATCGGACTGCAGGATCAGTATCAAGCGGCTGAGGTCACCAATAGTCATCACCCATCCGCCAGAAGGGCCTTCCCAGCCCCAGCCGTTCAAGTCCAACAAGCTGCCGTCTGGATGATAGCCATGGGCGAGATTCTTGATGTCCTGATTCCGGAAATGGGTACCGAGCGCCGCGGTGATCAGGGTTGGATTGGCGGACGCAATATGACCGCGCCCGACGCGATGCCAAACGTACCGTTCGTATCCGCGCATCGACGCCGGAAAGTGAGGCTTCTTGGTTCGTTGATCGATCAGCGCGCCGAGCAACGTGAAGCCGACATTCGAATAGTTTGGCTTGTTGAGTTTGGCAATGGACCAGTTTGCAGCTTCGTGACGATAGCTTTCATAGACGAGGCGCGGCTGCAGACCAGGAGAATCGATGATCTGGTAAAAGGCGTTGATACCCGCTTCGTCTGAGAACGTCGGCACATGCCAATGCATGACGTTCTCGAAGCCACCGACGTTCGCCAACACTTGGCGGACGGTGGGATTGCCCCAACCAACGGGCATTTGCGAGGGCAGTAGATCCATCTGTTGCAGGATCGGTTGATCCAAGAACAACTCGCCGTCCTCGGCCAAGGCCATGACACCCAGCGCCGTCAATGTCTTGGAGATTGAGCCGATCGCCGATGGCGTGGCAACCGTGAACGCGCGGTTCGTCGCCTTGTCGGCCTTGCCATAGCCCTGCAGATACGCGATCTGATGGTCGCGCGTGATGCCGATCGCACAGCCCATCATGTTGTTCTCAGCCATGTAGTCCGCGACTTCCTGATCGATCTCGGCGCGGGTCGCAGGTTTCAGGCCACCGGCATTCGGCGCCAGTGTGCGGTACTTCTCATCGGCTGCGGCTGCCACATTGACGTTGATGTCTTTGACTTGGTCACTGCCTGCTTGATCTGGTGCGCACGCGCTGAGTGCCAAGGCAATAGTCAGCGTGGCGGGTAGCATTAACACGCGGCGCGCGATTTGCTGGTGGTGTGTCATTGGGGTCGTTTGGTTCATTGGTAAGTACTCTTTTCGATGTGAACGCGATTGCTCGCTTTGAACATGCCTTCGTGTCGCGTCTGCGATCGAAGGTTCTTGATACCGCCAGATGCCTCAATGTCGCTTGCTTGGGACGGTTCGATCGTCGGCAGCCGTGAGCGAATCGAAGCCGGAGTGGCAGGTGCTCCGTGGTTTGGTTGCCTTTCATGGACAGCATGCGAGCGCACCTGCGATGCATGGCTGATGGGTGCTACCTCGAATCAACAGGCAGCAGCCGTCGTTGCCTCTGGTGTTGGCCAGTGCTTCGTCATGTTTGGGGGTTGCCTGCCAGCTGCCTTCGCCGGCGGCACGCGGCTAGGTGCGTCAGTGGCGCATGGGATGCGGCTTGTCGTTTGTGCGCGGCGCAGCAGGGCGTTTGCGAGGTTTGGAAAGGATGTCGTTAACCAAGTGATCCATCGTGATTGCTTCCGTATTGAATGGCTACGGCGATCCGTGTGTGAGCGCCTTTGATCATCGAGTACGGAATCGTGCGTGCATCGGGATCAACTTTTTTGACATTTGTTTCGGTAAGCGGGAATTTGCATTCGATTTCCGTTTTCAGGATTTGTGGCCAGATTGATTCGCGGCTGAAGCCGCTCCCACAAAAACCGCGATCCAAGTCGCCCTCGGTATGGCCTGAAGCCTTTTGTGGGAGGGCCTTCAGGCCCGAACCAAGCTTGTAGTGGGACCACCTACTGCTTGTAGGAGGGCCTTCAGGCCCGAACCAAGCTCGCGGCAAGACCTGTCGCTTTCTGTAGGAGGGCCTTCAGGCCCGAACATTCTTGCGGCGAGATTGGTTCGCGGCTGAAGCAGCTCCTACAAGAAACACCGCGCAATCGACCAGATCGCAGGCAGAAAAAACCCCGCCGAAGCGGGGTTGAAGGGAGAACCAAAGGCCAGGCGCGGTGGATCGACCGCGCCTGTGTTTGTTCGAATCAAATCGAGTAGTACATCTGGAATTCCAGCGGATGCGTGGCCGCGCGGAACTTGGTCACTTCCTGCATCTTCAGTTCGATGTAGCCATCGATCATGTCGTCGGTCATCACACCACCGGCCTTCAGGAACTCGCGGTCTTTGTCCAGCGCTTCGAGGGCCTGATCGAGCGAATGGCACACTTGCGGGATGTTCTTCGCTTCTTCTGGCGGCAAGTCGTACAGGTCTTTGTCCATCGGCGCACCCGGGTCGATCTTGTTGCGGATGCCGTCGAGGCCGGCCATCAGCAGTGCTGTGAAAGCCAGGTAGCCCGAGTTCATCGGATCCGGGAATCGGATTTCAATGCGACGTGCCTTCGGGCTCGACACCCACGGAATGCGGCATGATGCCGAACGGTTGCGCGCCGAATAGGCGAGCATCACCGGCGCTTCGAAGCCCGGGACGAGGCGCTTGTAGCTGTTTGTCGTGGAGTTCGTGAACGCGTTGATTGCACGGGCATGCTTGAAGATGCCGCCGATGTACCACAGCGCCATCTGGCTCAGGCCGCCGTAGCCATCGCCCGAGAACAGGTTGCTGCCAGCCTTGGCCAGCGATTGGTGCACGTGCATGCCTGAGCCGTTGTCGCCAACGATTGGCTTTGGCATGAAGGTGACCGTCTTGCCATTGCGGTGCGCGACGTTCTTGATCACGTACTTCATGGTCAGGAGCTCATCGGCCTTCTTCACGAGCGTGTTGAACTTGGTGCCGATTTCGCACTGACCCGCGGTGGCGACTTCGTGATGATGCACTTCGACATCAAGGCCGCAGGCTTCGAGCACTTTGCACATTTCGCCGCGCAGATCGCCAAACGAGTCGACCGGAGCAACCGGGAAATAGCCGCCCTTGACGCCCGGACGGTGGCCGGAGTTGCCGGCTTCGAACGTCTTGTTCGAGCTCCATGCGGCTTCTTCGGATTCAATCTCGAAGCTCGCTGCGTTCATGCTGTTCTGCCAGCGCACGCTGTCGAAAATGAAGAATTCCGGCTCCGGCCCAAAGAAGGCGCTGTCGGCAATGCCGCTGGCCTTGATGAACGCTTCGGCGCGCTTGGCGGCCGAGCGCGGGCAGCGCGAGTAGGCTTGCATCGTCGACGGTTCGAGCACGTCGCAGACGAGATTCAACGTGGCGTGCTCGGTGAACGGATCGAGCACGGCACTGCCCGGGTCGGGCATCAGCACCATGTCGGATTCGTTGATGCCTTTCCATCCCGAGATCGACGAACCGTCGAACATCTTGCCGTCTTCAAAGAACGAGGCATCGACCAGTTTGGCCGGGAAGGTCACGTGATGCTGCAAGCCGCGCATGTCGGCAAAACGCAGGTCGACGAACTCGACCTCGTGATCCTTGATCATCTTCAAGACGTTCTCAACGGACATGATGCACTCCTTTGGTGAATGAGGGGATAAGCGCCTGGGGACTGCTGCAATCGCCGTGCCAAGTATTTTTATTCATTACAAACAATACGTTATTGATATTCCCGGACATTCTTTACGCCTGCTTGCACCAAGCCGGCGCAATTTGCCGGGAAGCTGGATGTCGCTGCGCACGGTTTTCACCGTGTTGCCGGTGGGCTTCTGTTAGGGTCAAGGTCGCAGAATCGCAGGAGAAGCCCGTGAGCAAAATCGTGAAGCTGGTTATTGGCCTGGCGATCGTCGCCGGAATCGCCGTGGTGACCAACCCAAGTCCGGAGCGGCATCGGGATCAAATCAAGTCGCAGTTGTCGGAACGGTCGACGCTGTCGAAGGTGTTGCTCGTGGGTCCACTGACGGCGTTTGCATCGAACTATCACACGCTGGGCGTGATGTCCTACACAACGGTCAATGAGCGGACGGTGTCGATCGGCGCGTTTGGCGTGGTCGTGGTGTTGGACAAGGGCGAGGATTGATCGCGGCTCGGTCTTCTGCCGCTGCTGATGGCTTGTCGCAAGGTTGAACCTCACCCCGGATCAAGTCCGGGGTGACGCCAATAGGCGTTGCGGACATCAGGCGAGCAGGAGCTATTGTCGCCATGCCGGCGAAGGTCGGCGTCCAGGGCAAACTTGCGAGGCGGCCGGGACCATTGGTTTTTGCGGGAGGGCCAGTCGCACCGAAGATGCGCTTATTCGCGCATCAAACGGTCAGTGACGATGCGCGATTTTCACGACGGCACAGTGTGGCAAGTAGCCCTCTCCCCAGCCCGCTCCCACTCGCGTGGGAGTCCAGCCGCCCCTCTGGTGCGCTTATTCGCGCATCAAACGGTCAGTGACGGTAGGCGATTTCCACGACGGCACAGTGTGGCAAGTAGCCCTCTCCCCGGCCTTCTCCCACTCGCGTGGGAGAGGGAGCGCTGCCTCCCCCGCGATCGCGGGGGAGGGCCCGGGGCGGGGGTTACTGGCGGTCAGAATCGTCACCAACCGCAACTGATTGGTTCGCACAACCAATGGGTTATTACGTGTTTGACGGGAGGTCCTTTGAGCCCGAAATAGACTTGCCGCAAGCTTGTTTCGCGCCTGAAGGCGCTCCCACAATGTTGCCTCTCCCACAAAGATGCCTCTCCCCGCAAATGGCGCGCCGATCGACTGACAACAGGCCATCCGACCCATGTCATCGCTATCACCACCCTGGCACAATCGCGGTTTTCCCGGAGATCGCCCTTATGAGTCAGCAACTCGCCGCGCTCTACCCCGCACATTTGCAATCGGTGATGGCCGCCGCGACGCGCGCGCTCGAACTTGGCGGGTATGATCACTTGCTGATCCCATCCGGGATTCTCACCTACCGGTTTTTAGATGATCGGCCCTACCCGTTCGCGGTCAATGCGCAGTTCAAGTACTGGCTGCCGCTGACGCAACACACCGATTGCTGGATTCATTTCACGCCCGGTGCCAAGCCGGTGTTGGTGTATTGCCAGCCGGATGATTACTGGCATATCCCGCCGTCGCCGCCGAGCGGGTTTTGGGTGAACCACTTTGATATCCGTCTGATCAGCGACCCGGCAGATGCAGTCAAACATCTTCCGACATCCGGCCGTCTCGCCATTATCGGCGAGGCCAATGCGGCGCTGCCTGGCCTGACGCCCAACAACCCGGAAGTCGTGATCAATGCGCTGCACTGGGCGCGTTCGGCCAAGACCGACTATGAACTGGCCAACATGCGTCTTGCGTCGAAGCGCGCCACCAACGCCCACCGCGCTGCCGAACACGCGTTCCGCCAGCGCGGCTCCGAGCTCGATATTCATCGCGCCTACTTGGCCGCCTCGGGTCACAACGAGTTTGATCTGCCGTACACCAATATCGTCGCGCTGAACGAACACGGCGCCACGCTGCACTACCAGTACCAGGACGCGCGCGTCCCGACTGAGCACCACGCCTTTTTGATCGATGCGGGTGCCGAAGTGAACGGCTACGCCGCCGATATCACGCGCACCTACAGCTTTGCCGATGCCGAGTTTGGCGAGCTCATCGCGGCGGTCGATCAGGCCCAGTTGGCACTCTGCGATCAGGTGCGCACCGGCGCGTCATACCCAGGCATCCACCTCGATACGCACCGCCATGTCGCACAGATTCTTGCTGATCACGGTTACGTGAACATGAGCGTTGAGGCCATGCTCGAGCAGCGCATCACCAGTACCTTTTTCCCACACGGCGTCGGGCACCCACTGGGCCTCCAAGTCCATGATGTGGCGGGCTTCCAGGAGTCCGAAACCGGCGGCTTCATTGCTCGCCCCGACGGTCACCCGTATCTGCGCATGACACGCACGCTTGGCGAGAACTTCGTCGTGACGATCGAGCCGGGCCTCTACTTCATCGATACTCTGCTGAAGAAACTGGCGGCGACCGAGCACGGGAAGGCGCTGAATTGGGACAAGATCGAGCGCATGAAGAAGTTCGGCGGTGTTCGCATCGAGGACAACGTGCGCGCAACCAGCAACGGGCCCGAGAACCTGACTCGCGACGCGTTCGCGGGAGTTTGAACATGGGCGATTCTTGGACTCGCGTCTGCGCTGCGGGCGAACTGCTGCCCGATGAATATCGCGTCGTCGACGTCGATGGCGTCCTGATCGCCGTCTACAACGTCGGCGGCCAGTATTACGCGATCGAGGATGTGTGTACCCATGATGGCGGCGAGCTCGCGTCAGGCGATCGCAATGGCTTTGTATTGACTTGCCCACGCCACGGCGCGCAGTTTGATCTGCGCACGGGTGAGGCCTTGTGCGCACCGGCCTACTCGCCAACTGCGTGCTTTCCGGTCAAAGTGGAACAAGGCGCGGTGTGGACGCGGGATGACCGCTGGTAGTTCGCGTTAGCAACTGCGCTCATCAAACGTCAATCGAGGTGTTGCTGTGATTCCAGCGAACCAGACAGCGTGAAAGCCGTTGGAGTTTGCGGCGCCACCTCATTGCCGTCATCCCGACGACAGTCGGGACCCAGGGCAATCTGGCCGCGGTGCCGCAAGTATTCTGGGTCTCGACTGTCGTCGGGACGACGCCAACATAGCAAGGCCCCTTGCGATGGCGTCAGACGCCAGGAATGCAGCCGCCAAAGTCGTTTTCACACAGCCTGGAAAGCTGGAATCCAAGTTCCGGGGCGATCTGTGTGCGAAAGTGAAGAGGGATGCCAGCTTTTGCTGGCATGACGCAGGAGGCAGGACCTCCGGTCCGGGCCATTTATTTTGATGCGCGAATCAGCCCAACGTCGCTGCAACCACAACACTGACAGCACGCGCCGACGCGGCACTCACTCGAATTCATCCACAAACAAATCACTCCCACTGCCTCGGGTCAACACGCGCAGGCGTGCCCCCGAAGCGGCGAACACTTCCGCCGCGCCGTCGGGCCAAACCACTTTGAGCCGACGTTGCACTTGCGCCGCCGTCCAGCCGAAATGCGCTTCGGCGGGATTACTGCCGAGGAACGTGCCGCCAGCTGCAATCACGCGCAGCTGCGTGCTGCCATCGGCGGCGTCTCGAACAATCCGCGCGCCAATCGCATCCGGGTTGCTACCGGACTGCTTGAGGCGGATCGTCTGGCCTTGACCCGCAAACGGCCCTTGATTCAGAAACAGTCGGCTGGTTCCTGCCGAGCCAAATAGGTTCTCGCCCGAGTTCTGCACGAACACATCGATATCGCCATCAGCATCAAAGTCGGTACACAACAAGCTGCGCCCTTGACCCGCGTCGGCCATACCGTCTGCGGCCGCGGATTCGACAAACGTGCCGTCGCCTTGATTGCGAAACAACCGGATGGTGTCCTGATGAAATTCGGCAGCCATCGCGCCGAAGAACCCGTTGGTATTCAAGAGATCCAGGTCGCCATCGAGATCGATATCTGCCGCACACGCGCCCCAGCCCCAGCCACCATCGCGCACGCCGGCAGTCTGCGACACTTCGGTCCAAGTCGCGCCATCGTTGCGGTACAGGCGGTTGCCACTGTGGCCCCAATTGCCATCGGGGTCTTCAGGACTCGTGGGTGTTGGATCGAACACGCTGGTGACAAACCAGTCGAGATCACCATCGTTGTCGAGGTCGGCGAGCGCACTGCCCATGCCATTTTCATCCGACGGCAAACCAACTGGCGCGACCGATGTGAACTGGGCGCTGCCATTGCCTTGAAGCATGCGCGACGTGCCGAAATCTGCAGCCCACAATAGATCCATTCCTGGCACCGCGTCGACATCAGCCAACGTGGCGGTGAAGGTGTGATCGGCACCGTGTTGAAGCGCCACACAGCAAGCGCTCGCGGTCACGTCCACGAACTGCCCCGCAGATGGCTGCAGCCAGATGTGCCCAGGCGAATTGCTGCCGAGACCGGTCAGGTCCATCGTCCAATGTGACTGCACCAAATCGAGCCGTTGGTCGGCATCCAGAAGCCCAGCACTGATGCCCCACGTGTCGCGCTGCACACTGGCAAACGGATTCGGAACTTGCCGCGTGAACCCGCCCACGCCGTTGTTGTTCCAGACTTCGGGTGGCGCACCCAGGGCACCAAGCAACAAGTCGAGGTCGTTGTCGCCATCCAGGTCGAACAAATACGCGCCGTTATGAATCGCGCCGCCAGGCAAATGGTCGGCAGATATTCCCGCATCAACTGGCATGAATTGCGCTTGCCCGTTGTTCTGCAGTACCACCGGCGGCAGAAAATCCGTGTTGGAGCCCGGTCGATACTGCCCGCCGCGCGTGACGATCAGATCGACGTCGCCATCGCCATCAATGTCGCCTGCAGCGGCCCCACCCGTCATCATCTGCTCACCGCGCCAAAAGCCGTCGGTGAAGCCATACGTCACGGCGGCACCACGGCTGGCAGCCAACTCGACGAACTGCGTGGCACCTGCAGTGCTACAGAACAGACCGAGGCCCATCCAGCACAACGCTCGGGTGCCGAGGCTGGTCTTCATTCGAAGCCGTCGGAGAACAGTTCCGGCAGGTTCACGCCGGAATCGCCAAACAGTGCATTTGCCCGCTTGAGCGCTTCCAGGTCACGGGCACCCGTTGTTAGATCGAAGCTCACCACCACCGGCAGTGTGGGCGTCGTGCCGGTGCGGTCACGCGCCAGGGCATACAGGCGATTCGCGCCCGCATCGATCATGGCCGGGCCGGCCAGCACAAAGCAGCAACCGGTATCCGTGGGCCCGAGGGGCCCCAAGGTTAGCGACGCGCCGGTGACCAGCAAGGCGACGTGTGTGCTCAGGTCTGAATCTTGATCGACCAGCGCGTAGAGCGAATTGGATTGCGGATGCTGGACCAACTCGCCAATACGATTCCCGGCAGGAACGGCAAGCGAGGTCTGCACGCCCGTGTTGGCATCGATGCTCTCCAGGCTCTGCACGGTGCCCACCTGCTTCAGCAGAAAGAAGCGGTCATCGCTTGGTCGAAATGCCGACACGCCCATCACAAACGGACCCGACAACGGGAGGCTCGTGCCGAACGCAGGCGACGACAGGCTGATCGGCGTGAGCACAGGTTGCTGGTCGGACTCTCGGATGCTGACGGCAAGCAGCCGGGCGGCGCCACTGGAATCAAGCTCCAGGTGCGTGATCCGATGCCCAGGCACCGACAAGAACGCGCTGTGATTGCCAGTCGTGCCGTAGTTCAGCAACCGGATCTGAGTGCCCCCGGCTTGTGGTACCGCAAAGTACAGCCGGTTGCTGGCTACATCAACGGCCACCGCATTGCCAGCAATGGTCACGGCTGGCCCTTCTACCCCAAGCGCGCCAACGTTGATGTTGCTGACTCGTTGACCGGTGCCATCGTCCGTCGGCCCATAGGTGAACACATCAGCAAGCGACCAACTCCCGATGCCTGCGAGCACGAGCCCACAGAGTAACCGCGATAGAAGCCGGTTCATGTCTCAGTCCTGCGTCAATTCGGCAAGCTTGGCTTCCAGCGCTCGCAGTCGACGCTCTTGCTCGGCGATCTGCTGATCGCGACGCTGCAACTCGGTATTGAGTTCTTTGACAGCGGCCAACGCGACACCGGCCATGTCTGAAAGCGAAATCGTACGTTCGTCTTGGCCGAGCCCAAACGCCTGATGAAATTCCTCAGCAACGGGGCCAACATGACGGTCGGTCTCGGGACGGCCAATGTAGTTCCATTCGCGGATCGGCAAGCCGGCCAGACGCTCCAGCACCGAACGACCATCGACATCCACAAAGCCCTCTTTGCTGGTTCGGCTGGACAACTGCGTGATCGCGCCGCGTGCCGTCACATTGCCGTCGCTGTCGACCTCGAAGCGAACCTGTTCGGTCGATGGGTAGGCGGTATTGCTCACGCGCAAGGAAGCATCCGGCGTGCCCACCAGGACGGTCTCACGAACATCCAGATTGGCCGTCGCGCCGGCCCCGGTGATGGCCACGCCAGCCGCGGAGATGTCAACGGCGGAGTTGGCCGCACCAGGCCGGATGCGGAACGGCAATCGTGATCCTGCGGTGACATCGCGGACGAAGAAGTTGGCTTCGTTACCGGCAACATCCCAGGTTTGTGCCGTGAAACCGCTGGCATTGGTCTGTTCGAGACGCATGCCTGGCGTGTTCCCAGTCGTTATCTGTAGATCCAGTGCCGGCGTTCCCGTGCGCAAGCCGATGCGGCCGTTGGGATCGATGAACAACGAATTGGTGGGCGCACCCGCCATCACGGTGAAGGGCGTTTTGGCACCGGTGATATCGTCAATCGAAAACCGGTTGGCGGCGTCTGAGGTTGTATCGTTGGCAGTCAACTGCCAGTCGTTGGCGGGAAAGTTGCCGGTGGACGTATCGTCGAACTTGATCCGCAGGTTGTTTTCCTTCAGGCGGATGGTGTCGAAGCCAAAGTCCTCGTTGTTGACACAATCAAAGCCAAAGCAACCGGAACCCTGAACGACTAGATCATCGGCGATGACATTGTCCTTGCTCGGCACATCGCGATCACTGCCAGCAGCCTGCAGCCCAGGCAAGGGCGCCAGCGCCTGTGCTTGGGGCTTCGGCTGCACGTGCTCGGCTCGACCATCCATTGTTTCGGCACCAGCGTGAGCCGAAAGCAGGGTCATCATCGACAGCATCAGACAAGTTCGTTTCATGGTGTGCTCCATCGCGTCTATGTCGGGCGCGCAAGGCGCCGCATTGGCAGGATTCGCCAGGCCGGGCAGTTGTGCAAGAAGATTCTGGCCCCGTTGACCCAGCCTTGTGCGCAGAATCCAATCCCATGGCCGCATTATGGTACGGATTGGCTTTTCTGGAACGATTTTTGCCCGGAGCCGGGGAAAATTCATGGTTCATCCACGATTGCGCCGGTGCTAGCCAGCCCCAAGTCGTAAGCCTGATAGACTAGGAGGTTTCTGGAACCCGCCATGAGCCTCCCTGGATTCGACTTTCAATCGCGCTATTTCACCCATGCCAATGGTCTGAAGCAGCACTACATTGATCAGGGCCAGGGCAGCCCGGTGCTGATGCTGCATGGCAATCCATCATGGAGCTACTACTACCGACGAATGATCGCCGGACTCAGCAAACGGCATCGCTGCATCGTGCCCGATCACATCGGTATGGGCTGGTCGGACAAACCTGACGACCACCACTACGCGTATCGCCTTCAGCAACGTGTGGCCGACCTGGACGCGCTGTGCGATCACTTGATCGCCAATGAAGGACTGCCAGATCGTGGCTGGACCCTGATTGTGCACGATTGGGGTGGCATGATTGGATTTGCGCACGCGGTCAAGCATCATGCCCGCTTCAGCAAGTTGGTGGTGCTGAACACCGGCGCGTTCCTGAATCCAAAACAGCTCGGCCTGCCGTTCACGCTGCGTCTGGGCCGTGATTCGTGGCTCGGCGCGTTCCTCATTCGTGGCTTCAACGCCTTTGCGCGCGGTGCTGTGCGGTATGGCACGCTTCGCAAGATGGACCCCGCCGAGAAGGCCGCCTTGTTGTCGCCTTACAATAGCTGGGCCAATCGCATCAGCACCGCACGTTTTGTCCAGGACATTCCGCTGCGCCCCGAAGACCCAGGCTATGCGTTGGTCAAAGAAACTGGCGAAAAACTCACCGTGTTTGCCAACACCCCAATGCAAATCCATTGGGGCCGCCATGACTTCGTCTTCGACGATGCCTTCCTGGCCGCCTTTCAACGCCACTTCCCGAATGCACTGACCCGCGTCTATGAAGACGCCGGGCACTATGTACTGGAAGATGCGCACGAGCGGATTGTGCCCGCGGTGACGGCTTTTTTGGGCGCCGACTAATCCGCGCAGAGCGCGAATACCACGGCGGTTGGCCATCGGCGACAATCCGACGGCGCTTGCCTCAAGACTTGGCACACCATCCAAAGGCAGCCCGAACGCGGAACTTTTCGCCG
Organism: Ahniella affigens; assembly: GCF_003015185.1. Classification (GTDB taxonomy): domain Bacteria; phylum Pseudomonadota; class Gammaproteobacteria; order Xanthomonadales; family Ahniellaceae; genus Ahniella; species Ahniella affigens. Next base: position 4,419,449 of record NZ_CP027860.1, read on the forward strand.
ACCCAGCGCTCGAAGCCTTCTGCGTGGGCTGCCGTGCCGAAGATTGACCATCGGCGAGGCGGAACCCAGGCACCGGGTCGTTCGGCACTGGCTTGGCAACTTGGGATCGGGCGCAATCAGCACGTTTCTGTACCGAGCGACGTCCAAATGCGCCAATCGACGCGGGCGCTGAATTCGAACACGTTGCAAGCGAAACCTGCCGATTGCATGCGTTGATCGCATCGGCCACGCGACATCGCGTATTGCTGCAGTCGGGTTACGTGCACGGTGTCCGGGGCAGCAAGAGAACAATGAGACTGAGAGACGATGATCAATATTGAGGAAGTCGAGAAAACCTACCTGCAAGGGGGCAACACGATACGTGCTCTGGCAGGTGTCAGTCTCAAGATCGCCGCTGGCGAGCATGTCGCCATTCTGGGGCCGTCGGGCTCAGGCAAGTCGACCCTGCTGAACGTGCTCGGTGCGCTCGATCATCCCGACCGCGGCCACTACCGGTTCGAAGGTGAGGACATCAGCCGCTATACCGACGATCAAGCCTCCACGCTTCGGAACGAACGGATTGGATTTGTGTTCCAGAGCTTTCACCTGTTGCCGCGGCTCACCGTTCTGGAAAACGTGCTGCTGCCACTTCGCTATGCCCGGAAGACAGTACCGGATGCTGAGACGCGGGCTCGGAGCCTGCTCGAGCGCGTCGGCCTCGCCGACCGGATTGAGCACCGCCCTGGCGAATTGTCGGGCGGCCAGATGCAGCGCGTAGCGATTGCACGCGCATTGCTGATGCACCCGCCGCTGCTGCTTGCCGACGAGCCGACCGGCAACCTCGATTCCAAAAGTGCCACCGATGTGCTCGCGCTGCTCGACGAATTGAATCGCGACGGCCAGACGCTCGTGATCGTGACGCATGACGCGACCGTCGCCGAACGCGCTAAACGCCGAGTCTATTTACGCGATGGACTCATTGAACGGGAGGAGCACGCATGAATACTTGGCATTCGCTATTGATTGCCGGCATGGTGGCTGCGGCAAGCCTCAATGCCGCGGAGCGGCCGTTCTTTGCCACCGGCGTGATCATTGCGGAAGACGCGCAACCGGTGATCTGCCCACAATCCAACACGAATCCCGTGGTGCTCCGGACACTGGCCGCCGACGGCCAGTCCGTCAAAAAAGGCGACGTGGTGCTGCGGATCGATGCTGGCAGCTCCGCGCAGCAGGCCGAACAACTGCGCACGCAGATAGAGCAGGCGCGGGCGCGCACGAACAAAGAGATTGCCGATCTCGAAGTCAAGTCAATCGATGCCGAGACGGCATGGGTGCAAGGTGATGCGCTCTATCGGAAGGCTAAAATCGACGGGGCCATTCCGCGAGAGCAATTGAGTGCGCTGGATGCCGATCGCTACGCCGGCGAGTTGGCGCGCACCGAACGCAATCTGGTGCAGTTGGAGAAGGCCTGGAATGAAGCCAAGGCAGCAGTCGCCAGAAAGCGCGAAGACGCCCGCTTGGAAATTCAGAAGCTCGAAGTCCAGCGCGTGGTCGCCGAGGCGCAGTTGCAGAGCGTTGAGGTCAAGGCTGAACGGGACGGCGTGTTCATTGCGGGATTCCATCCCTGGCACGGCCGTCGTTTCGTTACGGGTGAAAGTGCGCAATCCGGCTTTATTGTTGGTGAGATTGTGACGCCCGGAAACCTCGGCATTCGCGCCTACGCGCTTGAGTCTGATCGTGTCGGGTTCAGCGTCGACAAGCCTGTGCAACTCCGCATTGATGCATTCCCTGACGCACAATTCCAGAGTCGCATCGTGCGCATTGCCGGGGCACCCGAACAGCGCAAAGCGTGGGGTGACGGTCGCTACTACACGATGGTTGTGGCACTACCTGACGGCATCGATTTGCCCTTGAAACCCGGGATGAGCGCACTGATCGCGCCCGCGACGCAAACGATCCCCGCCGCGGTCGATCAATCGGCAAGCCGGGAGCCACTTGTTCTGCAAGGTGAGATCGAAGCCGCCGAAAGCCAAAGCGTTGCCCCGCCGATGATTCCGAATACCTGGAACTTCAATATTGTGATGCTGACCCCCGAAGGCACCATGGTGCAGCCGGGCATGCCGATTGCCAAGTTCGACACAGCCGAACTCGGGCCGTCGCTCGCTGAGAAGAACGCCCAGCTCAATGAAAAGCAGAAGATGATCGAAAAACTGACGCTCGACCACGCCGAAGCAGCAAAGCAGGCCGATTTGACCGTGTCTGAAGCTGAGGCCAAAGTTGAAAAGACTGCCCGCAAAGCCAGTCAACCGGAATCGCTCATCCGCCGCGTGGACTATTCGAAATTTGTGATTGAACGCGAGGAGGCGAAGACGCTGTTCAAGATCGCGGCGCAAAAGCGCGCTGCGCTTGCCCGCGCGCGGCTAGCTGAAATGGCGTTGACTCGCGCCGAAGCGGGCCAGCTGCAGGCGGAAATCACGGCGCTCAGTGAAGGCCAGCAGAACCTCACCGTCGCAGCCGCCCGTGCCGGCATGGTCATTCATCAGACTGGTTGGAATGGCGATCGGTTTGTTACCGGCTCACAAGTATTTGTGGGCCAATCTGTGGCAACGGTTGCCGATACCAGCACCCTGCGGGTGCGTGCCCAAGTGCCTGAGGCGAAATCGCTGCAAGTCAAAGCTGGACAGGCCGCTCGAATCGAATTGAGCGGCAGTACGGTGCAGCTCTCTGGCACGATTAGCGAAGTCGGCCGGGCCTACCGTGCGAAATCCAACAATGAGCCGATCAACGTGCTCGACGTGATGGTGACGCTCGATAAGCCAAATGAAAAACTGAAACCCGGTGCCAGCGTGCGGGTATTCCTGGCGGAGCGCAAAGCATGATTCGCCCGATTCTGATGACCACCTTGTGCTGCGCGTTACTCTCGGCATGCGGAGCCAGCGAAGAGGCTGCACTCACCGAAACGATCATCGAACGTCCTTGGCGCGAGACCTTGGTGGCGACCGGAGAAATCAAGGCCGTCGAGCGCACCGTGCTGAAGGTACCCGGCACCAATTGGGAACAGCGACGGATCATCTGGATGGTTCCCGATGGTTCGCGTGTCAAGCAGGGTGAGGTGCTGGTGCGCTTTGATGCCCCGGATGCGCAGATCAAGTTTGACCAGTCCAGTCTGGAGTTGCTCCGTACCGCACTGAAACAGGCGGAAACCAAGGCGAGCGCGGACGTGGCCCAAGCGGGGTTGCAAACGGAACTTGCGCAAGTCGATACCGATTTGACGATCTCCAATCGCTACGCGAATGCCGATGTGGGAGCGTTCGCCCGCAATCAGATCCTCGATGCGGTCCAGGATCTCGATTTCTTGAAGGACAAGCGCGGCTATTTGGGCTGGCGTGAGGATCAGACCTCGGTGCGCAACCAGAATGCCGAGGCACTTCTCGACGCGCAGGGAAAAAGTGTACGCACCCAGGTCGATCGCGCGAAACAGTCTTTGTCTGAGCTCGACGTGACGGCACCAAACGATGGCGTTTTCAAATTGCAGACCAACTGGGATGGTAGCAAGTCGCAAGTCGGCAGCTCGCTTTGGGCGAGCGAGGACTTTGCAGAGATCCCGAATGAGTCTGCCATGTTGGTCACCTTCAGCGTGCCGCAAGCACTGGCTTCTGGAATGGCGGTCGGCATGGCAGTTGAGGCGCGGTTTGCAGGCATCAACGAAACGATTCCTCTGAAGCTCTCGCGCGTTGGCGCCAATGCGAGCACTCGTGATCGGCGCTCACCGGTGAAGTTCGTCGACCTGGATGCCGCGATCCCGGAAGCGGTAGTTAAACAACACGGACTCGCCGCCGGACAAGCCGTGCGCGCCGAGATCGTGCTCGTGGACGAGGCAAAGGCACTTTCGGTCCCGAATTTGGCCTTGGAGCAGAAAGGTGAGCAATTCTTTGTGAGGTTGGCAGGACAAACAGATCAACCCGTGCCCGTGGAAGTAGGCCGGCGCGCGCAGGCGCGAAGCGAAATCAAATCAGGAATTGCGGCTGGCGCTGTCGTTTTGTTGACTGATGTCCTAGAAACGAAGCCCGAGCCCGACGCCCCTGCCGCCGAAAAGAAGGACAAGCGCGCATGAACATGGCACTGCTGAAGGAAGCTGCACAGGAACTCGGACGGCGGAAACTGCGGACGCTGCTAACCTTGCTCGGCATGATTTTTGGCGTTGGCGCCATTGTCGCCATGCTCGCTGTTGGCGAGGGAAGCAAGCGGGAAGCCCTGAAGATGGTCGCGGAGCTTGGCTTGAACAACATCCTGGTTCGTGCCAAGGATATTGATCAAGACACCCTGAAAGATCTTCGCAATCGGAGCCTTGGCTTGACGTTGGCTGATGCGCAAGCGGCCAGCTTGGTCGTGCCGGGGGCGCAGTCGGTATCGGTCTACAAAACGGTGCTGCTGAATCAACTGACTGCTGGCAGTCGAGTCCGCGCCGATGCGGAACTGCTCGGCGTCTCAACCACCTATCTGGAACACGCGGGTCTGAGCTTGGCCGATGGCCGATGGCTGACTGACGAGGATCAACTGAACCAGGCACCAGTCGTCGTCCTGGGCGCCAAGTTGGCAGACGAGCTGTTTCCGAACGGCCAGGCAGTGGGGCAAGCACTGAAGGCCAATCACGTCTGGTTGCAAGTGGTCGGCGTGACTGCCCATCGCGACCTCGGCAAAAATGAGTTCGAGGGCGTCAAATTGGGGCTCGACGCCGAGCGCTTGTTCACACCGATTGAATCGGCGCTGCAACGCTTTAAGCTACAGCCGATGGACGATCAGATCGATCAGATCAGCCTGCAATTGGGCGAAGGCCAAGCACCCGAGGCTGCCGCAAGAGTGCTGCAGCAGTTGATATCGGACCGCCACGCCGAGGCCGATGATTACACGCTGATTGTTCCCGCAGGCCTTTACCGGCAGCAACAGCAGACGCAGCGCATCTTCACGATTGTGATGAGCTCGATTGCGGCGATCTCGCTGATTGTCGGCGGTATCGGGATCATGAACATCATGCTGGCCAACGTGCTGGAGCGTAAGCGCGAGATCGGCCTGAAGCGTGCTATTGGTGCGCGCCGTCAGGACGTGATTGATCAGTTTCTCGCGGAGTCGCTCGTGATCTCGGTCACTGGAGCACTCGCGGGGCTGCTGTTTGGCATCCTGGTGGCCTACGTGATCGCATTCCTGGCTGGCTGGACGGTGGCTTGGTCGCCGATTCTGACGTTGCTCGCCGTAGCGGTCTGTATCGCGGTCGGCGTTGCTTTTGGCGTCTACCCGGCACGTCGGGCTGCGGCTCTCGACCCGATCTCGGCACTACGCACGGATGGCTAATTGGGCGCGCGTGCCGGGCCCGGTTCCGGCACAATGGCGGTTGGATTAAGTCGCTGCCCGCATGCCTTCAAGACGCCGCTGGTTCCGCTATTTCAGCCTCACCGTGTCCGTGGCGGTGTTGCTGTTCGCTGCCGCTCGTGTATTTGAGTGGGCACCGCGTTCAGAACCAGTGTCGGCGACCCGCCTAGAGGCCTGGACGGCGCCGCCGCCAGAGCAAGGAAACGCATTTCCGGCGTTCTGGTTTGCGGGCTTTGATGTCCCCGAATCGACCCGCGCCGCCCGCCTCTTGGCTGACGCTGATCGGGCGACGAGCCTCGCAGCGCAAGGCCAAACGTTGGACGGACCCGACAATGCCGGCTCGGACGGAGCACTTCGTGCACTGCCATTACTGGATACCGAAGTGGCCTGTGCCTTTCCGGAAATGGAATGCATCGCGAAAGCGCGCACGCTGCGCCTGCCGCTTCGGGCAGAACTGAATCGGCAACGCAAAGCAGTGGACGCCGCCGACTCGCTGTTGCAGGCTGATACCGTCGCGGCACCCAGTCCTGGCTACCTGGCTCTGGGACTACGGCAATGGCCGGGCGGCGCCGCGATGCTCAATCAGATTGCCTGGGATTTTGCCGTGACCGATCCGGCCGCCGCCGAGCAGACCTTGTGCCGGCACGTGCAGCATTGGCGCAAGCTTCGGCAGGCGACGCCGCATGCCAGCGTGCGTGGCATGGCCAACACCATGATTGGACACGCCATCAGTCTGTTTGCCGAGATGCGCTCAGAACAGTCTGACGACGCACCGGTGACCGATGACTGCCGCTTGGCGTTCCAGATTCAAACTCCGGCGGAACTCAATCTGTGCCAAATCGCCGGTGGCGAGTGGCGTGTGATGGACGCCTGGCTCCGCAGTGCCAACAACTCTGCCATCACCGGTAGCCTTGCAACCCGCGCGCGCCTGCTGTGGCAACGCGGCGCCATTCAGCCCGAACATGCCTCAGCCCGGCTGGCCCGGCACTTCGAACGTACGCTGTGCGAGCGGCCGCCGGCTGCGTTGCCGGACTCGCCGTTGCAGTGCAACCTCCTCGAGCGCGCGGTGGACCCGGATGGCTGCGCCTTGATTACACAGGCGTCGACGCTGTCTGAGCGCCTATTTGCCGGCGAGGTCAATCTGGACTGGCAACTCCGGATATTGGACATCGCACTCGGCTGGTCGAAGGATGCCAACGAAGCCGAGCGCGAAACCCGCATTCGCGAGGTACTGTCGGCAGCACGGATGCCGCCGGAAACACTCGGATTCGACCTCGATCGGCGGACAATCGGCGTGCAGTGGCTGGGCGACCCGAATGGCCGCCGCTGGGAAATCTTCCTGCCTGGGACCTATGCCCCGAACCCGGCTGCCGCGGCAACACCGACTCCGTGAATCACCTGGCGCACTTCTGGCTGGCTGACGACGACCCGTTGCATCGGCTCGGCGTGGCGCTCGGCGATTTCTGGCGTGGCGGGATTCCGCCGCACTGGCCTGAGCGACTTCGGGACGGCTTGGCCTGGCATCGCGAAGTGGATCGACTGACCGATTCGCACCCGGAAAGCGTGCGCGTGCGCCAACTGTTCCAGGCCCCGCATCGACGTTTCGCGCCAATCCTTCTGGACCTGTGGTGCGATCACTGGCTCGCCCGGGAGCTCGCCGCCGACGACGATCTGCGGCTCGGCGCACTGAGCCGCGACTATTTGGCCAGCCTTGGCACTGCAATTGCCGAGATGACCGGCCAGTTGGTCTGGCCCGATCATTTTGAGCGCTTTGTCGCCTGGCTCGGGCAGGACGCAGTGCTGCCCGGCTACCGGCATCCGACCGGTATTCAACAGGCCCTGCGCGGCATCAGCCGACGCTTGTCGCGCACGAACCCCGTCGCGGACAGTTGGCCGTTACTGGTGCAACACCAGGCGGAACTTGATGAACTCGCGAGAATTTTGCTGTTTGACCTGCGTCAACATAGACAAGCCGGAACTCATGCGAGGATCAAACTGGTGTGAAGTCCGTCTGGCAGCCTGCGGGCAATCCGGTCGGCCCGCCACAAACCGCGGACCTAAGAAATTTCTTAGGTCATAATCAGATTTTTACTGAAGCTAAATTCAACTTGTTTTGCCAAGCTGTACCGGCACTGAGGAACGCCTGACATGATCAACATTCGCGCCATTGACGAACTTGCAGAACGACTGGCCACGGTCGTCCCGCCCGGTTTGGAAGCGGCCAAGGACGATCTGACCAAGACTTTTCGTGCGGTTTTGACCAGCAACCTGGACAAGTTGAACCTGGTACCGCGCGACGAGTTCGATGTGCAGCGGCTCGTGCTTCTTCGCACACGCGAGAAGCTCGAATCACTGGAGCGTCGTTTGGCAGAGCTTGAGGGGCGGCTGGGCAAGAGCTGAGTTTAACTCGGCGACTCCCATCCTTCCTTGACCCTGGTCCCCTTCGTGGGCGCCAACCAGGGTGGGATGAGCGATCATCAAAGCATTCTGATGTCTGGTTCGAGCCCAGCCTGACCCTTCGTGAGCGGGGTCCAGGTCGAATCGGCGGAGTCGTTGCGGGTGGTTTCAGGCCTGAAGGATCAGACCTGCCCCCGGGTGACGGCGACCTCGGCATATTCCCACGGCCGCCCCAACTCCCCCGGGGCGGCCGATTTTTTGACAGATGGATCTGTTTTGGGTCGCCATGAGTCTTGCTACGGTCCTGTCCCGGGCACCGATGGGCGTTGATGCGCCCGAGGTGACGGTTGAAGTCAATCTTTCCGGTGGCATGCCGGGCTTTTCGATTGTGGGGCTGCCCGAAGCCGCCGTGCGCGAAAGCCGCGACCGGGTGCGCGCTGCGCTCGTCAATGCACAGTTCGAGTTTCCACAACGGCACATCACCGTCAGCCTCGCGCCCGCCGATCTGCCGAAAGAAGGCAGCCGGTTTGATCTGGCGATTGCGCTCGGCATTCTGATTGCTTCAAGGCAACTGCCGGCGCGGGCGCTGGACGATTACGAATGCTATGGCGAGCTTGGCTTGTCTGGGCGACTGCGCGCCGTCTCGGCCTTGTTGCCGGCTCTGATCCAAACAGGCCAATGCCGGCGACGGGCCATCATCCCGGCCGCCAATCAAGACGATGCCGACTTGCTCCCCGAAGTACCGATCCAGACTGCTGCGCATCTTCTTGATATTTGCTCGGCGCTCAGCGGCCGTGGCCAATGGCCTGAACGTCCGCCTGCGCCAATCGAAACGCCGCCCGCCTTGCCGGATCTCGGCGATGTCCGCGGGCAGGCATTGGCCCGGCGCGCGCTGGAAATTGCCGCTGCGGGTCAACACAACCTATTGATGATCGGGCCGCCCGGCACCGGCAAGACCATGCTGGCCACGCGCTTGCCCGGCATCTTGCCGCCCATCATGCGGGACGAAGCGCTGGAGGTCGCCAGCATTGCGTCTTTGGCCGGGCTCGAATTGGGGTCTGTTCTGAACACCCGCCCGTTCCGTGCCCCGCATCACTCTGCGAGTGCCGTGGCGCTCGTTGGCGGCGGGTCGGTGCCACGTCCTGGCGAAGTGTCTTTGGCGCACCGCGGGGTGCTGTTCTTAGACGAGTTGCCGGAGTTCGACCGACGCGTTCTGGAAGTCCTGCGCGAGCCCCTGGAGTCCGGCAAGATCCTGATTTCGCGCGCGGCCCGGCAAGCTGAGTTTCCGGCCCGATTTCAGTTGGTCGCTGCGATGAACCCCTGCCCCTGTGGTTACGCAGGCGATCCGTCCGGTCGATGCCGGTGCAGCCCGGATGCCGTGTTGCGCTATCGGGCGCGCGTCTCGGGTCCGCTGCTCGATCGCATCGACTTGCACGTCGAAGTGCCCCGCGTCCCCGCCGAGCAGCTTCGCGCAGCCCAAGCAGCGGAGGCCAGTCAACCCGTTCGGCAACGCGTCATCGCGTGCCGCTCGCACCAGCTGCAGCGCCAAGGAGTCAGCAATGCCGAGCTGCAAGGTCAGGCCCTGAACCGACACGCCAGCTTGGCCGGCGCTGAACTGCGGCTCCTGGATCAAGCCGTGGAGCGACTCGGACTGTCAGCGCGCGCGCATCAGCGGATCTTGCGCGTGGCGCGGACGATTGCCGACCTTGCAGAATCGGAACACATAATCGCCGCACACCTGCTGGAAGCCATCAATTACCGCAAGTTGGACCGGCATGCGGTCTGAGGCAACGCAGATTCGATTCGGCCGCGGCCAAATCGCGCGATGGCCTTGATGCGTGTTGGCAATGCTGGGTTCAAGGTCGACTCCTTTTCTCATCAAACACGCCGTAACCCATTGGTTTTGCGAACCAATAGATTGCAGGCACTGACAATTCTGACCGCAAGTAACCCCCTCTCCAAGCCCTCCCCCGCGATCGCGGGGGAGGGAGCGCTCCCTCTCCCACGCGAGTGGGAGAGGGCTGGGGAGAGGGCTGGGGAGAGGGCTACTTGCCGCACTGCGCCGTCGCAAGAATCGCGCACCGTCGCTGATAGTTTGAGGCGCGAAAAAGCGCACCAAAGGGGCGGCTGGACTCCCGCGAGCGCGGGAAAGGGCTTGGGGAGCGGGCTACTTGCCACACTGCGCCGTCGTAAGAATCGCGCATTATCAACGACAGTTTGATACGCGAATAAGCGCACCATCGGTGCGACCACCCCTCCTTATGGCGCTCCGCGCTCGCTTGCGCGCATCTCGCCCGGACAAACCGACACCAGCGGTTGGCTGGACGCCGCAGCAAGAGCAGCGCGATCGACGCTGCTGGCGGCATCGCCAAACCGAATTCGGACGTTGTAGTTTTCGCCGTCCAAATCGCGCAGATTGCTGAGCCCCAGGTACTGAAGCAGACGCCCGTCGGTCCGCCGGTAGGTCGCATCGATGTGCGGCGCGAGAAATCCCCACCAGGCGCCGAGTGACAATCGGACCGTGATCAGAGCTGGATCGCCCGAATCGAGCGGGCGCACCTTGAATGCGATGGGCTTTTGGGTGGAGGGCACCAGAAACCGAATTGGCAATCCCTCGCCGCTCAGCAAGACTTGCCAATGCTCCTGCAGAAATCGATCGAAACCCGCATCGGCAATCAGCGGCGGCTCGCTTGGCGAACCCGGCACTTCGGCCTCGGTCAAAGGGCTTTCGCGATTGCGTCGGACAAAGACCATCCGGTTGCTGCCTGCCGTTCTGAGGCCTTCTTCATAACCGCTCCGGGCATCGCGAAGGTGAAAGTCAGGCGCCAACGGATGCACCCGGTAGTCCACTGTTTTGCTGGCAAATGCCTCACCACTGGGGCAACGATACTGAACGAAGCGCTGCACCAGGGTGTCGCCCTGCCACGTCAACCAATGCGCTTCCTGATACAGCAGCGCACCCGTGTCAGCCGCAAACGCCTGGCTCTGATCAAGCTCGAAGCGTGCAGCCGAAGTCGCCCCATGCACCGTGTGGGCGGACACCATCAAAGCCATGGCGAGTCGTAGCGGGCGGGAGCAGATGTGCATGGCCGCAATCTGCCCAACTGGTTGTGATGGATTGGCGATGAGCGCCTGAACTGCTTGTGATTGATACACGGCAGCGCATCCGAGGATGCTCCGGATGCGCCACCTGAACGCCTTCACATCGCGCGTTTGCCAAGGCTTAAGGCAGGCGCATCACCATGCCGGGCACGGGGGCCTCGGTCCCAGGTGGCAGCGCAACCGGCGCCGGTTCGCCAGCTGGTCCGAGCGCGCGCGCGTAGTGGTAGATCGCCCGCAAATCGTCGTCGTTCATCGCGCGAACGTTGAACCACGGCATTGGCGGTCGCGCCTCAAACCGGCGGGCGTGCTGCAGCCAGCTCGACTCATCCATGTTATGGAAGAACAGGCGCAGATTGCTCGCGTACGTCGTGCCCCAAGGGCCTGACCACGCAAACGCATCGCCCTTCAACCACTCCGACTCGGGCACGTGCCCATTGTTCGAGAGGTAACCCGGCGTGTGGCAATCGTTACAGCCGGATATCTGCACGAGATAGCGACCGCGGGCAACCAGCGCGGCTTCGTCGATGGCCGCTTGGCTCGGCGGTGCCGAGCGCACTGGCGCGATCCCTCCGGCCATGCTCGCCTGCACAATCAGTCCACCACCCGCCACCAACAGCGCGCCCATCACGATCACGATCCATTCCTTGCGATTCATCGTCTGCTCCTTCAGTGAGTTCGACCCGAGGCTCAAGTGCGCCAGAAACTGTTGACGCAATCAGGTCGTTGCCATGCCGAAAACGCAAGCGCACGGCGAATCGTGTCATTGCCAGTCAGCTGCCCGTCGATTCATGACTCATGGCAGGGGCTGACAGGTTTTGCATCGGCATGTCGTCAAGGCCGAAGCAACTACCTGGAGCGACACCATGAAACGGATCTTCTTTGTGGCCGCAATGGCCATCTTCACCTGCAACCCTGCCAAGGCCGAATGGTGGGTCGGCTTGCAGACCAGCGGCCAAACGACGCCCACCAACGCCATATCCATCTACGACTCCGAAGCGAGCGGCAACACCAGCCCGACACGAACTGTCGGGGGCGATGTCAGCAGCTTGCGTTCCATCGCCGACTTCACACGCGACGACCAGAACGATCAGATGGTGGTCGCCGATTTCCGCGGCAACCAGATCGTCCGCTTTGATCTGGCGAGCCAAGGCAACGCGGCGCCATTGCTGCGCTTCACGCATGCAGGCATGCAGCAACCACGGCGCATCATCGCGATTCCCGGCCACCACGAGTACGGCATCCTAGCTTCGACCACCTTGCTCTACATCGGAATGGACGCCGTCACCGGGGCGCCGATCACACGCGCCGGCAACTACACGCAAAGCGGATTGAACAACCCGTTTGGTCTCGCCTATATGCCGGCGACTGACGAAGTGGCCGTGGGCGACGTCGAAACGGTCGATGGCAGCAACGCCGGCGAGATTCGCTTCTTTGCCCGAACCGATGACGCGGCGTTGGCCACCACGCGTCGGTTGTTTGGCAGCAACACCCGACTCGGCATCTTTGTGTTGGGCTTGCGCCATGATCCGGTCCAGCACGAGCTCATCGCCCTGGTTCGCGACAATCCGGTCAATGGCCTGTTTCCTGGCCGCATCGTGGTGTTTACCGAAAGCGACGATGGCAACATCGCGCCGATTCGCGAAATTGCCGGCGACGCGACGCAATTGATCAACGTGAGCAGTCTCGGTTTTGATGCGGCGACTGGAGATATCAGCGTTGGCCTGGGCAGTCAGACGGTGCCGCTCGCTGTACTGATCTTCAATCGCAACGACCAAGGCAATGCCGCACCCAGAAAACGCTTGTCAGGCCCGCTGACCGGCTTGAATCTGCCCGACGCCGTTGGCGCCATCAGCTATGTTCCGGCGTCCAATCGGCTGTATCGGGATGGCTTCGAATAAATGCTGCTCTCACCGATGCTCGACTAGTACCTTCAGCATGATGAGGCAAGCTTCGTACCTCACAATGAGCGCGACCAAGAGGCCCGCGCTCACGCTGACAATTGGTCCTTGAGCCAGGCGCGCGCGAACCGGAGATCGCGATTTACGGTGGCAAGCGACACGTCAAGCGTCGCCGCCACGTCCTCCAAGCCGAGCCCCACCAGCCAATGCAATTCAATGACATCGGCCTTGCGCGCATCAAGCTTCCGAAGCGCGTTCATCGCCTCATGCAAATCACCGGCCTGGCCACTCATGCCTTCGCTGATTTCGCCAGCCGCCGCACCCAGCGTGAGATGTTGCTGACCGCCGCCCCGCTTCTCGGCCAAATCGTGGCGGGCCAGATCATGCAGATGATTGCGCATGGCCACTGCAACGGTCTTGAAAAAATGGGCGCGATCCGTCCAGCTCGCTTCAGCAGCAAGCAGATTCGCGATGACCTCATGCGCGAGTTCGGTGGGTGCCAGCGGCACGACCGAAGATTCGCGGCGAAGTCGCGCGCCCGCCAACTGTTTGATGCGCGCATAAACGGCCGCAAGAACCCGGTCGGCGGCTTGCTCGTCGCCCGCGCTCCAGGCCTGCAACCATTGCGTGAGTTGATGGGCGTCAGCGTCTGACATGGCAGCATCGACATGCGGAAAAGGCCAAAGCTACTGGTTCTTGGCGAGTCGGGCAACGTTTGATATCGGACCAGCCTGACGTGCTGGGGCGGGTTTCGAGTCCGGAGATGCGCCGGACTCGAAACGAATGGCGTTGAACATGAGGTTCAACGCCATTCATGCCGAATCAACAGCCCCAGCCGCTACAATGGCAAGCCCTCGATTTGATGCCTGCCCTAGTGAGTCTGAATCCTGAACAACGCGCCGCCGTGCACTATCTGGCCGGCCCCTTGCTGGTGCTTGCGGGCGCGGGCTCGGGCAAGACGCGGGTCATTACCGAAAAGATTGCCGAACTGCTGCGGAGCGGCCATCAGGCCGAGCGCATTGCGGCGATCACGTTTACGAACAAGGCCGCGCGGGAAATGCGCGAGCGCGTTGCCAAGCTGATCAGCAAAGAGGCCGCCGAAACGCTCCAGGTCAGCACGTTCCATGCACTCGGCCTGCGCTTCTTGAGCATGGAACACGCAGCTGCGGGATTGCGGCGCGGCTTTACGGTGCTCGATGCGGACGACTCGTTTGGCATCTTGAAAGACTTAAGCCCCAAGGCGCAAAAGAGCGACGTCTACGACTTGCTGCGGCAGCTGATTGGTCGGGCCAAGGACGAAGGGCTCACGCCCGAACAAGCATTGAAAGCAGCGCGCAGTCCACGAGAATTGCAGGCCGCGGAAATCTACCAGGCCTATCAGCAGCGCTTGCAGACCTTCAACGCAGTCGATTTCGATGACCTGATCGCCTTGCCGGAGCGTGTGCTGCGCGAGCAGGAGGCCGTGCGTCTGCGCTGGCGCGAAAAGCTCAGCTATGTGCTGGTGGACGAATATCAGGACACCAACCGCACGCAGTATCGCCTGCTGAAAGAACTGGTCGGACCGCGCGGCGCGTTTACCGCCGTCGGTGACGACGATCAGAGCATCTATGCGTGGCGTGGCGCGAATCCGGAAAATCTGAACCAACTCACCGTCGACTACCCCCACCTCAAGGTCATCAAGCTGGAGCAGAACTACCGCTGCTCGGGGCGCATTTTGCGCTGCGCGAATGCGGTCATCGGCAACAACCCACATCTGTTCGAGAAGCGACTTTGGAGCGCCCATGGCGAGGGCGATCACATTCGCATTCTGAACTGTCGCGACGATCAACATGAGGCCGAGCGTATTGCGGCCGAGATCGTATACAAGCGCGAACAGCAGAAGGCCTTGTGGTCCGATTTTGCGATTCTTTATCGTGGCAATCACCAGGCTCGGGCGCTGGAGCAGGCGCTGCGGCTGGCGCGCGCGCCGTATCACCTCTCGGGTGGCCAGGCGTTCTTTGACCGCGCTGAAGTGCGCGATGTGCTGGCCTACCTGCGCCTGATCGCCAACCCGGACGATGACGCCGCATTTTTGCGCGCGGTGCAAGTCCCAAAACGCGAAATCGGCACCATCACGCTGGAGAAGCTGGCCACACTTGCGGGCAGCAAGCACGTGAGTCTCTTGAAGGCGGCTGAGAGCATCGAAGTACAGAAGCAACTGGCCGCGCGCCCCGGCGCGCAGATCGCCGAATTCGCCGGCTTGTTTCGACACTGGCGGGAGGCCGCGACGCGCATGGGCGCGGGGGACTTGACCGCACTGGTCATTCAGGAATCCGGCTATGCCCAGCATTTGGTGGCGGGCCTGCGCGACCCCGAATCGAAAGCCCGGCGCGAGGAGAACATGCAGGAGTTGGTAAGGTTTCTGCGTGAATCCGACAAAGGTCGCGACGGCTTGTCCGCCTTGGCCAATCAGCTCGCATTGATCAGCTTTTCCGATCGCGACGATCCGGGCAACGCGGTGCGCTTGTCCACCTTGCACGCATCCAAGGGTCTTGAGTTCCGGCATGTCTGGTTGGTCGGGGTGGAGGATGGAACTCTGCCGCACCAGGGTGCGATCGACGAAGGTCGACTCGAAGAGGAACGCCGACTGTTCTACGTCGGCATCACGCGCGCGAAAGAATCGCTGACGATGAGCGTGTCGCAGCAGAAAAAGCGCTTTGGCGAAATGGAACGCCTGAAGCCGAGCCGCTTTCTGCGCGAATTGCCCGAGACGGATGTGCGCCAGGAGGGCGACGACCCCGAGCGCGAAGCCGAAGAGAAGCGCGAGCGCAACCTGTCGCACTTTGCTCGGATTGCCGACCTGCTGAAATGAAGCGCATCCTGTTTCTGTTGCTTATGGTGGTCATCGCGGTCGGCGGTTGCCGTTCGGTCTATTTTGGTGCGTTGAACGCAGCGGCCGATAGTGAGCGCCTGGCTCCCGAGTCATTCGAGTTCGATACCGAACACCAACTAGCACTCGATGTGTATCGCCCGGCAACCTGTCAGAACGCGCCAGTATTGGTGTTCTTCTACGGCGGCACCTGGCAGCACGGCGAACGACGCTGGTATCGGTTTGTCGGCGAGCGTTTCGCGTCGCTCGGTATCGTGACCGTTGTGCCGGACTACCGGAAAGCGCCGACCGTAGCGTTTCCTTCCTATGTGGAAGATGCTGCCAGGGCGCTCGCATTTGTGCGCGCCAACGCTCTAGCATGGTGCGGCGATCCAAAGCGCATCAGCATCAGCGGCCACTCTGCTGGCGCGCATATCGCCGCGCTGCTCGCGACGGATGCGCGCTACCTCGCGCCTTACGGCATCACCCCCAAACAATCCATCGCCAGCTTCATTGGCCTAGCCGGGCCATACGATTTCCTGCCGATTGAATCGAAGGAACTGCGGGTGGCGTTCCCGGATGAAAGCCGCGATACCGACACGCAGCCGATTCGCTTTGTCGATGGCGACGAGCCGACAATGCTCTTGATCCACGGCATGGACGATGAACTGGTCTGGCCGCGGAACAGCATCAACCTCTATGCGCGACTGCAGACGGTCGGCGTGGCGAGTGAGTTGGTTCTGATCCCCGACATCGGCCATACGCGGCTGCTCAATCAGCTCGGTGATGCCAAGGACCCTTTTGGGATCAGCCGCTCGATGCTCGCGTTGCTTCAACGCGCCCAATCGGAATGATCATCGCAGCGCGGTGGCGCAACAAGTTGCTCCCGCGCCCACGCGAGTAGGAGACCAGCCGCCCGATTGGTGCGCTTATTCGCGCATCAAACTGTCAGCGACAATGCGCGATTCTTACAACGGCGCAGTGTGGCAAGTAGCCCTCTCCCCAGCCCTCTCCCACTCGCGTGGGAGAGGGAGTCGACGCCCTCCCCCGCGATCGCGGGGGAGGGGGTTACTTGCGGTCAGAATCATGGTTTCGTCGGAGTAGCTAGCGCTCAGGAACGCAATTGGCCATCGCGCTAGGGATGAGAGACGAAAGCGCCACCCTAAGCCACCGTCGTGGTCGCAGTCGCGTGCCAAGCGTGAACATTCTCGCGATCATTGCTGTGGCCGCGACCAAATCAGCTGCAGCGAGGCGCCACCGGACACAAGGTTGCCCGCCTCATGACGCGCACCGACTGCTTCGGCGCGTTCACGCATGGAGGCCATGCCAAGGCCAATGTGTCCGACCGTCGTTGGCAGGCCATGACCATCGTCAGACACCGACAGGATGACGTGGGCAGCGATGACTTGGAGGCTGACGGAAATCGTTTTGCAGCCGCTGTGCCGGATGGCGTTGTTGACGGCTTCCTGCACCCAGCGATAGATCTGCAGGGTCGCACTTGGACCAAACGGCAGGCTCGCATCCAGCTGTGGATCGATCTGCCAGTGCAGGCGAATACCACTGTCTTTGAAGGCAGGTTCCAGCCGCGCGCGCAAACGACCCAGCGACAGCGTCAGATCATCGTCTTCGGTCCCCAATGCATCCACGATCAGACGCAAGTCATTGAGACTCTCGGCAATCGCACGCAACAACTCGTCGACATCAGGCGTCTTGATCCGCGCCGTGACCAACAAGCTCGCCAATGACCCGGCCACGCCATCGTGCATGTCCTGCATGATCCGACGGCGCTCACGGCCCAGCACTTCGGACCGCTCCACCGCTTGCATCCGGGCGAACTGAGCCTGCAGGCTTGCCTCCCGCGCGGCGACGGCGGCCTCCAACTCGCGCACATGATCCTGCACCAGCAAGTGATTGCGATAGACCTGCCGGACCACGTCCAGCGCATAGGCGATCGCGAGGAACAGCAGCCCGAATGGCGCCAGCGAGACATCCCAAATGCCGAACAGGTTACTGGTCGAATGCAATGCGTCATAGAGTCCGACGCCGCACAACGCCACCAGAAAAGCAACGACCCATGGCGCAATAGGGTCGTTCAGGTAGATACGAGCGTAGCGGACGAAGCGCCACAGCACGTAGAGGACCGCCACCATCACCGTGTACTGCAAGATGAGCGATGGCAGCGCCACCCGAGTGCCACGACTCAAGCCAGGGGCGTAGAGCACGAGCGTCATGATCGGCAACCCAAGCCAAAGCACCCACAGAAATCCACGACCGAATCGAGGCTCGTCGTTGCTGATCAGTGCGTCCGCAAAGCGCGGCACCATGCACACCGCGAGCAAGGCGCCGACCATGTAGAGCCAAGTGAACGCTCGGTAGTCGAGCAGGTCTGGCGGCAAGAACAAATTGATCGTTGTCCCGATCCAACCCAACACGGCCAGCGCAAACGCGCCATGGAGCCGGCGATCGCGTACGCGCAGTGCCAGTCCGATCGCCAACGCCAGGAATGGCAGGCTCATCAACACCGCGGCGCGATGCCCTCTGCGCCCGAGCACTTGCGCCCAGATGGACGGATGCAGCAGATCGCTCGTTGGTGCCGCGTAGATGGCGGACATCACTTGCCAATGCGCCGAGCCGGCGCGCAAGACAATATCAACATAGTCGTTGGCGCGCCCGGGCTCGCGCGGAAAACTCACGGTGACGGGTAAGTGACGATCCACGGATTCGGCACTGAGGCCTCCCGCCGGGCGCAGTGGCCGTCCTTGATAGAGGATCTGGATGTCTTCGTTGAAGAACGGCACGTACACCGACCAACCAAGCTCCGAACGCGTTGCCGGCAACGGCGGCAAACGGACCCGCAGGACCACATACTTCTTGTCGCAATCGGTTTGGCAGGTGTCGATCGGCAACGCTAGCGTCGTTCCCGCCCAAGACGGATCTGCATGTTGCTTGAGCGCCTCGGCATAGTCGGTCACGCGCATGCCTTGCACTTGGTGCAACGACGCCACTGCCGGTTGCGAAAGTGCGCGCAGTCCGAAGTAGAGCGCACTCAGGACGGCGTTGACGAAGAGCACGATGAGGAGCAGCCGAAGCCAGGGGCGCATCACAAACTCATTCGACACCGGAGCGACCGATCATATACGAGGCGGCCGCGCCCGCGTGGTCTTGCGTGGCCTGGACGTTGTTTGAAGTTTGCCGAGTTCGGCCGTCACATCGCGCGCCAGCCATCGGGCGCTGGCAGCGCCCAGTTGCGCCAAGCAGGTGCAGTTGGTGTCCAACACGCGCGATCATGGATCAGGCCATCGATGCCCAGACCCGCGCATCAGGTTGCGCTGGCAATTTGGGGTGACGATTTGTTCGGGCTAAGATCAGGGCTTCTGCACCGCCCTGACTCCTGCCGTGGCCGATTCTGATCCAACTGCTGTCACGCGTCAGCAACCTGAACTTGCCGTTCAGGCCAACTTGTTTCGCGCGGTGTTGCAGATCAACCGACGCTGCCACGATCACTTGGGACGCGCCGCATGAGCCGCACGACCGTCGATGCGAAAGCGGCCTTCGCCGAGATCGAAGCGCATTTTCACGCATTGCTTGAACTGCCGTCTGCCGCGCGCGGCGCGGCATTAGCCAACTTGTCGGTCAGCGCTTCGGTCCGGCAGGAATTGCTGCGGCTCCTGGCTGCCGATACGTCGGCCGACTGTCTGGCGCAGTTGTATGACGCGGTTGCCGAAGCGGGCCAGTCACCTTTGGATGGGCCAAGACGCAACACGGAAACGGCCGAGCCGGGCATGGTGTTTGGTCCGTGGCGCCTGCTTGCCGAAATTGGCGCGGGCGGCATGGGGACGGTCTTCGCCGCCGAGCGCGCCGACGGTCAATACGCCACGGAAGTGGCCATCAAACTCCTGCGTGGGTTTCCAACCTCCGAAGCCATCGATCGGCTGCGCCAGGAGAGACAGATCCTGGCCGCGCTCGACCATCCGAATATTGCGCGGCTCTTGGATGGTGGCGAGACGCCGGCGGGACAACCGTATGTGGTCATGGAGCGCGTTCGTGGTCAGCAATTGGAGGACTGGCTGCGTGCCGCACCGCGATCGCTGAAGGATCGCCTGTCCCTGTTTCAGAAGCTGTGCGCCGCAGTCATGCACGCGCATCAGCAGCTCATTGTGCATCGAGACATCAAGCCCTCGAACGTACTCGTTCGCGTCGACAACGAACCCAAGCTGCTCGATTTCGGCGTGTCCAAACTCCTCGACTGGCAGGACGAACGCCAGACCTCCACACGCGTGTTCTCGCGCGGCTACACGAGCCCCGAGCAATTGCAGGGTCAGCGCATTTCGACCCGCAGCGATGTTTACAGCCTTGGCGTATTGCTGGAAGCCATGCTGTCTGGGCAACCACCGTACGACGCGCATGCCCGTTGGCCAGGCGTGCCCATTGATGCCGAACTCAAACTGATCATCAGCACGGCGCGGGCCGAGCACGCTGACGATCGCTACGCGAGCGTCGCCGATCTTGCTGCTGACGTGGATCGCTATCAACGTGGCCTGCCGCTGCTGGCGCGAGCGCCGGGTCGGCTGTATCTGCTCAGCAAATTCGCCCAGCGCCATCGGGTAGCGGTTTCGATCTCGGTCATGGCGACCGTCTTGACGTTGTTTGGCATTTGGCGGTTGATCACCGAAACCGATCGCGCCCGCCAAGCCGAAACGGAAGCGCTGGCGCAGTCGGCGCGCAGCGAGCAGCGCTTCATGCTGCTGTCCGAGGTGTTTGCCGGCATTGGCAACCCCGACGCCGCGGGCCAGGTCCTCGACGCCAACGGCTTGCTCGACCGCGCGCGTGATCGCCTGCTGGAGCGATTCGCCGACGACCCCGCAGAAGGCAGCCCGTTCGAGCAGTTGCTCGGCGATGCGTATTTGCGGGCCGAACGCTGGCATGATGCCGAACGAATGTACGCGGCCAGTGTGCGGCACGCCAAAGATCGGAGCGCGCTGGAAGTCCAGAAAGCCATCCGCGAATGGGCGCGCATGCTGATGCAACAAAACCAGCCGGCGTTGGCGATTGCGGTACTGGATCTGGCCCCGGTCAGCTTTGAGGGCACCGGGCAACCCATTGATCGGCGCGAATTGCAAGTCCGCCTCAGCCTGACGCGATTGGACGCGATGGCGGCGCTGCAGACCCCGGGCGTACAGGCTTTGGAAGCAACGGTCGTGGCATATGCCGAACAGCATCTGCCGGCCGGGCACCAATTGCGGGCCGTGTTGCGCTTTCGCCAGGCCCAACGTTTGGAGCTCGCTGGGGACTACCAAGCGCTCGTTCCGGTGCGGGCGGCGATCCTGCAGGAATGGTCGGCCGACCCAACCGCGCGGCGCGAGGATCTGGCGTTTCAGGAATTGAATCTCGCCCGTGCGATCCGCCTCGCAGGTGCGTCGGCGGATGCCGCGTGGGCGGCCCTGCAACGGGCGAGCGACCACGATCAAGCGAGCTACGGCGCGCAGCTCTCCCAACTCAAACATGAGATCAGCCTGGAGCGCGCGGCACTCGCGTTCCGCGACGGCGAGATTCCGCGCGCCAATCAATACGTCGACGAGGCTAGCAATGTCGCTGCCCGGATTCCCGTCGATACCGACCTTGAGAGCACCCTACTGCAGGCAGAAATTCGTTTGGCGGCGGGCGATCTGGCATTGGCACGCTCTTTGTTGGCCGGCGCTGCCGAACTGTCGGGCTCCCCCATCATGAGGGCGAGGCTGCAGCAATTGCAGCAGGCGTTGCGCGATGCTTCGGCGGGGAAGCACTGACGCTTGCAGCGTGCAAGGCGATTGCGGTGGCAGCGGTGAGGTAGGAGTGTCCGTCGCACCGAAGGCCCGCTTGTTCGCGCATCAAACTATTGTCCCGTGTCGGAGGTAGCGCTCGGCCTGCTCGCCGTCGTGCCATCGAAACAGGCTGTGTGAAAACGGTTGGAGATTGCGGCACCGCCTCATTGCCGTCATCCCGACGAAACAGGCTGTGTGAAAACGGTTGGAGATTGCGGCACCGCCTCATTGCCGTCATCCCGACGAAACAGGCTGTGTGGAAACGGTTGGAGATTGCGGCGCCACCTCATTGGCGTCATCCCGACGAAAGTCGGGATGACGACAACGTAGCAAGCGCCCTTGCGACGGCGTCAGACGCCCTGAATGCAGCCACCGAAGCCGTCTTCACACAGCTTGTTTCGCTGGGATGACGACAAGAACAGTGCGTTGGGTGATGTTTGATGAGCGTCCAGCCGCCCCTTTGGTGCGCCTATTCGCGCATCAAACTGTCAGCGACGGTGGGCGATTTTCACGACGGCACAGTGTGGCAAGTAGCCCTCTCCCCAGCCCTCTCCCACTCGCGTGGGAGAGGGAGTCGACCCTCCCCCGCGATCGCGTGGGAGGGTCGAGGAGGGGGTTACTTGCGAACAGAATGACGGGACAAGACCCGATCCGGGGCGAGTCTCAAGCTCGCAAATGCCGATTCCTGCCGCCGGGGCGGTGATCACGCCTCAGCGCGGAACGGATTCAGCTGCTTCCAGGTGGCTTTGCGTTTCGGGAAATGACCCGTGAAGTACGCATGTTCCGGATAGTTCAGCTTCAGTACCTTAAGTGCATCAGCCGACGCTTCAGTCTGGCCCAGTTTTTCGTACGACAGCACCATCAGGGCCAAGGCATCGCCGGCCTGGGGCGCTTCCTGGAACTGCTCCAGCACATAGCGGGCGCGCCCGATTGCCGCCACGTAGGCGCCCCGACGGTAGTAGTAGCTCGCGATGTTGATTTCGCCCTGAGCCAGACCGTTACGCAGATACACCATGCGCGTGCGCGCATCGTTGGCATAGCTGCTGTTTGGGTACTTGTCGGTCAGTTCCTTGAAATCCTGGAACGACTGCCGAATGTTCTTCAGATCACGGCGGGTGAAGTCCTTCTCGATGAAGCGATCCAGAAACCCCGCCTCACGCTCGAAATTGATCAAACCGCGCAAGTAATACGCATAGTCGATGCGCTCGTGCGTCGGGTACAGCTTGATGAAGCGGTTGACCGTGGACAATGCGTCTTCCGCGCGGCGCTCTTTGTGCTGCGAGTACGCCAATTCCAGCTGCGACTGCTCGTGGTACTTGCCGTACGGGAAGCGCGCGACCAGGCGTTCGTAAAAGCGCGACGCGCGCCGATACTGACCGGCGTCGAGCGTGCTTTTGGCTTCCCGGTACAGTTGGTCGACCGGCAGTGTTTCCGCATCGTCCATCTTGACTCGGTCACGGTTACAGGCGCCGAGCAGCAAAATCAGGGCAATCAGCAGCACTTTTCGGTTCAGAAACAACATGGATGCCCTCTGGGCCAATAGAATCAGACGGTAATCATAACCCAGGAAATGTTAAGCCGGTTCTGAACGTGCGCATCCCGCCCGCCAAACCGGCCGAAATCGCCATGTCTGCCGCACCTGAACACCCCGAAATCGAGGCCCAGCAACGGGCTGTGACCGAAACCGAGCACGGCCTGCGCCTGGACCAAGCCATGGCCGAGCTGTTTCCAGACTATTCCCGGAGCCGCTTGACGGCCTGGATCAAGTCCGGCCGCGCCACCCTTGACGGCGCCGAGGCCAAACCCCGGCAGACGGTCACCGAAGGCCAGATCATTACCCTGCTGCCCGAACCCGAGGCCCAAACGAGCGCGAATGCCGAGGATATCGCCCTCGACATCGTGTTCGAAGACAGCCACGTGCTGGTGATCAACAAGCCGGTCGGGCTGATTGTCCACCCGGGCGCCGGCAACCCAGGCGGCACGTTGATGAACGCCCTGCTCCACCACGACCCGAAGCTCCGCGAATTGCCCCGAGCCGGCATCGTGCATCGTCTGGACAAAGACACGTCCGGATGCCTCGTCGTGGCGAAAACCCTGCCGGCGCACACCAGCCTCGTTTCCCAGCTGGCAGAGCGCGAGATCAGTCGGCGCTATCAGGCGCTGGTTTACGGCGAGATCATCGCGGGCGGCCGCATTGATGCGCCAATCGACCGGCATCCGCGCGATCGCCTGCGCCAGGCCGTGCGCGAGGACGGCCGAGAGGCGATCACGCACTACCGCGTCGCCGAGCGACTGAAGCACTTCACGCTGCTGGAATGCCAGCTGGAGACCGGCCGCACCCACCAGATCCGCGTTCATCTGGCGCATATTCGTCACGGCATCGTGGGCGACCCGCTGTATGGGCTCGGCCTCCGTCTGCCCAAGGGAGCCAGCGCGAACTTGGTCGAGACGCTGCGCGGGTTTAAGCGGCAAGCGCTGCATGCGGCCAAGCTTGAGTTCGATCACCCGAAAACGGGCAAGCTGGTCAGCGTGGAAGCCCCATTGCCCGCTGATTTCCAACAGTTGCTCGCGGCGATCCGGGCCGGCTGATGGCGATGCCCGGGTGGCTGCCGGCGTCCTGGCCGGCGCCTTCGAACATTCACGCCGGCATCAGTCTGCGCACCTTCGCCGGCGTGTCGGTTGGTCCATATGCATCGGCCAACATGGGTTTGCACGTCGGCGATGAGCCCGCTGCTGTGCTTCTGAATCGGGAGCGACTCGCGGCAGCGTTGCAATTGCCATCGGCGCCAATTTGGCTGCGACAGGTCCACGGCACGGCGGTCGTTCGCATTGAAGCGACCCATGCCGTGTCCGAAGCGCCTGAAGCTGATGCCGCGATCACCCCTACCGCGGGTGTGGTGCTTGCGATCCAGACTGCCGATTGTCTGCCGATTTTGTTGTGCGATCGCAGCGGGCAAACACTCGGCGCTGTCCATGCCGGCTGGCGCGGCGTCGCGCTCGGCGCGATCGAAGCTTGCGTCCATGCGATGGGCGCCGATCCGCAGGATCTGCTCGCGTGGATTGGGCCTGGGATTGGGCCGGATGCGTTCGAAGTCGGCGCGGATGTGCGCGACGCGATGCTGGCTGCCAGTCCAAACGAGATAATTGCAGCGCATCGCGCTGCGTTCCGGCCACGCGCCGAGCATCCGGGCAAATGGTGGTGTGATCTGCCTCAGCTCGCCGCGTTGCGTTTGCGCGCACTTGGGCTCTCATCGATTCACATCGAGCCGGCGTGCACCGTGACCGATTCGGACCGGTTTTACTCACACCGCCGCGACCGTGTGACCGGTCGCATGGTCAGCTTGATCTGGCGTGATGCGTAGTCGTTGAAACGCTTACGGTTCAGCCCGCGCAGCGTAGAACTCGGCCACAAAGTCAGCGAATCGCCCCTGCTCCAGCGCCAAGCGGATGCCGGCCATCAGCTCTTGGTAATAGTGCAGGTTGTGGATTGTCGCGAGCGTCGAGTACAGCATTTCCTTGCAGCGATCGAGATGCTTCAGGTACGCCCGCGAGTAGTGCTGGCACGTGTAACACGTGCAGTCCTTGTCGATCGGCGCGAGGTCCTTCTCGTACTTCGCGTTGCGGATCCGCACCTGACCAAAGCGTGTAAACAAATGACCATTGCGCGCATTGCGGGTCGGCATCACGCAGTCGAACATGTCCACCCCGCGCCGTACCGCTTCCACAATGTCTTCCGGCCGACCGACGCCCATCAAATAACGCGGGGCGTCATCGACCAAGTGCGGGACGGTTTCGTCGAGAATGTGTTCGCGCTCTGCAGCCGGCTCGCCGACGCTGAGGCCGCCAATCGCATAGCCATGAAATCCGATATCGGTGAGCACCTTGGCCGAACGCGCACGCAGCGCCGAATGCATGCCGCCTTGAACAATGCCAAACAGCGCATTGGGGTTGCCTTCGAACGCACGCTTGCTGCGCTCGGCCCAGGCTAGCGATAACTCCATCGACTTGCGTGCCTCAGGTTCCGTCGCCGGATACGGCGTGCACTCGTCGAAGATCATCACGATGTCGGAATTCAGCGCGCGTTGAATGCGCATTGATTCCTCAGGCGACAAGAAGACCTTGCGGCCATCAACGGGCGATGCAAAGTGCACACCTTCGGGCGTGATTTTGCGGCGCTCGGCCAATGACCAGACCTGAAAGCCGCCAGAGTCGGTCAGGATGGGTTTTGACCAGCCAATAAACTCGTGCAGGCCACCATGCGCCTCGATGACCTCGGTGCCCGGCCGCAGCCACAGATGAAACGTGTTACCGAGAATGATCTCGGCGCCCACAGCCTCGACCTGGTGGGGCGTCACCGCCTTCACCGAACCATAGGTTCCGACCGGCATAAACGCCGGCGTTTCGACCGTGCCGCGCGCAAACGTCAGCCGGCCACGGCGCGAAACACCCTCGCGACCGAGGATCTCAAACTGCATCGTCACATCAAACTCCCGCTTCGTGCGCCATCACATCGGCGTGGTACGACGAGCGCACCATCGGCCCGGAGGCCACATGGCGGAAGCCCATCTCGTAACCGACTTGCTCGAAGTGCTTGAACTCATCGGGTGTCCAGTACTTCAGCACCGGGTGATGATGTTTGGACGGCTGCAGATATTGGCCGATCGTGATCATGTCGACGTCGTGCGCGCGCAGATCGCGGAGTGCGCCGATGACTTGTTCTTCGGTTTCGCCAAGGCCGAGCATGATGCCCGACTTGGTCGGCACGTTCGGGTGCTCAGATTTGAACTGCTTCAGGAGTCTGAGTGACCAATCGTAGTCGGCACCTGGGCGCACTTCGCGATACAGCTCGCGCACTGTTTCCAGATTGTGGTTGAACACGTCCGGCGGCGTATCGCGCATGGATTCCAGCGCGCGCTCCATGCGGCCTTTGCCGCGAAAATCGGGCGTCAGAATTTCGATCTGAATGCCTGGGCTCAGCGCGCGCGTTTCCTTGATGCATGCGGCGAAATGCGCGGCGCCGCCATCGATCAGATCATCGCGATCGACCGACGTGATGACGACGTAGCGGAGTTTCATGTCGGCAATCGTACGCGCGAGGTTCTTCGGCTCGTTCGCATCCGGCGGCTTGGGTCGGCCATGAGCCACATCGCAGAACGAACAGCGGCGCGTGCAGACTTCGCCAAGAATCATGAACGTGGCGGTGCCCTTCGAGAAACACTCGTGAATGTTCGGGCACGAGGCCTCTTCACAGACGGTGACCAGTGCATTCTGGCGCAGTTTGGTCTTCAGTTCCTGCACGGCATTCGTGCTTGGCAGCCGGACGCGAATCCAGTCCGGCTTGCGGAGCAGCGGCTTGCTGGCGTCGAACGTCACGGGATTGCGCGCAATCTTGTCCTGCGCCAATTGCTTCTCGCCCGGCACCAGGCCTGGCGGCGCCTCGATCAGGTTCAACGGAATGGTCTTCGGCGAATTGGCGGGCGTGCTGCTCATGGTCGCACCAGTGGCAAGATGACTGCGAAGTTTAGCACCCAGGGGCGGCCGGGGCCTGAATCAGACGTTCGCGTGTCGCGGTGAATAAGCATCTGTCATGTGGCTCGGTTGCCGGTTTTGGCCAGATTGCCTGGACCCCGGAACAAACCGAGGTTGACGACATTAGGGACTGGGTGACCGGCCCGAGCATTCGGGGGAAGCAACCCTTTGGAATGTCGTCGCAAGATAGAACCTCACCCCGGATCAAATCCGGGGTGACGAGTCGCGAGGTTGTCACGCGCGGCAGAATCATGGCTTGAGAAGGTGGGAAGTATCGGTTTCCCAAAGAATCTCAATCCACCTCTGGTCACCCCGGACTTGATCCGGGGTGAGTTTGATGTTTCTTCAGGCACCCAGAAACGTCGTTGAAACAACGAGAACGGTCTTGACTCAACGCTTTCACGCAGCCTGGAAAGCCGGCGTCTAGGGCAAACTTACCGCGTGACTCACCGCAGCGTCAGGTGCCGACCAGCTCCGGAATCGGCTCGGTCACTGCCGGATCAAACACGGGCTCTTCCGAGCCGCTCGTGCGGTGAAATTGCTGCCACAAGTGCCGTACCAAGGTCTGCTGGACAGCACTGAACGTTGCGGCCGCGTTGAGTTCGGCGAGGTTGACCACCTGCAGCCCTCGGTAGCCACACGGATTGATCCGAGCGAACGGTTCCAGATCCATTTGGATATTGAATGCGAGCCCGTGAAACGAGCAGCCGCGGCGAACGCGTAACCCAAGGGCCGCGACTTTCGCCGGCCCGACATACACACCGGGCGCGCCCTCCAGCCGATCGGCCGTCACGCCAAATTCGGCCAAGGTGTCGATCAGCGCCTGCTCAATCCGAAACACCAGCGCCTTGACGCCAATCCCCAATCGCCGCAAGTCGAATAGCGGATACGCGACGATCTGGCCGGGGCCGTGATACGTCACCTGCCCGCCGCGATCGACCTGCACGACCGGAATGTCGCCCGGCGCCAGCACATGCTCGGCCTTACCCGCTTGGCCCTGCGTAAAGACCGGGTCATGTTCCACGAGCCAAAGTTCATCGGCCGCGTTGCCATCGCGCTGATCGGTGTAGGCCTGCATGGCGCGCCAGACGGGCTCGTAAGCTTGCCGCCCCAGGTTCCGGACTCGGAGCGCGATCGGCGTCACAGCGTCCATTTGACGGAAGGATGGCCTTTCAAAGCGGCGTACACCGCATCGTAATGGTCGCGATCGGCACACAGGTAGCTCATGCTGACCGACAGATAGTTGCCCTTCGCCGACGGCCGAACCCGGAGCGTGGCATCCAGCGGGGCCACGCCCGCCTGGGCCAGCACGGTCGCCATCTGAGTGTCGAATTGGGTGTCGGCCAGCACAAAGGCCGTCACCTCGAAGGTGCCGGGAAAGCTGAAGCCGCGTTGATCTTGGGGAGTCTCGTTCATCGGCACAGTGTGGGGGCAGGCTGGCGGCGGTTCAAGTGCGAGGCGAAAGGCGGGCAAGGCAGAATGCTGACGGCACGCGAGCGCGCGTTTCGGCGAAAATATCGGGATTCCCCGTCTGCCGGAGCAAGCCATGAAAGCCGTGTCTTTATCGCGTTATCTGATCGAAGAACAACGGGCCAAGGGCAAGATCCCGGCCGATCTCCGCTTGCTGATTGAAGTCGTCGCGCGCGCCTGCAAGAGCATCTCATCGGCCATCAGCAAGGGCGCGCTCGGCGGCGTGCTGGGGAATGTCGGCACGATCAACGTGCAGGGCGAGGCACAGAAAAAGCTTGACGTGTTGTCAAACGAGATTCTGCTTGAAGCGAACGAATGGGGCGGCCATCTGGCCGCGATTGCGTCCGAAGAAATGGACGATCCGCATCCGATTCCGCACCGTTATCCGAAGGGTGAATACTTGCTTGTATTTGATCCGCTCGATGGCTCCTCAAACATCGATGTGAACGTTGCGGTGGGCACGATCTTCTCGGTATTGCGCTGCCCGGAAGGCGTCACTGAACCCGAGCCCGAGCACTTTCTGCAGCCGGGTGTGCGGCAGGTCGCCGCGGGCTATTGCATCTACGGGCCGAGCACCATTCTCGTGCTGACCGTGGGCGACGGCACCGTGATGTTCACGCTGGATCGCGACTTGGGCAGTTTCGTGCTGACCCAGGACTCGGTGCGCATTCCGGAAGACACCGCTGAGTTCGCCATCAATGCCTCGAACGCGCGCCACTGGGATGCGCCCGTCAAGCGCTACGTCGACGAATGCCTCGCTGGCAAGACCGGCGTGCGCGGCAAGGATTTCAATATGCGCTGGGTGGCATCGATGGTCGCCGACGTGCATCGCATCCTGACGCGCGGCGGTATCTTCATGTATCCGATCGACGCCAAGTGCCGCGACAAGGGCGGACGTCTCCGCTTGATGTATGAGGCCAACCCCATGGCCTTGATCATTGAACAGGCGGGCGGTGCCGCGCACACCGGTTACGAGCGCATTCTCGACGTGCAGCCGCTCGGTCTGCACCAGCGCATTTCGGTGATTCTCGGCTCAAAGCACGAAGTGGAGCGCGTCGCGCTGTATCACCGCGAACCGCAGTAACCCAACGCGACATTCACGGCCACGCCATCTGCCAGGTAACATCGAGCCCGATCATCCGATCGGGCGCATCGTAGATTTCCGGCAGAAATCCAAAGCCCTGCTGATCGATGAAGTAAGTGTCGTTCAGCAGGTTGGTGCCAAACAGCGAGACGTCCCACGCGCCCCGTCGGTATCCAACGCGTGCATCCAGCAGGTCGCGCGATGGCAATTCGGTGAGCTGACCAACGAGCGAGGCCGCGCGCGCCGGCTCCGCGTGCGTGAAGTTGGTGCCGACATACCAGCCATTCTCAAACCGGTAGCGGGTGCCAAACCCAATCGTCCACGGCGGCGCGCCGACCAGATCATTGGTCGCCAGCGTGTTCTCGGTGTTGAGCGCGGCGCCATTGATCCAGACTTCGGCGTTGGCCGATGGCTGCCAGTGGTAGTCCGCTTCCAGTCCAAGGATCCGGCTGTCGAAAATCGTAATGGCGCCATTGACGCCAGTTGCCGTGCGCGGGCCCCAGTCGTGGTGAAACAGTCGGAATTCCAATTGCTGCGTGTCGGCGATGGGCACATGCCAGGCCAACTCGACGGTATCGATCCGTTCGGTCGCGCCAATCGGCGACACTTCGGGGAAATAGTCCGTGATGCCGTACGACTGGCGATACGCGAGCGCGAGCCAGTGGGCGTCATCAAAGCGATAACGCAGCGCCCCGTTGACGAGCCAGAGGTCCTGATCCGACACGTTGCGGATATCCGGCCCCAACACCTGCTCGCGATACACCGCCGCGCAGTCGGTAGTGCCGGCACTGGCCGGGTCGATCACCCGGCAATTGGTGACGACAAAATCGTAGTAGTCGGTGCGCGTCTCACTATCGGCACCGACTTCGCGGACATTGAGGCTCGCGTCCCATTCCGAACCATCGTCATATCGAAATTCAACATAGGCCTGCGGCAGCCGATACAGCCGCTGGGTTTCGCGCATCCATTCGATCCCTGCGACCTGCCCTGGGACTACCGGCTCCAGGCCCAAATCTCCGGGCGTCAGGCCGAGACTGAACGATTGCGGCGTGTACACCTTGCGGTACCGCTCGGATCGCGCGACACCGAGCGACGCCCCAAACCGGTCGGACACTTGCCAGTCGGAGCGCAGATCCAGAAATTGCAGCAGGAGATAGACCGGCTGGGCGCGACGAACCTCGTCGTTAATCACCCGAAGCACAGCGGCTTCGGTATCGGAATAGCTGGCGTGGGCCGACAGAATCCAGTCGTCGGTCGCCGCAAACGCGTAGTTGAATGCTCCACCCTGTGCGGCAATATCGGCACCTGCCGGGCAGTAGTCGCGACCACCGCCGCATGTGCCCCCTGGCGTTTGCACGCCACCGGTTTGCGCGTTGTTCCATTTCAGCAAGCTACCCGCAATCTGATGGCGCCCCTCCGGACTGTCCCAGGCATATCGAAGCGACACCTGATCGTCTTCGAACGCGTCGGGATCAGCGTCGGTGTCGCGACTTTCGTCTTCCAACTGCCCACTCAGGCCGATCGAGAATCGCGCGCCCGAAAGCCCCAGGTCGCCCGTCGTCGCCGCACTCAGACGTGGGGCGTAATTCTGCGATACGAGCAATCGCGACTTCAGCCGCACACTGTCGGTTGGCTCGGCGGTCCAGGCTTCGATCTGGCCCGCACCGGCGCCGAACGCGAGTCCAAGCCCCGTGCCGGCGCGCGTCATTGCCAGCGATTCGGTCAGGTTCAGATCAATCTGGCCGTAGACGTTCGCCTCGGCCGGCAGCGGGATGCCATCGATGCTGATCAAGCTGGAGCGATAACCCAGCGGCAATCGCGGCGCCGTAATGCCGCGGATGGAGTCGGACGACGCCATGCCGTAGATCCCCGGGGCGCGCATCACTGCGGAGTTGTAGTCCCTGAGGGCCTCGTCTTCGGTTCGGGAAATGCCGATTTCGGTACGCGGCACGACCGGGCTCCGCTCGGCGGGAGAATCCACTTTCAATGCGTTGCGGACCGCTTCAGCGGCCTGGGCGTCGCGGATGCCGACGATGTCCAGGGCATCGGCACGCAAGTCAGGCGTACTCGCCGGCGAATACGCCACAACGGTAATACTGCCGTCTGGTTCCTCACGCCAATCGAGGTTATAGCGTGCGCTCAACGCGTCCAGAATGTCATTCGCTGGCGCTTCGGACGGGACGTCGAGCGCGTCCTCGCGATTGGCCAGCTCTGGTGCCAGGGCTACCCGGCAGTCGTTGTTTTCAGCGATTCGTGCGGCAATGTCCAGGAGCCTTGCCTGCTCGGCAAAGCGTGGCAACGGACGCGTCAAATCGCAGGCAGCCGCCTGACTCACCCCAAGGATGAGCCAGACAGCACCGTGCAGGGACACAATCCGTGCGGGTGTTCGGACAGCCATGCTTTTTATCTTGTAATGAGTACAACACTTACGCTCCGATTCGAACCGGGACCGATACGGCTTGCCTGCCGGAAAGAACGGACGTCCATGTCCAGACCCGGGTCAATGGGTACGACGCAGCACTTCGCGATTTCCCCCAATCTTTTTTTCGGGGGCCGGCAAATTCTGTCGTCGACCCCAATGATCGGGTCTGGCACTACCTCCGACCTTAAGACAATCAACACCTTGCGCAAAGCCCCGAACGACAGGGTCGCCACCGGTCCGACCCGCCAGTCGGCTCAAGCCGACCGATTGGCCGGGTTCTTGCCCCCTGACACCGATGTCAGTTGCCGTGTCGCCGTTTACAATCCAGTCAGTTTTCGACCCAAAGCAGGAGCCCTTGCCGACCATGCCCACCGATCCGGGTGTCCTGACGGCGCAATTACAACGCTGGCGCGAGGGTGACGGCGCCGCGATGGCCGCCCTGTCATCGGCGGTGTATGGCGAGCTCCGGCGCCTCGCCGAACAGCGGCTTCGCGGCGAACGCGGCGAAACGCTGCAACCCACGTCCCTGGTCAACGAAGTCTTTGTGCGCCTCCTCGGTGCGGACCGCAATATCCAGAACCGAGCGCACTTCTTCGGCTTGGCGGCGCTCCACATGCGCGCGATCCTGGTCGACCATGCGCGTGCCCGCCAAAGTGAGAAGCGCGGTGGCGATGTGGCGTTCGTGACCTTGTCCGACGTCAGCGCAAACCAGCTGGCCAGCGCCGAATTTCTGGAACTCGACGACGCGCTGACCGCACTTGGCAAGGTCGATGCGCGCGCTGCCCAAGTGGTGGAACTGACCTATTTCGGCGGCCTGGAGCGCGATGAAGTGGCGACAGTGCTCGATATCTCGGTGTCGAGCGTGTTCCGCGCGTTGCGCTTTGGCCAGACTTGGCTGAAACGTGAACTGTCGGCATGACGCCCGCCGACACTAGCATTGCATTCGATCTCCGCAGCGCCTTTGATGCCCTCGCCGATTTACCGCCAGAAGCACGTGCCTCGGCGCTGGCCAACGGTCCCTATAGCGATGCGCAGCGCGAGGAGCTCGCTGAGCTGCTGAGCCATTTGGACAGTGCCGACCCCATCCCGGCGCGAATCATGGCGGAACTCGATCATGACCAGACATCGCTGCCCGAACGTATCGGCTCGTATCGAATTCTGGGCGTGCTCGGTTCGGGCGGCATGGGGCAGGTCTACCGCGCCGAACGTGCGGACGGCCTGTTGACGCAAGCGGTCGCGATCAAACTGATTCGGGCGCGACACGACCCGGCATTGCTGCAGCACTTCAAGCGCGAGCGACAAGTGCTCGCCACATTGCAGCATCCAAACATTGCTCGGTTTCTGGATGCTGGGCTGCACGAAGGCCAGCCCTGGCTCGCGATGGAGTTGGTCGACGGCCGACCGCTGCTGGATTGGCTGCAAACCGAACGCCCGAAACTGGAGCAGCGTATGGCCGTGTTCCTGTCCCTTGCGGATGCCGTCGCGCATGCGCACCAGCGGCTAATCGTGCACCGGGATCTGAAGCCGGCAAACGTCTTGGTGCGCTCAGACGGGCAACCGGTGCTGCTTGATTTTGGCATTGCCAAGATGCTCGATCAGGAAAGCGACCGCACCATCGCCCGCTTCTACACACCCGGTTTCGCCGCGCCCGAGCAATTGGCCGGCGAGCCGATCAGCACGGCAGCAGATGTTTATGCGCTGGGCGTGTTGCTCCACGTGATGTTGTGCGCCGAAATGCCCGAGGCGGGCAAGCGTGCCAGCACCCAGGCGGCGACGGCCGAAGCCTGGCTCGCAGCCGAAGCAGCGGCTGTCCGCGGTGATCTTGACTTCATCAGCCGCATGGCGCGCGCGCCGGCTCTGTCGGATCGCTATCCGAGCGTGACGGCGTTGATCGATGATTTGCAGCGCTGGCGTGACGGACTGCCCGTCCGCGCCGCGCCCGGCCGGCTCTGGTATCGCGGCCGCAAGTGGCTTCGTCGGTATCGCGTCGTGGTGCTCGGCAGCCTGCTGCTGCTGACCCTCGCGGGCAGTTTTGTCTGGCGCTTGAATGAGGAACGCCAGCGCGCGCTGGACGCTGAACAGGCGCGGGCGCGTGAGGCCGAGACCGCCAACGCGGTGACCCAATATTTGGTCGGGCTGTTTTCGCAAGTCGACCCACGCGCCGCCCGGCAAACCAGCATGAGCGCGCAGGAGTTGCTGCAGCAGGCCACCGACAACCTGAACAAGACCACCTTGCCGGCAGGCGACACCGAGGCGCGACTCCGACACGCGATCGGCGCCATCTGGAGCAACCTCGGACGTTTTGATCTGGCGGACCAGGAACTGCAACGAGCCCTGGCCGTACTACCCAAACCCATGCAGGACAGCCGCTTGGCGGCCGAGATCCTCCGCGAGCACGCCCGTGCCTTGCAAGGCCGTGGCCGCCATGGCGAGTCAGTCACACACGCCGAGCAGGCGCTCGCCTTGAGCGAACGATGGATGCCTCCGGACGATCCGAGCCTGGGGCACAGCCTGCATACGGCGGGCGTGGCGCTGATGGAAACCAATCGCGGTCCCGAGGCCGCGGCCCTGTTTCGGCGCGCTGAAGTCATTTTCGGCAGCCGGCGCGAATTGGCGGTGGACCTGGGTTCCAGTCACCACAATCTCGGCTTTATCGCGTCGCGAGAGGGCAAGCCCGCCGAAGCCGAGACGTGGTTTCGGCTGGCGCTGACCGAAAAGATCGCAGCCGTCGGCGCTGATGATCCGCGAACGTTGAATTCGCAGCGCGCGCTGGCCATGAGCCTGGACGAGCAAGGTCGCGGCGCTGAGGCGCTGCCTCTGTTGCAGGACGCGCTCCGCCGCCAGCGGCGTGTCCAAGGGGAAGACAGCCAGGACGTTGCCGTCACCTTGAACGAACTCGGCAATGTGGCTCAGGATTCAGGCGACCTGTTGCTGGCGGAACAAAGCTACCGCGATGGGCTTGAAACTATCCGCCGCACCGATCCGAGTGCGGCAGTCCACACCTTGCTGACCAACAATCTGGCGAGCCTTTATGAGCAAATCGGGCGACTCGTTGACGCCGAAGCGCTACTGGAACAATCCATTGCGCTCCGCATTCAGATCTATGGCACCCGAAGCGCCCAAGTGGCGCGCGCGCAGCACAACCTGGCCCGGGTGCTGCTGAAGCTTGAGCAACCAGCGCGCGCGCACACCATTCTCATGGAATCGCTCGAGACGCGGCGGGCGCTGCTCGCTCCCGATCACGCGGACATTCAAGCCAGCCTGAAGCTGCAGGCGGACATAGAGGCAGCTCTGGGTGCCGGCGCCCATTGAACGCAACGCGGTTCCGGCCGCCCGGTTGATTCGCGAATAGACCCACCTTTTCGTGCGACAGGGACGCTTATCGACCACCCCATCGCCCATTGTTGTCGCGAGCTCGGCAATCCGCATGCGATGGCCATGCCGATCGCAAGCAACCCCCTCTCCCACGCGAGTGGGAGAGGGCTGGGGAGAGGGCTACTTGCCGCACTGCGCCGTCGCAAGAATCGCGCATCGTCGCCGACAGTTTGATGCGCGAATAAGCGCACCTTCGGTCCGCCTGGTGCGCCTACCTCAGTCCCCATGCTCCAGCGCCGCTTTGGCAGCGGGTACCCGAAGCTCGGGCGCGCCCTCGAAGCCATCCACATGCAGCCCGTCATTGACGACGAGGTTCTGATCGGCCGCTTGATCGTTCGCCGTCGACAACGGGTCAAAGCCCACGGGAACGGTGATTGTCGCGATGTTCTCGATCACAGTATCGAGGTCGGCGACGCTCGTCGCCAGCAGATCGAAGCGCACATTCTGGCCGGGCTCGAGATCAACGAGCACATCGAGATTGCCGGTGCCCGCGTTCGGGGTCGGGCAGTTGGCAGTCGACAGATCGGCGCGACACGTCCAGACAGCGGACTGCAGGCTGTTCGGCAACAGATCGTGCACGCGGGCGCCCGTTACGGCGTCTGGACCCGCATTACCCACGACGATCCGATACACCGTGCTGGTGTTTGGCACAACGGTCGTCTGCCCGTCGGTCTTTGCGATCTCCAAATCGGCCATCGGCACCCGGAACAGCGCCTGCACACTGCAATCCGCGACGGCCGGTGCGGTGGTGTAGGTCAGCCCATTCAAGGTGCCGCCACAGCCGGTGACGGTATCGACGCGGAACCCCAATTCCGGCAGTACCTGAAAACTGCGCGCCTGGTTGAGGTTCACGCCGACCACACCGTTCGGACTGATGCTGCCATTCGGCCCCGCCGATGCGATCACGCGAACCTGCACGACATGACTGACGTTCGCCGATTGACTGTTGCCAAACGTGGCGTCGCCCGCATAGGTCGCGCGCAACAGACGGTTGCCGGCCGTATTGAGCGTCACGGTGCACTGCCCTTCAGCGACCGTGCCGGTGCAACTGTCGACCCCATCCGTCACGGTGACCTGACCCGTCGGGGTCTGACCGGGACCCGCCGCTACGGTGTACTGCACGACGATACTGTCACCGCGCAAGCTGGGGTTGCTGCCATGACTGGAGATGGTGACGGACGTCGGCAAGCGCTGCACGGTGACACTCGTACTGGCGGCACTTCGGCACGTACCAAGCGCGCCATCAAACTGCGCGGTGATCGTCCGCACGCCGACGGTGCTCATGGTCAAATCGCAGCTGCCATTCGCCGTTTGCCCGCCCGCCGGAGCCAGGGTCGCCGTGCACTGATTCTGGCCGTCGCTGATGATCAGGTTGCCACCTGGCGTGCCACTTCCAGCCGTTGTACTAACGGTGGCTGCCACGGTGACGACGCCGCCGATCAGCACAGGATTCGGACTGGCTGTGGTGATCTGGGTGACGGTGGTGTTTTGGTTCGACTGGCCATCGTTCAAATAGCGCGCCATGCCAAATTGGGTGTCGTTCAGCAGGCCGCCCGCGAGCAGCAGGCGTTGGTCGGGCAGCAACCAAGCCGTGTACGCACGGTTGAGGTTTTGCACATTGGTCGTCACCACGCCCGTGCCGCCCCAGGTGGTATCCAGCACACCGGTATTGCTGAGCCGCATGGCGGCGAACACAAACGTGCCTGGCTGGGACACGGGCCAACCGGTAACCAGGAGCTTGCCGTCGTTCTGCATCAATACTTGCTCGATCACGTTCTGGCCACCCAGAAAACTCGTGCGCAAGATGCCGTCGCTGGCCATTGCCGTATTCAGCGAACCATCGACTCGAATGCGGGCCAACCCGACGTCGTTCAGGGCGTAGCCCAACACGAACATCTCATCGTTGGCTCCAACCGTCAGATCCTGACCGAAGTCGTCGGCACCGGTTTCACTCAGATCCAGGCTCTTGATGCCATCACCATCGAACGTGGCGTCCAGCACGCCGGCCGCGGTAAGCCGCGCAACCAGCGTATTCCGATTGCTCTGAATATTCGAAGCAGTCGCCCCGGTCACGGCAATGCGGCCGACGTGATCCAGCACCATCGCGCGGATATCCTCGGTGGAACCACCCAGCACGCTGAAGTCGACCCGGCCATCGCCACCACCAAAAGCGCTGTCGAGTGCGCCCGCCGTGGTCAATCGCGCCACCGCAGCGTTGTCGTTATTCGCGATACGCACATAGCCCGCCAGGACCGGGCGGTCCGTCGTGTCCACCCGGATCGCGGTAACCGTGTCGCTCGCCGTGCCATCCGTCGTATCGGACAGCTCAACGTTCACATAGCCCTGACCACCGCCAAAGCTCGTGTCGAGCGTGCCATCAGCCAGAAAGCGGGCAACGAACCCGTCGGCGTCACCCACCGTGATGCGACCTCCAACCAAGATCCGATCCTGGCTGTCTACGGTCACATCGGCCACGACATCAAGACCTGGGATGCTGATGAGGCTCGACCCCGCGCCCGCAAAACGCCGATCCAGGCTGCCGCCCGGCGTCCAGCCGCTGAGACGCAGCGCGCCCCCGCTGCCGCCTACCGTAATGAATCGCCCGGTCGACTGCCGCGCGACGCTGTAGGCCGCTTCGGCGCTACCTAGGTCGGCGATGACTTTGCCCTCACTGCCAAAGCTGCAGTCCAGATCGCCCGGTGCGGCCCAAAGCAGCGCTGGCCAGAGCATCAATGAAAAGCAGGAAAATCGAGCAAGACGCATGGGGCACTCCAGTCAGCGGTTCCGTGCCTCGTGCAAGCGCAGTGCGGCAGCGAAATCGGTCAGATCGGGTTCAAGCGGCGCCAGAAGTGCGCAAAAACGTGCTGCCTGCCGCTGGTTGCCTCCGCTGGTTCGGCGTACGATGGGGCAGCGCAATCGTCAGGTCTGTCATGAGTACTGAGCCGTCCAGCAATAAACCCAAAATCGTCCCGATCCGCACCTTCAGTGGCCACCTGGGCTTCACGGAAGGCAAACGTCTGGATCTGGACGAGGTGCTGGCAAACCTGCTGGCCGACGGATTGGTCGCCGACGAAGATGCCAAACGCACGCGCGTCGCGCGGATCAGCAGTCGGAATGATGTGCATCCGCTGGTCATGATCGCCAATGCCAAACTGAACGATGCCCGGCATCCGGAGAAGGCACTGAGTTTGGAGTATCTCACCGAATGGCTGGCCGGCAAGGCAAAGCTACCGTATCTCAAGATCGATCCAACCAAGGTCGATGTGGCCCGGGTAGGCCAGATCGTGGCGGCAAACTATGCCGCACGCTACCGCATTCTGCCGCTGGCTATTGACGAGACCAGCGTCACCATTGCGACCAGCGAACCGTATGACACGCGTTGGACCGATGACTTGCGCCGCATGCTGCGCCGGGAAGTCCAACTGATTGTCGCGAATCCGCTCGACGTCAACCGGTTCCTGATCGAGTTCTACGGCATTACGCGCGCGGTGCGGAAAGCCAAGGATCAGAAAGACAACGAAAAAGACAGTCGCGGCACGATGCCGAGTCTGGAGCAACTGGTTGAACTAGGCAAATCAGGCGATCTCGGCGCCGAAGACAGTCATATTGTCCGGATTGTCGACTGGTTGCTGCAGTATGCCTATGAGCAGCGCGCCAGCGACATCCATCTGGAGCCCCGGCGCGACGTGTCGCGTGTGCGCTTTCGCATCGACGGCGTGTTGCACAAAGTGTTCGAGTTGCCCACGCCGGTGATGGTCGCGGTCACCGCGCGCATCAAGATTCTCGGCCGCATGGACATTGCCGAACGCCGACGCCCGCAGGATGGGCGCGTGAAAACACGCTCACCCGGCGGCCGCGAAGTCGAAATGCGTCTATCGACCATGCCCACGGCGTTCGGCGAAAAAGTCGTGATGCGTATTTTCGATCCCGATGTGGTGGTCAAGGGCTTTACCGAACTCGGATTTTCGCGCCACGACGAGCAAGCCTGGCGCTCGATGGTCGAGCGGCCACATGGCATCGTGCTCGTCACCGGCCCCACTGGCTCGGGTAAAACCACGACGCTTTATTCGACCCTGAAACAGCTGGCGACCCCCGAGCTCAACGTCTGCACCATTGAAGACCCGATCGAAATGATCGCTGCCGAGTTCAACCAGATGCAGGTGCAGACGAACATCGATCTGACCTTCGCATCAGGCGTGCGCACCCTGTTGCGCCAGGACCCGGACATCATCATGGTGGGCGAAATCCGCGATCTGGAAACCGCCGAAATGGCGGTGCAGGCGTCATTGACCGGCCACCTGGTGCTCTCCACGCTGCATACCAATGACTCGCCGTCGGCAATCACCCGTATGCTCGACCTGGGGGTGCCGCACTACCTGATTCAGAGCACGCTGAACGGGGTCATCGCCCAACGCCTCGTCCGAAAACTCTGTCCGCATTGCAAGACTGTCGGCGAAATCGACGACGCGTCCTGGGCGAGTCTGGTCCGCACACTGGGCCTGCCGAAACCGCATAAAGTGGCGGCGCCAAAGGGCTGCAATGAATGTCGGCACACGGGCTATCTCGGACGCATTGCGATCTACGAGATTCTGTCGATCAGCGATGAGCTCCGCAGTCAGATCAAGGCCAACCTGGATCTTCCGAGTTTCCAGCGAGTCTGTATGAAGTCGGGAATGCGTCCGCTTCGGTATTCGGCGGCCGAACTAGTCGCCAAGGGCGTGACCACGGCCCGCGAAGTGCTGGAAGCGCTGCCGGCAGAAATCTGAGCCACCGCGTGGCCGGCTCGCCCGGTGATGGTTACGTTTCGCTTTTGAATCATAGCGTTACTTATCGTCTGGACCGCGCCACAGCACCCAGCCCGGACTGGAGTCGCGCGGTCAAAGCTTCCCGCTACACTCGGGTAAAACCCAGGGAGCAACGTGATGGCCGCCGACCCGAAAACCCAACCAGGAACCGCCCGCCCCGAGCTGAGTGTCGCGAAGAATCTGTTCTTTGGCGAAATCGTCGAGGAGAACCTGTTTCCGTATCCCGAGCTCCGCGCGAAGGATCGAGAAGTGCTTGGCCTGATGGTCGAATCGATCGACGATTTTCTGAAGCCGCGAGAAAAGGCGTTTCGGGAATACGATACGGCGGCCCACCAGCCCGACGAGTATGTGCAGGCGCTGCGCGACATGGGCTTGTTCGGCCTGATCATCCCGGAGGAACACGGTGGGCTCGGGCTATCGAACGGCGGCTACGCGCGCGTGCTCGCGCAAACGTCGAGCCACGACAGCTCAACGTCGCTGACCATCGGCGCGCATTCGTCGATCGGCATGAAAGGCGTGCTGTTGTTTGGCACGGACGAACAGAAGGCGCGCTATCTGCCCAAGCTCGCGACGGGCGAGATGATCGCAGCGTTCTGCCTGACCGAATCCGGCTCGGGGTCGGATGCAGCGTCGATCCGCACCAAGGCCAGCAAGAATCCTGATGGCAGCTGGACCTTGAACGGCGAGAAGATCTGGATCACGAATGGCGGCATTGCGCAGCTGTACACCGTATTCGCCCGTACGGAAGGCACCGACGGCAAACTGAGCGCCTTCATTGTCGAAGCCGACTGGACCGGCGTGTCCCATGGTCCGCATGAGGACAAAATGGGCATTCGCGCGTCGTCGACAACCACGGTCGCATTCAACGACGTGCGTGTTCCGGCCGAGAACCTATTGGGCGAAGAAGGCAAGGGCTTCAAGGTTGCGATGTCGATTCTGAACAACGGTCGCACGGGCCTCGGTGGCGGCGCAGTCGGTGGCATGAAGAAGTTGATCCAGCTGAGCGTGGCGCAAGCCAAGGATCGCAAGCAGTTTAATCGACCGATCGCCGAGTTCGGCTTGGTGCGCGAGAAGATCGCGCAAATGGGCGTCGATTGTTTTGCGGCCGAGTCAGCCGTGTGGATGGTCGCGCATTACATCGATTCCGGGGTCGAGGACTATTCGATCGAAGCGGCAATGAGCAAGGTCTTTGCGAGCGATGCGATTCAGCGCACCGCGCATGAAGCGCTGCAGATTGCTGCGGGCAACGGCTTCATGAAGGAGTATCCATACGAGCGCCAGACCCGCGATGCCCGAATTCTATCGATCTTCGAAGGCACCAATGAGATTCTGCGGCTCTACGTGGCCCTGTCTGGACTCAAAGACGTAGGCGCCCAGCTGGGCAATCTGAAGCACGCCGTCAGCGACATCTTCTCTGATCCGATCAAAGGGTTCGGGGTGCTCAGTGGCTACGCGAGTCGGCGTCTCTCGCAGCGCACCGGTTTTGGCACCGACAAGATTGTCTCGCAACTGTCGCCAACGCTCCGGAAGGCGGCAGCGCTGTACGAGAAATCCGTGGTCGAGTTGGCCAATGCTTCGGACGAAGTGCTGAAGCAATATGGCAAGGGCATCGCCGATCAGCAGTACATCCTGCGTCGTCTCGGTGATGTGGGGATCGACCTGTTTGTCGGACTCTGTGCGCTGTCGCGCGCCAACTCGCTCGAGCACGGCAAGCATGCCCAAGCGGATGCAGCCGTGAACCTTGCGTGGCTGTTTGCAAAGCAGGCACGGCGCCGAATTGTTCGCAATCTGCGCCAGGTCGCAAAGAACGAAGACGCACCACTGGACCAGGCAGCGGCGTTCTTTCTCGACCACGGCAGCTATCCGTGGGACGTAATCTGACCGGATTTATCTGCAGCTTTGGCGCTACTGGCTTTCACCCCGGAACCAATCCAAATCACCGGCTGTTCCCCAAATCCGTAGGGCAGACCCCTGTGTCTGCCCTGGAATGGGCGACGAAGCGGGCGACTTGCGGCCAAGTGTCGTCTCGATACCGCCTACGCCCCCGACTCAATCCCCGTCTCGGGTCAGCACGGTGCCATCCATGATCAACAATTCGATCGGGCCGGTGCCCGACGTGGGCACTTGATACAGCTGAACGGATTGACTGCCGCCACTCCCATTCAGGGTCAGCACGTTGCCGCGAATGGCATACGTCCCGCGATCACCACCATGACTGCCACCCGACACCTCGCTGCCATCGCTGGTCGAGCGCACCGAGGCGGCTTGATTCGACACATACTGGCCGTTGCCATTGAACGTGATGTCATAGGCTGTACTGATCCCGCCATAACTCGCGCCGCCGTAATAGCGCCCCTGAACCCGCCCGGCATCGTCGATCGGCTTGATCGGGGCGTGGCCATAGCCATAGAAATCGAATCCCTCGCCCGAACTGTCGATGCGAATGGGCCCCTCCTGCACGGTGCCATCGGCCCAGACGATTTTCAGCGTGTCGCCATGACGCTCATAGGTACCAATCCACGTGGGGCTGACTTGCCGATGCTTCGCGAAGTCAAAATGCTCCAGATCGCCGCCGACATCGCCGGCCACCTGGCCATTCTGAAACACAAACAAACGGTTGCTCAGATATCCGCCCGCGAACTCCGTGCGGAGGTAGGCACCATCCGGCACCGACCCGGACCGTCCACAACCTGCTATCAGACCCAACATCAGCGCCAACCAGACATACCGCATACCTGCTCCTTTGAAATATCCCGGGCGGCTTGCCCGGACCGTTGCAGACGCATGAAAAGCGCGGCAAACGGCTCATGTTTTTGGAAGATGTTCCGAGGCCCACTTAACGCCCGCCACTGAGCGTGAACGCCGCCCAATAGTAGGCTTGCAACGGCTGCTCGGGTAGCTCTGGCTGTAGCCCGATCTGCCGGGACAACTGCGTCCACCACCGTTGATCGCGCGCCGCCTGCAACCAACCACGCTGGGCAGCCGCCAGTGCTTCGGCGCTCTGCCCTTGCACCGCGAACGACTCGTGCAGATCGGGCATCAGAATGGCGGTCGCCGCATCCGAAATCGGCCAAAGACTCGCAACGACCGACGCCGCGCCAGCCGCATGAAATGCGCTGGTCAACCCGAGCACTCCGGGCCCCGCGAGCTCCTGCCCCCGGGCACTGGCACAAGACGACAACACCACGAGCTTGGCCTGGAGCGGCACCTCGCTCAGCACTTCGGCCGCCGACAAGTGACCATCTTGCCGCGGATCGGCGCCGGTGCCGTCGACTTCAGACAGCGCAATGTAGGACGCCATGGGCGCCTTTGCGTCCAGCACCGAGTGCAACGCGAAATGCGCGACCGCGGCATTGGGTAGCTTGGCCCGCGCAGCCGATTCAGTCGCCGCCGGACCCAGCAGCAGTTCAGCGCGGTCACCATAACGTTCGGCCACTTGCGACGCTTCTTGCCGCGCACCCGGCAGGGCTTGCAATTGTTGACGCTCGCCATTCGCTTGCGGCAAGCGACTCAACGCGCCAAAGTCGGGATCACCAAACGCCACTGCCGTCGTCGCCTGTTGCGACCGTCTTTGAATCTGCAGCCAGACATCGCTCGACGCGGCCGTCGCCAAGACCTTCGATTCGATCAGGAAGCGTGGTCCGTCGGTCGTCAGCTCGGTGACCAACGCGGGCCAAGGCACTTGGAGTAACGGCCCGTCGGCCACCAGAATCCAATGTGTGCTGTCCGCCAATGCGGGCGCCAGTGGCTGCAACAATTGCTCGAAAAGCTGGTGGGCCTGTTCAAACTGCGCCGAAACGCTCGCCGGGTCTTTCAGCGCGCGATTGCTGAGCAGCAAGAAGCGTTCGAGGTCGGCGCGCAACGTCGCCGAGCTGATGGGCAA
This sequence comes from Ahniella affigens, assembly GCF_003015185.1. GTDB lineage: Bacteria > Pseudomonadota > Gammaproteobacteria > Xanthomonadales > Ahniellaceae > Ahniella > Ahniella affigens. Next base: position 4,463,409 of record NZ_CP027860.1, read on the forward strand.
GCGCTGCACCACCATCGGCGCCTGGCGCCGGTCAATCAGCACCAGGATTTCGTCGGGCAGCACGAGCCAACGCACCATTGCCTGATGGGCGGCCAGATGCTCGCGCGGATTGGCCGCTGTCTGCAAGAACTGCAGCCAATGCTTCGGGGCTTCGACATCCGGCACATCCAGCAACGCGAGCAACGCCTGAAAGCGATAGCGTCGATCCAGCCGATCAAGGCGCACAAAATCAGACTGATCGGCCGCACGCTGCATCGCGCGCTTGTAGAACGGTGCGTACTGATCTGCCCATTGCGCCCGGAGCAGCGGCGTGCCACCGACCGCCGCGCGATGCGCCTCGAACGCGGTCAACGCCTGGTCGTCCAGAATTGCCGCCTGCGTCGGATTGCCTCGCGCTGCTGCGAGCGCTGCTTGCAGCGAGTCGAGACTCGCCCGTTGCACACCAGCCACGTGCATGGCCGTCGCCGTGGCCACTGCGGCGCTCAGACTTTCGTCTGCCCGATCCCAATCCTTGGCCTGCAGTTCGCACTCAGCTTGCACCAGTAGTGTATTCAACACACCCGCGCCTTGTTGCTGACGCTCGCGGTACGCCGCCAAGGCCGCGTTCGTATCGATCAACGCGGCAGAACAATCGCCCGCGCGAACGGCCACGCTGGCCCGATATTGCGCGGCATCGGCAAGCAGCATCGTCCCCTCGCGCACGCGTTGCGCCTCGGGCGCTACAAGGCGAATCAGCAACGTATCGAGCTCGGCCCGCGCGGCAGCAGTCGCGCCAGCCTGGTGCAAGGCGTTCGCATATTGCACGTGCAGTGACAGAGCCTCGTATGACCACGGCGACACCTGATCCGACGCCCGCACCGCATCGGCCAGCAACAGCACGGCCTGCTGAAACTCGGCACGTCGGCTCAGCACTTCGGCCACGCCCGCGAGTGCCTGGAAATACAGCAACGAGCCCGGCTGCCGCTTCTGGAAAATCGCGAGTGCCAATCGCGCCTCGTGCTCGGCGTTGGCCAGCTCACGATGTTCAAGCGCCATCAGATGCAAGTTGAAATGCCAGCGGCCCAACTCCAGGTGGATGGGCGACAGTGCGGCTAGCGTGGCCAGTGCGTCGCGATATGCCGATCGGGCCGCGTCCAGTTGCCGCTGCATCTGCAACCACACTGCCCGACGACCCTTGAGAATGGCGAGCTGAATGCTGCCAGGCGCGCGTTCGATGAGCACGGCCTCGGCCTCGTCCAAATCTTGTTTGGCGCGCTCGAATTCCCGCGCCCGCAACTGGCATTGCGCCGACACCAATCGTGCCTCGGCATGCAACACACTGTTTGCAGCGTCCCGGACGACCCGACCAACCAGCGCGGGCACCGACGCGCAGTCGCGCAAGCGCAGCGCCGACTCCGCCCGCAACAATGCAAGCAGCGCCCAACTGGCACGGGTCGCATCATCAACTGGGCCGGTCGGCGCCGTCGCCAACAACGCGTCGATCCGCGCGAGTTCGGGCGCTTGGTCGCTCAGTGCCGGCAATTCCTGGGCCTGGCTGATCGCAACTTCCAGAACCTGCTCCGGCACCTGATCGCGCAGCCATTGGTAGTGCTGGCGCGCCGTCTCGACATCTTGCGCACGCGCTGCCGCAATCGCCAACCGCAAGCGTTCGCCGGCATCGTCAGCGGGACGATCGGAATGCGGCAATGCCAGCCATTCGCCGCTCCGACCGGGAAGCGTTGGTGTGCGCTCGGCTCCGTCAGCACGAATGCTGCGCAGCCGCTCATGCTTCCGCCAAGCCCACACATCGGTGACGGCCGGCCCAGGATCAGGCAACGTGTCTCCGATCTGCAGCGTGAACCCACGGGTGCTGGCGTCGTCTGGAATCAGCACAACGGTCCACGTCGCCGCCTTGGCATGGGTCGCGGCGAACAGCAGCGACAAGCTCACCGCACAAGCGATCTTGGGCAATTGCGCCGGCAGACGCATCGGCCTACTCCGCGCGCTCGACTTCGAACGAAAACGCCGATGACGTCGCACCGTCCAGCCCCGGACTAATCCGCCAATAAAAGCTACCGCGGCGCTCGACGAATAAGGCTGGATCGAGTTCAATCTCGCAGACGCTGGTCTGACCGCGCCACACGGGTTCGGCCTTGGCGTCCAACAAACTGACCTCATAGGTATTGCCAGCCGCTGAACACGGCCATCGCAGCACGCTTGGTGGCGATTGCAAGGTGGCATTGTCTGGCGGCAATACGGCCGCTGCCCCCGGAGCCCGCACGGTGTCGTAGTCGGGTGCCGGGCGCCAAGGCGCGATCAGGACCGCAACGACCAGGGCTGCCGCCGCAGCGAGCCCCAGTGGCCAGATTCGCCGCGCGCGTTTGGGGGTGATCGGAAGGCCCACCACATCCGCCGACGGTATACGGGCCGGGCTCGACGCCGCAGCGTCCAGATCGGAGGCAAGTTCCGTCGCGAACGTTGCACTGGCAAACACCATCTGCACCGCCCGCCGACAAGCCGTGCAGGCCGCGACATGCGCGACGCAGGTGGCGCGAGCCGTGTCGTCGGTCAGGGCACCGCTCGCAAACACAAACAGCAGTTCGGGATCGGGGCAGGCATCGGGTCGGGTCGTCCGCGCCGCCACCCATTTGGCAATGCCGGCGTCATGCAAGGACTCAGTCATCGACATGCTCCATTCCGAGCGCGTTCAGCGCTTGCTTCAAGTCCTCGACACCGCGGTAGGCCAGATTGCGAGCGCTCGCATCCGTCAAATTCAACATGGTTGCGATCTCGGCGGGGTTGAACCCATGCAGCAGCAATTGCGCGGGCATGCGGCGACTGGCCTGGATCGATGCCAGCGCCTGCTGCACCAATACGGTCTGATGCTGGCGGCTAGCCAACTGCTCCGGCTCGGCTTCGGGTCGCTCATGGGCATTCTCCAACTCGGCGCTCATCACCTCATCCAGACCCTGCTCCTTACGCGCATCACGGCGCCGCAGCGCGTCAATGAACACCGAGAACACGATCTTCTGAATGTAGGACGCAAGATGGGTGACGCCTTTCTCAGTCGCCAAGGCCCGCCACAGCCGGATGCGCACTTCCTGGGCCAGGTCATCGGCATCGAGGCCGTCCCCAGGGCTCAGGCGTTGCTGAATCAGCGCACGCAAGCGGCCCTCATGTCGATCGAGGACCGCGCGAAACTCCCGTTCGTCCAAGCACAACCTCCTCTGCAGGTTCCCAGTCTAGCCCGCGTGTTTTGTAGGCGGCAACGAATGCCGCAAGCAAAAGCCAAGCCATGGCACCAACGGCAGCAAACCGCCGACTAGCGTTGTCGGTGAGAAAAACCACGTGAAGGGTTCGTCCTGCCTTCTGCGTGCAGTCGTCAGCGTTCATGCGACCAACGCCCTTTCACTGGTTTCGATTCGGAGTCTCAAATGTTCCGCTTGCGATGGTTCTTGCTGCCGGGTGTCCTGTGGTTCAAGCTGCTGCTCATCACCTACTGCTGCCTCGGTACTGGCGCCGCGCACGCCGTCTATGCGCCCGTCATGCCCACTAATCTGCAATTGCTGGTGCAAAATCCCGCGTCATTTCCGCAGAACGGTTACATCGTCCGTTCGGGCGTGCCGCTGGCACGGAGCCAGCAACTCTTAAGCACGAACGATCTGGCCGTGGTCAATGACCAAGGCCTCGCGGTTCCGGCAACCTTTCGCGTGCTGGCGCGCTGGGGCGCGGGTCGCAGCCAAGTCAGTGCACCGATTCAGTGGGTTCTGGTCAGCTTCCCGGCTTCTGTCCCCGCGCAATCCGCACGGAGCTATCGCTTGTCGATTGACGGATCGGTGACGAACCCGGTCAGCGGCGCGACGGTCACCGTCAGCAGTACGGCGAATGCCTTTCAGATCAATACCGGCGCCGCGCAATTCGAAGTACCAAAGCATGGACTCGGCGTACTGAGCCAAGCGAGCGCGGGCAGCGGTAACACGCCACTCGTTGGCAGCAGTTTTGAACTGATTGCGAACGGTGTGACGTACAACAGCCTGTTGCCGATCCGACGCGCCGAGTTGGTGTCACAAGATCGCCTGTCAGCGGTGATTGTCGTGTCCGCACCGATCAACATGCCCGAGATCGGGAACGGCCGCTTGGCGCTGACGCGTCGGTATGTGTTCCGGGCCGGCGCCAGCAGCGTGGACGTGCGGGCCAGCCTCGCGTTCGAAGGCGATCGGTGCGGCAACGGCGTGATCACGTGCGATGGCAGCCCGAATGGCGTACAGGTGTCACGCTGGCGCGAACGGCTGCAGGCGGCAAATGACACCAGTAGCCCGCTGCTCGGCATGCGTGCAACGCGCGGCCAAAGTCTATTCAGCAGCAACCTGACGACCGGCCAAACGGCGGGCATTCGGCAATTGCAGCGAAGCAACCGACTTGCCGCGTATCAATACACTTGGCGCCGACCCGATGGCAGCGTGCAAACCGGCAGCCTTGCCGATGGCGCGGCGCTGTTGCGCGACGGTCCCGAAGGCGTCATCGGGGTCGCCATCAAGTCGATGCATCAATACGAGCCCCAAGCGCTGCAGCAGCTGAGCACCACCGACACCGCGATCGATCTGATCGATGGTCCCATCTGGCTCGGGTTGCGCCAGGGCATGTTTGCCGAATACGCCGTTCATATCGGCGCCCCCGGCACGACACTGACCGACCACTTGGCCGCATTCTGGCCCGACCTGCAGCACAGCATGCAAGCATTGCCGAATCCAGCCTGGATTGCCGCCACTGGGGCGGTCGACGAGTTCCCAGTTGGTCCTTTGCCATCGACGTTTGCGGGCTATGACACGGTCCTGACGGATACGCTGAATCTCACCCGCAGCCTTCGGGAATCACGCGGGCTTTATGGCTTGATGACCCACGGTCTGTTCCCGCGATTCTTTGGCGACCCGATCCGGACCGACGAGATCGATTGTGGGGACAACGATCCCACCCCAGCCGACGATGTGGACGACACGTATTGGTGCGCGACCTGGACGGACTATCACAACGCTGCGTCGACTGCGGTCGTCGCTGCCTTTCGCTATCAGGACTCGAACTACCTGTCCGATTTGGCCACGCCCGCTGCGCTCCGCGCGTTGCACACGCTGGTCTATCAGTGTGCGCCGGATGATCAGAATTTCTATTGTGGACAGGCACCGGCCGGATACAACGGTTATCGCTCCGACTTCAACGCCTCGCACCAGTATCTGGAAAATCTGATCCTGTACTACTGGCTGAGCGGCGATGAGTCAGTACCCGAGACGCTGGCCCGCGGCGCCGACACGTTTCGCGCGTACCTGTGCCCCGGCCGCAATCAAGTGCCGCAGGGTCCCGTCTGTGGCCCGAATACACTCATCAACGACCCCGATGCCCGGCTCAATGGCCGCGTCACCTCGCAGTTTCTGGAGTTGTTCCGATTCGTCGGTTTAGCCAGCGATGACGCCAGCTTTCTCGACGACTGGACCAGCACGAGCGCACGCAACCTGACGCAGCACTACGTCGAGTCCCAGCATCTCGGCGACACCATCGGATTCATCGAACCATCCGGCGGCTATCTGCCCGATGGCAGCGGCGGCGACTTCTCCATCGTCACCGGTGCCGGCACCTACTACAGCACGCAGTTGTGGATGACGGGTTTGTACGACCTCACCATGCTGTATCGCCTGATCCCGCAACAACTCGATCCGAGTCTTGGCAGCCCGGGCGTGCGCCCGAGTCAAGTGCTCAATGCGCACGCGCGTTTGATCACGCACGCCCTCCAGGTGCCGCCAGCCGATGGCACCGTGAATGGCATCCTGCCAGAGTCGATGCGCATCGGGTTCAGCGGCGCGCGCCTCGGCGGCAATGTGATGACCTTGGAGCCTGGCTGGACACCTGGCGCCATGCCCACGCCCTGCCTTGATGCGTGCCACTACCTCGAAGGCAAGGCCGCACTGGCTGCGCTGATGCTGCGGGCCGCCGATCAGACCAACGCGGCCACGCTGCGCAGCACCGGCGAGGCGTTGACGCAACTCGGCATTCAGCTCCGACTCGCAAGCCCACAGCCGCTGAACAAAGCCGTGGCAATTGGGTTGACCCGCCTCCACGCTGCCGTCGCGCGAGCCGCCGGCACCACCGAACCACCCCAATTCCAGGACAGCTTCGAATGATCCACCATTGCGACGCAAACGAGATGTCGGCCTCGACACGCCCCCGCGTCGATTGGTCCCGGTGGCTGCTCGCCCTGCTATTCGGATCGCTGCTGATCGGTATCGGCAGCGTGTCCGCCAACGACTTGTTTGCGGACAGCTTAGAACCTCTGAATCACGCCGAGATTCGCTGGCAAAGCGACGAGTTTGACGACGCGAGAAGCTTGTCGCGTTTTGATCAGATCTGGCGCACCGAGCATTGGCCATTTGATTCGGCCGAGATCCGCGACGTCAACCAAACGACTCCGGGTCATCTCACGCTGCAGCCCTATAGTTCCGGATGGTGGGAAGACTATCGCGCTGAGTTAACCTACAAGACCTTCCATGGCGATCTGCAAGTCACTACGCTCGTTCGTCCGCGCAACCGCGCTGGCTTGGCGGCGCCTGGCAGCACGCACGGCGGTCCGCTCGAAAGCGAATACTCGCTCGCCGGTCTGATGCTGCGTGTGCCAAGGCCAGAGGTGGAGGCCAGCAACAACAACTGGACGCGCGGCCGCGAGGCCTATGTGTTTTTGTCGATGGGCGCTGCCGATACACCAGGCTTGTATCAGTTCGAGGACAAGACCACACGGGCAGCACTGCCGGGCGAAACACACAGTGTCTCAGTGCGCATCATCACCAACGCGCCCGCGAATACCGACTCGGCCTACCTCCGCCTGGTACGAATCGGACCACACGTGCTCGCGTTGTTTCGTCCGACACAGCCTGGCGCCAACTGGCAAGTACTCCGCCGGTTTCGGCGCAACGACTTCAGCCCCGCATTGCAAGTCGGCATGGTGGCCTACACAGACTGGGCCACCATGAGCGCGTGCAGCTATGAATTCCACAACATCAATCGCCTTCAGTTTTCATGCGCCAATCCAGCGATTCCCGCCGACCCCGACCTCCGCGCCAGCTTCGACTTCTTCAGACTACAGCGACCAGATGTTCCGTCAGACCTGACAGGCGCCGATTGGAGCAATCCCGCTGCTGTGCCGAATGCGGTGATCTTGCAGGTGTTTGGCACCGAACCGTAACCGTTGCCGCGACCCGAGAAAATTCTGAGAAGTCAGCTATCCCGTATTCCGCAAACAGCCTCGCGAAATTGTTGCAGCAAGTAGGTCGCAACAAGCGCAGCGCATTGCGCCGCCGGAATCGCGAGAAGCCCTGAGACGACAACTAGTCGGACGTAGGGGGCTTATCCGACACTCGTCCAGTCGGGTCAGTCAGGCTCAGCGGGTTGTTGAACACATAGGTGTAGCGATTCCAGCTCTGTAGGTTCGATGGTGCTTCGACCACGATATCGGCTTGCAGGAAGCGGCCCAGCTCGGGATCGAAGATCCGGGCGTTCATGTGGATCAGTCCAACGCCATCGATATGCTCATGACCGGTGAATCCGCGCGTCGTCGTGCTGGCTGCGATGCCTGGCCCTTGCCAATCGCTCGTGTCACGACGGGTGCCATGGGGATCAAAGTTGACATGCTCGACCACCGACCCGTTCTGATCCGTGATCGTTTCAACCGAGCCCAGATGATCGCCAAACGTGAAGCGCTGCTCGGTCACCCCTGGCGCGTTGCTGCGCGTGGTGATGATCGCAACGTCGCCCAAATACCGCTTCGTCTCAACCACGCCACTGGGCAATGTGATCCGCTCGACGTTGCCGATGTAGCAAGTGGATCCGATGAGCGACGAGAGAGATCGCAGTGTCGGCGATCTCTCTCTTCGCTCATCGGGTTTACGGACCAGCTGCCATTGAAGCCTTCGCCCTAGATGGCGGAATTGTGCTTTCCGGATGTGTTTGTGCGCGATCTGCATGTCGTCCCCAAGCGATGCTGATTGGCTGTTCGATGACATCAGCTTGCCGAGAATCGCAGACTTTGGTGGACCCTTGACCGCCAAACCACTGACATCCGCGCACAAATTCTTGATGGCATCTGAAATCGTGCCCCGAGTCGGGCGCACACGCAGCAAAGAAGGGATTCCGCTGCACCCAAAGCCGAATCCGAATCCGAATCAATCGCGAACATCCGCGCATAGCGCGTGATCATGAATCCGGGCTTTCGAAGAGTCACTTCTTAGATCCGGCGCTTGCGCCTGCCTGTCCGTTTCCAACCAGCATCCGTTTCAGGCATCGCAAAGCCGGAATCCCTCCCCGCTTCTCCGGCTTTGTGTGCGAGCGCCATGGTTGGAACTCGGAGCGTGATGGGCAGGCGCAGGCGGTCGGCTCTTCGGAGTGAACCTGTCGTTTTCATCATGATTTGGACAAATAGCCATGACTCAATCGAGCCGACGCACTGCCCACCATTCCGGGCATCGCTTGCCCAGCCTTCATCGCTTGGCGGTCACTGCCATGCTGCTCATGGGCGTCTCTGTGGCGGCCGTCGCTGCGGATAAGCCCAAGGCGCTCCGCACCGCTTGGCAGCCAGCCAGCTCCATGATCAGCGTCAGCGAACACGGCGGTATTGTCGTCGTGCCAACCGCCACGTTGGATGTCATCAATGACGGATTGTCCTCATCGTTGATGGACGAGTCGCGCACGCGCATCCAAGCCGCGCTGCCGGGGCCTTCAGGCCTGGAGCCAGAACTCAACGCGCTGGCGATTCAGGTCACCACCAACCCAGTCAGCAGCTTGCCCGCCGACGCGATCGTGACGGGCGTTGAGGTCCAGTTTGCATTCAATGCTGAGGGATTGGACGGCAAGGGCACGCCATTGCCGTCTGCCGTGGCAGGCTTTTCGGTGATCGACGAGGAAATCCGCTTTCTCAATCCGGCTATTGCCAATGGCACCGCGAATCGGGCGAAGCAGGCCGAAGTGAACTACGGCGATGAACTCAAGTTTGACGCCGCGACTTATGGCGGCACGTACGATCTTTGGGGTTCGCCGCAGCTGCCAAATACGGGCGCGTTCTACCGCGGCAACTCCCTGTTCGTGCAGATCAAACTGCGCAATCGCGGCAATGTGCCGGCCTGGGTGCGCGCTGATCTATTCCGCTTCCGCCTGCACTACCAACTGCCGGCACTGCGGAGCAAGGTACTCAGTCAATCCAATCACGCCATCGACACCTTGTGCCTGCAAGCACCACTGGCGCCGTCTACGTCTTGCTCGGCGGTTCAGCAGTGCTATACGCACAGCACGACGCGACGCCAAGTCTGCGACTTGGCCCTGAGCCAGCTCCTGGCCAAGACCTGCTCGCAACAGACGGACATTGCCACGTGCAGCGAGCAAGCAGCAGATTTGCTTGATACCACCGTGGACACTCGGTCCTGGTCGGTTCCCGCGCTGACCGCAACGGTCGATTGAACGAAGGCGTACAAGTACCGCCTGCTATGGCCCTGAGTCCGGCGCTATTCGTGCCGGATTCAGGGCTGATTGGAACTGACTGAAACGTGTCGTCTGAACCTTGACACATGTCGCGCCGACTCGGCTTCAACCACTCACTACAAGATGTAACGGCTGAGATCCGGATTGCCAGCCAGCGCGCCGATTTCCCGATCCACCGCAGCGGCATCGATGTCGATGGCGCTACCACCTTGATCCGGGGCCGAAAACGAGATCTTGTCGAGCAACCGCTCCAACACGGTGGACAATCGGCGAGCGCCGATGTTCTCCTGCGTTTCGTTCAGTTGAAACGCAATGTCGGCGAGCCGGTCAATCGCATCATCCGTGAATCGCAGGGTGACTGACTCAGTGGCGAGCAACGCCTGATACTGTTTTGTCAGCGCGGCCTGGGGTTCTTTCAGAATGCGCTTGAAGTCGTCCGCGCTCAGCGCCTTCAGTTCGACGCGAATCGGAAAACGGCCCTGCAACTCTGGAATCAAGTCGCTAGGCTTGGCCACATGAAACGCACCCGATGCAATGAAGAGCACGTGGTCGGTCTTGATCGGGCCGTACTTGGTGCTGACCGTGGAGCCTTCCACGAGCGGCAACAGATCGCGCTGAACGCCTTCGCGGGACACGCTCGCGCCGCTCCATTCTGAGCGCTGGCAGACTTTGTCGATTTCGTCGATGAAGACGATGCCACGCTGCTCAGCTGCTTCGACTGCCTGCGCGCGCACGTCATCTTCGTTCAGCAGCTTCGACGCTTCTTCTTCAAGCAATTGCGGCCGGGCTTTCGCGATCGTCAGCTTACGCTTCTGCGATTTGTTGCCAGAGACCTGCGAGAACATCTGCTTCAGCTGCTGCGTCATTTCCTCCATGCCCGGCGGCGCCATGATGTCCACCCCGACATTGAATTGAATATCGAGTTCGATCTCGCGATCGTCGAGCTTGCCGTCGCGGAGCATCTGTCGGAACTTCTCGCGGGTGCCGTTCTGTTCGTCGCTCGGCTTCGGGTCTTCACCCCAGACGCGCACGGCCTGCGCGCGCGGCAACAGCGCATCCAGAATCCGCTCCTCGGTGAGCCGCTCGGCCTCGGCCATGACCCGGACCTTGGCTTTGGCGCGCACTTCCTTGATCGCCACATCGATCAGGTCGCGAACGATCGCCTCCACGTCTTTGCCGACATAGCCCACTTCGGTGAACTTCGTGGCCTCGACTTTGACGAATGGTGCGTCCGCCAGCGTTGCGAGTCGGCGCGCGATCTCGGTCTTGCCGACACCGGTCGGACCGATCATCAGGATGTTCTTTGGCGTCACTTCATTGCGCAGCTCTGGGGCGAGCTGCATGCGGCGCCAACGGTTTCGGAGTGCAATCGCCACCGCCCGCTTGGCGTCACTCTGGCCGACAATATGCCGGTCGAGCTCGGAGACAATTTCTCTTGGGGTCAAGTCGGACATGAATCATTCACCCAGGGTTTCGATAGTAGTTTGGTGATTGGTATAGATGCAGATGTCGCCGGCGATCTTCAGCGCGCGTTCGACAATTTCTTTCGCACCAAGCTCGGTATTTTCCAATAGCGCCTTGGCGGCCGCCTGCGCAAAAGGGCCACCCGAGCCAATGGCAATCAGGCCATTCTCGGGTTCCAAGACATCGCCATTGCCGGTGATGATCAGCGAGGTCTGTTTATCGGCCACCGCGAGCAAGGCTTCAAGGCGACCAAGCCGCCGTTCGGTGCGCCAGTCTTTGGCGAGTTCCACGGCAGCACGCGTCAAATTGCCGCCATGCTTATCCAGTTTGGCCTCGAATAGTTCGAACAACGTAAAGGCATCGGCCGTGGCGCCCGCAAAGCCGGCGAGCACATCACCCTTGCCGAGGCGCCTGACCTTGCGCGCGTTCGACTTCATGACGGTGTTGCCCAGGGTCACCTGGCCGTCACCGCCCACCGCCACCTGGCCGTTCCGTCGGATCGAGACGATGGTCGTGCCGTAGAACACATCCGGTTTGTGATTCATACCTGTACTCAACGCTTGGGAGAGGTTGGACGTGGGGGCGATCGGGGCCAGCGCAAGGGGATCGGGATTTCCCTAACCCCATTCGCAAAGTTGCCGCGTTGATCTGTTCACTGCAGCAAGTCCTTTGCTGCAGCCCACTCAACAGGAGAATCCCATGCAAATCAAAACCCTGACCCTGGCTCTGGGGCTCGCACTGACGTTCAATGTGCTCGCTGAAGACACCAGCACGGAGCAGTATGCAAGCGAGCAGGCCACGCAGGAATCGAGCACCGGTTCGCGTATTCGGCGCCTGGCGCCACTGACGGTCAACCCGACGGCAGTGAGCCACCACGAAGCCGACGCCAAGCCGAGTCAGCCGCTGAAGCAAGAGAACCAGGACGCATTCTTGGACGGCGTGGCGCGATGAGTCCGACCACACGCCGCCCGCTGTCGCAGGTGGCGTGATCGGTCAGCCTGCTGGAAGGCGCCCATTCCGGGCGCTTTTCAACTCGCGGGTCCGGCCGAATGATCGGCCACGCGCCTTCCGGATTCGGGAAAGCGTTCTTCGGCACCGACATGCCGACTCCTGGTGTCACCTTCCAACGTGCGATTCCGCAGCGATTCGGGTTTCTGGATTCGTCGACGGTGTCACGATTTCAGATACCGAATGGCCCGCTTTTTGCGGTTTCGCCGTATGGTCAATGTGATATCGGAGACATTCATGCGTCATGGCCTTTTGAAATCGCTGCTTGCGCTGCCGCTCGGCCTGACGGCCCTGAGCGCCGCGGCCCAAGTCACCACCCCCAACCCGATTCTGTTCGTGACCCAATTTCCGATTCCGGGCGACTTCGCCACGATCGGATCGGTCTTCGCGAATCATCGCGGCAATGTCGACTTGGTCGGCCGAGGTGGCGATCTCTATATCCGTTACGGCAATGGCACGCTGCGCAATCTGACCCGCGAAGCCGGTTATGGCGAAGCGGGCGTCATGCAGACGAGCAACGCGATTGCGGTGCGCGACCCGGCCGTCCATTGGTCGGGAAACAAAGCGTTATTCAGCATGGTGATTGGCGCGCCGAGCCAGCAGTTTCAGTTCATCACGCGCTACTGGCAGTTGTACGAAGTGACTGGCCTTGGAGTCGGCGACACCGTGCAGATCACCAAGGTTGCGAATCAGCCGATCGACGCGAATAACGTCATGGGCGCCTATGCGTCCGACGGACAGATCATTTTCGTGTCCGACCGGCCACATAACGGCGAGGCGCACTTGTACCCGCAGCACGACGAGTACGAGTCCACGGCGACGCCGACCGGTCTTTGGAAGCTGAATCCTCTGGACGGCACGCTGCAACTGCTGCAGCACTCACCGTCCGGCTCGTTCGACCCGATCATTGACAGCTTTGGTCGCGTGCTGTTCACGCGCTGGGACCACCTGCAGCGCGATCAGCAAAATGATGATGCCGGCAATCCTTACGGCACCTTCAATTTCAGCAGCGAAGCCGCCAACTCGGTGCCGACTACTGACCGCAGCGAAGTGTTCCCGGAACCACGCATCGCCGCCCAAGGCAGCACGATTGAAGGGTTTACGATCAATCATTTCTTCCCGTGGCAGATCCGCCAGGATGGCACGGAAGAAGAGACACTGAACCATCTGGGCCGTCATGAGCTGCACAGCTACTTCAATCGAAGTTTCAACAACGACAACAATCTGATCGAGTTCATTTCGGAAGTCTCAGGCCGCACGAATCCGCGCCCCGCATTCAATTTTCTGCAACTCACCGAGAATCCGAGCGTGCCCGGCCAATATGTCGCCATCGATGCGCCGGAGTTCAACACGCATGCCGCCGGGCAGATTATCCGCTTCAATGCGCCGCCCAGCACCAATCCGGCGAATGTGATCATCGACTACGTCACGCACCCGGATACCGAAGGCACCACGCCGAGCCCAAATCACAGCGGGCACTATCGAAATCCGCTGATCCTGAGCAACGGCAGCCTGATTGCGGCGCATGCCAGTGAGCAGGGCGATGCCGGAAATCTCGGCGATCGCGCATTTCCGAATGCCAAGTACAGGTTCCGATTGCGCAACATGACAACGCTCGGCAACGGGTTTCAAGGCGCGAATCTGGCGCTGACGACCGGACTGAGCCGCACCGTGCGGTATTGGGATCCCGACGTGCTCGTCGAGTACACCGGAGAGTTTTGGGAATTGAGCCCGGTTGAGGTGGTCGCGCGCACCGCGCCAACGCCCGCAGCGCATCCGATTCCCGCGCCCGAAATGACGGCCTTCACGACCAAGGGTGTATCGCCCACCCAGTTCCAGGATTACCTGCGCGAACACAATCTGGCCGTGCTGGTCATGCGGGATGTGACCTCACGCGATCAGATCGATCGCCAGCAACCATTCAATCTGCGCGTACCCGCTGGGCGCCAAACCCCGACCAACCCAACCGGCGCCGTCTACGACATTGCGCATATGCAGTTCTTTCAGGGCGATTTGATCCGCGGCATTGGCGGAATGGCGAATCCCCGCCCGGGCCGCCGCGTGTTGGCGCAAACGCTGCATGATGCTGCGGCCGTTGCCGACAACGGCACGAACCCAGGTGGCCCCGCGGGCAGCGTGAAGATCTTCAGTGATGGCTCAGTCGCCGCATTTGTGCCAGCGAGCCGCGCGCTCACGTGGCAGACCACGGCGCCGAATGGCACACCTGTTGTTCGGGAGCGCTTCTGGATTTCGTTTCAACCAGGCGAGGTGCGTGCTTGCGACGGTTGCCACGGCGTGAATCTGCAGAATCAAGCGGGGCAAGGCGCGTCCCAACAGACATCGCTGGCGTTTCTCGACCTGTTGGACCGCTGGAGTGTCGCTGCCGCATCGCAAGTGTTCTCGAACAGTTTTGAGTAACCGCTACATGCGCGCGGATTGCATCCGCACGCAGCTTCGCGCCAGACTCTTGGGATCAACCCTGATTCCGACATGGCGCACCGTACTGGCCCGATTCTGACTTTGACCGAAGCCAATGCGCTGCGCCATGCGCAGCGTGCGGGCGATGTGAGCGCGCGGTTGTCATTGGATTTGGGTCGCGGCCAGACTGACGTCCAGTTGGCGGCCGACCACTGGCGCTGGCGCGAACTGCCTTTTCCGTATCTGGACGACGCAAAGCCGCGCACGATCTATTACTGGGATGGCGATGGTTTCGCGCCACTGCAACGCTTCAGTGGCGCGCTGATCAAACTCGTCGCCACCGAATGGGGCGCGCCAACCTTCGAGATCGATGGCATCAAGATGTTGCCCACGGCGCAGCTCTCGCCTTTTGTCGATGCCGAGCGCAAGGTGCAGTTGATCAAACCGCAGGGCAAGATCGTGCTCGACTGCTGCGGCGGCCTCGGCTATTTCGCAGCATGCTGCCTGGCGCAAGGTGCCCGCCAGATTCTGAGCTTCGAGAAGAACCCGAGCGTGCTGTGGTTGCGTCAGCACAATCCGTGGTCGCCGGATCCAGACGCCCCGGAACACGGCGGTCGTCTACAACTCGAACAAGGCGACATCAGCGAGCTGATCACCGCCCTTCCCGATCAGAGCGTCGATGCGATCCTGCATGATCCACCACGCTTCGGCATTGCGGGCGAGTTGTACGCGCTTTGTTTCTATCAGCAACTGGCCCGCGTGATTCGGCCCGGCGGAACGTTGTTTCACTACACCGGCATGCCGAATCTGAAGACGTCTGGTCGCGACGTGCCCGCAGAAGTGATGCGACGTTTGACTCAGGCAGGCTTTACGGCGGAGCGAAAGCTCGATGGCGTGTTGGCGACGCGACGTCGCCGCTGAAACACGCTCTTTCCGAGCGCATTCGAACGCGCGAATCCCGTACATGATCGATTCGCGGCGGCGTCGAGTACCGTTTGGTATTCATGCGAGTTCCGCATCAAGGCATGTTGGCAATCCGCGGCAGTATCAGTATTCCAAGACTCAGCATCGCAATGACGTTCAAGACAACCAGAAAGTTCGCATTGGCCAACTGGGCGAGCCAATAGGCTCTGGACGCACGATCGGGAACGCGCCGAAACAGGGCGAATGCTGCCAGCAGCGACACCCCAAGCATGGCAACCAGAATCCAGCGGCCGTAGGGCAGCCAGCGAAGCGCCATCGCGCTATAAGCGGGGGTCCGCGCCCATAGGGTGGCCACGGCATCGCGCTCAACCAGCCACTGAATCGCGAGAACGGGGCCAATGCCGGCGAGGAGGCTGACGCAACTAGCCGCGTAGATGAACAGCGACAGGACCATCCGACGTGCATGCATGGTGTTTCGTCCACATTTGCGGCAGAAGTCACCCTAGCAGAGGCGACCGATGTTTCGAGTCCCGGCCCCGTCGTGGGGGTTATCCACGCAGACGATCCTCGTGTCAGGGCACCGACACGAGCCCGTTATGCCGTACGCCGCGCCCCAACGCCACTCCGCCTTGAGACTGAAAAATACGTGGCATCTGGAAAGAAAAAGGGGTCGATCCGCGAACAATTTGTCAAGACTCGGCGTCCGCGCTAGCCTCGCGCGTTCAGTTGCCGTTTGGAGTCCGTCCATGAAGCGAATCGTATTGCATACCCTGTCCATTGCCATCGCCGGAGCCCTGGGCACACCCATCGCACTGGCTCAAAGCAGACTGCCGGTTCCGGCCTGGCAGCCCTCACCTGCCGAAATCGAGGCCGCTACCAGCCCGAACCTCTTGGCGCTCCGCTCGGGCATTTTCGACCCAGCCACGGAGTCGCTCCAGGTTACCGGCTCGTCACTGGATGGGGTCGCCGACTCGCGCTACGCAGTCGTGCAACTGCACACCCTGTCCCGCGCCGCTGAGCAGACGCTCGCACGTCTGGGCACTCAAATCGTCGGATTCATTCCGAACGCCGCGTATATTGTGCGCCTCAACGGTCAGCCCTTGACCAAGCTGGCAGCCGACCCGAGCGTCCGCTTTGCGAGCGCGCTCCCCGCCGCCTGGAAGATTGATCCGGCGTTTCTGACCGGCGCGCCGGTAGAGGCATCGGTCACGCTGACCGTCCACGGTTTCGCGGGAGAAAAGCCCAGCGCGTTCGCCGCCGCCTTGCGCAAGGCCGTTCCGAGCGCCGACGTCAAACTGGCGCGCGACAGCGCAACGCTGCCGCTGCTCAATGTCCAGGTCCCGGGCGCGATGCTGAACACCGCGCTGACGACACTGGCCCGTCTGGATGGCGTGCACTGGGTCACCCGCTATCAGCAACCGTTCCTGACCAATGACGATTCGATCGGACCGATGCAGGCGAGTGCTGCGACGGGCACCCCGATCTGGGATCGCGACATCATCGGCACCGGCCAGATCGTCGCGATTTCCGATTCGGGCCTGGATCGCAACGAATCCTGGTTCACGCGCTATGACAATGGCAGTGGCGTGGTCAATGCGATTACGGATGCCGAGTCGACCACACCGCCGGCCATTGGCACCGTTCACCCCACCAGAAAGGTCTACGGTTACTTTGTCCAGCCCGGCGCTACGTCGTATGACAACAACGCCACGTGCCCGGGTGGCACGCCTACCGGCTTCCACGGCACGCACGTGGTTGGTACGGTTGCTGGCGATCGGAGCAACACGGCAACGCCAACGGACCCGCAGCACGATGCGAACGGCGACGACGGCATGGCACCCAATGCACAAATCCTGTTCCAGGATATTGGCAACGACACAACCGGCTGCTTGGCCGGACTCGGTGACTTACCCAACACCATTCGCCAGGCGCACGCGGCGGGAGCCAGGATTTCGAGCAACAGCTGGGGTGCCAGCACCAATGGCGCCTACGGGACGAACGACATTGAGGTGGATGCCACCTCGCGTGAAGTCGAAGACTTGCTGTTTGTTGTTGCGGCTGGCAACGACGGCGCGGGGGCGACCACGATCGGCTCTCCCGGCAATTCCAAGAATGCGCTGACGGTCGGGGCATTGGGGCATGGCAATTCAACCGCAATTGCCGGCTTTTCGAGCCGCGGCCCGACCGTTGACAGCCGCATCAAGCCCGATATCGTGGCGCCTGGCAGCTCTATCGTTTCGGCACTCGGCAACACCAACAACGCTGGCACCGAGCAGACCGGCGCGACGCAATCGTTGAGCGGCACCTCCATGGCAACTCCAACAGTGGCTGGGTCGCTCGCGCTGATGCGCCAGTATTTTGAAGACGGCTACTACCCGCGCGGCGCGAAGACCCCTGCCGATGCGTATTCGCCAAACGGCGCCATGCTCAAGGCTTTGGCGCTGAACCGCGCACAAGTGATCGGCACTTGGCCGACCAACACGTTTGGATGGGGACGTCTGGCGCTGGAGTCGACGCTTTACTTCAATACCGCAGTCGGCGGCGGCGCCTCGACAGACACCACGCGAACACGCATTTTCGAGCGCGACAACAGCACCGGACTTGCGACTGGCGAACAGCACGTATACACCCTGGGCAATGTCGCAGCGGGCCAGGAGTTGCGGGTCACCCTCACGTGGTTCGACCCCGAAGCGTTGCCGGCGGCAGCGATCACACTCATCAACAACCTCGATCTCGAAGTGGTCGGTCCTACCGGCATCGTCTTTAAGGGCAACCAGCTCACGTCGGGCGCGTCCACACAGAACCCTGCCGGCACTGACAGCCGCAACACGGTGGAGCAAATTCGCGTGGTTGCCCCAACGGCAGGCAGCTACACCTTGCGCGTGAAGGGCACGGCCGTCCCGGGCAACGGCGCACCGGGCTCCAACCAGCAAGGCTACGCGTTGGTGGCTTCGGCTGCGTTCGGCATTCCTGACCCAAGCCCCGCCGCTGCGCCAACGGCCTTGAACATTGCCAGCAACAGCACATCGGGCATTGCGGTCGGCTTTACCGGCACGGCCACTCAGGGCTTCCAGCTTTATCGCGCCGATGGCACCTGCGCCAACGCCGACAGCAAACAGTTCCGCCTGGTTGCAACCGGCACCAGCAGCCCGTTGGTGGATGATCGCTCGCAAGGCGGTTACACCTATGCCTACAAAGTGCGCGGCGTGAGCGGTGATGTCGAAGGCGCAGCGTCTGCCTGTATTGAGGTGACCAGTAGCGACACTTGCACGCTCAGTCCGTCGTTCAACGGCAATGGCGCAACGCGCGATTTCAGCAATACCATTTGCTCGGTCGATCTCGCCTGGCCAACGGCTTCGAGCAACTGCCCAGCGGCGCCCATTTCGGGCTATCGCGTCGAGCGCTCCACCAGCCCGCTGTTCACTTCCCCGGTTGTGCTCAGTACGCCGGCAGCACTCGGGTACTTGGATACCAGTGTGGTCGGCGGCACGCCCTACTACTATCGTGTCACGGCGTTGGACAATGCCGGCAACACGAGCAGTTCATCGCCCATCATCAATGCCACACCGGTTGGTCCACAGGGCGTCAATGCGCCTGAGCAATTGGACGATGTGGATACGGCGACCTACATGACCCTGTCCGGCGAGTGGGGCATCAGCAACCTGCGCGCATCTACCGGTACGTTCTCGTATCGCAGTGCCAAGGCTGGCGCCACGTACCGCGCCGATACCTGCGCAACGATCACGACCCAACCCTTCTCGGTTGGATCGGCGACCGATCTGGTGTTTGATGCGCGCTGGAATCTCGAAGAATCTTGGGACGGTGTGGTGATTGAGGTCAGCTCCGACAATGGCGCATCGTGGTCCGTGCGGACGCCCGTGGGCGGCTACCCGGGCACCTTTGCCCAGACCGGCTCCCCGCCCGTCAATGCGTGCGGCTACATCAGCACGCAAGGCGCCTTTACGGGCAGCAGCGGCGGCGTCTTCGTGTCCAAGACCCTGAGCCTGACCGAGTTTGCCGGCGGCGGCCCCATCCAGGTGCGCTGGCGCTTCAGCTCTGACCCTGGCAGCGAGGAAGAAGGCTTCTACCTCGATAACGTGCGCATCCCGGCGAACGGCGGTGAGAGTCAGTACCTCCTGAAGTCCGGCTTCGAGGACAACGAAGTGCAAACGCCGAGCCCAGGGTGCACGCCGGCGGGCTGATCGGCGCTCATTAGTGACCGAATCCAACACCGCCTGGGTCAGGCGGTGTTGGGAAACAACCAGAAGCCTGACGAAAACGCCCTAGGGAGGGCCTGAGTAGGTCTATCTTGGACTTTCAGACTCGCACTGAGTCCGGCACGCGTTCGGACTCAGTGCTCCAGAATCAATCACTTGAGTGTTTGATTCTGGGCGGGCCATCCATCGCCCGCATGGCCTCTGAACTGGTTCAGAGGCTCCCTTGCAGCCGCAAGAAATAATCATGCGCTGCACCAGATAGCGGCCACTGGCACAGTGCACGCTTCCGTCTTGTCTCGAACGACACGCGAGCGCCAACTTGGGCTGACTCAGACGCAGATCAAGGGTGCCACTCAGGACACCTCACCCACGATTTGCGCATAGATTTCATCACCGCGCATCGCGTCGCATCATGATTGCAAGCGTGAACCCAGAAACGACCACCGGGCATGACACGCTACACCCAACGCGATCAGTTGCCCGCTTGACTGCCGGCAACGCGCTCAAGCCGAATCGAACTCACGATCTGCGACTCCATGGCATCAACCAGCGCTTCAGACTCCTGACCAAGACCTGACTTATAGATGCTGACAAGCAGCAGTTCGTCCGTCGAGATCGGCCGAATTAATCTATAGTGGCCTTGTCCCAAGACCAGCTTCACCCACTGTTTGTCTCGGAGCGAAACCGTACTGTAGTTCTTGGGGCGATCTGTTGTTGGCGGCGTATAACCCGATTCGAGGTGGGCCTTGGCTGCGCTCTCCATGTTCAACTGGTGATAGGCATCTACCGTCTTCTCTTGATCATACCGATCAGGATCTAGCGCAACCTTGCCCCAGATCGTCGAGACATTGAATGACACTAACGCGGTGGGCGACTCCATACGACTGCGACCGAACTCAGCGTTCAGGCGAACCCATCCCTTGAACCTCGATTCTGGCCCCTCGCTTGCAATGATTGCCGAAGACGGCGCCCGATTTGGGACCTCCTTCGACAAGATCGCTGGCACATCAGCTTGCAGACGCCACACCTCACCGTGCGAGCCGCGAATCTCCCAGCTTGCGTGGGCCAGCACGTCTTCCGCGCGTTTAGGGAAATAGCCGACACAGCCAGCCAATAGACCGGCAACTATTGCCAGCGACCATTGCAGGTAACGATCCGTTTTCATCTGCGGCACTCCAAGTCGATGTCAAGACAGTTCGATCCAGTCAATCAGGCCGCCACCGGCGGCACTTGGAACCAGAATCCAATTGGACCCGAACTTGAGCACAGCACTACTCAATCTACCGAGACACTCATTCGGATCACGGCATCTGAGCCGTCAAGGCGAAGAATGTGCAACTTGCATCGCGACGACGTCCGACCACGCAATTCCGAGCCAAGCCGCACTGCCATTGTTGTTTGTGTGTTGACTTGGCGTTTGACCAGTCGCCCGATCCCACAAGGTTCTGACGCGCCCAGTCGCATGACGTTGTGACGGGGCATCGACCAAGGCTAATTCCAACGCTACGAACACAGCTTTAGTTGAGCTTCCAAGCACTTAATGGCCTCATCGACAGACTGGGCATCAATACAAACATCATCAGTCTCGACCAGAAAGGGACAATGCCACGTTGCCGATTCCAAATGGACGCTCACACCATTCACCGAAAAGAACCAAAGTCCGTCGTCATCGCCGTCATTAGCCTTCTGGTGCTGGATAATCGAAACGCGGGGATGAACTAGGCGAAAGTACGCCAAGATCTGTTCGATGTCGTTGCTTTTTTGCATGATTGCTCTCAGCAAAATGTCGTTCTGAAGGCTTGGACCGAGGGCGACTCGCGGAACATACCGCCCTGTCCTGCGGTAACCTTGATACCCAAGCACACCTTTGCGAACTGCGATGAACCAGCCAGTTGCCAGCGAACCTTGTTCACTTCCGTTGCGGCAGATCGTGCCGCTTAGCCTGCGTCTGTTATTACTGGGCTGCCTGCTGCTCAGTCTGTCAGCGCACGCAACCACCTGGATCGTGCAGGTCGGCGGTGCGGGCCAAGCTTACAACCCGCAGTTCCTGACCATTGAACCTGGCGACCGAGTCCGCTTTGCCAACATCGGCGGCTTCCACAATGTGGTCGCTGACAACGGCGCGTTTCGCTGCGCGCGGGGCTGCGATGGCGATGGGCAGAACGGCAATGGCAACGCCACAGCGCAGCTTTGGACAGCGACCGTTCAATTCCCCACAGCGGGCCAGTTCGGGTACTTCTGTGAGCCGCACGGTGCGCCCGGGCAAGGCATGTTCGGCGCCATTACCGTTCGCGGCCTACCGCCTCGGCCGGTTGCCGCAGGCGGCATTGGATCAGCGCTGGCGCTAGCGCTGATCGTGTTCTGGGTCGCGCTGATACGGCTCCGAGCACGCGGCTGACAGATTCCATCCATTCACGACAAGAATCCGAGATAGTTCGTCGCGGGGTTGTAATGACTCGACGCCGAGAAGTTGCTGAGGCTCGGGAAAATCAATGAAATGTCGCCGTGATCGAGCCCGAACCAGCGCGCGAGCGTTGCCGCGTACTGTTCGGTCGATGTCGTCGGAATCATGCGGCCGTTGCCGTCACCCGGATCGTTCTTGTTCGGCGATGGCACGCCAAACGGAGTGGTCGGATTGATCAGGCTGGGCATGACCAATCCATAGTTGGACGCTGCCCCCGAGAACCCGCAGCCATTGCCGTAGAACCGGCCGCCGATCACCCCACCCCCTACGACGAACTGATGCGAACTCCAGCCGTGATCGGTGCCAGCCTCGGTGATTGTCTGGCCATTGCCCGTCATCGTGCGCCCAAAGTCGGATGCGGTGAACGCGGTCGCGGCACGCGCTAAGGTTCCACCGGGAATCGAAATGGAGTTCAGCGCGTTGTAAAAGCCAGTCAGCGCACGCGACAGCTGGCCCAGCAAGTCCGCGTGCTGCGGCAACTGGCCGCCGTGGGTGTCGTAGCCGCCCGCATTGACGAAGAACACCTGTCGTTTCAGGCCAGCGTAGCCCGTCAGGTTGTTGTGTGCCGCATAGATCAGCCGCGCCGTGGTCCGCAGCTGATCGCCCAGGCCTCCGGCATTGACAAAGAAGCTGGCAAAGGACGGCACGCCCGCATTGTTCAGCGCGCCATTGACGATCGTCGCGGTTGCCTGCGAGTGGCGAATTGCGTTGGCGTAACTGCGCTCCAACATGTTGGCCTGGGCGCCTGCGGTTTGCAACGAATCGAAGGCCGCATCAAGCAGATTCTGATCGTCGTAAGGCAGATTGATGGTGGTTGCCCCATCCGCATTCATGACATAGCCGTTGACCACGTCGCCGCGAATGAACGCATCTTCGCCGTTCAACGAACTCATGATCGGAATGTTTGGCGGATTCGCGCTGGCCACCATGTCGCAGATGCGCCCGCCCCAACCCGTTGCCGGCGTGTTCGTCGGTGGCGACGATTGCCAGTAGGCCGCTTGGTCCGCGTGGGAATAGAGCTGCGGCGGCAGGGGCGTCGAGCCATTCACGTACTGAGCCTGCGTGACTGGCCCAACCAGCGTGCCGACATTCGCCATGATGGCGCAAGGACTGTTGGCCTGGTTGAACAGTGCCGCGAGTTCGGGCATCGAATTGTGCAGCGCATACTGGATGCCGTCTGCCGACGTGGCCAATGGATCATTCAGCGCATGCAGGCCAGCCCGGGGCAACGCCAACAGCGGGCGCACGCCGCCCGCATTGAAGAAGCTGTTGTAGTTGCTTTGTGTGTACGGCACGATGGTGTTGAAGGCGTCGTTGCCGCCATACAAGAACACGCAGACCAGCGCCTTGTAGTCACTGAACACATAGCCGCCAGTGCGCGTGGCTGCCTGCACGAGTTGGACGTTACCCAGAGCCGAGTACAACGAGGCACCACCCAGGGCAGCGTAGAGCGTCTCGCGAATGAATTTGCGACGATCAGGTCTCATGGTTCGCCCTTATTTCTGAATCATGTATTCGGGGGAGGTCTGGATCAGCAGCAACGCGCGACTGATCCGCTGCAGGCGCCAATCGGCGCCGTCGGCACTGCTGATCGGATTGATCGTGTTGAGGATCACCTGGCGCATGTAGGGCGACATCTGCCCGGACATGAAGCGCGTGTTGTAAGCGTCGAGCAGACGCGTGGCCGGATCCGCCGGGCCACCATTCGCATTGCCCGCCAAGGCGGCGTCCTGGCCACGATTGATCACGACATCGCCATTGTCATCGTCCGGGTCGCACGGTTGCGACACATCAAGCCCGAACGCTTTGCCAGCCGTACTGTTGGTGGCATTGGCAATCAGACTGTCAGTACTCAGTTGGAATTCGGGAGCAACCAGTCCGGCTGCCGTCAATTCACCAGGCGGTTTGTACGACGGCAGAAAGAAGTTGAACACACTGAACGAATTCAATGGCGCTTGCGCGACCCCGCTGCCATACACCGAATCGGCCGTCCCCCATGCCGTCACATATCCGGCATAGCGATACGGCTGATTCAAGTAGTGGTACGTGACTGTATTCGGCGGCGAATCGACGGTGTAGTTGCGGCCACAGTGGTGGGTCGCTCCCATGGCCCGCCAGAAGTGAGTCAAGCGAAGCAGCGGCTCGCGCAGCTTGCCGAATGTGTCGGGCTGATCCCACTGCCCATAGCGCGCCTCTTTGTCGAGTAAGATCGCTTGAATCACCGCACGCAAGTTGCCACGCACATGCGACGCGCTGCCGTCGTCTTTGAACACCTGCGTGACGCGTTGCACGTAGGCGGGCGACGGATTGCTGGTGACCAGACGCTGGATCAACTGCTTGCTGATGAACGGCGGCACGTTCGGATGCCGGAAGATGTTGTCGAGTGCGAACTGCAGATCCGATTGCGGTGTGCCCCCTGCGGCCAGCACGCCGCCGTTGACGACACCTGGATAAGACAGCAACTGCTTGCTGATCAGATCATTGCCGGCATTGGTGCCGTTGTCATGATAGGCCGCGAACGGTGCCATCGGTGTCTGGAAATTCAGACCGGTGTTGTAGTCTGGTCCGCAAGTGCTGAAGCCTGCTGATGTGCAGTCCGACCAGTTCCAGCCGGTGAACACATGTGCGAACGCCGTGATCTGCGCTTGGTTGTAGGTGGGAATGGGCTGCCCGGATGACAACTGCTGCGTGCCATCGTCATTCAGCAGATACAGCCCGACGCCAAACAGCTGATTGATCTCGCGCGCGTAGTTCTCGTCTGGGTGCAGGTTGAGCGACAGATCCGCGCGACGATTGCCGAGCATGTTCAAATACACACCCATCGCGGGGCTCAGCGTGACCTGTTCCAATAGCGTCCGATAGTTGCCGAACGCGTTGTTGACCAGGAGGTCGTAGTACGACGCCAGCCCGTTCGGAAACTGCGCGAGCAGCGCGTTCTGGTCTGACACCACGAGAATCTCGCTGAGCGCAAACGCCACGCGCTGGCGCAATTGATCGCGGTGAATGATCAGGTTGTTCTTGGGGTCGGGGCCACCGAGTGCGCCCAGAAACCAAGACTCGCGCAACGTGGTCGAGCCGGCATTCTCATCCAGATCGGGCGCTGGGTTGGTCACCCAGCGGTAATAGTCCAGGTGCGACGTCGGTGCCGTTGTGAACTGATCGTTCAACCAATTCTGGTAGCCCATTGACAGCAGGCTATTGATATCCGCATCGGTGGGACCGAATGTCGCCTGGGCCAGAAATCGTGCTGCGTCATTCGCGTTAGATGGACCGGCGTTGAGGTCTTCCATGCCATGACTGAACATGGGGCTGGGCTGATGCGCCGCGTCGGCAGCGATTGCCACGGGTGTAGCGACCAACGCGCTGAGAAGTGCCACCCCAGGCAAGCTACGCCGGACGACTGCGTTCATGTTGATCATTACCCATCGCTCCTAGTTGTCGCTGGCTGCTAGCTCGGCTGCTCAGCGTTTGATGGCCCGGGGCTTCCAGGCGCGCCGAAGCGTACGTCCTGCGACTGCCGCAAACCGTGACGCCAGTCCGAGTCAGCCTCGGACGCGACCGCTTGACCGAGCCTTCGCAAGAATCAGAACGCCCAACTGCAAGAAAGCGAACATCGTGCCAGCGAATTACCAGACTTATTGGTCGAGCAAGGTTCGCAGCACGATTTCGATGGCCGCCACTTGGTCCGAAAGCGCCATGCTGGGTGCAAAGCGGTGCTTGACCGCCTGCTCCGGGAGATACGGCAGATGAATGAAGCCGGCGCGGGCACTTGCATCCAGGTCCGCTAACACGTGCAGCGCCCGATACATGACGGCGTTGCAGACAAAGCTGCCTGCGCTGAGCGAGCACTCGGCAGGAATCTCGGCCGCCAAGAGCGACTCGTGCAACTGGCTGACCGGCAGCGTGCTGAAGTAGGCGGCGGGGCCGTTCTTCAATAGCGGCTGATCTTTGGGCTGCTTCCCGGCATTGTCCGGAATTCGTGCGTCGGCCAGATTGATCGCGACGCGCTCAATCGAAATCCGGGAGCGATTACCGGCCTCACCGAGCATCAAGACCAAACCCGGTCGCCGCTTGCGAATCGCGCGCTGCAGAATCGCTTCGGCATCACCAAACACCGTTGGCAACTCGATCGCATGAATGCGGGCGCCGAGCATTTCGCGATCGGCAAAACGCTGCGCGACCTGCCAGGACGGGTTGATGGTCTCGCCACCAAACGGCGTGAAACCAGTAATCAGAATCGGCGCGTTGTAACTCATGTGGGCTTGGCCAGAAAGTAAATCAGGAAGCAGTTGACGATCAGCAGCACGGCGCCCGTTGGCGCCTGCGCTTTGATCACGGCATGCCGGTCGGGAATCTCCAGGAGAATCGCCGGCACGAGATTGAAGTTGGCCGCCATCGGCGTCATCAAGGTGCCGCAGTAGCCGCTCAGCATGCCAATCGCCGCGAGCGGCGCGGCATTAAAGCCATGCGCCTGAACCAGCAACGGCACGGCAATACCGAGTGTCATCACCGGGAACGCCGCAAACGCATTGCCCATGATCATCGTGAATAGCGCCATGCCGAGTGCATAGGCGAGTACGAGCAGAAACGTGGAATCAGCGGGCACGACAGACACGACCAGTTGCGACACCAGCGTCCCGAGCCCGGCTTTCGCGAACACCGCTCCGAGCGTCGCCAACGCGAGCGGCAGCACCACGGCCCAGCTCAGTCGATCGAGCACTTCAACGCCGGATTCAAAGCCAAGACGCGGTGACTGCCGATAGACCTTGCTGCTGATCAACCAGACCGACACGACCGACAGCGCGAGCCCCCACAACGTGGCTTGCGTGGCACTGAGCACCGGCTTGCCCTGCCATTCGATTTGCTTCGCGATCAGCATCAGCGCGACGGTCAGCAACGGGATCAAGATCGCTGGGCGAAGCAGTGGTGGTGTCGTTCCGTCGTGCAGCGTGACGTTGCGCAATATCGTCAATGGCTTGCCAGCGGGCAGCGCCGATAACAAGCCCGCTGCGAGCAAGCCGCCGCCAACCAGCACTGGAGGCAGCCAGTCCGCGAGCGTAAACATCAGCGCGAGCAAGCCCCAAAATGCGGCGCCCGCGTGATCTTTGAGTGCGGCTTTGCGCCACGCCAAGCGTGCGAGGATCAACGCGATCATCAGATAGATCAGCCACAATGGATGCAAGCTCATGGCTGTGCTCCGATTCGATCAAACCGACGTGACCAGAACCACAAGCGCGTACTCTGGATCGCGAACGCGGCAAATGCAGTCGGCAGGCCATAGATTGCAATCGCAAACGGCGCGAGATCAATCCCCTGCTGCGCCAAGGTCGATTGAATCAATAGCACGGCCCCAAATGCGACGAACACGTCCTCGCCAAAGAACAGTCCGATGTTGTCGGTACCCGCACAATGGGCACGGACTTTCGCTTCCGTTTCAGCAGTCAGCGGTTTGCCGGTTTGCGCCGCGACGGCAGCTTCGGCCATCGGCGCGAGGATCGGCCGCACGGTTTGCGGATGCCCGGCAATGCTGGTCAAGCCAAGCATCGCAAAGATCTGCCGCACGGCGAGATACGGGATCAGCACGCGCGCAAAGCTCGGTCGTTTGAGACTTCGGATGAGTCGCTCCGCTTCTTGCCTTAGACCGAGTCGCTCCAACAACGCAATCGCCGGCAAGGTCAGAATCAAGATCGCGAGAAAGCGGTTCTCGGTAAACGCCGCGCCGAGTGTTTCGAGAATCTCGACGATCGACATGCCACCAGCAAGGCCCGACACCAGCCCCGCTGCCAACACCGTCAGCATGGGCTGCAGGCGCAGGGCGAGGCCTGCGATCAGAACCAGAAGTCCGAGCGCAGGCCAAAAGTTCATCGCTTACTTGGCCTTAGCGTACGAATCGCGCAGCGTGCAGATGCGATTGAACACCGGCTTGCCGGGCTGATGATCCAGGCGATCGGTGACGAAGTAGCCGAGGCGCTCGAACTGGTAGCGCGACTCGGGCGCGATGTCCTGCAGACTCGCTTCGAGATAGGCCGTGACCACGCGCACCGAATCCGGGTTCAGATAATCGCGATACGTCTTGCCATCACGATCATCATCCGGATCAGCAACCGTGAACAAGCGATCGTAGAGCCGCACTTCCGCCTGGATCGCGTGCACCGCCGACACCCAATGAATGGTGCCCTTGATCTTGCGATCGGCGCCGGGACCACCTGGGCGCGACGTCAGATCGAGCGAGCAACGGAGCTCAATCACCTGCCCCTCCGCATCCTTGATCAGTTCTTCGCACTTGATGATGCCGACCGAGCGCAGACGCACTTCGCCACCGGGCACGAGTCGATGGAAGCCCTTTGGCGGCACCTCCATGAAGTCTTCGCGCTCGATGTAGACGGTCGACGCAAAACCAACCTGGCGCTGGCCCTTGGTCTCGTCCTTCGGGTGATTCGAAAGCGTCAGCGTTTCCTGGTGATCGGCCGGCAGATTCGTGATGACCAGCTTCAGCGGATCAATGACCGCCATGCGGCGCTCGGCGCGCGCATCGAGATCATTCCGCACTTCGTTTTCGAGCAACGAATACTCGAGAACGGATTCCTGCTTCGTCACACCCGCATTGCGGACAAAATTGCGCAGCGCTTCGGGCGTGTAACCACGGCGGCGAATACCGCGCAGCGTGGGCATACGCGCGTCGTCCCAACCACTGACCAAACCATCGTTGACGAGCGCGAGCAACTTGCGCTTGCTCATCACGAGAAAGTCGAGGTTCAAGCGCGAGAATTCGATCTGTCGCGAACGCCCCGGCTTCAGCTGCAAGCGCGCGAGTTCATCGGCGAGTTCCGGCATGTTCCAGACCGGCAGACTATCCAGGCACCAGTCATACAGCGGTCGGTGGTCTTCAAACTCCAGCGTGCACAACGAATGCGTGATGCCTTCGAACGCGTCCGACAACGCATGCGCGTAGTCGTACATCGGATAGATGCACCAAGCGTCGCCGGTGTTCTGATGGCTGACCTTGCGAATACGATACAGCGCCGGGTCGCGCAGATTGATGTTGCCCGAGCTCATGTCGATCTTCGCGCGCAGCGTGCGCGAACCATCGTCGAACTCGCCCGCCTTCATCCGATTGAACAGATCCAGGTTCTCGGCAACCGAGCGATCGCGATACGGACTCGGCTTGCCCGGCTCCGTCAACGTGCCCCGATACGCACGTACTTCCTCGGCATTCAGATCGCAGACAAACGCCTTACCGTCCTGAATCAAGCGCACCGCGCAGCGATAGAACAGCTCAAAGTAGTCGGACGCGTGCCGCAGCTCCGCCCAGTGATACCCGAGCCACTCCACGTCTTCCTTGATCGCGTCCACATACTCCTGCTCTTCCTTGGCCGGATTCGTGTCGTCAAACCGAAGATTGCAGCGCCCGTTGAACTCCTGCGCGAGCCCAAAGTTCAAGCAGATCGACTTGGCATGACCAAGATGCAGATACCCATTCGGCTCCGGCGGAAACCGCGTCTGAATGACGGCATGCTTGCCCGCCTCCAGGTCATCAATAACGATCTGACGGATGAAGTGGTTTGGAACAGGCGTATCGCTGGACATGGAGAACCGGGTTCGGGTGTTGAGCCGGGTAGTTTAGCAGGGTGTGGTTGGGGGCCGGTTGGTGCTCGATTTGCTCCGCCCCTGTTCGTAGGCGCATGATTTTTCAGGGCTTTATGAGCGGCTCGTACCCTTGCAGCGGCAATTTGGTCCAACCCTACGGATTCGACGGATGCCCCTTGACCATCCACGAGACGAACCGCCAAGCATCGCCGCTGGCGTCGAGTAGGCGGTCGTAGTTGCCTTGGGCGTCGACATTCGTTTCCTCACTGCAAGATTGCCCTGGATTCCGGATTCCGCTGCGCGGCTTCCAGGATGACAACAATGGGGACTGGGGGAATGCGGTGGGCAGCAGTATCCGGGCGGTCGCCGTTGCCCGTCGGGATTTCAATCCGTCGCCGCCGTTGGGTCTCATCTGCCTCCGCCTGCCGCCTGCCGCCTGCCGGCTGCCGGCTGCCGACTGCCGACTGCCGACTGCTGGCTGTCGACTGTCGACTGTCGACTGTCGACTGTCGACTGATTCTGGCCTGTCGCAAGATTGCCCTGGATCCCGGAATCCGCTGCGCGGCTGCCAGGATGACGACAATGGGGGCTGTGGGAGTGCGGCGGACGCCTGTCTCCACTTGGACGGCGATGTTCCTCGTGGATTCAGTGCGTAGCCGCGTTTGCCACACAGCTGTCTCAGGGCGCTCACTAATGCTGGCTTGTCGCAAGATTGCCCTGGATCCCGGAATCCGCTTCGCGGCTTCCAGGATGACGACAATGGGGGCTTTGGGGAATGCGGTGGGCGCCTGCCTCCTCTTGGACGGCGAGATTCCTCAAGGTTTCAGTGGGTCGCCGCCTTTAGCCCGTATCAGCCTCCGGGTGCTGACTAATGCTGGCCTATTGCAAGATAGCCCTGGATCCCGGAATCCGCTGCGCGGCTTCCAGGATGACGACAATACGGGCTGGTGAATTGTGGCGAGTAGCTGAGCCTGCCAGCGGAAACGTGATGCTTCACTGGAATGCAGTACGTCGCCATTGCATGCAGCTGCCACATCACGGGCGCTATTGACCGAGGTAGGCCTTGAGCGGCGCGACACAAGCTTTTTTGAAACAGTCCTTGCGCGAGGCCTGAATTACACCTTGTCGTCATCCTGGAAGCCGCGCAGCGGATTCCGGGATCCAGGGCTATCTTGACTGGTGACATCCAATAACTCGGGATACAAGTCCCGCCATTGCGGATTGATCGATTCAATCAAATTCAGCTTCTTGACGCGCGAAAAGCGCTTTAGCTCCTTCTCGCGCTGGATAGCATCCGTCATCGTCTCGCGCAACTCGAAATAGGCGAGGCGATGTAGGCCATAGCGTTGCGTGAAGCCGGGGAGAAGGCCCTCACGGTGGATCCAGAGCCTGGCAATCAGATTCGACGTCACACCGACGTAGAGTGTGCCATTTCTGTAGTTGCGCAGGATGTAGACAGCTGGCTCGCGGCGGCGTTTCGGCATGGGTCGGATGATGCCAAGGATGCCGGAAGTCGCGGAACCTGATGTGCGCAGATGTGGGCGGTGCCTCGTCGCAAGATCGCCTTGGATCCCGGAATCCGCTGCTCGGCTTCCAGGATGACGACAATATGGCTTGGGCGACTGCTGGTCACATCAAACACCAATCGTTTACCCTGTTTGATGAATCGGCGATTCCGTGGCGTGTCGCAAGATTGCCCTGGATCCCGGAGTCCGCTGCGCGGCTTCCAGGATGACGACGATTGGTGCCGGTAGACTGTGACAAGTAGGTAAGCCTCCCGACCTGAGGCTGATGCCTCATTCGAATCCAGTTCGTCACCACTGCGGGCAGCCGCCACATTCCGGTCGCTGATGATCGAGACAAGCGCTAAACAGCGAAACCCACGCTTTGTGAATCAGTCCATGCGCAAGGGCTGGACTACACCTTGTCGTCATCCTGGAAGCCGCGCAGCGGATTCCGGGATCCAGGGCTTTCTTGCTGAGTTGCTTCGCTGCAAGTGGGACACGGCTTACCGCGGGAAAATCTCGCTTGCCCTCGGATCAAATACGAGATGACGACAATATGGCTTGCACCAACGCCCAACTCAAGCCCGACTCAACACCCCATCCAACATCCGATAACACGGATTCCCGTACGCGGCAAAACTATCGTGATGGGTCACTTGAACGATCGTACAGCCTTGTTCGTTCAGGGACTTTAAGAGCTCCATGATCATCCGGCCTTGTTCGCTATGCAGCGCACCGGTCGGCTCATCAGCGAGTAGCACTTTCGGTTCGGCAATCAGCGCGCGGGCGACGGCCAGCATTTGTTGTTGGCCGCCGGAGAGTTGGCTCGGGTAGTCGTCGCGGCGATGGGCAAAGCCAAAGCGTTCGAGCATGGTGTCGACTTTCTGGCGGCGTTCCTTGCTCGGCAGATTGCGGTAGTTCAGCGGCAGCTCCAGGTTCTCGGCTAGCGTCAGATCATCGAGCAGGTGGTATTGCTGGAAGATGAAGCCGATCTGATCGCGGGCAAACCCTTGGCGGGCTTTGGGGCTCATGCCGTGCAACGCTTGGCCGTCGAACCAATACTCGCCTTGCCAGTCGTGATCGAGCAGGCCGATCACTTGCAGTAACGTGGATTTGCCCGAACCAGACGGGCCGGTGATGCTGACAAAGGCACCTTGTGGCACGTCCAGTTGAATGTCACGCAGCACCGGCGTTTGGCCGGCGCGGTTTTTGTAGTAGCGGGAAACGCCGTTCAATCGAATCATCGGTCAGACACTCAATCAGTCCGCAGAGCTTGCATGGGTTGCAAGCGTGCCACACGCCAGGCTGGAACGGCAGTCGCCACCAACACCGCGAATAGCAGCACGACGCCAGTGACCGCATACGACGACCAAGCCATCGCGCCTAGTCCAAACAACTGCGATTGCAGCAAGCGCAACACGAGCCACGCAATCACGGCGCCGACAGCAAAGCCCAAGCCAGTGAGCGACAGTGCATCCTGCACGAGCCGGGTCGCGAGGCGTCGCGGCTGTGCGCCAATCGCCAGACGCAATCCGAACTCTGGCACGCGGGCGCGTTCGATCAGTGCGGTCAGCGCGTAGATGCCGAATGCAGCGAGGAACAGTGCACACAAAGCAAAAGCGAGCAGGATGCGCGTCAGCAACGTGGTTAGATCGGTTTCTGCGCTGACATCGTCGGCCAACGCGAACTGCCGCGTCGCCGCTTCTTCTGGCGCTTCGCTCGCGATGGCACGTTCGAGTGACTGTTGCACCTGCACTGCAGGCAAAGAACTTCGTGCGACGAAGCTCACGCCCACCCAAGGCGCCTGATCAAACGGAATCCACATCTCGGCTTGAACGTTAGCGCGCGGACCGCGATTGCGATGATCTTTCATAACGCCCACAATCGTGCACACTTTGCGTTCGCCTTGTCCGAGCGGCAACAGCAGTTGCTTGCCGATCGGCGACTCGTCGCCAAACGATTGGCGGGCGAGTCGTTCGTTGATCAACGCGACCATCGGGGCGTTCTGGGTATCGGTGTCGGCGAGATCGCGACCTTCGAGCAGCGGCACGTCCAGCAACGCGCGATAGCCCGACGATACGCCACGCATCAGCGCCTGATAAGGCTCGACCTGGGCCCGTCCGGGCACCATTGCATCGACCTCGAACCGACCAATCGTCGACAACGGTGCTGCGGTGGTATACGCCGTCTGTTCCATGCCCGGTTCGGCCTTCATCGCCTCCAGGACACGCGGTGCAAAGCGTCGCCATTCGGCCGGGCCGCCATCGCGGAACATCTGCAGCACGTGCACGCCTTCCGTACGAAATCCGAGTGTGACGGCGTTTAGCGAGAACAGGCTGAATGCCAGGGCGGCGGCCGTGATGAGCGCCACAGTGGACATCGCGATGCCGATTGCCGGCCCAAGCTTCAACCACCGGTGACGTAGACCCATTTGGCTGCGACCACTGCGCAAGGCTTCGCTTGCATCAGCGCGCAGGCGTGCGCCAAGCAGGCTGGCGATGGCCACAACCGCCACCGCCAACAGTAGCGCAATGCCCGTCACACCCCAGTCGATTTGAATCGACTCACCGCGCGGAAGCGTATCCGACAGCAGTTGCGCGAGCCCGGCCGTCAGCAACTGCGTCACGGCGAGCGCCAGCACGGTTGCGGCGACTGAAATCAGGAACAGTTCCATGACAGTCACGGCAAGCAGGTGGGTGCGGCTCGCACCCAACGCGAGCGACACCGCGTGTTCGCGACTGCGACTGATCGCTCGCGCCTGCAAGGCCAACCCGGCGTTCGTGCACGCGATCAGCAGCACCAACAGGGCGACCGCAAA
This sequence comes from Ahniella affigens, assembly GCF_003015185.1. Taxonomy (GTDB): domain Bacteria; phylum Pseudomonadota; class Gammaproteobacteria; order Xanthomonadales; family Ahniellaceae; genus Ahniella; species Ahniella affigens. The sequence goes on from NZ_CP027860.1 coordinate 4,497,303, forward strand.
ACAACCCCACAGCACTGCTTGTGTTTCTCCCAACAGGTCATCCAGTGCTGAGGTCACGACGGGCCGCCAGCCGATGTCCTCCTGCCCGAATTGCTCGCGGACCTGAGCCGCAACGCGTGCCGCAGCGGCGTTCGCGGCGGCCAACGTCACGCCTGGCTGCAGCAGTCCAACGGTCGGCACATAGCGGGCATTCGGGTATTCGGGCGAATCCGACTTCGGCTCGAAGCGCGCGAACATCGGCAGCCAGCCACCGACATCCGAGCCGGGATACTGAAAGCTCGGCGGCAGTACGCCAATGACTTCGGCATCGCCATAGCCGAGCGGCATCTTCTGACCAATCACGTTCCGATCGCCGCCATACGAGCGTTGCCATTCGCGGTAGGACAGCACGATCACGCGCCGGTCCGCATCGAGGTCTTCCTGGGTTACGGGCCGACCGAGCAACATCCGCGGCGACAACACTTTGAAGAAATCACCGGTAACGGTCGCGACCGTGAACTCGCGTGGCCGCTCGTTGGGCCGCATCAGCGTTTCGCCACTCCAGTTGTAGCGAGCGACGTACTGGAACACAGATTTTTCTTCATTCAGAGCGGCGGCTTCGGCTGGTGTCAGCAACGCATTTGCGGATTGCCGCGCATTGCTGGCGTTGAACACGACGACGCGATCTGGATCAGCATAGGGCAAACGTTCGAGCACCACGGCTTTCAACACGCTGAACATGCTGATCGCAATCGCGAGACCCAAACCGAGAATCGCGATCAAGCTCGTCGTGAAGCCCGGCTGGCGACTAAGGTGGCGCAGCGCACTACGGAAGGCGGTGAGCATGAGTTTGGCTCCGGTCAGTCGTGGCGAAGTGCGGTCATTGGGTCGACAGACAGCGCGCGGCGGGTCGGCACCCAAATGGCCAGCGCGGAGGCAACGATAATGGACAAGAACACCAGCATGAACAGGCCAATGTCAGGTTCCCAAGCGACCGACTCATTGAGATTCATCACCATGGACCAAGGGAGGCCAAGCGAGAGCCCGATCAGCAGTCCGATGCCGACACGGATCATCGAACCCGCGGACACTTGTTGCATGACCTTCAAGCCACTGGCGCCAATGGCCCGCCGTACGCCGATTTCCCGGGTGCGGTTCGCGACGGTCTGCGATAGCAGCCCGTAGATGCCCGCTGCGGCGAGCAGCAATCCGACCAAGCCGAAAATGCCGAAGATGATTGCAAGCAGACGTTGCCCCACAAAGCCCGTGGCAATCGCGCGATCCAGCGTACGCACCCAGTACACCGGCGTGTCGGCGTCAACCTTGCGAACGATTTCGGGCAACCGTTGTGAGAACGCCTGCAAATCGCCGTTGACGCGAATCGACAGACTGTTGAAGCGCGATGGCGACTGTCTGAGTGCCATCAACACGGTCGGGTTCTGATCGTCCTCCACTTCGGTCAGATGCATCGTAGGCACAACGCCGATGATTTCGATCGGACCTTTATCGTCTGTGCCTTTGAACACACGACCGATGCCATCCTGACCCGGCCAATGGCGTTCAACAAAGGACTGATCCACGACGGCGACGCGACGACCGCCGGCGATGTCGCTCTCATTTAACAGCCGGCCACTGATCGGCTCGATGTTGAACGTCTTGAAGAAGTAGTCGTCCACCGCGCTGAAATCAGCAAAATGCGCATCGCCGTTCGGGTCTTCGCCATCGATACGGTAGTCGATGCCACCAGCCAGAAAGCCTGGCAGCCCTTGCGACACGCTGGCACTGATGACGTCCGGCTCGGCCCGAAGCGCATCGCCCAGGCGCTGGAAGAACTGCATTTGCTCTACTTCAGTCGGGAACGCGGTCGGGAAGATGGCCACGCGTCCAGTCAGCACTTCTTTGGGGTCTACCTTGATCCCGAGGTCCATCGTCGTAATCTGCTCCAGATTGCGATACACCGCACCGGCGCCGACCAGCAGCACGCACGACAAAGCGACTTGCACCACAATCAGGATACGCCCGAAGCGAGACGTGTTGGCGGCGCTCCCTTTGGCGCCATCACGCAAGCCTTGTTGCACGTCGCCGCCCGAGGCACGCCAAGCCGGAATCCAACCAGCGAGCAGCGTGGCAAACAATGCGCTCCCAAATCCCATCAAGGCCAGACGCCAATCGATGCCGAAACTCATCCAGTAGGGTTGGGCTTCGTCATTCGCGGCGAACACTGCGGCAATCCCTTTGCCACCGAAATGCGCGATGATCAAGCCAATCCCTGCCGCCATCAGGCTGAGCAGGAACGATTCGCACAGAATACCGAACAGAATTCGACCCCGGCTCGCGCCCATGGCCACGCGCACCGACAGTTCCCGCGTGCGGGCCACGGCTTGCGCCGCCTGCAATCCGGCAACGTTGGAGCACGCGAGCAACAGAACGCCAAGCGCCGTCGACAGCATCAGATTCAAAATCATGCGTGTGTGCTGCGACGTGAAGTAGAGGCTGATCGGTTGGAAGTCCAGCATGTTTGGCGTGCGCGTGTCGCGGGGCACGTCGTTCTGGATGTCTTGCCAGCGCAGATTCAGACGCTCTCGTAAAGCCAAACCATCAGCGTTTGGTACCAAGCGGGCAAGCACGACGACGGACGACTGCTCGGCTCTGGGCGTATTCGGGTCGAACCGGCCGCCAAACCAAACTTGCTGCGCAGCCGGGTACGTAAAGCCTTCGGGCATCACACCAATGATGCGCGCATCATTCGCATTGATGCGGACTGGCCGACCCACAATATCGGCCGAGCCGCCGAATCGGTCCTGCCACAGTCGATACGAAATCAGTGCCACACGCTCGGCACCAGGTTGATCGTCCGCCTTGCTGATGAGTCGGCCGACCACTGGGGAAACGCCCAGCAACTCGAACAGACCAGCGTTGACCAAGAGCCCATCGTACCGCACCACTTGCTCGGCATCGGCGATGTTGACCGTCGCTTCCTGATACAGGCCGACTGCCTCCAGAGCGGTTTCGTCGCGCAGCGCCTGCAAGGCGTCGCCGGCCACCAGATCATCGAGTTCGCCTGGATCGTCCGGGTCAACTTCACCAATCTGAATCATCCGTTTGGGCTCTGCGAATGGACCGGGCTGCAGCACGAGCGTGTTGATCGCACCGAGCACAAACAACGTGGCACCAAGCCCCACAGCCAATACCGCCACAGCCAACGCGGTGTATCCCGGACGGGAAAGCAGACGCTGCATCGCTTCGCGCATTTCCGCGCGAAAGACCATCAACCAAGCGCTCATGAACACTCCTTATTCAGCACGCAAGACACGCATCGGATCAACCCGTGCTGCCAGCCGGGCCGGCAGCACGCAGGCCAGCAATCCCGTCAGGCCGAGGGTCGACAACACACTCACAAACGTCAAAAGATCGAATGCGCCGACACCAAACAACTGCGCACGCAGCCATTGACCAACATAGGCAGCAAGCAGAACCCCAAGCACTAAGCCGAGCGCGATCAATCGACCACCCTGTGACAGTACGGCGCGGAAGAGATCCGACGCCTGCGCACCCATCGCGAGGCGCACGCCGAATTCACCGTGACGCTGTCCGACCAGGAAGTTCAGCAGACCATAGAGCCCAATGACCGACAGCACCAGCGCTGAGCCGGCGAAGACGCCGATCAACGCCATGGGCGCCCGACGTGAACCCAGCGCACTGAGAATGCGCGCGTCCAGCGTGCTGATGTCGTATATCGGTTGTTCTGGATCGATCCGACGCAAGCGCTCTCGGAGCCCTTGCGCCAGCGCTTCGGATGGCAGGTTGCTGCGCACGACGATCGAACTCATGTTGGCGGGCACTTGGCGCATCGGCATGTAGTAGGTTTCCTTGATCACGTTCTGATCCAGGCTCGCGGTTTTGACTGTGCCAACCACGCCGACGATGCGGTACCACGTCACGTCCTCGCCGTCGGTGTCGTCATTCGTGATGCGCTGACCAATCGGATCAACATCGGCGAAGTATTTGTCGACCAGCACTTGATCGACGATCGCCACGGGCTCGCTCAACTCGGTGTCACTCGTTTCAAAGTAGCGTCCGCGCAGCAGCGGAATCCGCATCGTCTGAAAGAAACCTTCATCGGCAATCCGGATATTGCCGTGCGGCATGGGCTGATCGACGGAAGTCTTGCGACCTTCGATGGAATACGACGCCATGCCCCCGCCCCGCGAGAACGGCAGTCCTTCGATCATGCCGAACTCGGTGAGTCCAGGCATCTGCTTGAGTTCTGCGCTCAAGCGCGTGAAAAAGGCCCGGCGCGCATTGTCGTCAGCGTAGCGCTCGCTCGGCAGCGCGATCGTCGCCGACCACACGCCGTCGCCATCAAACCCGGGCGACTCGGCGAGCACACGGGCATAGCTGCGCATCAGGAGCCCAGCCGAAATCAGCAGCGCCACTGACAGCGCCAATTGGGCGATCACCAGTCCCGAGCGAAGCCGGGTGGTCGCGCGATTGCCGACCGAACCGCGACCGGCGTCTTTGAGGCCGAGTTCGCGCGAACGGCGCATGACGGCAAAGATCGGCAGACACGCAATCAACATGGCCACGATCAACGTGCCACCACCGAGCGCGAGCAGATTTTCCGCCGACAGCACGGATGCCTGGAAACCAAAGGGCAGCGACCCGGCCCCCATTTCGACAAACCCAAGCAGCATCAGGTGTCCTATAGCCAAGCCGAGCAGCGCGGCCAATGCCGCGGCCACGGTGGCCTCGACGAGCGTTTGCCGCGCGAGGCGCCAGAGGCCCGCACCGAGTGCCGAGCGCACGGCGTATTCACGCACGCGCGCCGTGCTCGCCGCCATCATCAGATTGGCAACATTGGCGCATGCGATCAGCAGCACCAGCAAGGTCGACCACTGCAACAACCGAATGGTCGTGGCGGTATCGCCCACCGCGAATTCGCGCAGGTTACGTGCCTTGCCGGTAAAGCCAGCCTGATCCCAGAACGCCTTGTACTCGGCCGGTGCGCGTGCACCATTGCGTGCAACGATGGCCGACATGGCCTGCTCGGCCTGTTCCAGCGTCGCGCCTGGCTTCAGCCGCGCGATCGACAGGGAGTACTCGTGGCCGCGCTCGTTGTCACTGCGCTGCTCGGGGGTGAAGCCAAACGGGATATACATGTCGGCATCGAACCCGCGATACCCGGGCACTTGGAATTGTGGCGGCATGACGCCAATGACCTGCCAGCTTTCGCCATTCATCTTGATCTGCTGACCTATTGCGCTGGGCGCACGCTCGAACAGCTTCAGCCACGCGCCATCCCCCAGCACAACCACCCGGTTCCGAGCATCCGCTTCCTGATCCGTGAATGCACGACCCATCACCGGCTTCACACCAAGGGTGCTGAACAACGACGGCGTGGCCTTCATCGCCTGCCAGCGATCGGCCTCGCCCGAGCTCAGCACGTTCATCGTTTCATAGGTGAACATGCCGATATCGGCAAACGCGTCCACCTGTTCGCGACGATCGAGATAGTCGGGGACCGAGGTGCCAGCGAACTCCAAGTCATTCTTGGGATAGCTGTTGTAGACCATCAGCAGCTGATCACCATCCTGAAATGGCAAAGGCTCCAGCAACAGACGCTGGAACACGCTGAAGACGGCGATATTGGCGCCGAGACCGAGCGCCAACGTGACGATGATGGTCGCCCACAAGCCGGGTCGGGCTCGGAGTTGCTTCAGTGCCGATTTCAGATCGGCCAGCAAGGCATTCATGAGATCCTCCAATGGCCGATCAGGCGGCGTTGCGGCGACTCAGGCGGGCATCTTCCTCGTGACGCAGACGATTCAATGTTTCTTCGTCCACCACGCGGCCGTCAAACATGAAGATCTTGCGCTGCGCGAATTCGGCGTAGCGGGGGTCATGGGTGACCATGCAAATAGTGGACCCGGCTTTATGCAACTCATCGAGCAGGCTCATCACGGCTTCGCCGTTCTTCGAGTCCAGGTTACCGGTTGGTTCGTCCGCCAGCAGGATCGACGGGCGACCGACCAATGCACGCGCCACCGCGACGCGCTGCTGTTGACCACCCGAGAGCTGCGACGGGTAGTGCTTGATGCGGTGGGCCATGCCGACGCGCTCCAGCGCTTCCATTGTGCGCTCCTTGCGCTCAGCCTTGCCGATGCCATCACGATACGTCAGCGGCAGTTCGACGTTCTCGAACACATTCAAGTCGCCAATCAGATTGAACGCCTGGAAAATGAAGCCGATTTCGCGGTTTCTGATGCGGGCGCGGTCGCTCGCGTTCAGCGATTCGACCTGCGTGCCATTCAGTAGATAGCTACCGTCGGTCGGCGAATCGAGCAGACCAAGAATCGACAGCAACGTGGACTTGCCGCAGCCTGACGGACCAGAGATGGCGACATATTCCCCGCGCAGAATATCGAGATGCACCTTGGCCAGGGCATGCGTTTCGACTTCATCCGTGAAGAAGACTTTCTTGATATCACGCATGGTGATCAGGGCGTTGTCGGTACTCATTGGGGGCTTCCTTGTCGTCGCAGTTGCTTGGGTGGTTGAGGTTGCAGGCTGATGGCGTCAGTCGATCTTCAGGCGGTCGTATTTGTCGTATTGGCTGGTGTCGGACAGCACCACCTGATCGCCTTCGGTGAGGCCCTTCCGCACTTCGATCTGGGTCACGCTCGCTCGACCGAGCTCAACCTGGACGCGGTCGGCGCGGCTCGCGCGAGTGTCGTAGCGGAACAGGCTGGTGCGGGTTTCCTGTTGCGACTGCGCTGGGCGGCTGACATACAACACGTTGTTGAGGCGTTCGAGTTCGATGACACCGTCTACGGACAAGTCGGGGCGGGCGCCGGGCGGCAACGCGCCGACCAAGTCGACATCAACCTGCACGCTGCCTTGCACGACGGCAGGATCGATTCGCGCAACGAGTCCTTCAATGATGCCGTTGCGTGTATCAATACCCACCTTCTGACCAATCTGAACGTCCTTGGCCTGCGTTTCGGCAATGCGCAGTTCGGCCATCAGCACATCCGGTTTTGCAACGCGAGCCACATTGGTGCCCGGGGCCAGTTGCGCGCCCTCTTCCACCGGCACCTGCTGCAGCACGCCGGCGATGCCTGCACGCACGTTCAGCGCATCGGACTGGCGACGGCGCAGTTGGTAGGTGTTGTCGAGTTGCTCGATGCGGGCGCGGTCCGCAGCAAGTTGCGCGGCCATGGTCTGATCGAACTTGGTGAGGCGTTCGCGCTCAATTTCGAGGCGCACCTTAAGGCTCCGCGCAGTCAGTTGCGTGCGCCGAAAGTTGATGTCGGAAATGATGCCCTTCTTGTTTAGGTCGGCCTCGGCCTCGGCCTGCAAGTCGGCTGCTTCGGAGTCGCCTTCGGTCGTTGCCAGCGTGGCCTTCTGGTCGAGATACTGGCTTTCCAGTGTCATCTTGCGTGCGGCGTAGTCGGCCTCGGCCGCGACCTTTGCGGCTTGCGCCGAGAGCATCAGGTCCCGGACTTCGGGATTGCTCAGCGTCAGGATGACGGTGTCGGCCTCCACTTTGGCACCCGGCTTGACCAGAATGCGCTCGACGCGAGCGGCCGTTTCGGCCGCAATCCAGCGAATTTCCTTAGGCACGAGCGTGCCGGGGCCTCGTACTTCGCGCATCATGTCGCCGCGCTTGACGGCTTCAATCCAGAGCGTGCTCCGTGCAACCGACGGGGCGGGCGGGTCGAGGTTTGACAGCGCGTAACCGCTGATAGCGAGGGCGACGACTCCCACGGCAATCCAGATCAGATTGCGGCGGCGTTTCTTGACTGCGAGATCGGGGCGATGAATGTCCATGCCGGACTATTGCAATGCCTGTGCCAGTCGCCCCATCAAGTGCTATCTAATTGATTTATCGACATTTCGTTCAGTGGGCAACGATCAATGACCGCCCGCCTTGTCCGGGCCCGAACACTGCAGTGTTCGGGATCGGACAGCGGCGCGGCCGCACGGATCAACCGCCGGCTTCCGCTGCAGCGCTCCGAATCGCCGCCGCAATGTAGTGCGCCAGTCCGGCCTGATGCTGGTCGTAATGGGCAGCAAACCGTGCATCATGCACGTACATTTCGGCGAGTTGGACATGCATCGCGGGTGGGCATGGGTAGTGCCAGCGCTCGATCTGCTCGCGATGCTGACGCGCGAGCTCCCGGGCGACGGCCCCGTCAGGTGGCTGACCAGCGCGGAAGGCGGTGAGGAATTCCGCCACGTTGGCGTCGGCTTCGGCCTGCATGCGGGCGCGATCGTCGGCGCTATAGCGTTGCTGGCGTTTTCGGCTTTCCTGCCACGCGTCGGTCTTGCCCCAGCGTTGTTCGGCCTCGGCGGCGTACTCGCCTTCGCGGAAGGTCTGGGTGCCTTGAAACAAGGTATCGGGGTTCATGGTTTGGTGCTCCTTAATGGCATTGAGGTTGGCATCCACCATTTGCAGCATGGCCTGCAGGCGTTCCTGCTGGGCAAGCAGCGCCGCGCGTTGCGTCTGCAGCACATGTTCGCGGGCAGCGGGCTCGGCATCGAGCAACTGGGCGACCGCCTCCAGACTGAGCCCGAACTCGCGATAGATCAGAATCTGCTGCAAGCGCAGCAAGTCCTGATCATCATACAGCCGGTAGTTGGCCGCGCTACGCCGACTCGGACGCAATAGGCCGATGGCATCGTAGTGGTGCAATGCGCGGACACTCAGGTGACAGCGCGCGGCCACCTCGGTCACGGTGTAAGTCCGGGCCGGTACGTGCTTGGTCTTTTGCGAACGCATGGCTGGCATGGGTCTCTGCTGATTGGGTGGATGATCGTGCCGAGGTCCGGATCGACGATTCGGATTGGTCGGCAAGGTCATCCTGCAGCCTCACGCAACGAGAGGGTCAAGCGATTTTTTTGAATCAGGCTTTGGGTGCCGCAACCGACTCACGCACAATGATCCGCGCTGGATGCATGCTTGGGTGCGGGTTCGGCTCGCCGGCACGAAGTTGTTCGATCAGCATATGGGTCGCGGTTCGGGCCATGTCGCGAATCGGTTGTTGAATCGTCGTCAATGACGGCCAGATCTGGCGCGCGATCGGCGCGTCGTCGAAACCGACCACGGACACGTCCTCCGGGATACGCACGTTCAGCGCATGCGCGGCCTTGACCACGCCTCCTGCCATGTCGTCGTTCGCTGCAAAGATTGCGGTCGGCGGCTCCGCCATCTGCAGCAGTTGCATGCCCGCGCGCTGACCGGAATCGAAGATGTTATCGCCTGCGACGATCAGCGACTCATCGACAGGAATGCCACGCTCCGCCATCGCCTGCCGAAACCCTTCGTGACGCAAACCGACCGCGCGGTGGTCGGGGTGACCGGTAATGAATGCGATGCGCCGGTGGCCTTGATCGATGAGCTGCATCGTCAGGTCGCGACTGGCTTCGAGGTCGTTTGTTTCGACAAAGGGATGCGCGTCTTTCTCGACCGTGGGCGCGATGCGCACGAGCGGAATGCCGGCGTTGTTCAGCAAATCGATCGCTTCAAGATGATCCGATATCGGCGGCGACAAGAGCACGCCATCGATGCGGCGATCGTGCATCAAGTCCTGCAGTTCTTTCATCAAACCGCCAGCATGCACGTCACCCGGCCGAATGACGAGTTCATATCCAAGCGGCCGGCAGGTTTCGAGCACCCCTTCTTGGATGTCGAGCACGTAGTGAGCGCCGGGATGACCGTAGATCAAACCCAACGTAAACGAGCGATTGCCGGCGAGGCTCCGCGCCGACATGCGCGGGCGATAATTCAGTTTGGCAATCGCCGCTTCCACGCGCTCGCGGGTTTCGGCGCGCACGTTCGGCTCGCGGTTGACCACGCGCGATACAGTCTTGATCGACACGCCTGCTTCGGCGGCGACATCGTCAATGATCGCATGGCTCATCCGCGCCCTCGTTTGTCTTGGCTTCCCGACCACATTATAGCCGCTGAGCGCGCATTGCGTCGGATCAAGCTGTCGCGACCTGCCGCCGCTCCGCGATCTGGCGGACAATTTCGGCATGTCGCTTCGTGTTCAAACGATAAAAAATCATCACGGCGCACGATGCCAACATCGCTACAGCCGGAACAACGGTAATCAAATGCAAAAGCCCGCGCTGGGCTTCTTCGGTTTGTGCCTGGTTCGGCACATAGCCAATCCAAGTGAGATACATGCCGACAAAGGCGTTCGCGAGACCCAGGGCAGTCTTCTGGATCAAGGTCACGAGTCCGAAAACGAATCCTTCCGCGCGAACACCCGACTGCCATTCACCGTACTCAACTGTATCGGGGACGATGGACCAGAAATTGACGGCGATCGATGCGCAACCAAACGCTGACAGACCGATCAGAATAGTCAGCGCAGTCTGATCCACCGTCTTCCATGCAAATAGCACCAGCACCGACACGATCGCAATCAGCAATCCCAAAATCCACGCCCATCGCTTGCCAATGCGTCGACTGAACCAGGTCCAAGGCAAGATCGCCAGCATCTGCACCAGCGGAATCATGCTGATCAAATTGCCGGTGACCGTCGCATCTTTGTGCAACACGTACTCGACGTAGTAGGCCAGACTCGCGCTCGTCGCCGTGCTTGCGACGCCGAACAACGCGATTGCTGCGGATGCCTGCATGAACGGCACGTTGCGACTGATCATTTTCAGCATCGGCCACAGTTTGACGTTGCTGCTGGCGTGCGCATCGTCGTCAACTCGCTCTTCAGTTCCGGCGAAGCTGAGAAACAACACGATCGTCGCGATACTCGACAACAACGCGGCCGACAGAAAATGGGCCGAGTCCGGGTGATCGACGCCGAACCAGGCGACCAGCCTAGGCGTGAAGTAGCCGACAATCGCCGATCCACCGAATGCGAACAACATGCGCACGCCGGCCAAGTTGTTTCGTTCCATGGAGTCGCGGGTCATCGATGCCATCATCGCGCCGTACGGAATATTGACGGCCGCATAGACGGAGCGGAACAGGAGTTGCGTCGCCAACGCATAGACGATCAGCGCCGTCTGCTCGAACGGCACGGGCAGGAACACCAGGCTGAACGAGATCGCCAGCGGGACGCTGCCGTAGAGCATGTACGGCCGATAGCGTCCGAATCGTGAGCGGGTTCGGCTCGCCAGGATCCCCACATAAGGATCGACGAGACCGTCCCAGATCAGACAGATCATCACGATCAGTCCAGCAGCGTCGCTGCTCAGACCAAGCACATCGGTGTAGTACTTCAGCAGAAATACTTGCAGCGGCAACCAGTAGAAGTTGAACGCGAAATCGCCGAGCCCATATCCCAGGTAGTGTTTGAGCGACAGGCGCGTGCTCGGCGCTTTTACGGCAGGGGCGGTTTGGTTCATGGCGTTAGCACTTCCTGGATTTGATAGGTGAACGCTTGGGGAGGGTCTGAATAAGTCCATCCCTGGCGCTTAGACCCAACCTGTTTGCTTTACACAACCTGCCCGAACTCAGGGCAATGCGTTCGTGGTCGCAAGCTGACGATACCAGTGCCCGGAGGCCTTGATCGTCCGCTTCTGTTGCTGTTCGAAATCAACGTGAACAATGCCGAATCGTTGCGTGTAGCCCTCCGCCCATTCGAAGTTGTCCAGCAGGCTCCAGTAGTGGAACCCACGAACTGGCGCGCCGTCTGCCATCGCCGCCGCCATCGCACGGACGTGATCGGCGAAGAAGCGGATGCGTGCGTCGTCGTTGATCGAACCGTCTGCACTCGGCCCCGTATTGTAGGCCGCGCCGCATTCGGTGATTTCAATCGGCCGATAGCCCGTTGCCTCGGCCATCGTCAACAGAATGTCGTGGAAGCTCTTGGCGTCGATGTCCCAACCGATATCTGTTTGCGGCAGTTCGCCAAGTCCCTTGGCCCAATTTGCCTTGCAATGAAGTCCGGGAATGTCGCATTCCGTGTCGGTATGCCGCACAAGCCAAGGCGAATAGTAGTTCAGGCCAATGAAATCCAATGGGGCCCGAACGACGTCGGCGTCGCCTTCCTGCCAGCCCAGCAGTTCATGCTGCCGTGCGGGTTCCAGAACCCCCTCGGGATAGGCGCCATGCAATGCAGGATGCACAAACCAGAGATTCAGAAAGCGATGCCAGCGTTCGGCCGCCGCCACATCTTCAGCGCGGCTGCTCGCTGGAATCATTGGGGCGACGTCAAAGGCGCTGCCAATCTCGGCATCGGATCGGGCCTGCTTCAGGATTCGGAACGCCATGCCTTGCGCGAGATTGACGGAGTGCGTCGCGCGCAAGAACGCTAGCGGCTCGCGCCGACCCGGGGCATGTACGCCCTGCCAATAGCCGGTTGAGGTGAACGTCTTCGGCTCATTCAGCACGACAAAGTGTCGCACCCGATCGGCCAACGCATCGGCTACCAGACGCACGTAGTCGGCGAAGCGCGAAGCCGTATCGCGATTGGCCCAACCACCCTGGTCTTCGAGCTCCTGCGGCAGATCCCAGTGGTAAAGCGTCAGCAGCGGGCGCAACCCGGCATCCAGGACGCAGTCGGTCAGCCGCCGGTAGTAATCAAGACCCGCTGCATTGGCGCCGCCGCGGCCATGCGGCTGCACGCGGGGCCAACTGACCGAGTAGCGGTAGCTGGTCAAGCCCATGGCTTTGACCAATGCAATGTCTTCGGCGTAGCGACGGTAGCTGTCGCATGCCAGATCGCCGTTGTGATCGTGCTTCACTTTGCCTGGCGTGTGGGCAAAGCGATCCCAGATGGATTCAGTTTTGCCGTCCTCGTTCCAGGCACCTTCGATTTGGTACGCCGCCGTAGCGGCACCCCAGATGAAGTCTTGCGGAAACGAGACTGGCGAAGTTTGTGGCTTCGGCATGTTTGGAATCTCGGCGCACGTGTCGGCGCGCGCTTGGCGCTGCAAAAAGGCGCCGGCAACCGGAGCTGCCGGCGCGGAAAAGGCCCGTGTCACGCCATACCAGCGAGGGAGTCGCTGGTATGGCTGTGGCGCCCTGGAGGGTGGACGCTGGGCGTCTGCTGGAGAAACGTTAGAAGTAGAACCCGAAGTTCAGACCGAAGGTCCGCGGCGGCAGATACTGCGATAGGTAGACGAACTGGCCACCGCCAACCGCAGTCCGACCCGCATTGGTGCGCACCTTGCCGTCTTGGACATTGTCGACGTAGAAGTCGGCGTACCAGTTGTTGCTCGCCGGGGTGTAGCGGAAGGTCAGGTCGGTACGGTTGTAGCTCTTTTGCTTGTCGCCATCGCCGAGATTGAACGGACTGAGCCAGGACTCGGTTTCGAAGTGCGTGCTCACGCGCGGCGTGAGGCGGGCACCGCTGGCGAATTCGAAATCATGCTCGTACACGAGATGCAGCGCGGCATCCGGCGCATGCGCAAGCTCGTTGCCACTCACGTCCAGACAGCTCGCAATGCCCGATGCGGGCGGACACGCGGGCAAGCCCTGATAGTCGTTGGAACCCGCATACAACAGGGTACCCAGCTCTTTCTTGGGAATGGCCGAGAAGACGACTTGCAAGCGATCGACGTCCGTGATCGCAGCTTCCAATTCCGATTCGAAACCCCAAACGGTGGTGCTGCCCGAAACATTCGAGAAGCCCAACCCGCGACTGCCGTCAGTGAAGATGATCGGCGCCGCCAATTGGAAGTCCTTGAAGTCTTCGTAGTAGACCGCGTTGTTCCACACGAGCTTGCCATCCATGAAGCTCTGCTTGGTGCCGAATTCATAGTTGGTCAGCTCTTCATGCTTGTAAGGCACGCCACCATCCTGCAGGCCGCCCGACTTGTAGCCGGTCGAGACGCTGCCATAGATCAGGAAGTCGTCGGTCAGATCGTAGTCGACGCGCGCGAGCCATGTCAGTTGACCATGGTCGTACTGACCGTCGTTGATGCCGCCCACGCCAAAGCCGAAGCCATTTGCGTTGCTCGGCGTTGTGCCGGGCGCGATCGGCACTTGCGGGATTTCCGGATGGCCATAACCCTGCCAGCCCCAGCCGCGACCGCCGATGTTCTCCTTGGAATCGTCGGTGTAGCGAAGTCCGGCCGTGAGACGCAAATCGTCCGAGGCATGCCAGGTGATTTGCCCAAACACGGCGCGTGAATCCACGGTCTGTTTCGGTTGAATGAACGAGCCCTGCCAGGCAACGGTGCCTTGCTGCGTGCCGTTGAAGATCGGAATATCAAAGCGGATCTTGTTCTTCTCGGCCGCGTAGTACGCGCCGAGAATCCAGTCGATTGAACCGTCGCCTGTCGACTTCAGATCAAACTCGTGACTGTAGTTCTCGTACTCCGAGTAGTTGGTGCGGTCCTGTTGATACGTGGCACCGGTCGTGAAGCTGGTTGGTACTTGGACGCCACCATCCTGATCGTAGTCCGACGACCCTTCGAAGTGGCTGAACCCGGCGGTGTAGCTCAACGCGATGCCATCGTTGATCTGCCAGTCCATGCGGCTTCGGATTGTATCGACGTCGCGGTCGAGGTACGGTGCGACATCGGCAAACGTCGACCAGAAATCCTGCCCCGCGCGTGGCGTCTGCATCAGGTTGGCATTGGGTGTACCGGTGTCACGGAATTTCTCGTACGACAGATTCCAGCTGAATGCATCGGTGGGTTGCCACAGGCTGCTGATGCGGACCGCCGTCTGATTCTGCGCGTTGTATTTGTCGCCGCCGTTGACGAACAGATTCTGATTGATCGGCTGGAATGTGTCCGCTGAGCCACCGCTTGCGATGTACGCTGCGAGCTGCGAGGCCACGCTTGGCAACAACTCGCCCGGATTCTGGTAGTCGACATAGCCTTCGTGCTCCTCGTGCGCATACGCAATACGAAGCGCCCAGGTCTCGCCCATGTCGAGATTGAATGCACCACGCGCACCGAGGCGGGCATAGTTGCCCAGACCAAATTGCACGGTGCCCGACGTGTCGCCGAGATCCGGCTTGGCCGTTTGCATGTTGACGGCACCGACCGTCGAATTGCGACCCCACAGCGTGCCTTGAGGACCGCGCAACACTTCGACGGATTCGAGATCCATCAACAGTGACGCTGCCCCTTCGGCGCGCGGGGTGTAAATGCCATCGACGAACAAGGCAACTTCCGGATCGGCATATTCGGTCTTGGCACTGTCGTTGCCGATGCCGCGTAGCGTCAACGTGATCACGCCGTGGTCACCTTGCGTGGTAGCAGAGAAACCCGGCACCAAGTTGGTGATGTCCTGCACGGTGTTGACACGTTCCTTTTCCAGCGTGTCGGCGCCGATTGCGGTAATGGCAATGGGCGTTTCCTGCAGGGGCGTGGACCGCTTGGTCGCAGTGACCAGCACTTCATCCAGCGTCCGCTCTTTCTGTTCCGATTGGTCACCGTCGTCAGCAGCATTTTCGGCCGTTTGCGCATAGGCAAACGACTGCGTGGCCAGAACCGCGATGATTGAACTGAACAACATCGTCTTACGAAGCAACATGCGCATACCCTCCCCGAGAATGATGCCTTGCAAGCGCACTTGAAGGCACCGTGATGAGCGACTGGGGGCGGACCCTAGGACTGAATGGCAGCGCTGTCAACAACTTTCTGACAGCGCTATCACCAATCCTAAAGTATGTTGCAGCGCAAATTGACAGCGCAGTCATTCACCACTTAGCGTGTCTGATCGCGTGCGGGTAAAAGCCCGCAAAATGGCCTGAATCTGGGCCGGAAGATTGCCTTTGGAGGCCAATGTGCTTCGGAAGATTCTGATCAGTGGTGGCGGCACGGCGGGTTGGCTGTGCGCCTGCTATCTGGCGCGAACGTTGAACGTGAAGGCCGCGGGCACCGTCGCGATTGAACTGATCGAGTCGCCTGACATCGGCATTCTGGGCGTCGGCGAAGGCACATTTCCGTCCATTCGCGGCACGCTCGCGCACATCGGCATCAGCGAGGCCCGCTTCATCGCGGCGACCGGCGCCACGTTCAAGCAAGGCATCCGCTTTGACCACTGGGTGCGAGCACCCGGTACGGCGGGCGCCGACCACTACTTTCACCCGTTCAATGTGCCGAGCCAGCGCCGGATGGAACTGTTGCCATACTGGCTGCTCGGACATGCGGGCGATGTGCCGTTTGCGTCCGCGGTCACCATGCAAAAGCGTGTGGCCGATGCCGGTCGCGGCCCAAAGCGTCTGCGCGATCCGGATTATCAAGGGCCGATGAACTACGCGTATCATTTTGATGCGTCGCGATTCGCAGCCTTGCTTGCCGAGGTGGGACGAGAACTTGGCGTCACCCATCGGCTCGGCGATATCACCGGCGTTACCAGACGTGAGGATGGTGCGATCGCGACGATTCAGACGCGCGAGTTCGGTGATCTAAAAGCCGATCTCTACATCGATTGCACGGGTCTGAAAGGGGCGCTGCTTGGCGAGGCGTTGGGCGAGCCGCTCCACCCGCTCAGCGATACGCTGTTTGTGGATCGGGCCGTGGCGATTCAGATTCCGTATCCCGCTGCCGATACGCCCATTGCGTCGTACACGATCTCGACTGCGCACGCGGCCGGTTGGACCTGGGATATCGGCCTGCAGACACGCCGGGGCGTCGGCTACGTGTATTCCAGCCGGCATTGCAGCGATGACGATGCCGAACAGGTATTGCGCCGATATCTGGGGCCGGCCGCGGATGCACTGACAGCCAGGCGGCTACCGTTCAAGACGGGCTATCGGAAAGCGCAATGGCGCCACAACTGCGTGGCGGTCGGCTTGTCTGCAGGGTTTCTGGAACCACTCGAGTCAACGGGCATCGGCCTCATCGAAATCGCCAGCTACCTGATTGCGCATCTGTTGCCGCACGATGGAGACTTTGCCCGCGCGGCAAGACACTTCAACGCCATGATGCAGGCTCGTTACGAACGCATCGTCGATTTCATCAAACTGCACTACTGCCTGAGCCAGCGCCAGGACAGCGCATTCTGGCGCGACAATCAGGATACCGTCGGCATTCCCCAAAGCCTGCAGGATCGCCTCGCAGAGTGGCGGCACCGGCCGCCGCACCGACTGGACTTTGTGACGGATCTGGAAATGTTCATGCCGGCCAGTTGGCAGTTCATTCTCTACGGCATGGAATTCAAGACCACCCTACCCCATCCGGCGCAGTATCCCGATGCTGTCGCCGCGGCGCAGGAGTTCCAAGGTTTGCGGCAAGCCAGCAACCAGGCGCTGGCCGATTTGCCGCCACATCGTGCGTTGATCGACAGCTATCTTGCAGGCGAAACGTCGGCCCGCGCCGCGTTTCCGGCGCGCGCCTGATTGCTGCACGACTTAGCGCGACGCAAGGCTCTGGATCGCGACGAGCGCGGTGTCGATATCCGCAGCACTGACATCGAGATGCGTGACCGCCCGAATCCGGCGCGAATCAAACGCCGTCATCCGCACATTTGCCGCGAGCAGGCGTTTGCAGAATTCCTGGGCATCGAATCCAAGCACGGTGGCGTCCACATCAAAGTAGATCAGGTTCGTTTCGACCTCAGTCGGATCGAGCACCAGACCGGGGATCCGGGCCAACCCTTCGGCGAGCTTGCGGGCGTTGCCATGATCATCCACCAAGCGGTCGACATGGTGATCCAGCGCGTACAGAGCCGCCGCCGCCAGAATACCGGCCTGCCGCATCGCACCGCCCAGGCGCTGCTTGATCCGCCAGGCACGATCGATAAACGCTTTGCTCCCAGCGAGGCACGCACCAACCGGCGCGGCCAAGCCCTTGCTGAAATCGACCCACACGGAGTCAAAGTGCTCGGCATACCGGTCGACCGAAATGCCCGTAGCAGCCGACGCGTTGAACAAGCGGGCGCCATCCATATGGGTCTTCAGACCACGCTGATGGGCGAGCGCCGCGACGGCATCCAGGTCATCGAGTGACCAAATGGCGCCGCCGCCCAGGTTGCACGTCTGCTCGATTGAGACCAGCGTCGCTTCCGGGCAATGTCGCCAGCCCGGCTTGATGGCAGCTGCCAGTTGCGCCGCATTAAAGCGGCCACGATGGCCTGGGATCGTGTTGATCATGACGCCGGAGTTGGCGGCCGGACCACCGGATTCGTACCAGGCGATATGCGCCCCCGCGTCGCAGATCACTTCATCGCCGGGTCGGCACCAGGTGGCGATGGCGATCTGATTGCACATGGCGCCTGAGGGCGCAAACAACGCCGCTTCCTTGCCAAGTAACGCCGCAACGCGCGTGTTCAGGGCGTTCACGGTCGGGTCTTCGAACGCTTGTTCGTCCCCCACTTCTGCCATAGCCATGGCTTGCCGCATCGCGGCTGTCGGGCGGGTTTTCACATCACTAGCGAGATCGATCATTCCGGCGCGTCCTGGTGGCAAAGCACCGGAATGGTAACAGTGGGATCGTCGCGGCCGGGAGGGCCGGGAGGCACAGGAAGGGCGCCGCGGCATGGCCTTCTTCAGAGTTTGGGACACGGGGATGGGGCCATGCCGCGACATCTGCACCCCGAACGCGGGTCGGCGAGCAGACGAGGCCAGCTTGCCGCAATCGCGCGGGTTTGGAATCACACAACCAGGGGATCACTCGGCCCCGGCGCGAACGAATGCGCGTCGAAACCGCCCGCTCGGCGCGACTGCCCCGCTTGTTCGGTCTGGTCGATCGCTCCAGCCATTGCAGCCGTGCCGACTTCGGCGCACACTCCGCGAACGCTGCAAACCGCCCCGTTCAATCCCCATCGGCATAGGGAGAGTGGTCATGGCCAAGGTTGCTGATCTGCTCCATCACAAGAGCCCGGAGGTCTGGTCGATAGCGCCCGATGAGCCGGTACTGGCCGCCATCCAAATGATGGCCGACCGCAATGTCGGCGCACTGTGCGTGGTCAAGGGTGGCGCGTTGGTGGGCGTCATTTCCGAGCGCGACTACGCGCGCAAGGTGGTGCTCAGAGGCCGCAGTTCTGCCGAGACCGAGGTCTGGGAAATCATGTCCAGCCCCGTCATCACAGTCAGCCCGGAAGACAGCATCAAGACCTGCCAGTTGTTGATGACCGAGCGGAAAATCCGCCATCTGCCGGTGCTCAGTGACGGTCGGCTGGTCGGAATGCTGTCCATTGGCGATCTGGTTCGACGGATCATCGAAGAGCAACAGCTCGAACTCGAACACATGCGGCAGTACATCGCGAGCTGAACGGTGCTGGTTCGCCAAGACGCACTTGTTCATCAATTCGTTGCCCCGCAATTCTCTTTGAAGCTAGACAGTGCCTTGGCCTTGGTGGTCTGATTCGGGCGCAGGCCAGACCTGCCATCTGCTGGGCAGATGTACGGATCACGTCACTTGGGAGTAAGTATGAGCACTGCCGACACGGGCGCTCTCGCATCATCGATGCCGAGTCCAACGCGCCCCAATATCCTGATGATCATGGTAGACCAGCTGTATTACCCAAATTTCGGGTATGGCAACGCTGGCTTTCACAACGACCTGAAAGTCATTCTGAGCTTTCTTGGTAGCCTCGAAGGCAACGAGTACGCGCAGTATTTTCCGGGGTTCTGCAAACTGCGGCAGCACGCCATGGTGTTTGCCGACCACACGATTGCTGAATCGGCTTGCATCCCAAGCCGGGCCAGCATCATGACGGGCCAATACGGCCCTCGCACTGGTGTCACGCAGACCGACGGGCTGTTCAAGAGCGGCGACGCCCAGAACTTTCCCTGGTTGAAGTTTGATGGCGCGCCGACCATGGGCGACTACTTCCGCGAGCTTGGTTACAGCACGCACTATTTCGGCAAGTGGCATGTCAGCGAGCCACCGGAGCATACGCTCGAAGGCTTTGGCTTTGGTGATTGGGAATTGTCGTGGCCCGAACCGCATGGCGCGTCGGTTAACAACCTGGGCACCTATCGCGATTACCAATTTGCCGATCTGGCCTGCACGTTTCTTCGGGGCCGCGCGCTCGGCGTGCCATACAACCGCGCGCTGTCGCAGCAGAATGTCAGTACGCCGCTCGACCCTCGAACGCCCGAGATCAAGCCGTTCTTCGCCGTCTGTTCGTTCACGAACCCGCACGACATTGCCACCTACCCGACCTTGCCGCGGGCCATGCAAACCCCGGCCGGTACGCAGCCGGTGTTCGGGCATGGCGGCTCGGTGGTCATTCCACCGCAAGGCAGTGTCAGTGCCACGCCCACCGATGGCACGTTCCAGGTGCCCCTGAATCCGCTCGGCCTGCCGCAACATTGCGCCACCGCGTCACCGACGCAGAGCGAAGACCTGCTCGCCAACAACAAACCGCGCGCGCAGTTCGACACGTCGTACAAGGTCGCGCTCGGTCTGGCGGCCAAGACGGGCCTCAGTTTTGCTCAGGGCCAGGCCAAAGCACAAGGCATCACCGATCCGGCGACCATTCTTGCCAACGCGGTCAAGGCCACACTCGGCATCGCGATTCCGTTCCAGCTGCAAGACCGCCCTGAGTTGGCCGCGACAGGGTTCCTGCAATATTACGCCTACATGATTTCGATGGTCGATCGGCATATCGACCGCGTGTTGACCACGCTGGATGACACCGGCCTGCGTGCGAATACGATCGTCGTGTTTGCCTCCGATCATGGCGAATATGGCGCGGCGCATGGCATGCAGATCGAGAAATGGCATGGCGCCTATCAGGAAGTCGTGCATGTGCCTTTCCTGATCTCCTCGCGCGAACACCAGGCCGATCGCGACACTCCGCGCGCCATTCGAGCCCAGACCAGCCATATCGACATCCTGCCGACCCTGCTCCGCCTGACGGGCGCTTGCGACGATGAGATCGAACGTGCCCGTCATCGCCTTTCGAAGACTCACACCGCCGCACCACTGCCCGGAGCCAATCTGATCCCGGTCATGCTCAAAGGCGAAGGTCCGGTTGTTGGTCCGGATGGGCAGGAGCGCACCGGCCTGCTGTTTGCGACCGACGATCTGATCACCGAGCCGCTGCCCCGCGATGACGATCCGCACAATGTGCAATCACGGGAACAATATGCAGTGTTTGTCGCCACCGTCGAACTGCTGCGCTCACCGCCCGCCGAAGGTCAGCCGGATCATCCCTATGTCCCAGGCTTGTCCGCCGGCCCCGTGCCACAACCCGCGCATGTGCGGGCGATCCGATCCGGACCGTGGAAACTGGTTCGTTACTGCGACCCATGGAGCACGGTGCCAGCACCGGATCAATGGGAGCTCTATCACCTGGAGCATGACCGCATCGAGGCGACCAATCTGCTCGTGCACGACGCGCCCTTCCCCACGGTGATCCGCAGCCTGCCGGAACCGTTTGAGGGCCATGCGGTGGCGGCCAAGGCCGAGGAACTGCGGCGCGAGCTCGCCAAGCTCGAAGCCGCGCATCTGTCGCCGTATCCCAGCGCGCATCCGAGCAGCGCGGTTTAGTTGGTGCAGCTGATCGCAAGTACCCCCGCCCCGAGCGCTCCCCCGCGATCGCTGGGGACGGAGCGCTCCCTCTCCCACGCGAGTGGGAGAGGGCTGGGGAGCGGGCTACTTGCGACACTGCGGCGTCTTCAAAGGCTCGCAACGTTTCCAACCAACTGGCGCACGAATTGGCAGCGTCGCTTCCAACTCGAACTACTTCAACAACCGAGCGCGCCTCGTCAGCCCTGACTCAATTCGGGCCGGAGTTCACGCTCGCAAATGCATTTCATCGCTCTGCCGCAGCCCCGAACTGCCGAAAGCCCCGCTGAATTCGTTTGCGCACCCCGGACAATTCCGGAGCCATCGCCACAAATCCCTTGCCGAGCCGACGTGCGTTGGACATGATGGCGGTCTTGTCTGGCCGGAGCCTTCGCACCGCAATCAAACGCGCGTTTGCCTGGGAATCTTTCCGAGACCAGCTCTGAATCGAACCATCATGCAGGAGCAACTATGGATTTTGTGCGCATGGCGGACCTGGACCTCGCGGGCAAGCGGGTCCTGATTCGCGAAGACTTGAACGTCCCGATTGAAAACGGCGAGGTAGCGGCTGAGCAGCGCATTGTTGCCGCGCTGCCAACCATCAAACTCGCGCTCGCCAAGGGCGCTGCGGTCATGGTGACCTCGCACCTCGGACGTCCGAAGGAAGGTCAGTGGAGTGCGGAGGATTCGCTCGCACCAGTGGCGCGTCGCCTGTCGCAGCATCTCGGTGTGGATGTGCCGCTGATCCGCGATTGGATTGGTGGCGTTGATGTCCAGGCAGGACAATTGGTGTTGCTTGAGAACTGCCGCATGAACATCGGCGAGGCCAAGGACGACGAGACCCTGTCACGACAATATGCGGCATTGTGCGATGTGTATGTCATGGATGCCTTTGGCACCGCACATCGTGCGCAAGCATCCACACATGGCGCGTTGCGATTCGCAAGAATCGCTGCCGCGGGTCCGCTGCTGTGCACCGAACTCGATGCGCTGGCGCAAGCATTCAAGAGTCCGGCCCGACCGATGCTGGCGATCGTCGCGGGGTCCAAGGTGTCGACCAAGCTCGCGCTGCTCGAAAGCCTGGTCGAAAAGGTGGATCAGCTGATCGTTGGTGGCGGCATTGCGAACACCTTCCTGGCGGCTCAAGGCTTGCCGGTCGGCAAGTCATTGTATGAGCCGGACCTGATCGATACGGCCAAGCGCATCATGAAGCGTGCTGCCGAGCGCGGCGCGTCGATTCCATTGCCGACCGATGTGGTCGTCGGCGATCGCTTCGCGGCCGACGCCATCGCACGCACGATTGCGGTGGCGGACGTGCTGGCTGAAGACATGATCTTCGACATCGGCCCAGACACGGCCAAGCGCTATGCCGAGATCATCGGTCAGGCACGTTCCATCGTCTGGAACGGCCCGGTCGGCGTGTTCGAATTCGACGCGTTTGCGGGCGGTACCGGCGCGGTGGCAAAAGCCATTGCCGCGTCGACCGGGTTCTCGGTGGCGGGTGGTGGCGACACACTCGCAGCGATTGAAAAGTTCGATGTCGAATCTGGCATCTCCTACATTTCCACAGGCGGCGGTGCCTTCCTCGAATTCCTCGAAGGTAAGGAACTGCCGGCCGTAGCTGCCCTGGAGGCACGCGCACATGGTTGATCGTACCGGCGTTCTTCGTCGTACCCGCATTATTGCCACCCTCGGCCCGGCCACCGACGCCGATGGCGTGCTCGAAGACATCATCCGCGCTGGCGTCGACGTAGTACGCCTGAATTTTTCGCACGGCGCGCCAGAGCAGCACGCGGCACGTGCGGCAGCCGTGCGCAACATCGCGCATCGGCTTGGCAAAGAAGTCGGCGTGCTGGTTGATCTGCAAGGCCCGAAGATTCGTATTGAGAAGTTCGCCGAAGGCCGGGTCGTGTTGAAAGCGGGCCAAGCCTTCGCGCTGGTCTGCAAAGCTGATGCCCCGCCTGGCGATATCAACCAAGTGCCGATGAGCTATCTTGGCCTGGTCAACGACGTCGTCGTCGGCGACACGCTGCTGCTTGATGATGGCCTGGTGGCGTTGCGCGTGGAGCGCATCGAGGACCAGACCATTCATACGACGGTTCTGACCGACGGTGCCTTGTCGAATCGCAAGGGTCTGAACCGCCTTGGCGGTGGTTTGTCGCTCGGCGCGCTGACTGATCAAGACCGCGAACACATCAAACATGCCGCAGCGATCGACGCCGACTTTCTCGCAGTGAGCTTTTGCCGCTCTGCGGCCGATATGGAAGAAGCCCGCGCGTTGGCCCTGGCTGCTGGCGCCAAGCCGCACTTGGTCGCGAAGATCGAACGCACCGAAGCAATCGCTGCGCTCGGCGAAATCATCGACGCATCCGATGCCGTAATGGTTGCGCGCGGCGACTTGGGCGTCGAAATCGGCGACGCCGAATTGCCAGGCTTGCAGAAGAAGATCATCCGCGAAGCACTCGATCGCAACAAAGTGGTGATCACTGCGACCCAGATGCTGCAGTCCATGGTCGACAATCCGATTCCGACCCGCGCCGAAGTACTCGACGTCGCGAACGCGGTCATTGATGGCACCGATGCGGTGATGTTGTCGCAGGAATCCGCCTCTGGTCAGTTTCCGGTCAAAGCAGTCGAATCGATGGTCCGCATTTGTCTTGGCGCCGAACGCCAATTCGAAATGGATACCGATTTCGAAAAAGCGCCGCGCAACCTGCAGCGCGTGGATCAGGCGATCGCGATGGCGTCGATGTTTCTCGCCGAGCACATCAAAGTCCGCGCGATCATCGCATTGACCGAATCCGGCGGCACCGCCCGCTACCTGTCCCGATTCCGCGCGTCCGTACCGATCTTCGCCCTGTCCCGCCACGAACCCTCGCGCCGACGCATGGCGATGATGCGCGACGTTGTGCCAATCAACTTCGACAGCCGCGGCCTGCCCGGCCGCCAAGCCGCTCGCGAAGCCATCAAGCACCTGTTCGGATTAGGCCTGTTGGCCGATGGTGATCGCGTGTTGATCACGAGCGGCGATCACATGGAACAGCATGGCGCAACGAATACGTTGCGGCTGCTCGAAGTGGGCCAAGGCGGCCAGGCCGAAGGGCTGGGCGTGCTGTAATCCAGTTGACAGCCCCACAAATTCGTAGGGCGCAATAAGCGAAGCGCATTGCGCCGACGGGCTAGCCACAAGCCCGTCGCGCCGGATGATCATTGCTGACGCAACTCAGCGCCAGCAATGATGCTCGGTCAAGTCGCCAGGGTACCGACCACGCAGAAGAGGTTCTCCGCCTTTGTTGTGTCGTCTTGCGCGTACACCATGATGATCTGGCCGTCATTGGTCATGGTGACGTCATACTCAAAGGCTTGCAGGAACTTGAATGATGCGCCTTCGTCGATAGAACGGCCATCGCTGCTGAGCGTACCAACGCGGTAGTACATGCCCCCGTTCGCCGAAGCATGGACCTGCACAACGACTCCCGAATCGTTGATATCCACCTTGGGCTCAGCGCTCAGAAAGCCGTCCGTCTCCTTGGAATCGAACCAACGAACCTGAAGTCCATCATCAACAATCCCCGGATTGTCGAAAATCCGACCCGGATAGAACTGCTTGGATTCGTGAAACTGGGCGATCGCGCGATGGTTGTTGATCGCCACGCTTGGCTTCTGGCCAACACCGAACTGGGTACTGTCTTGCTTCCAGTCGATGCCGCTGCCCGACAGCTTTCCAACCAATGACCACATCGACTCGGAGACGTTCGCACGGTGCACTTCGACGAGCAAACCGTCATTGTCCAAGTCAACGGTGGTCGAAATGCCCGTCGTGTAGAAGGTGCCGCTACCGCTATTGTTCCAGTCGATCGTCGTATCGTTGATTGTGCCCGTGTTGTAGAACAAGGATTGCCCACCGTTGTTCTCTTGGTGCGTGCTGACCACCTGACCGGAGTCATTGATCCCCACTGACGGGAACGAGCCAATGTCGAACTTGGACTCGTCGTACCAGGTCACCACGCCATTGTTGAGCTGGCCCACCTTTGCATGGAGCTCAGGTCGCGGGCTCCAAATACTGGTCGCATAGATCAAGACGACTTGACCGAGGTTATTCACCGATACCGTCGGACTGCGGCCACGGGCAATGGGGCCATAGGGCTCGGACCAGTTTATAGACAAATCATTCGGCAGCGGCAAAGACGTCATCGAATCCTCCAAGTAGGCAAAACCAAACGGACCGCAGTGGCGGTGTCTGGACGGTTGTTGGCCCGGAGGAACTTAAACCTGACGCGAAGAAGCATAAGGCCCGCATTACGGCCGGTCAACGTTCGCGCCTGAAGCGCACTGCGAGGCTGTCGAGCCAACTGGAGCAATGGCCGCACCGATAGGGCGATTGTTAGCACTTCAGAGGCCCGGTGACGGTGCGCGACTCTTACGATGGCGCAATGTCGCAAGTAGCCCTCTCCCCAGCCCTCTCCCACTCGCGTGGGAGAGGGAGTCGACTCCCTCCCCAGCGAGCGCGGGGGAGGAGACTACTTGCGATTGGGATGGGCAGCACACACAGAAAGTACGTGCCATATCAACCAATAGGTTATCGTGTTTGTGATGACAGGTAGTTGAACTTCTTGTGCCACGAGTTTCGCTTCAAGTACGCCGAATGTTTCGACTTGACAGCAGGCTGCTCTCAGCGAATGCTGTTGCCATGAATGCCGGGATCACCACTACAGAATCGAACGCGCGCCGCATCTGGAATGCGGTCCCGGACGCTGTGCTGGCGGTCTTGTTTCTGATCATCACCTGGTCGATTTGGTACCAGGTTCCAATCAGTGGGTTCTGGCTGGGCGACGGCACGCAACTCCTGGACATGAACCACCCAATGGTCTTGGTGATCCTCGCGATTGAAGCGGGCTTTTTGTTGCCGCAACTCACGCTGACTGACGTTGCCACACGCATTCGGAAGCGGCCGCCTTGGTGGCTCATTCCACCTTTGGCGATCGGGCTCATCGTGTTGGCCCCAGGCGGCATGGAGTTCGTAAAGGTGCTGCTCAGTAACCAGCCGCTGCTCTTGGTGCCGGCACTCTGGTCGGTGTTCCATCGTGCGCGCCAACTTTGGGAGTTGCCCGGAACCCCCGCTTTGACCCGCATGCGGGTGCGTGCGTTGGTCAATGGGCGCGCCAATGTGGGCGGTGTCATGATCATCGTGATGCTCGCACTATCGATCGCAAACACGTCGGGCTGGCCGTTTGCCAGTACCCTGACGCAGTCGAATGTGCACATGGCCGTGATGGCAATGCTCTACTTTGCTGCGACCGCATTCGATAGCTGGCGGGTCGGTGGTGCGGGCTTCGCGCGGTCACCTAAGCCGTTGCTGAAGCTGGACATCATTGGCGTGCGCGATACCGATTCGCTGGTGTTGTAACTGTGCCGAGCCAGGGCCTCTGAGCGATGGGCTGGGCAGCTTGCTGCGGCCCTGGCGCGCAGCCTGGAATTGGAGCAATCGTTCGCGCCGCTTCTGTGATAATCCTATCGCCGCGCGTGGCGGCAATTGGCCATGCACCACTTGGAGGACACCACGATGCCTGCGTTCGAGAAGGAACCCGCCAATCCGTTTGCGTTGATTCCGCCCTCTCGGCGTGAGTCGTTCAAGCATCGCGACGAAGTGCCGTTTCGACGTGTAGTGGCGGGCCCAAGCAAGGCCGATGCATACTGGATGGCCGAAGCCGCATTGCTGGCCTACGCCCGACCAGAGGGCAACCGGTGGTTCGCGCATGCGAGCAAGGCATTCAAGACCGCCTTCTCGGCGCCATTGGCGGACGCGACCAAGGTTTCGGTTCGGCACGGCGCCGGCCGCAAGCGCGGCACCAACTGGTACTTGATCAGCGCGAACGAGTTCAACCTGTTGGTATTTCGAGGCTCGGAAGTGCCGGGACAGATCAACGATCTGCCGCAACTCGGACAGGTGCTGCGCGATTGGGTGGTGACAAATGCACAGTTCTTGCCGAGCCATCTCGGCAACGGCGCCCGCGCGCATGAAGGGTTTACCGAGGCTTATGCCGAAGTGGCTCCGGCAATCGACAAGGCCTTGCGCGAATCCGTAAATCCCAATGCGCGCCTCTTCATCACCGGACACAGCTTGGGTGGCGCTATGGCAGTTCTCGCCGCCGCCAGTCTCCAGAATTTCTTTGGCACGATCACCTGCTACACCTTCGGTGCGCCTCGCGTTGGTGACCGCGGATTCGCGCGCATGTTGGCGAACGTGGCGATGTTCCGTTACGAACTCGGCGATGATCTGGTCACCCGCGTACCGCCGCGAGCGTTCGGCTATCAGCATGTACCGATGACGGCGATTCACTACAACTCGGTCGACAGCGGTTCGACCACACGCTGGGACATTCCCTTGTCGGATACGTGGTATTCGCTGTCGCTTGGGTACATGCAATTGAAGTCGGCCTCCGGCACGATTCTGGATCAGGTTGCCGACAAGCAATTGAGCAAGGCTGCGCTGTCTGCACTGCGGCCACTGGTGGATCATGCGCCCGTGTTGTATGCCATCGCGGCTTACAATGATTGGGTGCGGGGTTAGGCGCACGATTGTTGTACGCCAGGCGACGCTGCAGGGCGTGCGGCATCCGAACGGATGGCATCGGCCATCGCGGCGCGGTTGACCCGGGTCTTTAGCTCCCCTAGATTCGGGACCACAGGTGGAACCCCGTATCAGGAGCAATTTGTGCTGATGCCATGCTTGCGCGCTGCGGTTTTTGTGGTGCTCTGGTGTCATTGTTGCATTGCCGCTTCGGCTGGCGACGACACTCGCTCTGTCAGTCGTGAAGGCCGAGTGAACAGTGCCCACGTGGCGCATGGCCCGAGTTCGTTGTTTCCGCCCTTCTTTGACGTTCGCGAGTCACCGGAGCGCGAATCGATCAAAGAGCAGAGCGGCCCGTCGCTTCCGCAACTGGATTTGCCAATCCGGCACAGCGGCAACGCCCCATCGAGCAGTCACGATCTGGGTGGCGTGCGCGCACCGGGGACCTTCAATCTGATTCGGCGGACCTTGCTCTCGCCCATATCGATGAACAGCACCATCGCCGAGCCGAGTCTGGCTGGGCAAGGCCGGGCGATTCTGGAAACGTACAATACCTATGCGGCGATCACGTCTGACAACGGCCAGACACGGAGCTACATCGATCCGGACAACACGTTCCCGCTGACGCCGGTCGAATTCTCCAACGGCGTGTGCTGCGATCAGCGGGTGGCGCAAGACCCGACGCGCGATCTCGTCTTTTGGTACATGCAATACCGTCAGACGTTTGGGGGCATCAACGGCGTTCGCCTGGCGATGGCGCAAGGCAGCGCAGGACTAGAGACCAATACTTGGTCCTACTGGAATTTCGTGCCGTCGCAGTTTGGGCTCACTGATGTCTGGATCGACTTTCCGCATCTGCAAGTTGGTGCCAATTTTCTGTATTTCACGAGCAATCTGTTTCGGATCAGCGACGACACGTTTTATGGGTCGGTCATTGTCCGAATTTCACTGGATGAACTGGCAGCGAGCGGCCCGATCAATTTTCGCTATCTGGTCAGCGGGCGCGGCAGTGTGATGATCATTCCTGGCTATGGTTCAATAGGGAGTCGTCCCGGCACCAACTTCATGAATTTCGCCAACGTGCTGACGTCGAACTCGATTGAGGTCACGGCCTGGCCCGAGGGCTCGAACGATCTCAATCATCGAACGATCACTGGGCTCTCGACCACGCAACTCACGGGCTTTACGTGCCTGGCACCGAATGGCAGCAACCCGTGCGCGCGCAGCAACGCTCGCATGCAGAGCGGCTGGTTGACCGATACCGAAATCGGCCTCGCTTGGCACTCGGCTGCCGTGGGAGGCCGAACCAAGCCTTTTACGCGAGTCCTGGTACTGAACCGTACCAACCTAACCGTTCTGTCCGAACTCGATATCTGGAGCAACGACATTGCCTGGCTCTATCCCGCATTCGCGGTCAATGCGCGCGGGCATGTTGCCGGCACCATCAATCTGCTCGGTGGCACTGTACACAACTCATTGATCAGTGTGATTCGCGACGACTACACCCCTGACATTGCCGCCAACGGCTGGGAGGGTTATACGATCTGGACGGGCGACGACTCCCTGAACAGCTGGGGCGACTACAACGGCGCCATGGCCCATGAACGCTACAGCAATACTTGGTTGGGAATGGGGCACAGCAAGAGTTTTGGCCTTGCCAACCCGGTGAGTTTTTGGGTGGGCCGCGAGCGTGATGTGCTGTTGCCGCTGACCGTGACCCGAAGCGGCAACGCCGCATCGCTTGGTACGGTTCAGACTGATTTCGGTGGCATTGTCTGCGGTAGTCAATGCAGCACCAACGTGCTCGTGGGTACCGTGGTGACCTTGAGCGTCTCCGCACCCGCAGACGTGGGCTTTGCCGGATGGTCTGGCGGTTGTACGGGAACCAACGCCTGTCAGTTAGACATGGCCAGCAGCGCAACCGTCAACGCCGAATTCGTGATGCTGCCGCCACTCCTGGTGGATGGCTTTGAATAGGACACAAGGCGTCTTGATCGGGCAGCAGGCTACTGCCGCCGAAGGCGCGCCAACTCGATCTGCCATTGCTGCCGCAGCGGTTCGTAGTCCGGGTTGTCACCTACGATGTGAAGCGCTTGGCTGAGCAGTGCTTCGGCACGGGGGGCATCGCGCTCGGCGCTGGCGATCGTTGCGCCCACCGCCAAGAATTCCGCATACAGCACACTGCTCTGATCCTCGTTAGCCAAGGCGTCGACCGCGAGTTGATAGCTGGCCTTGGCGGCATCCAGCGCGCCCGTCGCAAGCTGACAGCTGGCCAGTTCGACATAGAGCCGCTTGCTGACGGGCGCACGCAACACTTCGGGCTGACGCCAAACGCGCTCGACCTCGACATACATCGGCAGCGCCTCGTCGCACTGTCCATGCACACGCAGCAGCCCCGCGGCGGTGAACAGCGCGCCGATCCCGATCCCTGGGCTTGCCGCTTCCCGATATACCTGACTCGATTCTTGATACGCAGCAACCGCGTCCCGCCAGCGGCCAGGGATCGTCAAATAGATGTTGCCGCGGTTGTAGAGGTTGCGCGCCCATTCCTGGCTGTTGGCGCCGAATACTTCAATGACTTGCTGCCCCGCAGGTTCCAGAATCGCAAGACCTTTCTCATAGTCGCCGCGACTGGCGTAATGCCAACCCAGGGCTTGCTTCGCCTTGAGGGTCGCGGCATGTTTCTCGCCCCAAAGACGCGTGCCGAGCGCCACCGCAGCCAATAGATCGCGCTCGCCATCCAGAAATCGCTCGAGATCGGTCGCTGACGTGCCGCGTCGGACCAGCGCCTTCTGCATCAGCGTATCGCGAACGGCAGGTGACGCACGTTCGGCATTGCGGACCGACGCCTCGGCCACTTCAAAGCACTCGGCCGCGCGTGCCTCGGAACGCAGGATCTGCCATTGCGTGAACAGCAACCCATCACGCACCGTCGCGTGCTCATCCGATGCACTCACCGCGAGTGGTTCGGCTTCGGCGACCAACTGCTTTGCCGCGTCGGCATTGCCATTCCAATACATTGCCAACGCACCCCGTTCCAGCGCCTGCAAGTACTGAGTACCGTGTTCACCGCGGGTGCGGAAGTCATCAATGGCCTGCTGATAGAGCGGTGCCGCGCGGGCAGGCAAACCCATGCTGGTAAACGCATCGGCCACTTGCATCAAGACGCCGGCGCGCAAGTCCGGGTGATGATCCAGTCGCTGCATCACATCCTTCGCGGCGACATCAAGCAAGTCCTCCAGTGAGCGGCGGCCGCCATGACCGGCGTTGACATCGGCGGCCTGGAACACGCTGTTGAGCAGCGCCACTGACGCATGCAGGCGTTCGGCTTCGCTGCGTGCCTGATGCGCCTGCACCACCGCCACTGCGGTCGCGACCGCCAATCCGAGTGCCGCGGATGTGGTCGCAATCACTGCCCAGCGATGCCTCGTGATAAACCGACCCAGGCGATACAGCGCGCCGCCGTGCCGGGCGACGACCGGACGGCCGTCCAAGAACGCTTCGAGATCCGCGATCAACGCGTGCATCGAGCCATAGCGTTGGTTAGGTTCCTTCATCAGCGCCATTTGCACGATTGCGTCGAGATCGCGATTGGCGCGACGCTGGCGTCGCCCGACTGCGAGGTCTGCCGCTGGTGCGGGCGCCGACACTTGGCTCCGGATCCGTGCTTTGCTGAGCGTCAATGGCTCTTCTTCGATGACCGCGCGAGCCCATGCAACCAGATCGTTCGTCGGCGTGTCGTAAGGCAGACCACCACTCAGTAGCCAGAACATCAGCACGCCAAATTGATAGATGTCCGTCGCCACCGTGATGGGCTCAGCGCGAAATTGCTCGGGCGCCGCATACGTGGGCGTCATCGGCCCCAATGTTTGCTGCGTCAGGTCGCGGTCCTGCTGTCCGCCAAACAACTTCGC
Source organism: Ahniella affigens (assembly GCF_003015185.1). Lineage (GTDB taxonomy): Bacteria > Pseudomonadota > Gammaproteobacteria > Xanthomonadales > Ahniellaceae > Ahniella > Ahniella affigens. Next base: position 4,529,160 of record NZ_CP027860.1, read on the forward strand.
AATACCGAAGTCAAGCAGTTTGGGGCGCCCGTCGGCGCGATTGACGAGAATATTGGTGGGCTTGATGTCGCGATGAATGACCAGGTTCCGGTGTGCGTGCGCCAGCGCATCGGCGATCTTCAGCAGCATGCGGAGGCGGGCTTTGGTGTCGAGGCCGCGTTGATTGCAGTACTCGTCCAGCGGCATGCCATCGACATATTCCATCGCCAAGTACAGGCTGCCGTCCGCAGTCTCGCCGCCATCCACCAACTGAGCAATGTTTGGGTGCCTGAGCCCTGCAAGGATCTCGCGCTCGACGCGAAACCGTTCGAGCGTCGTCGGATTGCGGCCCAGAATGAGTTTGATCGCAACGGTCTGTTCGAAGCCACCACTGATGCGCTCGGCGCGGAACACGGCGCCCATGCCACCGCTGCCGATCTGTTCCCGCACCTCAAATGCGCCAATGCGCGTTCCGGGCTCAGCGGTCTGCGGCGCTGCCAAAAACTCCCTCAGCAACCGCCCCTTGAACGCACCGCCGGTCGCGAAGCGCATGGTCGGGTCCTCGCCCGTGTGGGCGCCCGAGGTGGCATCGTCTGGTGGACTGGTCTTGAATTCGTTCATGGGGGTCCGGGAGCGCTCGATCATTGTACGACCGAGACTTCAGAGCACAAACGACGACCGCAACGTGATGCGCACGGTGATCGCTGGCGGGACGACGTGTCTTTTGGTCACAGGCGATCGAGATCAGTTTCTTCGCGTGCGCGGTGTGACGCCCACACAACTCCAGGCTACTGAACGGCGCCCGGCAGTCTGATCGACTGTTGCGCCTGAGTGCGCGCCAGATGCCTGCCCGTGCCCGCCCAGATGACAGCGATGGCAGCGCCCATCAGGGGCGCGAGCCATGGCACGGATTCCACCGCCCGGAGCGCTGACTCCAACCAACTACTCAGGGCATCGGCCGCGCGATAGACGACGGTATCGATGAAGTTCTTCGCCTTGTATTTTTCGGCGGTTGGCACGGTCGTGAACAACATTTCCCGGCCCGGTCGGATCAATGCGTACTCGCCGGCGCGGCGCAACACCATGACGCCGACAAACAAGCCGAAACCGGGAACGATCGCCAGACTCAGAAATCCGAGCGCCATCAACACCGGCAATGCTGTGAGCAATGCGACCACCCCCAGGGATTGGGCGATTCGGCCCGCGAGAAACATCTGCACGAGGATCGACAGCACTTGAACGACAAGATCGATGTGCGCAAAGAACTCGGTGCGGTCATTCGGATCGCTGAAATGACGTTCGACCCAACGTGCCTGATCGACGTAAAGAAACGTGCTGACGCTCGCGAGTAGCAACACAAATACCGCAATCCCGAGCAAGTACCGAGACCGCAAGACCTGCGCTGCGCCATCGAGCGGACTGCCGCCCAGCGCACGATCCGGCGAATCGGCGGCAACGCTGGTCGCGGGCTGACGCTGGCGCCAGCGAAACAACGCGAACGCTGCGGCGATGCTGCCGAACAGGCAGCACGCGGCACACACTAAAATCCCAGCCAAACCGAGGTGCGCCACCTGCAACGCCACGATGGGGCCGACGATGCCGCCCGCACTCGCGCCCGCGGCAATCAGGCCGAATAGTCGCTTGGCCTGGTCCAGAACCAGGACATCGGCCAGAACGCTCCAGATCAGTGAGGCCGCCATCAGATTGAACACTGAGAGCCACACGTAGAAGCTCCGTGCTACCCAGACCTGATGCGGATCACGCGCGATCAGCACCGCAAACACGAGCAGGTTCAAGGCGAATAGCGAGAAGAGACCAGCCAGCAACCGATGCCGGGACATGCGCCGCGCCAGATAGCCGAATACCGGCATCGCAAGCAGCGTCGCCACAAAGGTCCCGGTAAAGAGCCAGGGCAGGTTGCGCACCCCGCCCGCAACGCCCATCGTTTCGCGGACCGGCCGCATGCTCATGATGGCGGTGAACAGGCACAGAAACATCAACATGCCAAGCATGGCGGGTACGAGTTCGGCATCGCGAATCCCGAGGCTTCTGGCCAGCAGATGTTTGAATCGGCTGGTCAAGCCTTGGGCAATGATGGGATCGGCTGGCATGCAGCGGTCTCGTTGGCGGTTCGGTCTGCGATGATTCATCAAAGCTGACCCGGGTCCCCGTGTCGGTCGGCATGGTCGTGACTTATGGCTTTCCGCCAACAGTGCCTGCACTGCTGGCGGGATCTGCGGGAAGCGCCACGATGATTTCCCTTGTCGTCATTTCTGGCGCAACAAACGGTTTAATAGTCGCTCGAGCAAGATTATTGTTGTTGTGTCAGCGCGGTCTTTGTCTGACTGCGGGGACACCAAACTCACCCCGGATCAAGTCCGGGGTGACGAGAGGTGGGATTGAGCGTCTTCTGGAAACCGCTCCTGCCTTACATTTGGAGTAGCGGTTCTGCCGCGACAGACGCTCTCGCGATTCGTCGCCCCGGACTTGATCCGGGGCGGGTTTCAAGCTCGCGGAAAGCTCACCTATCGCACGCCGCCGCCTTTCAAGCTGCAGCGTCCGGTCAGCCGCAACCGCGTGCAGGCTGAGCCAGCCGTCGCCACGCTTGCAGTTATTGTCTTGTCCGAACGCGATTGCGTGGGCTGCTCGCTGGGGTCGCTTGACGTTTTCACCCAGTCTGGAAGGCCGGAATCCAGGACGCCCTGGCGGCGCGCTCGCATTCGGGACATTGGGAAAGCAGAGCAAGGGGCCAATTTTCCCAAGCGCCGAATCGACGCCACGGTGACCGCCATCGGCGTCGTGGCCCATCAGACACAACGCCCAAAACGAACACGGCCCGGACAAGCCGGGCCGTGTTGGTTGTTCTCAAGCGAGCAGTCGATCAGTCATCCAGATCAATCGCGCCGCGGGTTTTTTCGCGGCGGCGATCGTCGGCCGCGTCGAAGTCAGCTTCGCAGCCGTTGCGGTCGACCATCACACATTCCAGATAGTCCGAGCTCAACACCAAAGCCGCGCGGATGGCCTTGCCAGCAGGCGTGTTCTTCTGATTCGACAGGCTGCCACCGAAGCCGCCTTTCGACAGACCAATGCTCATGCCGCCGCCCTTCGCGTTGCCTTCAATGGTGCGCGTGTAAGCAATTTCGCCGGTCGTCGCGTTGATCACGCGCAGATCGACAGCCAAGTACGCATTCGACTTGTTGCCGCCGAGCGACACGCCACCAAAGCTGATGCCGCCGCCCGTGCTGGCGGTGTCTTCCTCATACGCGCTGACCGTGCCGGTCACCAGGTATTGGGCACCCAACAGCTTGCCGATCTTGGCGCCTGTACCACCTTGAACGCGGCCGGAAGCGGCCAGGTTCTGCTCCGAGAGCACCGCTTCGATCTTGCTGCGCTCGAGCATGCGGAAGGCCTTGGTTGCGGCCATTTCGTTGGTCAACATGCCGGACAGTTCCCAGCCCACGCCACCACGCCACCATGCCGCGCCGGATTCATTGGTGAACTCAAGCACCGCGACGGACGGCTTGTCGCCACCCGCCATGGCCGACATCGACAGGACCGAACTGGCCGCCAGGGCCACACCGACGATCATCTTTTTCATTGCAATCTCCCTTTCCAAATCACGTCCGGTCAAGCCGCCGGACAAAGCAAGAACCGCACGGTCGATCATAGCGCCAGCAGCGCCCGCTGCCGAATCGGCACGGGGCGATCGACCAGTCCATGAGAGTCATAACGCAAAAAGGCGGCAAATCGGTCACTCGCGCGCGGCAATTTTGATTCTGAGCGTTCAGATTCGCGGCAGCGTTCGCCATTTTGGCCCAGAAATGCAAAGCCCCCGCCTGAATCAGGACAGGGGCTGGCACGCGTTCGTCCGGTACTTCAGCGCTTGGCGCTGGCCCGGGCGGCCTTGAGCTGATTCACGTCCATGACGCGAATGTCTTTGATCAGGCAAGGAGCGCCGTTGATCGAGATGCGATCTTCCGGATACAGGCGAAATGTCGAAGTGCGCTCGATGACCATCGGGTCCTGCAGGGTGTAACGCCGGCAAATCGAGTTGAAGGTCAGCAGATAGGCATTCTTGCGGGAGGCGTAGACCACCATGTGGTAGTCGTCCACATGATCGAAGCGATCGATATTGCGCTGTTCGATAAACGCCACGGTCGGTCCGGCCAGGGACTCGTAGTCGATATCGGTGTTCGGGCGCTTGGCGTTCGCCACCCCGGCAGCGAACACCGCTGCACTCAAGGCCAGGGACAGTAACAAGGGTCGATGTTTGAGTTTCATGATTCCTCCAGGGTGGGGAGACTCGATTTGGCGCCCGGCCAGCTGAACTGATCGCGAACCAAACCGATGAACGCGCGTGAATCGTGTCGTCGAGATCATGCCATGGCGCCCGGGTGGTCGTGATCAATCCAAGGCTACGGCGGTCGCGTTCAAACGGTTGTTCGCACGCAGAGCCAGGAAAGAGCCGGCCAGCCCAGTCCATCCGGACCTCGTTCAGCCTGCGTTCGGGCCCACTTTCATCTTGGGATTCGTGATATTATTCAAACACTTGGGAAACTGCGTCAGCGTTTCTGTGGCGTCTTTCAGACAGCGACACAGAAGAACACAATAAGCATGATCGATTTGCCCTTGACAGCACGTTTATACTGGAGGGCCGATCTAAGCTGGCATCTGCTGTAGCCCCAACTTAATCCCGTGATTCGCGCCCTGGCTTTTGGCGCGTCCGGCGGTTTTGTCCGTTTTGATCGCCGAATTCCGTTTCTAAGTTTGTATCAAAGGAGCATTGCATGGCCGGTGAGTTCGAACCCCGCGACCAACAGTCTGAAATCAAGCAGCTGATCACCAAAGGCAAGGAACAAGGCTACTTGACCTATGCCGAAGTCAACGATCACCTGCCGGACGACGTGGTCGATCCGGAGCAGATCGAAGACATCATTGGCATGATCAATGACATGGGCATCGAAGTGCACGAAGTGGCACCCGATACCGAAACGCTGATTCTGCAGGAAACGCCGGCCGCCCAGGACGACGAGACGGCCACCGAAGAAGCCATCCAGGCGTTGTCGGCGGTCGAAGAGACTGGCCGCACCACCGACCCGGTCCGCATGTACATGCGCGAGATGGGCACGGTCGAACTGCTGACCCGCGAAGGCGAAATCGCAATCGCGAAGCGCATCGAGGAAGGTCTGGCCCAAGTGCAGACGGCGCTGTCGCAATTCCCATGGACGATCAGCCTGCTGTTGGAGGAATACGCCTCGCACCTGGACGGCAAGAAGCGTATGAGCGAATTCCTGACGGGCTTCTATGATCTGGAAGCCGAGCAGGCCGCGATTACCGAGGAAATGCTCGAGTCCGAATCAGAAGTCGCTGCCGCGGAAGATGACAACGACAACGGTGACGGCGAAGAAGCCGGCCCTGGCGAGTCCGGTCCCGATCCGGCCGAAGTCAAGCGCCGCATGGAACTGTTTGCCGATACCTACGAGAAATTCAAAGCCGGCCACAGCAAGGTTGGTGGCGAGGACAAGAAGGTCCAGAAGCTGAAGCAGCAGATCCAGGAAGAATTCCTGAAGCTGAAGCTGCCATCGATCATGATCGACGGCATGGTCAAGCGCGTGCGGGAGCGCGTCAACGTGCTGCGTCATCACGAGCGCGTGATCCTCGATATCGTCACGCGCCACGGCAAGATGCCGCGCAAGGACTTTTTGAAACTGTTCCCGGGCAAGGAAACGAATCTGCGCTGGATCGACAATGAGTCGCGCAAGGCCGTGAAGTGGGCCAGCACGCTGAAGACCTGCAAGGACGCCGTGGTCGCCGAGCAGGAAAAACTGATCGGCCATGAAGGCTTGCTGTTCCTGACGCTGCCGGAGATCAAAGAAATCCATCGCGCCATGTCGATTGGCGAAGCCAAGGCTCGCCGCGCGAAGAAGGAAATGGTCGAGGCCAACTTGCGTCTCGTGATCTCGATCGCGAAGAAGTACACGAACCGTGGTCTGCAGTTCCTCGATTTGATTCAGGAAGGCAACATTGGCCTGATGAAAGCGGTCGACAAATTCGAATACCGCCGCGGCTACAAGTTCTCGACGTACGCCACGTGGTGGATTCGCCAAGCCATCACCCGCTCGATTGCCGATCAGGCCCGCACCATCCGCATTCCGGTGCACATGATCGAAACGATCAACAAGCTGAACCGCATCAGCCGTCAGATGCTGCAGGAGATGGGCCGTGAGCCGTCGCCTGAGGAATTGGCGAAGAAGATGGACATGCCGGAAGACAAGATCCGCAAAGTCCTGAAGATCGCCAAGGAACCGATCTCGATGGAAACGCCAATCGGCGACGACGAGGACTCGCACCTCGGCGACTTCATCGAAGACACCAATGTCGAATCGCCGGTCGATTCGGCCACGACCACCGGTCTGCAGGAAACCGTGCACGATGTGCTTGCCTCGCTGACGCCACGTGAGTCGAAGGTGCTGCGCATGCGCTTTGGTATCGACATGAACACCGACCATACGCTGGAAGAGGTCGGCAAGCAGTTTGACGTGACCCGCGAACGCATTCGCCAGATCGAAGCGAAGGCCTTGCGCAAACTGCGTCATCCAAGCCGGTCGGAACAACTGCGGTCGTTCCTCGACTTGGATTGATGGTTTGCGCTTGATGTCGAAAAACCCGCCTGCGTGGCGGGTTTTTTGTTGCTTTCGTTTGGGTGGCAAGTCGCGAGATTGCCCCAGCGCTTACTTGCCATAAGCGCCGACGTCAATTCGTCCCCGCGGGCAACACCAGACTCACGGCCATTCCACCTCCGTCGCGCAAACTGAGGCTGATATGCCCGCCGTGCGCCTCGACAATCTCGCGTGCCAACGCGAGGCCCAAGCCGGTGCCGCCACGCTTCGTCGAATAGAACGGCATCAGCGCCTGCGCCATCACGGTCTCGGTCATGCCCGGCCCGCGGTCGAGCACGTCAATCCGCACGCCGTCGGCGAGTTCAGTCAACTCCAGCGCCACTGACTCGGCGGCGCTGCCCGATTCATGGGCGTTCTTCAGCAAGTTGATCAGTGCCTGCTCCAACTGCCCTGCATCAAACAACCCAGGTCGACTCGGGAACCGCGTCGGCATTTGAAAGCGCACTTGGGCCGAAAGCTGCTGGACAAATTCCGGCCATTCCACTGCCGATTTGATCGGCGTCGGCAACTTGGCAAACGTGGCGTAGCCGCGTATGAACTGATCCAGATGCTGCGCGCGCTGCCCGATGGCCTGGAAGACCTCGGGCAAGCGGTCCAGTTGCTGTCGACGAACCAACTCACTGCCGGTATGGGTCAGCGACGCGATGGGTGCCAGCGAATTGTTGAGCTCATGGCTGATGACGCGGATGACCCGCTTCCAAACACTCACCTCCTGACGCCTGAGCTCCTGGGTGAGCTGGCGAATCAGGTACAGCTCATGCGGACGCGAGTTCAGCGCAAAACGCTTGCGTGCCAGATGGTAGATTTCCTCGGCGTCTTCGCGACCGACGGTAAACAGGCCATTGCCGCCCCGTTCGATGGCCTGCCTGAGTGCTGGCTCGGCGCGGGCCAGCAATTCGTCCAGATGCTCGCCTTCGAGTTTGCGACCGTCACCGAGCAACCGACGCGCCGCGAGATTGGAGAACACCACCGGATAGCGGCTCGCGCCATCCAGCCGCACCTCGGCCACCAGCAGCATCGCCACGGGCGTGTGCTGCAGCATGGTGTCGAGCAACAACTCGCGCTGCGCCAGTGATTGTCGCTGGTCGCGCAACACATCGGCCAGCGCGTTGTGGCTCGCGACCAGTTCGGCCAGCTCATCGACCCGGTCAAAGCGCAGGCCGAAGCTGAAGTCGTTGTCACGAAAGCTCGCGACCGAGCCGCTCAGCGCTCGGAACAAGCTGAGAATCGGGCCGATCCACCAGCGCATCAGCAAGATGCCCCAGAGCAGTGCGAAGAGGCTGCCACCGGCGAATTGCAGCCAGGGCGACTGTAGTTTTGGCCCGACAAAGGCCACCAGCGCAATGGGGGGCAACACCGACAACAACAAAATACCGAGTAGCTGCCCGGCGATCGAAAACGGGGCGCGCGGCTTACTTGGCACGTGGAATGCCGAAGCGATCCATCCGCCGATACAACGCCTGGCGGGACAATCCGAGTTCGGCAGCGGCCTGCGCAATCACGCCATGAGCGCGCTGGATGGCGGCCTCAATACTTTCACGATCAAGTTCGATTTCCTCGCCAGGTGTACGCGCACCCAGGTCGCGCAGCCCCAGATCCACCGCCTGCACCGTGTCGCCCTGGGTCAACAGGCCAGCGCGCGCCATGACGTTCTTCAGTTCGCGCACGTTGCCCGGCCAACTGTATTGTTTCAGCGCGTGGATGGCTCCCTCGGCCAACTGCTTGCCGGGACCCAAGAAACTCCGGGCCAGCGGCAGAATGTCACGTGGCCGATCGGCCAGCGGTGGCAGTCGGAGTTCGAGCACATTCAGACGGTAGTACAAATCTTCGCGAAAGCTGCCCTGCCGGATCATTGCCGGCAGGTCGGCATTGGTCGCCGAGATCACACGCACTTTGACCTGGCGCTCGCGGTTGGAACCGAGGCGCGCGAAACGGCCAGTTTCCAGCACGCGGAGCAGCTTCATTTGTCCAGGGCCCGGCAGATTGCCGATTTCATCGAGAAACAGTGTGCCGCCATCGGCGGCCTCGAACTTGCCCTCCCGCGCTTTGTTGGCGCCGGTGTAGGCCCCCGCCTCGGCGCCGAAGAGCTCGGCTTCGATCAGATCAGCCGGCAAGGCCCCGCAATTCAAAGTGACAAATGGCCCGTTACGCACCAGCGAGTTTGCGCGCACGATTTCCGCAATGCGTTCTTTGCCAGCACCGTTCGGGCCGGTAATGAGGATCGGCAGGTCCGAGCGCGCCACCTGGGTCGCCAACGTCAGCACGCGTTCGGTCGCCGGATCATCGTAGACGAATCCACAGAGGTCTGATCGCTGCGCCAATGACTCGCGCTCGCGGCGCTCACGAACCCGCACCTGCTGCAGCTGCCGATTGGCCTGACCGAGTTCGAGCAGATTCGCAATGCTGGCTACGAGCTTATGATCGTCCCAAGGTTTGGCCAGGTAATCGCACGCGCCCGCTTTGACCAACTCGACCGCGCTGTGCAAATGCGTCCAGGCCGTCATCAGGATGACCGGCAAGTCCGGGTAACGGGCGCGAATATCGCGGAACAAGGCCACGCCCTCTTCACCCGACGTGGTATCGGCCGTGAAGTTCATGTCCTGCACCACCAAGTCGACGTGCTGGCTGGCCAACATGGTCAAGCCCTGCTCCGGACTTTCGGCATGCAGGGTGCGCCAGCCTTCAAGCGAAAACAGCAAGTCCAATGCCTGCGCGACGCCGGCGTTGTCGTCGATGACCAGAATCAGAGACATGTTGGTCAGAGCAGAGATTGCGCGAGGACTTGGTCGATCGGTCGCGGCTTGGCGTACAGGAACCCTTGCCCTTGCGTGCAGCCGAGGGCGAGCAGCGCGTCACGTTGACCTTCGCTTTCGATGCCTTCGGCGATCACTTCCACGCCGAGCGACTGCGCGAGCGACAGGACCGCTTCCACCACCGCTTGCGAGCCACCGGAGTCAGTATCGGTCTGTGTGAGCCCGTTGACGAACGAGCGATCGATCTTCAGAGCGTGGATCGGGAACTGATGCAAGTAGGAGAGCGACGAATAGCCCGTGCCAAAATCGTCCAGCAGTGCCACCAGGCCACCATCGCGAAGCTCTTCGAGCATGACCCGCGCACGCGCTGGGTCGTGGAGCAACGATCCCTCGGTGATCTCCAGGCGCAAGCGGTCGGTTGGCACCTCGTGCTGGGCAACCAGGGTCAGCAGCTTGTTGGCCAATTGCGGATCGCGGAAATGGCGCGGCGACAAGTTGATGCTGACATAGCACTCTTCGGGCATGCGCTTCAGATCTTCAAAGACGATCTCGTAAAGCTCCATGTCGATCGCTTCAGCCAAGCCGACTTCCTCCGCCACGCTCAGAAACTCATGCGGCGCCAAAAAGCCCCGCTGCGGGTGTTTCCAGCGCAAGAGCGCCTCGTAGCCGAGTTTGCCACCATCGCGCAGATCGACAATCGGCTGATAGAACGGCACGAACTCGTTCTTGCCCACGGCCCGGCGCAGCTCGTTTTCCAGATCGAGCAGTTTCATGGCCTGCTCAAGCAAGGTCTCGTCGAATACTTCGAAGCGCTTGCGGCCGCGCGATTTCGCGCGGTACATCGCCGCATCGGCGTCGCGCAGCAGTTCGTCCGGCTTACGATAGCGCGGATGACTGAGCGCGATGCCCACGCTGGTCGACGTGAACAGTTCCTTGCCCTCGGCATAGACCGGCTGGGCGAATGCGGCGATCAGGCGGTTGGCGACCACAGCCGCATCGGAGGCGGTGTAGACGCCGGGCAGCAGCACTGCGAATTCGTCGCCGCCCATGCGGGCAACCGTATCCACTTCGCGCACGCCCCGGCTGATCCGGCGCGACGCCTCGATCAGCAGCGCGTCGCCAATGGCATGCCCCATGCTGTCGTTGATGACCTTGAAGCGATCCAGGTCGAGATACAGCACGGCGAAGCTCTGCGAATTGTCGCGCCGATACCGGGCGAGCGACTGCTCCAGGCGATCGAGGATCAGGACTCGGTTCGGCAGCCCCGTCAGCGCGTCGTGCAGCGCGTCGTATTTGAGTTTTTCCTCAATGCGCTCGCGTTCCTGCATTTGCCGACGCAGTTCGTTGTTGGTTTCGCCCAATTCGCGCGTGCGCTCAGACACGCGCCGCTCGAGTTCGGCCGACACCAGCTTGATGGAATCCTGGGCGCGGCGACGCGCCAGCGCCAGAACCATCTGATGCGCGGCAAAGCGCAGGAGCATCAAATCCTGGGTTTTGCTCGCCAGTTCGGTGTTGAATCCAAACAGCGCCGCGATGCCGATCAGGCCATTTTCATCGCGCAAACCAGCGACCAGCGCATTGGTCGCCAGCGGCAGGCCGCTGAGGTCTAACCCTTGCGTCATCTCGTAAAGGTCTTCGCCCCGCAGCGCCAAGTAGTGGCCGCGAATCGCAAACCGCGATACCAGTTGCTTGGTCAGCGCCCGGGTCAGGCGCTGCGCCTTCAGCGCGTCAGTGCCGCCACTGTGCGGAAAGCTGACATCGTCGCGGGCGGCGTTGAACAGGGCGACTGCCCAGCCATCGCAGCCCATGCCCTCGGTGATACGGCGGTCCAGCAGCCCAAATACATCGAGCGGATGCTGGGAAGTGGCCGTGGCTTCGGCCAGACTCAGCCAGGATTGCAGCATGGCCAGCGCTTCGGCATTGCTGCGCGCCTGCAGGGCCTGGGTTTGTGGATCGGTCGCCATTCCAAAAGTCTACCAGTTTGTTGAGTCAGGACTGCGGAGGCCAAGCGCGACAAACCGTGTCGGCTGCTGCACCGAAGTCGTCCCATAGGTGGCCATCCCCAAGGGAAGGTCAGCGCCTGTCCGGATCAATTCAGGCGCCAACTTGGCTGATCTGGCACGAACCGGATTAGCCTGACGTGAAACAACGACTGGCGTCATTGCGCACGGCTTGGCGGGCAGTTGTACAACAGCGTAGCAACCAAAACCCGGGCCGGGCACACAAATCGGGGGGCCTGAGGGATTTCCCCTGGCCGTCAGCCAGTGCGCACGGGTTCCGTGCACGCCCGCAGGCGCTCGCGTCCGCCGTCAACCGTTCGACGCCGCCGCTTGCTGAAACCGGGAGAGCGGCTGCGGGTGTGCATACCAGAATCCCTGTCCCATTGAGCACCCCAGTTCCCGTAACGCATCCCGCTGTTCTTCTTTCTCAATGCCCTCGGCAATGACTTTGACGCCGAGCGTGCCAGCCAGCGCGAGAATCGCGCGCACCACGGCGACGTTGCCACCGCTGCCACCGGGCTTCAGGTCGCGCACAAAGCTCTTGTCGATCTTCAGCGCATCCATCGGGAACTGGTGCAGGTACGACAGGGAGGAGTAGCCAGTGCCGAAATCATCCAACAGCGCGTGCAGACCCCGGTCGCGCATCTGATTCAGGGTATGGCGGATCTGCTCGGGATTTTCGAGCAGCGCGCCTTCCGTGACCTCCACCCGGACTTGCTCGGGCTTCACCCGGTTGAGTTCCAGCAAGCGGAAGAATTCCTCGTGCCAGTGCGGGTCGCGCAAATGCCTGGCCGATACATTGACGCTGACATAGCGCCCCATGACCGCGAGCCTTGGCACCGCCCGCATGGCCTGCTCAAACAGCTGCCAGTCGATGATTTCGGCACTGCCGTTGTCCTCGGCGACCGACAGAAAGTCAGAGGGCAACAAGAGCCCGCGATCCGGGTGGTTCCAGCGCAGCAGCGCCTCGTACCCGACGATGCGATCATGATCGATATCGATGATCGGCTGGAAGAACGGCTCGAACTCGCTGCGTGCAATGGCGCGTCGGAGATCACTCTCCAGTGTCAGCAGGTTGAGCGCCTCCTGATGCAGGGTTTCGTCGAACACCTCGAACCGCTGCCGGCCCTTGGCCTTGGCGCGATACATCGCGACGTCGGCATCGCGCAACAGCTCTTCCGGCGCATTGTAACGGGACTCCCCCATCGCGATGCCGATGCTCGCTGACGTGAACAGTTCCTTGCCCGCCACGCGGATCGGTTCGTTGAGCGCCGTGATCACCCGGCGCGCGACACGCCGCGTATCTTCAATGTCGCTGACATCCTCAATCAATATTGCGAACTCATCGCCGCCCAGGCGCGCGACCGTGTCGGGTTCACGTACGCAAGCCTGCAGTCGGCGGCTCGCCTCCTTCAACAACTCGTCGCCAATCAAATGCCCGACCGAGTCGTTGATCACCTTGAAGCGATCGAGATCGAGAAACAGTACGGCAAAGTGGCGGCGCACGTCACGCCGCAGGCGGTTCAGACACTGGCTCATGCGGTCAAGCAGCAGCGAGCGGTTTGGCAACCCGGTCAGCGCATCGTGCAGGGCTTCGTGCTTCAGCCGCATTTCGATCTGCTGCCGGACCTTGATCTGGTCCCGGAGTTGCAGGTTGCTTTCGGCCAGCTCGCGCGTGCGCTCCTCGACGCGCTTCTCGAGCTCCTCCTTGGCGGCGCGAATCGCGTCCTGCGCTCGCTTGCGCTCGATCGCCAAGGCAATGTGATTCGCGACGAATGTCAGCACTTCCTGATCGGTCGCGTCATAGACGACCTCGGGCGAATAGCTCTGCACAGCCATGACGCCGAGTGGGCCGGTTTCGCCTCGCAGCGGCACGCCGAGCCAGCATACCGATGGCGAACCCACCGTCTTGACAACACCCCGCTCGTTCAATTGATCGAGTTGCTCGCGATCGGCGAGCAGCGGTTTCTGCGTTCGGAGCACATGATCCGTGAGGCTGAGGCCAGGGCGCCGCGATTCAAACCGGGCGGACGGATCGCGCTCATCCACCGCATAGGGAAACACGATCCACTCGCCCTCGAGCAACGCAATGAAGAAATTCTTCGCATACAGCAACTCGCCCACAACGCCATGCACCGCGGTGTAGAACTGGTCGATCGTTTCGGTACTGCTCGTGAGTTCGGCAATCCGTTGGAACGCCGCCTGCAAGCGCTCACGACGCTTGCGCACCTCGATCTGCTCGACCAGTTCGCGCGTGCGCTCCTCCACGCGGCGCTCCAACTCGGCATGCGCTTGCTTCCGCTGCACCGCCGTCAGCACATGCTGTCCCACATAGCTCAGCAGTGCGCGATCAGTCTCGGTATAGCGTACCGACGCATCGTAGCTCTGCACCACCAAGGCGCCGCAGACCACGCCAGATGTGATCAATGGGATACCCAGCCAATCTTCGGCGTCGGGCCCGAATGACGCATCGCGGGTCACGCCCAGCAGGTTGCGAATCGTCATGGATGGCCCCATCAGGGGCTTGCCATGTCGCATCAGCGCCAGCGTCAAACTGTTCTTCAGGTCGTCTTCGGTAAACGCCTGATCAGGCAGCGTGGGATCGGGGTCCACGCTGTCGGCAAAATAGATGAAGCGGAAGATTCGGAGATCCCGATCGAACAGGCCGATATAGAAATTCTCGGCATAGGTCAGATCACCAATGATCTCGTGGATGCCAGAGAGCATATCCGGCATTTCCATGTCACTGCTCGCCAAGTCGGCAATGGCGTACAACGCGCGCTGGATCCGTTCGGCGGTTTCCAATCGATCGACTGCCTGCTTGAGCCGGGAAGTCTGCAGCAGCTCTTGTGCCCGGGCCGCAATCAGATTCAGGGTATCGGCCGCCAATTCGGCGCCACTGGTCGATTGTTTCAGGCACAACACGGCGCGCGCCGAGGTACCGCTGCCGGCAATGATCGGCAATGCCAGTTCGACCCCGTCGGGGGTGAGTTTGCTCGCGCTCCGGCCCTGATCCCAGGCTTGTTCGAACAGCTCGACGGCAACAATGGTCCGCTCGCCAAGCGCGACCGGCGCACTCTGCCTTGGACTTGGTCCGGACGCGCTGAACCCCTCCGACCAGTGCAACTGCGTGGCGGTCGCCTGCAGCGCTTCCCGAGCATATTGGTGGAGGCAATCGGCAAGCGCCGGCAACGTTTGGGCGTGCAACAACTCGAGCGCCAGGGCACGCCCATCCGCCTGGGCGCGAATAGGGCCCCCGGAGCTTCGGTCAGCAAATGGCGCCGGTTGGATCACGTGCCGAGTCTGCACCGATGCGGCCTTGCAGGCAATGGTTGGCAAGGGTGGTGTCGGACCGGAATCGACGCGCCGGTGGGCAGTGCGCCTTGTGATCGACACGAAATGTCCCAATCGTTGCACCGGTTTCGTACCCCCAGATACCTACCCGAGACGGAAACGCAAAAATGAACTTGTTCTGGCTGTCTAAACTTACCCTTCGCGGCGCACTGATGGTTTGCGCCGTGTCCTTCAGTTTGCTGGCACCGAAGGCGCAAGCTGCACCGGGCGATCTCGATCCGAGCTTCGGCGCGTTGGGCGGGTTCACCCGCACGGCCACGTCGGCGCCCGGCAACATATCCGGCAGCATGCTCCAAGACACCAGCGGGCGCTTCTGGGCCGCCGGCATGAACGCGTTGAACACCAGCCAGCACCAGCCCATCTTGGTGCGCTATTTGAGTAATGGGGCACTTGACGGAAGCTTTGGCAACGCCGGAATCTTGACCCCAGCCAACAGTATCGTGCCGCCAATCGGCACCATTCGTGTTCTGCGCTCGGGCAGCACCTTCTACCTCCTCTGCGCCGGAGCCAGCCAGATCGACCTGTTTGCGCTGAACGCCAGCGGCGGGGCCGTTGCCAGTTTCGGCACGAACGGCCGACTGACCATCAGCGTGACCGGCGCCTATGGACTGATTGGCGCAGCCTTGCAAGGCAGCAGCATTGTCATCGCCGGCAACGATCGCCACCCAACGACGAACAACAGCGACTTCCTGCTGGTGCGTGTGCTGAGCAATGGCACCCTGGACCCGAGCTTTGGGACCGGCGGACGGGCCTGGTCACGGGTCTACAGCGGCGTCAGCGCGTTCAACCGGCTGACCGATGTGGTCATTCAACCCGATAACAAGATTCTGGCGGTCGGTCGAATGGGCCCGAATTCGAGCAACTCCAACGCCGTGGTGGCTCGGTTTCTCGCAACGACGGGTGCGCCCGACACGAGTTTTGCCGGAACCGGATTTTCGGAGTGGAGCTGGGGCGGATTGGATCGCGGCCGCGAGATTGCCCTGCAATCTGACGGCAAAGTCGTGTTCGCCGGCACGTCCTGCGCGTTCGATGGCTCCAATTGCCAGGTTCGCGTGGCGCGCCTCCAAAGCAACGGCAGCCTCGATACCAGTTTCGCCAATGCCGGTCTGTTTGCCGGCAACTACAACTATGGCAGCCAGTTCAACGACCTGATGATTGATGCCAACAACCGCGCCATTGCGGTGGGCACGATGACAATGGGAGACGGGTCCATTTTGGCGATGGTGCTGCGCCTCCAGGGGAATGGCGCGCCCGACACCAGCTTCGCCGCCACCGGCGTGCGGCGCTACAACTTCACCAGCTACAGTGGCCTGTACCAGAATAGCGCGACGGCCGTCATGACCGACTCCAGTGGCATCGTACTTGCCGGCCACATCGGCAATACCACCTGGAGTCCGAACGCCTACTGGCTGATTGCGCGCGTGCAACCCTGAGCCGGATCGCAGACCAACTCAAGCCTGCCAGACGTACAGGGCAATATCGCGTTCCTCGCCAGGAACGCGATAGGGCCCGCGATAGACAAACCCCAGCCGGACCAACACCGAAATCGAGCGCTGGTTGTCGCTGTTGACGATCGCCAGCACTTGGTTGCGGCCCAGGTGATCGCGGGCATAGTCCAGGCACGCCCGAGCGACTTCCTGAACATAGCCGCGGCCTCGGAACTCTGGCAGCAGGGCATAACCGAGGTCGATTTCGGGCAGGGTATCGCGCTGGATCAAACCACATAGCCCGACCAAGTTGGACGTCTGTTTCTCAAGCACGGCGCAAAAGCCGTATCCGTGCTCGCGATGGTGGACGTCATAGCGCTCTTCGATCTGCCGGACGGCATCGTCGACCGTGCGAATGCCGCGATCGCCAATGAAGCGCAACCAATCCGGATCGTTCATCAACCGAAACAGTTCCGGCGCATGCTGCTGCTCGAAACGGACCAGGCGCAGGCGTTCGGTTTCGATCTCCATCATGCCGACTTGAACTCCAGCAGCTGCGGCGGATGGGATTGCAGCAATGCCGGTGACGACACGTAGTGATCGACCAGCAGGAACGCAAACAGCGCCATCAGATACAGCACCGAATAGCTGAATGTTTCCATCGCAAACCGCTCATTCGGTGGATTCTGCAAACGGATCGCGTAGTACAGAAATCCCAGGCCAAGCACGACCGCGCCGCCCAGATACAAGTAGCCGCTCATGCCGGTGAGCCATGGCAACAAGGTCACGAGGAACAGCAGAATCGTGTAGTACAGCACATGGGCGCGGGTGTATTCGACGCCATGGGTGATTGGCAACATCGGGATGGCGGCGCGCGCGTAGTCTTCTCGGCGGAAGATTGCGAGCGCCCAGAAATGCGGCGGCGTCCAGATGAAAATAATCAGGAACATCAGCAGCGCATACGGATGCACGGAGTTGTCGATGGCGGCCCAGCCAAGCACCGGCGGCGCTGCGCCGGCGGCACCACCCAGCACGATGTTCTGGGGCGTCGCGCGCTTCAGATACACGGTATAGATGACGGCATAGCCGATCAGCGCAAAGAACGTCAGCACGGCCGTTAGCACGTTGACCTGCCAGACGAGCAGGATCATCGACAAGGCCCCAAGACTCAGCGCGAACCAAAGAACCTGGCGCGAACTGAGCTGCCCGGTCGGCAACGGTCGGTTGGCTGTGCGCGCCATGATGGCGTCGATCCGGGCGTCGAGCAGGTGGTTGATGGCCGCCGCACTCGACGCAGCAAGCCAGATCCCGACGTTGGCGACCAGCACCAGCCACCAGTTAGGCAATCCCGGCGTGGCCAACAGCATGCCCACGAACGCCGTGAACACGATCAGGGCAACGACTTTGGGTTTGGTCAGCGCAAAATACTGTGCGGCTGTGTGAGTGAGTGCGGTCATCGGTCTAGTTTAGCAGGGCCGCTCAGAGCACCAGTTTGCCCAGGTCCCGGCGCACGGGCTTCAGCTCAGCGTGCTCCGGAAAGCGCATGACAAAATAGCCGCTGGGGTCGACCAGACCAAGCCGCAAATCCGTTTCCGGTTGCGGCAACCCGGTATTCAGCTCGGCCGGAAACTGCTGCAGGTAGTAAACCCCTCGGAGGCCGGCAAAGGCAGTGACCCCGGGGGGCAACGGGTCGAGGATCGCAAAACGGAGTTTTTCGGCGCGGCGGTTCAGTGTCTCCCGGAGATTCGGGATCAGATTGAGGCGCTCCACACACGTGGCGTCGCAGGTTTTTGGCACGCGCACGACCATGGTCCAGAACCACTGCGGCGTCGCCAGCGGAAAAGCTTGCCCGTCAACGGTGATCGCGGTTTCCGGCAGGGGCTTGGCCGGCGTCAACACCTCGCCATAGGCCTTGCGGCCCTCCGGCATGTAACCGATCGCGGCCAGCACGCCAGCAATCAGCATGGGCAGCGCGAACAGGCCAACAATCAACAGCAATTGGCGGCGACCGCCGCCGGGCGCCGCTGGATGGGGATGAGAGCTCGGGGAATCAGTCACGGGTCGAAGGCCGATGGAGATAGAGAAACAGGATGATTGCGGCAATGGCGAAGCTGAACCATTGCAAGGCGTAGCCTCGGTGGCGCTCGGCGCCAATACCAGGGGGGTGCCACGCACGCTGGAAGCCAGAACTCGCGTCTGCCTTTGGCCAGAACACCTGGCTGAGCACCGAATACCCCAGCGTCTCGGCGACGCTGGCAGGCTCCACGCTCATCAGCACCCGCGGATACGGGCCCTGGCCGACGCTGTCGGCAATCACGCCCGGCGCCGGTGGCGGCGCCAGAATACCGACCGAGTCAAAGTTGGCCGGGATTGGCGGTATTGCAACCGGTTGCTCGCGATTCGGCCAGGCCACCCAACCGAGCTGAACCAGCACGTGGCGGCCAGTATCGGTCTGTAGCGGCGCAAACACCTGGACTCCCACCCGCCCGTCCTGGACTTGGTTGTCGAGCAGCAACAGGTGCGCCTGGTCGAATTGCCCGCGCAGGTGCACGGTCTGGTACGCCCCGGGCAGGGGCGCCGCCAGCGCCGCGTCCAAGGTTGGCGCGTCGCGCACCGCCAGGGCCGCTGCAAACTCGCGTGCCAGTTGGTCTTTGTACTGGGCGCGCCCGTACTGCCAGTTGGCGGCGCTGAGAAAGATCGTCAGGCCAACCACCAGCAGCAGCCAGCTCTTCAGTGCGGGTTTGCGGAGCATTGGGTCAGTAAGTTGGAAAGCTGGGCCATCCGGCCCTGCCGGGAATGACGGCCCGGCTTTATACTGTGGGACTGCTGAAGTGTGAATCAAAATCATGCAAGGAATTCAGAAACTGCTGGTGATCGCCATTTTCCTGGTGATCGTCTACAACCTCGGCTCGGCGCTCTGGTACATGCTGCACAAACCGGAAGTTCAGGACGAGGCCAGCCGGACGCGGGTTGTCCGCGCTTTGACGCGACGAATTGGCATCTCGATCGGCCTGATTCTGCTGGTGGCCATCGCACTGTACACCGGGATCTTGCAGTCACACGGGATTCGCGTCGGGCACTAAGCACTCCGGACACATCCCGGTCAGGCGATCTTCAAGGTTGCGCCGGAGGTGCAAACAGCAACCGCAAACCGGCGAGTGCTGCCGGGTGATAGATGGTCTGATGCGTTTCATCGGGAAACGCCCGGTACTCCAGTTGGCGCAATGCATCCGGTTGGGTCTTGAGTATGGTGTACGCCGTCTCGGTCAATGCCGCGATTTCTGACTGGCTCCCATGCGCCAGATACAGGCGCTTTTGCTGCCAGGCTTTCGGCAGCGGCTCATTCTGAAAGCGATTGACCAGCACACTGTGGTTCCACCAAAGGCTAGGGTCGAGCGCCAGATAGCTGTCGAACATCGACGGTGCTTTGAGCATCGTTTCCACAACAAACAAGCCCGCGAACGACTCACCGATCAACGCGCGCTCGTGCGTCACGCGGTAGCGGGCTTCGACCGCGGGAAACAATTCCTGGCGGATGAACTGCCGGAACGCGCGCGAGCCGCCAATCACCGGCGCCACTGCCTGATCCTGCGGATCGGTGCTCGGCCCGGTCAGATCGCGCCTGCGCTGTGTGTTCTCGATACCGACCAGCATGAATGGCCGTATGCCGCCGTTCAGGCTCAGAATCTGCACGAGGCCAGCGACATGCAGAAAGTCTTCTTGAATCCCGCCATCCGGCATGTACAACACCGGTAGCGGCTGATCGGTCGGCACGTTGGGTCGATAGACATTGATTCGCCGAATCTCACCGAGCACCGTTGATTCGAGCGTCCAGGTATCGCCGATACCAAGCGCCTCGTTCTTGGGTTTGCTGCGGTCTGATCGCGCCAGTACTGACGTCGCGATCAGCAGCAGGATCAGGACAGTCAGCAACTGCTGGAACAATCGGTCAGAGCGCATCGGTACGAATCCAAGGGGTGCCCTGCAGACTGCCAGCTGCGCGCGCTGGCGCCCATGTGCCAAAGCGCACAGGCCGATCTGACGCCACTTAAGCGTAGATGTCGCTCGCGAGCATGCGGGCTTCGTTTCCGGTCGGCACGGCCAGACGAATCGTTCCAAGCCGGGCATAGCGCTTGGCAGCGGCCAGGGCGCGCGGGTCATTTTCGGCGCGGAAACTCCATTCGGCGTGGCGGGCAAGAACCGCCAGCGCCAAGGTGCGCGCCAGGGTCATGGCCAGGCCACGGGCGCCAGCAGGCAATTCGTCTTTCGTCGAGGAGCGCTTCTGCAGCCATTCGGCCACCGCGGTCGCGGACTCGCGGATCTGCTTCACCACCGGCTCCATATCCGGCAGCGTGATTTGCGCGGTCAGGCTGCGAATCGCGGTCAGCCAGTGCTGCAGCCCGCCGACTTGCCGGAGCGCCTTGAGCACATCGAGCGCCAGGACATTCGTCGTGCCTTCCCAAATGGGCATGACCTGCGCATCGCGAAGCAACGCGGGCAACCCCGAATCCTCGCAATAGCCGACGCCGCCCATTGCCTCCAGGCACTCGGAGACTCCGGCCACCGCGAGCTTGCCGGTGAACAACTTGAGCGCTGGCGTCAGGAGCCGGACGAGCGCATGCGACGGGTCCTCCGCGCTGGTGTACTCGCTTCGACCCAGGTGTTCGATCACGTAAAACGTCAGGTGGAACGCCGCTTCCAGTTCTGCCTGGACATCGGCCAGCGTTTCCTGATGCAGGGCATGATCCAAGAGCGGCATGCCAAACACCACGCGCCGCGCCGCGTAGTCGCGAGCGATCGACAGCGCGCGCCGCAGGGTGCTGATTGCGCAGACCGAATTCCACACTCGAGTCGTATTCAGCACCGGCGTGATCATCTTCACGCCGCCTTTGATGTCACCGACCAACTCCGCTGGCGTGTTGTTCAACCGGATTTCGGCCGTCGGCAGCTTGCGCGTACCGAGTTTGTCCTTGAGCCGGTCAATTTCGATATTGCGCAACCGGCCGTCGGCTTTCCAAGGCTCGACGTAAAACAACGCAAGTTGATCGGCACCGTGGCCATTGCCCTCCGGTCGCGCGAGCACCATCGCCATGTCGGCCGTGATCGCCGACGTGAACCACTTCCGCCCAGTGAGCCGCCAGCGACCGCGCTGATCCTGCTTCGCGGTGGTTTCAGTACCACCGACATCGGAGCCACCACTGGTTTCGGTCATCCACTGACCGCTGATCCACAACTCTTTCGGGTCGGTGGCGAGCAGGTGTGGCAATGCGCGCTCAATCAGCGCCGAGTTGCCGGATTCCTGCAGACAACGCGCGGCCCCATCGCTCATCGCCAGCGGGCAGGTAAAAAACTCGCTGGATGGATGGAACAGGTACACCCGCGCGAACTGATGCAGCCGGGCATGCTGGACCAAACGCTTGTCGTAGCCCGTGCTGACCAGGCCCCAGCGCGTCGCAAACTGCTTGGCCTCACGCCAGAAGCCAGACAGCTGCAACTGGTCGATCCGATTCCCGAAGACATCGAAGTGATTGAGGCTCGGTTCGAACCGGTACTCCTTGTGAATCCGGGGCTCCAACTCGCCGACGACCGCATCGCCCAGATCAGTCAGGGTCTGTTCGAGCTCGCCCAACTGATTCGGCGGACAAACGCGCTTCAACAGCGAGCGCAACATGCGATCGTCGAGATACGGGTTCGCCAGCACAGGGGCAGCTTGGGTGAATGCCATCGGGTTGTTCCGGAAACAAGACGGGGGAACTTATCGGGAAGCCCCGTTTTGAACAAGCTGCCACTGCCGTTTGCCGGAAAGCTGGTCAATTGCGCGGCACGGGCGGCGAATCTGATGATGCGGTGCGGGTTCGCGTCGCCGCTGCACCGCACCATTCGAGCCGCCTGCTCTTATTTCGATGAAATCGCGATGTCTGATCCGGCCGCCATTTTGCGTTCTGATATTGTGTGACGACAATCATGCCCTTATCCCCGCGCCAACCGCCCGACGATGCCTTGAGCAAGGTGATCCACGATTACCTGGTGGAAATGCTCGATGCCCGACTGGGAGACGCGAGCATTTGTCCGAGCGAGACCGCGCGGCTGCTCGGCGAGGACCTGCGCGTCGAGTGGCGAGACCTGATGCGGCCGATTCGCGAAGTCACCGCCCGCCTGGCCGATCAGGGCCGGATTGAAGTGCTGCAATCCGGCCGGCCGGTGAACATCCGCGAAGCCCGCGGGCCCGTGCGGATTCGCCGCAAGGGCTGGATGCGGCCAGCGGACTAGGCACGCCGCAGGCAGCGCCCGCACGGGGCGCTTGGTGCGTGCCGGACCATGCCGCGTTAACTCGCTTTCTTGACCGCCGTCAGGTCAACCGAGTGCGACTCATTCGCGAGCTTCAGAATCGAGTGGCGGAGCTCGCGCGACAGAATCAGCTTGGCGTCACTTGCCATCGTGTCGAGTTCGTGGCCGAAGTCGAGCTTGGCGTGCTCATCCAGCCAGACAATTCGGCGCTCGCGCAACGTCGAGATGAACCCGCGGAACAGCGATTTGTCGAAGAACTCGGGCGCAGCCTGGGTGTGCAGCAAGGACAACCGCTGCGCCGTCAGGTGGCAAAGGTTCTCAAGCTCGCCGGTCGACAAGCGCTTCGCGCCCTTTTTCACCAGCAACGCAATCGCAATGTAGTAACGCTCGAACGCCTGCTGCAGGCTGGTCGCAATAATCCGGAGCTGGAACGCCTCGTCAGTCTGACCAATTTTTCGCCGCAGCAGTTTGCCATCCTCGCCATCGCATTCCAACAGACCGAGGCGGACGAAGCCATCCACGCGTGCCTGCAAGTGCTCGCCGAACTGATCTTCCGTCCAGGGCAGGAACAACTCGCTTTGGATGAACGGATAGATGAACCGACCCAGCCGTTCGACACTGGCGCGTTGCAAACGCCGGTTGTTCAGGAAGCAGCATGCCACCCAGGCTGAGCTCGCAAACAAGTGCAGGACGTTATTGCGGAAGTAAGACAGCATCACGCCCATATCGCCCGGTGCTTCGAGCACATCGCCGAGCGGATGTTTGACGCGCACGATCGCTTTCATCTGCTCGCCGTACTGGATGATCTCGGCCGCGGTCAATTCCGTCACCGAGACGCGATCGGAGTAAGGCTGATCGGACAGCAGGCGACGGAACAGTTCGATCTGACGAATCAGATCGTCCTCGGCCATCGCATGCTTTGGCGTCGCCAATATGGCTAGCGCCAGCAAATTGATCGGGTTGACGTCGGCCGAGCGGTTGATGTTGACCATCACCCGATGGGCGAGGCTTTCGACCGCGCCATTGAACCAAGGCTGCTTGTCGGCTTTTGCCTCGGCGCGCCACGTCGGCACCTCGCGATCCAAATGCTCGGCCAGATAGATCGGTTCACCAAAGCTGACGCTCACCTTGCCGTACTTCTCGCGCAGCAGGCGCAGCGAGCGGAGCAGGCCCCACAACGATTCCTTCTCTTTTGGCTTGCCGGACAGCTCGCCTGTGTAAGCCTTGCCTTCGAGCAAGCGTTCGTAGCCGATGTACACGGGCTGGAACACCACAGGCCGCTGCGACTCCCGCAAATAGCTCCGGACGGTCATGGCGAGCATGCCCGCACGCGGTTCGATGAGTCGGCCGGTGCGGCTGCGGCCGCCTTCGATGAAGTACTCCATCGACACGCCCCGCTTGAACAACTGCGCCACATATTCGGCGAACACTGCCGAGTACAACGCGTTGGCGCGGAAGCTGCGCCGCAGGAAAAACGCGCCACCTTTGCGGAGCAGCGAACCGACAACCGGGAGATTCAGATTGACGCCTGCCGCAATGTGCGGCGGCACGACGCCATTCACATACAGCAGATACGAAATCAGCAGGTAGTCGATATGACTGCGATGGCACGGCACGTAGATCACTTCGTGCCCAGGCGCCGCCTGTTTCAGCGTGTCGAAATTGAAGGTTCGGATGCCGCCATACAGCTTGTTCCAGAACGGCTGCAACAAGAACGACGCCGAACGCACCACCGTGTGCGAATAGTCGGCCGCGATTTCCCAAGCAAACGAGCGCGCCCGCGCTTCGGCCTGTTCGATTCTGATGCGCTCCTTGCTCGCGAGCGTATTGATCGCGTCGCGCACGCCTTCGGCATTGATCACGGCGTCGATCGCGGTGCGCCGATGTGACAGATCAGGACCGATGACGGCAGTTCGAATCCGGCGGAAGTGCGCGCGCATGACCCGGCTGGCCTTGCGCACCGTACGCTCAATGTCGAGCCCGTCTTCGAGCACAGTGCGCAGGCTGACGGGCGGCGAGAACTGCACGATCGTGTCACGCCCATTGAGCAGCACGCCGAGCAACCGCCGGAAACGGCCGACCATGTTCCAGGTTTCGGCAAACAGCACGCGGAACCAACCCGACTCACTGGCCGGCGCACGGCCGACGAAAATCGAGACCGGAATAACCTGCACGTCCAGGGTCGGGTCGGCACGCATGGCCGCCACGATTTGCGAGAGACCAGTGGAATGGGTGCGGTTCCGCGGCCGACGGAACATCAACCCGTCGCGCCGCGACAATGCCAGCAACGCGCGCGACTTGTTCATGAACCCGCCCGGCATGGGCATCAGTGGCGGCGGCAGACCATGCTCGCGGCAAGCCTCCTCCAGGATCACCGCATTCGAAATGCCGTAACGCTCCAGCAGGTAGACCACCGGGACCTGCCTCGCTTTCAAAAGCATGGCCGGTTCTGGTGGTTCGGTTCGGATTCGAAGCCAAGGCCGCGTCAACGCACCGAGCACCCGCCAGATCCAGGGTGCCCGTTCCGTGCCTTGAGAAGTGCCCGACAAGGCGATTCGCTCGGTGGCCATCGACGCGCCGCGTCCGCTCAAATCAACCTTCCGCCGACTCGTCGCTGCCCTCGGCAGCGTCCGCGTCCGGACTCGGTTCGCTGTTGGCGCTGCCGTTCATCTCGGCGCGAATCTTCTCGACCGATTCTTTGCTGTACCAGCCGCCTTCGAGCTTGACCAAGTCCGACTCGACTTCGAGCGGCGTGCCGAACATTTGATAGGTGACCTTGACCTTGGCGGTGTCACCGTTCTGGGCGATGACTTCCGACTTCAGCGACTTCAACACGTCATTGGTCGGAAAACCATAGTTGTCGAGCAAATCGCGGGTGGCCTTGAACGCGATATTGCCCTTTTCCAGCGCCTCATCGAACGGCATGGCACGGGCTTGGTCCAGGCTTTCGAGCTTCATCTCGCGGGCGGCGTGACACACGATGCCAATCGATTTCTGCGCGAGGTCGGCATCCAGGAACTTGGCCGAGCTGGCCCACGTTCCGAAGGCACCGATGCCAGCCTTGGCCTGCGTTTTCTGCGCTTCGGTCAGATCCTCATTGCCGTCAACCATCGAACCGAGCATGCCCTGCCCGATCCCGATATACATGGGCATCTGGAATTGCGCTTCCTTCTGCCATTCGGCGAATTTGGGCTGCACGTCGGTCCAGATCTTCTGCTCGGCACCGGGAGCGGTCAGCATCGTGAGCGCTTCGGCGAACTTGGCCCGATCTTCTTCGGTGATCGGATCTTGATTCATTTCCGATTTCCACTTGGCCCGCAGGTGCTCAGTCATGCTGGGCGGCACGGAGCTCAAAACCAGCGCCTTCAAGTCATTGTTTTTTAAGGCTTCAATGTTCGCATCGACGGCCGCGAGCGGGCTTTCGGCAACTTTCACGCCGCTCTTGGCGGACCCGACCCCAGCGGACTCTTCATCTTTGCAGGCGGTCAAAGCCAGGCAGGACAGCGCCACAAAAGCCAGAGGTTTCAGGGTCAAACGCATAACAATCTCCTTGCTCGGCCGAATCTGGCCGGAATTTTTGGGGGCGCAATGGTGCTGAGCCTAGACCGAATTGGCAAGCACTAAAGGCCCTGGACTGCCAGATCAACACAAGAAATGTTAGAAAGTCGTGAGGTTCCAGGTATTCACGCGCCCGCACCGTTCAGTTGGGTCTCTATCAGTCCGTCCTGGACTTTCAGACCCGCGCTGATCCTGGACGCGCCATCCATTGCCCGCATCGGCCTTGAACCTATTCTGGGGCTCTTTTGCTGGTTCGCGATCGGATTCACGACAAAGCACGGGCGAGCTGCGTAACATCGCGGTCCCTTCTAGACCGGAAACGTGCCCATGAACCGTCTTGCCGCCCCGTTCGCCCTGATTTTCGGGGCTCTGGCGCTGTTGTCTGCTGGATCCGGCACCGCTCAGACCGTTCCGGCCGATCTGACCATGACCGACATCGGCGCAGCTGGCCTGAGCGCCCCGATTGCGGTGCGCTCGCCGAATGATGGCTCCGGCCGCACGTTTATCGTCACCCGTGGCGGCACGATCCGGATCTGGCAGAACGGCGCCCTGCTGCCGACCCCGTTCCTGGCCATCTCCGTCTGCCAGAGTGGCGAGCAGGGTCTCCTTGGGCTGGCGTTTCACCCGCAGTTCGCGACCAACGGCAAGTTCTATCTGCAATTGTCGCGATTCAACGCGGCGAGTTGTACGAGCCCGATGGCCGACCAGGTCACGATGGAATACACCGTTTCCGTTGGCGACCCCAATGTGGCCGACCCCGCCAGCGCGCGCGAAATCCTGACGGTCAAAGACGTCGCCAGTAACCATAACGGCGGCGACCTGCACTTTGGCGCCGACGGCTTCCTGTACATCTCCATGGGTGACGGCGGCCCCCAGAACAATCCGCACGGGTTCGCCGAGTGCCAGTGGTGGAAGACCGCCAACAACAATCCGGCGAGTTGCCTGAGCAGCAACCCGGCAGGCACCGGTTTCGCGATGCTCGGCAAGATCCTCCGCATCGACATCAATGGCACCACGAGCAGCCCAAGCACCGAGCTTTGCGGCAATACCGCCGGCAACCCGGCCCGCTATCGGATTCCCGTCGATAATCCAAACGTCGGCACGTCCAGCACCTGTGACGAGATCTATCACTACGGCCTCCGGAATCCGTTCCGCTTCAGTTTCGACCGCAGCAACAACGACATGGTCATCGGTGACGTCGGCCAAGGCACTTGGGAAGAAGTCGATCTGATCACCAACGGCAGCGGGCCGCAGAATCTGGGTTGGAGCACGTGCGAGGGTCGGCAGCTATTTGGCTCCAGCACCACCTGCAATTTCGGCCTGTTGCCCATTCTGAACTACCAGCACACCGGCGGGCGCTGCTCCATTACGGGCGGCTATCGGTACCGCGGCCCGATCACCCAATTGAACGGCATGTTTATCTTCGCCGACTACTGCTCGCGCGAGGTGTTCTTCGGACTGCCGGACGGTGGTTCGCCGTCGGGCTTCAGTGCAACGCGTTGGGAAAGCGCGCCGGGCGTCGCAGTGTTGGTGCCGTCGAACCCCATTGGCTTTGGCGAGGATGCGTTCGGAAACCTCTATGTGACAGGCCAGGGTGGCAGTGTCTACCGCTTCGATAGCGTGAGCGGCAATTCCTTCCTGTTCGGCAACGGATTTGAATAAGCTCAGGCCGGCACGCAACGTTGAGACCGAATCCATGGCTGACCAACCGAAAATCCAAGGACCGGCTTCGTACTTTCCGTCGATCGAGAAGAAGTATGGGCAGCCAATTGAGCATTGGATGACAGTGCTCCGCGCCGCTGGCCCGAAGAAACACATGGAGCTCGTGGCCATGCTGAAGGCCGATCACGGCCTGGGCCATGGCCACGCCAACGCCTTGGTGGCCTGGCACCTGAAGGACTGAGTCCGTCCTGCTATCCGGCCCAAAGTCATACCCAAAACAAAACGGCCCGGAGCAATCCGGGCCGTTCGTTTTGGAGCAAGCTTTGGCCTGACGAGCACTTACCAACGGCGGTCGTAGCGGTCGTGCCGGTAGCCACGCCCGTCACGGTGACCATTCCGATAGCCGCGGCCGTAGTGACGGTCGTCGTCCCAGTTGCGGTAGTAGCGGCCGTCGTCGTAATCGCGATGATGGCGGTCGTCACGGTAGCCATGATGGTGATTCAGTCGGTGGGTCGGGCACCACGGCGCCCGCACCACGTAATTTCTCGGGTCCGGATAAACACCGTATGCGCGATAGCCATAACGGCCGGGTCGCAGGTAGTCAGGATGGATGTAGCCGCCAGACGTGAAACTCAGGCCGTAGCTCGGGCCATGGTAGCCCCCATTCGAGTAGCTGATCGACCAGCGATCGTGACCCGCTTCGGCGCGACCCGAACTCAACACAGCGAACATCACCGTCGCCACCAACACCAGCATTGACTTGCTCAGAACATTCATAGCCACCTCCAGTAGGGGTGCGTCCATTCTGAGCTTGGGGGATGAATCGTCGCTTAAGTTTCCGGGCCATCAGTTGCAGCATTCAGCCAGCTTGCAGCCTGTGGCAGACTGGTTCAGCGCGAGTTGGCTTGCGTCAAGACGATGTGAACCGCCGCAGCACCCTCAAACTTCATATCGGTAGCGAACGAGTTGGGCGTAGACATGGACACGAATGCCGTATTGGAACGCTTCTGGGCACTGATGGCCAGCAATGACTTCGCCAGCGTGGCCGAAGTGCTGCATCCAGACTTCTGCTTGCACTGGCCGCAGTCCGGTGAACGGATTCGAGGTGCCACGAATTTTGCGGGAATGAACCAACATTACCCCGCGCATGGGCCGTGGCAGTTCGAGCTCAGGCGACTGCTGGTTGACGGCACGCGCGGCGTCACCGAAGTGGCGGTGACCGATGGGGTCCAACGTGGACTGGCGTTGAGCTTTTTCGAATTGGCGGATGGACTGATTCGGGACGTGACCGAGTACTGGCCCGA
This sequence comes from Ahniella affigens, assembly GCF_003015185.1. GTDB lineage: Bacteria > Pseudomonadota > Gammaproteobacteria > Xanthomonadales > Ahniellaceae > Ahniella > Ahniella affigens. The sequence continues at coordinate 4,558,165 of NZ_CP027860.1, forward strand.
GCCCTTTCCGGCACCGCCCGAGCGCGCCCGCTGGGTGGAATCGACTTGAACCGCGCGCAGAGTTTTCCGCCCCTGGCGAGACCCGACGCAACCCGCCTGATTCTGGGCAGCATGCCAGGCGTAGCCTCGCTCAAAGCCCAGGCGTATTACGCGCATCCGCGCAATGCGTTCTGGCCGATCATGGCGCGTCTGTTCGGATTTTCGAGCGCGTTGCCCTACGACGCGCGCGTGCGCGCACTGCTCGAAGCCCACGTGGCAGTCTGGGATGTGCTCCGCCAGTGCGTGCGTCCCGGCAGCCTGGACAGCGCCATCAGCGACGCGGAACCGAACGACTTTGGGCAATTCCTGGCAGATCACCCGGCAATCCGGCACATCGTGTTCAACGGCGTGGCCGCCGAACAGTGGTTTCGCCGACTGGTCGCGGCGCCTGACCTGCCAGCGGGGCTGATTCTGCTCAGGGCACCATCAACCAGTCCGGCACACGCGGGCCAGACGATCGACATGAAAGCCGCCCAGTGGTCTGCCGCACTCGGACTCGATGGCGGCATCGTCTTCACACCGTCCTGACAATTCGGGCCGAGCGTTCCCGGTCTGCCAGCCTTTGCGCACAGGCAGACCGGAACGAGGCTGCTATCCTTGCCTGCCGGCTTGGCGGATCGCCCTGACCACGCTGTAACAAAACAGCCTGGTCGGCACCGTTGGCGGTGTCCGGCAGCCTTGAAGCGACGATGGCTGCCCCCATCGCTATGCCTCCCCTGAACCACTTGAAGGATCTCTCATGGCCATCGAACTCCCAGCCCTGCCCTACGCCCGCGATGCGCTCGCGCCGCATATCTCTGCCGAGACGATTGATTTCCACTACGGCAAGCATCACCAGACCTACGTGACCAATCTGAACAACCAGATCAAGGGCACCGAATTCGAAAATCTGAGCCTGGAAGAGATCATCCGCAAATCGTCTGGCGGCATGTTCAACAATGCAGCACAAATCTGGAACCACACGTTCTACTGGAACTGCATGAAGCCAAGCGGCGGCGGTGAGCCGACCGGCAAGCTCGCCGATGCCATCAATAAGTCGTTCGGCTCGTTCCAGGCGTTCAAGGATCAATTCACGCAGACCGCGCTGACCACGTTCGGCTCCGGCTGGGCCTGGCTCGTTCAGCGCGCGGACGGCAGTCTGGCGCTCGTCAGCACGTCGAACGCTGCGACCCCGCTGACCGGCCCCGATCGCGCCCTGCTGACCTGCGATGTATGGGAACACGCGTACTACATCGATTTCCGTAACGCCCGCGCCAAGTACGTGGAAACGTTCTGGAATCTGGTGAACTGGGACTACGTCTCGGCGCAGATGGCCTGATAGCCGTTGCCCGGGCGCACGGCGCGCGCGGCGCCGGTTCGGTCTCACGCTCATCAAGCACGCCGTTACCCATTGGTTTTGCTAACCAAAAAATTGCGAGCGGTGATGATTCTGCCCGCAAGCAACCCCCTCCCCGGGCCCTCCCCTGCGATCGCGGGGGAGGGCGCCGACTCCCACTCCCACGCGAGTGGGAGAGGGCTGGGGAGAGGGCTACTTGCCACACTGCGCCGTCGTAAGAATCGCGCGCCGTCGCCGACAGTTTGATGCGCGAATCAGCTCACCTTCGGCGCGACCAGAACGCCCGCCGAACGCATCCCCGGCACAACATGGCACGTTATCTGACAACCGGGGCTCGGGAGATCACAAGGGCTTCGCGCCTTGATCATACCGAGCCCGTTTTTCCGAGTGGATTGAGGCAGGGTCGAATCCTTTCAAACAAACCGATGCGTGTGCCAAGTCCCGACGGGAAGATCGCACCGCATTGCGCGAATGACGGGGCATTGACGCCCTGACTGCGCACCTGCCGGTAAGGTGCAATGCGTGACAAGTCGCCTGCGTGGCACGATCACCCTATTTATTGATGACTTTGGAGTCCCTCTTGTGTTGAAGAACATTGCGCTGCTGTGCCTGATCCTGACCTTGAACGCTTGTGTGAGCGTTCCGCAAAAGGCCTTCAACAAAGGCACGCAGGACATCAAAACGATTGAAGTACTGCCCATGGCCTACACCGAAGCGCAGATCAGCTACCCGCATCCGGGCCTGAATTTTGGACTGATCGGCGGTGCCATTGCGGTCGCCGAACTGAACGCGAAAGGCAACAAGCTGCAAGATCAGCTGCAGGCAGCCGACTTTGATCACTACGCCTCATTCCAGAAGGCGTTTGACGCGGCAATGAGCGCGCGCGGTTACCAGCTGATTTGGAGCGACCCGGTGGCCGCAGCCAAGAATGACAAGGCCAAGCGCGGCGCGTGGCTGCTCCGTAAAGGTGCGCGCCCAACCGACCGGGCCGATGCCCAGATCGACATCAATCTTGTGTTCTATGGCTACGCTGCGTCTGGGGCTGGCAAGAGCTCGCCTTACCGGCCGACGATTTCCTTGTCGGCGCAGCTGTTCGACAAGAGCGGCAAGAAGGTGTTGTTCAGCGATGTGGTGACGTATCACAACACGGCCCCGGCGCTGAAGAAAGCCATCTCGATCGAACCCGATCCGGCCTTCGCCTACCAGACTTTTGACGATCTCGAAGCGGCCGGCGCGGCTGTGGCCGAGGGCCTGGACGCCGCGATTCGCGATAGCGCCGAAGCCATGGCCAAACAGCTGTGATGCGACGTAGCGCCCTCGCGCTGGTTGCCGTGCTCGCCTGCGGCATCGGTCTGGACGCCCGGGCAGCGCGTCAGGACGCGCCACCGCCTGCCTGTGTCGAGCGGCTGGACGAACTGCCGCTGCTGGCACCGACGCCGCCTGGCAAGCGCAAACCAAAGCCCTTGCCGTTTGCGCGCCACGCCAGCTGTTTCCGGCATGGCGATGGCAGCGAGGAACCGGTGGTGCTGTTTGCACTGGATCAGGCGGCGCCGTTTGAGATTCAAGCCAGTATCGATAATCGCCAGGGCAAGATCCTGGCGGCGCGGGTCGAGGCGCTGGATGCCCAGTTCGAACGCATCGCGGCCTATCCGTTCGACGCGTTCACTCGCCGCGGCGGCATGTACTCGCTGTCCCTGTTCAGCAATGACCCTGAGCGGCCTGTCCGCTATGTGCTGGTGACCATCGATCCAGACGCCGTCGGCCGCTTCGACCAGCGTTTGATGTCGGGGGTCGCAACCTTTCCGCTGCCGGGCGGCGCGTACAACCATGCCTATGAGTCGGCGTTGCGCAGCGAAATGTCGGATACGGGGTGGATCGCCATCGCCGTGACCCCGTTGACCGAAACCCCTTAAAGCCGCAACCGGCGTTGAACGCAGGCCGCCTGGGACTTGTGCCCGAGGCAAGCCGTTGGGATGCTAGGGAGACATCGAGTCCGGCCAAGTGCCGGACTCAGGGTGGGTTAGAACGCCGCAACCGAATCGGACCTTCCCCTACATTTTCCCTTGCCGTATCTGGATTGGACCCATGCTTTCGAACCGATTGTCGCTGTGCCTTGCCCTGGCGCTTTTTCTGAACAGCGTCCGCGCCGAGGACACCGTCACGCCCGCCGCCGCCCCGGCCACGGCGGCCCCAAGCTCTGAAGTCAGCGCCGAAGACATTCGCGCGTTTGTGTCGGTGTTTCGCGCCATCCAGGAAGCGTATGTCGAGCCGGTCGATGGCAAGCGCCTGATGAATGCGGCGATTCGCGGCATGCTGAATGACCTGGACCCACACAGCGCGTATCTGGAGCCGGATCAGCTCAAGCAGTGGGATGAGGACATCTCTGGCCTATACGGTGGCCTGGGCGTCGAGGTCATTTTCATGGATGGCGCGCTGCGGGTCATTGCGACGCTCGATGACTCGCCCGCTCAGCGCGGCGGCATCAAGAGTGGCGACATCATTGCAGCGATCAATGGCGTGCCGATCGATCCGAATGATTACGATTCCGCCGATCGCCTGCGCGGCAACCCCGGCAGCAAGATCAGCCTGAGCATCGAGCGCGACAGCCAGCCGGAACCGATCGAGCTGAAGCTGGTGCGCGAGGAGATCCGCTCGCAATCGCTTCGCGCCAGGTGGTTGGAACCGGGTTTCGTGTATCTCCGGCTGTCACAGTTCCAGGAGTCCTCCCCGATGGAACTGCGTGACCGTTGGCGCAAGCTGGTCGGCAAGAAGCCGGTGTTCGGCGTGGTCTTGGACCTCAGGAACAACCCGGGCGGTGTGCTGGCGGCGGCCGTTGAGATCAGCGACGCGTTCCTCGAATCTGGCGTCATCGTCACCACCGAAGGCCGCTTCCAGGACGGCAACATGAGTTTCAGCGCCAAGGCAGGCGATCTGACCCAGGGCGCGCCGATGGCAGTGCTGATCGATCAAGGCTCGGCGTCCGCTGCCGAGATCGTCGCGGGCGCATTGCAAGATCACCGCCGCGCGATCATCGTCGGCTACCCGAGCTTTGGCAAAGGCTCGGTGCAGAACATGTTGCCGCTCGAATCCGGTGCCGCCGTCAAACTCACCACGGCACGCTACTACACCCCGAATCATCGCTCGATTCAGGCCCACGGCATCGACCCGGATCTGCTACTCGGCGACGTGCAACTGACCCCGGGCGATCGGGCGGCCACCTTGATCGAGTCGGAGGCGAGCCTCGACGGTCACCTGGAAGCCGAACTCGCACCAAGCGAAGATATCGACCGGGATCCTGAGCTCGATCACGACTACGCGCTGAGCCAAGCCATGGCGGCCATCAAGGCGCTGTCGTTTCAGAAGCGGGCGCCCTAGCCCGTCCAAGCGCCCGGTGCTGCCATGCCGAATCGCCTGCGTCTCATGGTGCTTCTGTGCTGGCTCCGCTATGGACCGCCCGTTCAGGCGCGCGTGCTCCAGGCGCTAAACGCTTCCGTTCCCGACCTGGTGAGCAAAACCGACCTGTCGGCGTTAACAGACCTGACCGCCGCAATCCGACGGGCAGCGCGTTTCGTGCCAGGCAGCCGTTGCCTGGATCAGGCACTGGCATGCTGGATCGTGGCCCAACGACTCGGATTGCCCGCCAGACTGAATCTTGGCATTCGGCGGCAACCGCAAGGCACCACCGCGCATGCCTGGATCAGCGCGGGTGATCAGCCGATTGCCGAAGACCCGGAAGCGCTGCGCCAGTTGCTGCCGCTCCTGTCGGGCGCGGTGCCGGCGATCCGCGAATTCGACTGATGCGCACCGAACTGCGCGCGCAGCGTCCGGTTGTTGGTCAAACTGTCGCCTCAGGCACAGGAACTGGGCGTGGATCGGCGCGATAATGCCCGTCCCGAGGAGCCCCCAATGCCCAACTGCTTGCGCCCCGTGTTGAGTGCGATGCTCAGTTTGATCGGGCCGGTGTGTGTCGCCGCGCCGATCACCGACACGGTCATTCTCGATATTCATGGTCGCGGTGCCGAGCGCGTCGCCGAGATCACGTCACAACCCTCAGTGCTCTGGTCGGCTGAGTTCGGCAATGAGCTCTTGCTCGGCGTTAGTGCCGAGTCGCGGGCGCACTGGTTGACCCGCGCGGACGCCCGTCCCGGCCCGGACGGACTCAGCCTCGATACCCTTCGGGTGCGCGATCACGTGTGCACGCTGCACGACCCGCCGCCAGCGCTCGATGTGGTCGGCGGCTACGAGATCCTGCGGGTCGAACCGCACTGGTCGAAGCTGGCATTCCATCCCAATCTCTTGGGCGCCAAAGTACCGCCATCCGGAATCGTCTCCCGCGAGCGCGGCAACAGCGGCACTGCCAAAGCGGTACTGCCGACCGACCCGAGCGTGGTCAGTCTGCTGAGCCAGATCGACAGTGAGCGCTGGTTTCAAACCGTCAGCGACTTGGCAGAAATGAATCGGAACAGCTACAGCGCTGGACTCAATACGGCGCGCGATTACATCCAAACGCAGTTTGCGAATGCCGGCCTCAGCACCGAACTGGCGCCCTACACACTGCCTGGCGCCAACTGTCAGCCAACCAACGTCAACATTGAGCTCAGCAACGTCGTTGGCAAGAAACTCGGCAACCTATGGCCAAACGAATGGGTGGTGATTGGTGCGCACTACGATTCCCGCAATAGTGTGCGCTGCGATGGCACCGTGAACCCACAGCCCGGCGCCAACGACAACGCCAGCGGCTGTGCGGGCGTCATTGAGCTGGCGCGGGTCTTTCAGAACATTCCAACCGCGCGCACGATGGTATTTGCGTGTTTCTCTGGCGAGGAACAAGGCCTGGTCGGGAGCAACCGGTATGTGGGCGCATTGGAGGCCAGTGGCGAACTCGGCAATGTCCAACACATGATCAACCTGGACATGATGGGGCATGCCATCGACAACACCCTGAGCGCGCGCATCGAAACTACCACCACGCATGCCAACTGGCTGACGTTCTATGGCGACCGCGCTGCCACGTATGCGCCTGAGCTGAACCTCATCACGTCGACCGCCACCCAGGCCTACAGTGACCATTGGTACTTTCTGGACCGCGGCATACCGGCCATGTTCACGTGGGAAAACGGCGCCGGGATCTACCCGCACTATCATCAAAGCACCGACGTGCCGGCCAACATGCAGCGCGCGCAACCCTTGGCCGCCGGCATTCTGAAAATGGACGCTGCGGTGCTCGCCGATTTGGTCAATATCTACGGGGTGTTCGCCGACCAGTTCGAATAGCGGTGATCGTCACGCAAGCCAGCGAGACCACTGCGCTCATTTGCAGCATCGGCCAACACACGCTCTTCGGCATTGGCATAGCGCCGGTCCCAATCCCGGAGCTTGGGCACGAGCAAGGCATGCCAAAGCGGCGGAATCAACGCGATGATGAGCGTGGTCAGATAGCCGCTGACCATCATCGGCGCATTAGGGTACGGCCGTAAGTCGGGATACGACACTTCGCCTTCGGCATGATGATGCGAATGGCGCGTCAGGTTGAACATGGTCCATGAGCTGACGCGACGGTTGGTGTTCCACGAATGCCGCGGCGCGACGGGCGCATGCTCGGCCCGGACCAGACCATAGTGCTCCATGTAGTTGACGACTTCGAGCAGTGCCTTGCCGAACAGCGCGCAGCCGACAAAGAACAACATCCCGACGACACCGCCGACGGCCCATGCGGCCAGAATCAGCACGAGGCTCATCGAAAACCCACGCAGCACAGCGTTGAATGGGCTGAACGTCGATCGCCCTAACTTGGCGAGACGCGCCGTTTCGATGGCCCAGGCGCTCCGATTGCCGAGCCATGTGGAACGCAGCATGTGCCAGTACACATTGCGCCCACGCGGTGCGGTAGCCGGGTCGACACGGGTCGCGACGTAGCGATGGTGACCGTAAACATGCTCAATCGAAAAACTGCTATCGACGCTGAAGGCCAGCAGCCATCGACCGATCAACAGTGATGCCCGATCCCAGGTACGATGAACGAGCTCGTGCGCCGGAATGGTGCCAATCAGACCAATCATCAATCCCGTCAAAATGAGCCCGGCGACATGGTGCCCGACAGTGCTGTCCGCGCGCGCCGCCAGCAGGTCGTAACCACTTAACGCGCTGAGCCACTGCCCGAATCCCATCGCGTCGGTCGGCGCCACGGACCATACCGCCGCAAACGCAATCATCGCCAACAGCGGCAGCGCGGCCCAGAGCTGCCAGGTCAACCACTTTGGTGCACGAAAGTCGGGGGTCCGGACATCATCGCCGGCTAAGGCATCGCCCAGAATGTAGACCGCGACCACGACGAGCAATCCGATCGTGGTGTACGCGCCACCCGCGAGCAACGACAGCAGTGAGAACACGCCGATCGCATGAAACCCCAGGTACTTGGCGTAATCGAACCACCGCGCCGGCACGCGCTGATCGGGCGGCAGGTCCTGCTGCGGCGGCTCGGGCAATAGCGACGGGCCCTCGTCGAACTGATCAAACGCGACACTCGTTTGCGGTACGCCCATCGCATGCAACGTCGCCAACACCGAGTGAACCATCACCGGCACGCCGCAGACCCGGATCACCTGGTGGCCAGCTGCCTGATGCGCAGCGTGCCACGTATCCAAGTGATCCTGGACATGGCCGCGCAGGCCAGTCCAAGCCGCGCTCGCTTGACTCAGCACGGGCACGAATCGAACGTATTCAGGCGCCGCGTCCAACCATGGCGCGGCGAGTTGCAAATCTTCCTCACGGCGCACCCCGAACAGCACCGTCATGTCGCGCCGATCGCCCGAGCGCGCTGCGGCTTCGAGCATCGCAAGCATCGGTGCAATGCCCGTGCCGGTGGCAATCATCAGCACGGGTGATGCATCCATGGGTAGTAGCAGCTCGCCGCGCCCTGCACTCAGTTGCACCGCCTCGCCCGTGCGATCGGCCGCCTGCAGCCACGTGCTCAGTTGGCCGCCCGGTATCAACCGGATCAGAAACCGCAAGACGCGGCCATCGCCGCTCGGAATTGGGCTCAATTCGCGGACGACGCCCGGCAAGCCCGCACAAGCCATCGCCGCATGCTGACCCGCGGTTCCGGACCAAGGCGTCGCCAGTGTGACGGTCCATTCGACGACGTCGGGTGTCAACAGTCGCTGCCCGGTGACGCGCCCGGCATGCCAAGGCAGTGTCTCGGGTTCGGGATCGAATGCAATCGTCACATCTGATCGCGGCACGGTCTGGCAGGCCAGCACCACGCCCTCTGCGCGCTCCGTTGCACTGAGCAAATAACTGGTGTCAGTGCGCTGGAACACCTGGCCGGACTGCAGTCGACACTTGCAACTGCCGCAGCCACCAACGCGGCACCGATAACGCATCGGCACGCCAGCAGCCAGCGCGGCATCCAGCACGGTCTGGTGCTTGCCAACCGTTACCAAATGTTCGTTCAGCGCGGCCGTAAAATGTGTCGTTGCAATCTTGTCAGCACGGTCGGACATCACGCGACGCTCTGGAAATCAGCTCAGGATGGGGCGAACGATACGCCCACTCATTGGCGCTTGGTGGGTCATTTTCTGCCATCATCCGACGAGCCGAGCCAAATCCATGCGCCGTTCCACTCGCCTGACCCGATTGCCCACCCTGAGCCCCGAATCCGGCTCCGCCCTGTACGCGCTGTATCTCCGCCCGATCTCCCAACAGATCGAGTACTCGGGCGTCAGTCTGGCGAGTTGCCTCGATGCGGTTGGGTTGCCGCTGAACCTGCTGGACCATGAAGCGCCCATCATCAGCGCCCGCCAGTTCCTAGGCTTGCTGCGCGAAGGCATGACGCGCGCGGACGAACCTGCGCTGGGCCTGCTGATTGGTCAACGGCTACTGCCGGAAACGCACGGGCTGCTGAGTCTCGCCGCCATGCAGAGCGGCAGCCTGCGCGAGACCGTCGCCATCCTCGAAGCGTTCCTTGCGCTTCGCACACAACTGGTTGGGTTCCGCGTCGTCACGCGTGGTCAACGCGTCATGCTGGAGATCCGCGAATCGCACCCGCTTGGCGCACTCAGCACGCCGGTCCTGGAGGCCATTCTTCTGGCGATCAAGAACTTGTTGGACGCAGTCGCAATGGGCGAAACGGGCGTGATCGCCGTGCATTGCCCGTTTCCCGCCCCGCCTTACGACGCACTGGCGCAGGACTTGTTTTCGTGCCCGGTGCGCTATCGCAGCCGGACTGCCGCCTTGGTGTTGGACGCGGCCGTGCTGGATCGCCCGCTGAGAGCCGCACAGCGCGATGCGTTTTCCGCCGCCACCGCCGCGTGTCAGTCGGCGCTGCAGATCCTGGCCGAAACGCAAAGTGTGAGTGCCGATGTGCAGCGACTCCTGATTGCGAGTCGGGGTCGGTTTCCGTCCTGGGCCGCCTGCGCACGGCTGCTGCATAAGAGTCCGCGCAGTCTGCATCGGCACTTGCAGGCCGAAGGCAGCAGCTATCGCGGGCTGATGGATCAGGTGCGCATGCAGTTTGCCCTGGACCACTTGCAGAGTGGCCGCTTTACGGTAGCGCAAACCGCAATGATGCTCGGTTACACCGATCTCGCGAATTTCCGCCGCGCGTTCAAACGGTGGCGCGGACAAACGCCCGCCAGCGTCCGGCCGCACCCGGGCAAACGAACCGTCTAAGCCCAATACGGACACGTGACAGGTCATCGCCCGCCCATGCAATCGGGTCACCCAATAACGGCGCTTCGCCTTGTCATGGCTTCAAAACTTGTCGCTACACTTCAAGCTTACCCCGCCTACGAATCGAAGACCGGAGCCCGCATGCGCTTTCGACTGATCCTCGCCGCCCTGCCACTGCTTGGCAGCGCCACCCTCGCCTTGGCCGAAGTGAACGAAGAGCTCGACGAAACGTATTACGAAGTGGAGCATGAGGAAGGCGATTCCCTATCAGAGGCCATTACCGCTGCCTCGCCGATCGAAGGCGGCTATCACGGTTACACCGAATGGCACGTCAAGTGGCGCTACACCTGGAGCTACGATTCGGAAAGCTGCTGGATCACCGATGTGACGGTGGATTTCAGCGCGACGCTCACACTGCCGGAACTCTATACCGACGATCCGCGCGCCGAACGGCGCTTCGACCGCTACATGACCGCGCTCCGGGAACACGAGGAGGGTCATGTCGACAACGGCCGACAGGCGGCCGAAGAGGTCGAGGAAGGCATCCTGAACATGGACGCCCGCCCCAATTGCAAAGCGCTGGAACGCGATGCCAACGCCCTCGGCCTCATGATCGTCAAACGCGGCAATCGGCGGGACAAGGAATACGATCGCGCGACGGATCATGGCCGTACGCAAGGCGCCCGGGTGAACGACTGACGCTTGGCAATCCGCCGCAAGCACGCCGATTCCCGGGTGCTCTTCCAGAACGCGGCACTGAACGAGCCGGGCGCACCGCAAACTGAGCAATCCTGACTTGCGCCCGACTTCCCCGGGAGCGCACCATAGGCGGATGCCCGTATGCCACTTGGGAGGTCGTCGTTGATGCCTTGCTGCCTGCCATTCAGCGCTTTGGTCCGAACTGGCGCGGGTCGGCCATGAACCTGGAGCCCGTGCTGAATGACGCTGGGGTCGACGAACACACCAGCGACAGCCGTCGACTCGGCCCATTTCGCCTACTCAAGCGCATTGGCGTGGGTGGCTATGGCGCCGTCTATGAAGCGCTCGACGAGCGCCTGAATCGCACGGTCGCGATCAAGATTCTGCATGACCCGAGCCCGGACGCGCGGCGCCGGATGTTGTCCGAGGCGCGTGCGTCGGCGGGGCTCGAACATCCGGCATTTGTAAAAGTACTGGATGTGTTTGAGAGCCACTCCGAGTTGGCACTGGTGATGGAATTGGTGCGTGGCCAGACCCTCAGCGCCTTGCGAGAACATGGGCCATTGCCGCTTCGACGCGGCTTGCTGCTCATCCGACAAATTGCAGTCGCCATGGCAAGTGCGCATGCGGGCGGCCGAGTCCATGCGGACTTGAAACCAGCAAACCTGATGCTCAGCGACAACGATCAAGTGCGCATCCTGGACTTCGGCTTGGCGCGCGACCTCCATCCCGACAGCGGCCCGAACCCAGATAGCCGCGACGGCAGTGGCACGCTGGCCTACATGGCGCCGGAACTGCTTCTGGGCCGCGGCCCGCACCCGGGCAGTGACATCTATGCGCTGGGCGCAATCGCCGCCGAGCTGATGGGGCAAAACCGTCCTTACGCCGAACTTGATGGCGCGCGTCTCGCGCATGAACTCATTCACGGCCGGCGGGCACCGAGCGCCCAATTGCCTGAACAGGCCGGACCGTTGCGCGCATTGATCGACCACATGTGTGCGCGCGTACCGGAGCAGCGCTGCGCGACCATGACCCAGGTGCTCGCGGGGATCGATGAACAACTCAATGCGCTCCGCACCGCAAGCGATGTCCGACCGCCCGCCCCGCATCGGCGCCATTGGCCCTGGTTGTTGACCGGGGTACTCGTACTGGCCGCACTATGGCTGGGCCCCTTGCTGACATCAGGCGGCACGCGCTGGCCCGATCTTTCGATGCAAAGCGACCTGGATCGCGCCGAGCAGTTGCTGCAGGCGTTCGATCATCAGGGTCACGTTGCCGAAGCAATCGCGTTACTGGAATCCCGGCTCACCGCCCAACCTGAGCATGCCGCGAGCGCCGCGAATCTCGCGATTGCGTACTGTCTTCGCTATGCCAGCGATGACCGCGACGAAGCGTGGTTGCAGCGCGCCAATACCGCCGCCGATATTGCCCTGCGTGCCGATCCGCAACTCGCCCGCGCCCAGGCCAGCAAGGGCTGGGCGCTGGAGTTTCAGAGCCGACCAGCCGAGGCGCTGCCGTTTTTTCAGTACGCGCTGATGCTGGACCCCGGCGACCGCTACGCCTTGCTCGGGCAAGCCCGGGCCGCAGCGCGGCTTGGCCAGGACACGCTGGCTGCAGAAACCCTTGCCAATGCGATGCAACGGCACCCAAAGGACCGCGTGTTCGTTGATGCGTTAGGTACTTGGCATTTTAGTCACGCTCGTTACGTCGAGGCCGAATCGGCGTTTCGGCAGGCGATTGCGCTGGATCCGTTGAGCGTGGTGTCGCGCAGCAACTTGAACGCCGTGCTGCTGCGACGGGATCGACCCGAAGAAGCACTGGCCGTGCTGCAGGATGGTCTGCGCTTGCGTCCTGATGGCCGGCTGTACTCAAATCTTGGCACGGTGCTGTATGCACTCGGGCGCTATGCCGAAGCCACCGATGCCTATCGCGCCGCCGTTTCGGCGGAGCGCGGCAGCCCGAACGACTATCTGCGCTGGGCGAATCTGGCGGATGCGCTCAGGCAGTTGCCGGGTCGCGAACAGGATGCCCTGGCAGCGTATCGCACCACCGTGTCGCTATTGGCACCACTGCTCGCACGCAATGCCGAAGACGTGACGTTGGCGAGTCGCAGCGCCCTGTATCGGGCCAAGCTTCAGGACTGCGATGCGTCCAAGCAGACCGCCGCGACGGTTCGGGCCCAACCCAACCTTTCGGTCGATGTCCGATTTCGTTTAGCGCAAGCTGCCGAACTCTGTGGCGCGCGCGAACAAGCGCTCGCGGATCTGGTGCTGGCCAGCACTCAAGGCCTGCCGCTGAAGACCATTGCCCAGGAACCCGAACTGCTGGCGCTGCGTCGGGACCCGCGTTACCAAACCCACATCCTCGCCACATTCTCCCCGTCTGCTTCGAATGAGGTCCGACCCAATGAGTAACAACACCGTCTATCTTCGTGTCAGTTTCGATGTCGACCAACTCAGCAGTGCGCTGGTCTGGCAGGCCACCGAAGGCACGGATCAACGCAGCGCCTACCATCGTGTCGGGCGTTACGCTGGCGCCCTGCACTTCTATCAAAACGATCGCTTCACCGTAGAGCTCTTGGCCTTCGCGCCGCTCGGCGCTGTCCGCACGATCACCGTGATCGGCGCCAGCATCATTACGATCCCCCATGCGGAGGAACGGCGGCGGTCGGCGCCATCGCCTTTTGACAGCAAGCACGCGGTCGTGGAGTTGCTCGATTGGGCAAAGGCGGAAGAAGTCGCCGATCCCAATCTCGAGCGCACTGCGTTCATGACGCGGACCGAATCACCCTTGGTAGTCGAACAACTTTCGGGGCGCTGGGAACTCTCGCTGGTGGTCACCGTGCTGATTGAGTTCCAGAACGACCGATCGCCCACGCGGCGCGTGTTTTCGTTCGATCCAGAGAGCGAAGTGGGCACCGGCGGTGACCCGCCCTGATCGAACATGGTCAGGCGCCGCGTGCCGACCTTCAGCGCGCCCGAATGATGAAGTTCAACGCCATGTTGCGCGCGCGGGTCTCGTTGGCGCTGTGGCGGCCCGACGTCGGATCTTTGGTCGTGTCCGTCGCTTTCACCGCGAACGCGCCGGAGCCCTCGCCCGGGGCGGCTCCGGTGGCGGTGTCGTAGGTGTGCTGATGCGCCTGAAAAGCATCGCACTGTAATGATCCGACGCCGGCGTAACGAGTCTGTTGGCCGTCAGCGGAATAGCGTTCTGCCGTATCCGGGTCGACCCCGGCGCCGTTGTCGACCCCGCGTACAAAGGCGCCGCGCAGATCGGGCAGATTGAAGTGATCAGCATCGACAGCGCCGTAGAGGCTGCCCAGCACTTTGTGCAAACCTGGAAACGCGCGCACCAGCACACTGCGGCCATCGCACGGCAACCAGGCCGTGGCCTCGGTCAGCAGCGGCACGCCCGAATCGGTGGCATCGGCCACCGCTACGGCGTCGGCTGATGGCGTTCCGGCGTCGCTATCAGCGGGACACTTCCAGGCGGTGTTGGCCGCTGCACTCAGCGCTTGCAGATTGCCGGCATAGAGGCACACCGTGCCAATGGGCGCCTCCGGGCCCGGAGGTCTTGGCCCGGGTGGCCAAGGTCCAGCGGGCGGCATCGGCAACACGGGCCAGCGCATCAGGGCAGCCCTCGACCGGGGAAGGTCGGCAACACGGGCCCTTCTTGCAACACGACCAGCGTCGTCGGCATGGTGACCACCCAGGGTGGCCCGACAGACTCGCGGCCACGATCGCAACGACAGCGCTCCTGCGCCTGTTTCAAGTCTTCGAGAAGATCAATGCTTGTGCTCGTGGCCATGGGGGAGAGCGGCACGGATACCGCTGGCGTCAGCGCGGGTTCGCCGGTCCAGATCACGCCCGCATCCAGATACAGCACCATCGCGCGTTCAAAGCTCGGTCGCACCGGCAGCAGCACGCGTGCCTGGGCAGCTTCCAGAAAGGCGGTCATGCTGGCATCTGCACCCGGCACGAGGCGCCGACCCGGCGGTTGCTGATCATCGAGCGCCACAACAAACTGGTGGCTCATTTCCGACCATTCCAGCGCGCGCTCCAGCCAATCCTGCAGCGCCGGCAGGAAGCGCTCGACACGCGCTTTCTCGCCCGTCTTCGCCAGTGCGACCGCAACCATGGCACGCAAGCCTGCCCGCTTCAGTTGGCGCTGGATGGTTTGCCGCGTATTCAACGTGTTCGACTGCACACGCGCGGGCGCCTGATTCGCGGCATTGAGGTAGGCCGTCAATTGCCGCCGATACGCCGACAACAGTGCCGCGTAAAAGCCCGCCTGCCAGCGCGCTTTGGCAGCGTCCGCCCAGTCGAGTTGCACTTCGATGGCCACCGCTTGCGAGGCGGCCGTCTGATCGCCAGCCATCGTTGCCGACGCGGACGCTGCCCAGGCGAGGCTGCCGCTCTGCATGGCCAGATCCAGGCTCTGCATGGGGGCGGTGGCACTGAGTGCGAACGGCACCTGCCCCACTTGGCCGTTCACGGTCGCGGTGGTCGATTGCGTGGTCAGCGTCACCGACGCCTTGGTCGCTTCGTAATCGGCCGGCAACGTCAGCGTGCCGCTTTGCAGGCTCGCCAGCGTAGGTGCCGCACAGGCAATGGTCAGCCGCTCCTGGGGCGGTGTATCGAACTGCTCTAGGCCGTAAGTTGCCGCCAACGTTGCGTAGAACAATTTCGAACTCGGATCGGTCGAAACCTGCGTGAAGTCGCTCAACCCGATCGCGGCGGGAAGAATGGGTTCGGTCAACGACACACCAGCAAGATCCAACTCGGCATTCACGTAAGACCGCGCCGGATCGGGCAGCACGAGTTCCAGCACTAGGCGCTCGCCCAATGGCGCGACCCAGCATTCGTAGATCGCATTCAGCCACCGATACACCCCTCGCAGCGGCGTCTCGGCGTGGCGCCGATCAAACGTATGGCGCTCGGACCAGTCGCGCTGGTGGGTAAATTCCTGCTGCCGCAGACGGCCGATCTGCTGCTCGATCCGACGGGCCGCGCGCTGCGTAATGGAGCGGGCCAGACTGGTGCGCGTCTGATTGGTCGTCTGCGCCGGTGCCGCCGGGGCATCGGCATTGGCCGCGCCGCCTGAACCACTGGCGATTGGTCCGAATGTCCAGTAACCCGTGGCATTGCCGTCCTGCGGTGGGCCGTAGTTCACGGAGTAGTTGATCTGATAGTTCTCGAGCAACAGTTCCTGCGCGGCCAATTCAAACGCGCTGGCGTCTGCCTGCACCGACTCGCTGGTGCGCTCGGATTGCTGCTCGCGCCGCTCATCAAGCTGGCGATCGATCTGGCGCTCCGATTGAATGCGCACTTTGCGCTCGCCAGGCATCACGTTTTCGATGCTCGCCACCTCACCCGGTTCATAGCGCAGCAAGGCGCGCCGAACGATCTGCAACTGGCCCACGGCGTAGGGGCTGACCCGACTGGTCACGCCCGTCATGGGCAAATCGGCGTCGGCAGGATTGGGCGCCGTACTGACGTCCGGGGGCAGCGGGAACACCGGCGGCGGCAACACAACGGTCGCATGACGACGTTGTTCCAATCGGCTGGGCGGCCAAACGGCTGGACTGGGTCGCGGCGTGGTCATGGGTGCTGAAGTCGGTGCGGGTAATGGTGCAGCGCCTTCATCGCGATCATCATCAGCTGGCTCGACGGGCTCGTCCACGGCCAACTCAGCACCGTCCCGTTCGGCCTCTGCGGATGGCGCCTCGGTCGGCATCACCGGGCTCATCGCGGGCGGCATCGTGGGCACGCTGTCCGCCAATGCCGTCAACAAACTGCCGATAATCAGTGTCTTCAGTAGTTCCTCGTTTTGCACCAGCGCGTAGCCAGGCACCAGCATCAACGCAAACACGTTTTGCCACGTGCGATCGATCTGCGCGGCATAGTCGGCCGACTGCACCGCATCGTAGAGCTCAGTCCACGTCACACCCAGTTCGACCAACAACCAATCGATCAGACGATCCACACACAAGGGCTGCAAGGTTTGCAAGCCGCGCCACAACGGCGCCAGCTGTGCCGGCAAACCATCCAACGGCTGCTCACGCGTGATGCGCTCGCCCTGATACGGCGGCTGCCCGGCCAGAAAGTCCAAGCCTTGCGCGATCGACAGGTTGCGAACGTCGGTGCCGAGCTGATGAATGTTCAGCAAGTTCGCGTACAGACTGTTCGCGGTTGGCATCGATGCGTTCGGGTAGTCGACAAAATTGTCGGCGCGCACAGATGTATCGATGTTCGGCCACTGCTTCAGAAACACAAACGGAAACAGGTCATGGCATGCCGGATCGATCCGGAGCTCGACCGTCTCGGTACTCGCTCCGACTGCGGGCGGCCATGGCGTGTACGGCGGCGGTGGTGGCAGCACGCCCTCCGGGCACAGCAGCACATGCTGCCACGAGCCCTCCGGCGTATTGAGCCACACCATTTGCAGCATGCCTTCCGCCGGGCCGTAGCGAAACTCGCCGCTGACGGAATCCGACGCTGGCGGTTCGGTGGTCACCGAAAACGTCTGCACCGGGTCGGCTTGGCTCATCGGCACCGACATGATCAACTGCCCCAGCCAGAACACCTCGACCGTGCAGACACGGCCAGCGCCTGGGCAGCTCCAGGTCACCCGGACGCTACCGAAATGACGGGTACCAGAGCAGTCGCCACGAGACATGATCAGCCTCCCGAATCCGAAAACAGCACGTGCATCTCGACGTAGCCACCGGGATACCGCAATCGGCGCACCGACAGCACGCCGTCGCCCGGCTTCGGTTGGTAATTGAAACTACCAGACAGAATCGCGTTGGGATTGTCGACTTCCAGCAAACTGAAGGGCACATCGGTTCGCATCGAATTCAACTCGGTGTCGACGATCAATGGACTCGTTGAATCGCCCGCTGCCGGCGAGCCAAGACCAGTTCCGGGCGTGTACAGCAACTGCACGCGGAACTGTTTGGCGGCAAGTTGCGCCCACGCAATGTCCAGCCCCGAGTTCGGATCGGGTGTCCAGAACTGCCAGTTCAACGTGTCGCTCTCGGCAAGCGCCGCCGAAGCGGACGGTGCAAGCGGTGTCGCTGGCGATTCGGGGATCATGGGCGCGTCAGGCGGCGCTTCTGCCGTCGCTTCAGGATCGTGCGCCGCCGCCGGGACACTCGCGGACTTGCTGTTCTTGTTCATGGAAGCCTCCAGATTTCCGGTAATGGCGGCGCCGTTCTGAACAAGCAGAAGCGGCGCCGAACAGATGTGTACACTAGGCGTCCGCAGCGGGTGCGGTGGCGACCCGCTGCTTTGGACTGGTGGTTGCGACTCAGGCTGCGCTCAGCGAATAGCCGTTCCACATCGAGCCGGTCACGGTCAGCACGCCGCCTTCGAGCACCGCAGTTTGCGTCTGCGAGAACTCTTCCTGGACGAGCCGATCGCCCTTGCGGGTGAACTGCGCCACGACGGCCACGTAGTACGTACCGCGCACGTCTTCGATGAACAGCCCGCCCGGCCAGATCACCTGCGGCGGATAGATCGCATCGCCATTCGCGGCGATCGTGGTCAGCGCGCCCAGACCGTAGTTGTTGGTGATGCGCACTTCGTTCAGCACCAGACCATTGAACTGTTGGTTGATCACGGCACCGGTGGCGAGACGATCCTGCGAGCTGACCGAGTCGATGCTGAACGCGGCTGTCGTTTCGGCAAACGGCACATGCGCCGTTTCGCAGTTCAGGTTGGATGGGTTCGACGGATCGGACGAGTACTGCGCGAACACCGAGAAGTCATCTGGAATCTGGATGGTTTGCTGACCACCTGGAGGCGGTGCGCAGACCTGCCAGGCAATCGTGCCCAGCGTCGGATTCAGTACCGGCGTCTTGAAAATGGCAAGCCGGACAACTTCGTTGGTGTTGTTGCGAAGGGTGATGGTGGACATACGAATGCTCCTGATTCAGTAAGGGCGGCGCTTCGGGCCGGTCACAGACGACTTGTCGTGGCGATTCGTTAGAACAAGGCGCGTGCCAATGATGATGTCGCTTTCAGAACAAGGCGTTACGCGATGCATGGGGCAAGTCCAGAACCGCGGATCAGCGGTCGCGACATGTCCGACATGTCGGTGGCGTCTGGCAGTGGGGCCGCTGTGGCATGGCGCAGCGGGCGATGGTGGCGGCGCCGAAGCAGTTCGATCCGCGCCGCGCAAGTCGAACCCCTATTGTCGTCATTTTGGCGCAGCCGGGATCCAGGGCAATCTGGCCCTGAATCAGCAATCTGTCCCTGAAACAGCAAATTGGCCGGCCCTTGCTAGATCACCCATCGTCGCCAGATCGCCCTGGATCCCGGAACCCGCTGCGCGGCTTCCAGGATGACGACCATGGAAGCTGCCAATCTGAGGCACCTTCGCGCTGATTCGACCAAGTACCGCTTGCGTCCTTGGCTCACCGGCGTCAGCCGCACCGCGCAAGTTGAACCCCTATTGTCGTCATCCTGGCGCAGCCGGGATCCAGGGCAATCTGGCCCTGAATCAGCAATCTGGCCGGCCCTCGTTAGATCACCCATCGTCGCCAGATCGCCCTGGATCCTGGAGCCCGCTGCGCGGCTTCCAGGATGACGACCATGGAAGCTGCCAATCTGAGGCATCTTCGCGCTGATTCGATCGATACAATTGCAGACGCGCCTACAATAGCGGCGACGCACGTTGGCCAATCCGGCACGCGCGCGCACACACTTGAGGGACCCCATGAGCGCCCACGACCATGCGCTGACTGACGACACGCTGTCTGCACCGGCACATCGCCGACGCCTGGCCAAGCAGACTTGCCTCGGTCTGACCATTCTTTGGCATCCCGATCGCCATCGCATCGGCGCCCAAGCCGCGCTGCCTTTGGACACCAACACCGAGTTCACCGTCAACCGGCTCGCGCCCATCTTCCATGCCGCCAATCGGCAACAGAGCGAGCCATTGGCGCACCGGTCGGTGTCACGCCAGCCGCTGCTGTTTCACACCCAACGCGACGGCGGCGTACGCATCACCGTCCCGGACAGCCGCATGCTGGTGCGGGTGCAGGGGCGGATGATCAATCACCAGATCGATCTGGACGCCGCAGCACTTACTCAAGGCGTCGTCATTGAACTGGGCGAGCAGTTGGTGTTGTGCCTGGGCACGATCCTATGCATTCCCGATCGCGAGCCGGATCTCGGCCTCATTGGCGTCAGCCATTTGATGTCGAACATTCGAAGCCTGGTCCGGCAAATGGCGCGCAGTGAGCTGCCGGTCCTGGTTCTCGGCGAGAGCGGCACCGGCAAAGAATTGATCGCGCGTGCCTTGCACGCGAGCAGCCAGCGCCATGCCCACGCGTTGGTCAGCGTCAACATGGCAGCCCTCAGCGAACAACTGGCCGCCGCGGATTTGTTCGGCGCCATCAAAGGCGCTTACACCGGCGCCACCCAGGGCCGGCGTGGCTTTTTTGCCGAAGCCCAAGGCGGCAGCTTGTTCCTCGACGAGATCGGCGATGCGCCCGCGCTCGTGCAACCGATGCTGCTGCGCGCTCTGGAAACCGGCGAATACCGTCCGGTTGGCGCCAGTCGCAGCGAGCACAGCACGGCTCGGGTGATTGCGGCCACCGATCGCGCGCTCGCCGATGGCAGCTTCAATGTGCCGTTGCTGCGACGACTGGAGGCGCTCGTGATCCAAGTGCCGCCGCTGCGCTTGCGCCGCGAGGATCTGGGCGTACTGGTTCGTCATGTGCTCGAACAAGAGAACGCCGTCGAACCATCGCTGTTTGATGCCCGTGACCTGGCCGCGCTCGCGCTGTTCGACTGGCCTGGCAACGTGCGGCAACTGGTTCATGTGGTGCGCCGTTTGCTGCTGGCACGGCGCAGCCAAATGCCCGTGACGGTGGCGTCCGTGCTTGCTGATCTACCGAAGCCTCAGCGCCTGTCCGCGACGGCTGCGCCGACCCCGCACGCCGTCAATGAGCCAGCAGTCGAATCGACCAAAGGCCGCTCGTATCGCGACCCGCGTTCGGTCGACGATGCGGCACTGTGCGCATCGCTCGCCGCCTGCGGGTGGTGTGTACGCGATGCAGCCGAGCAGCTCGGCGTGTCGCGCACGTCGTTCTATGCGTTGCTGCAGAAGAGCAAACTCGTCCGCCAGCCGGCACAGATCCCGACCGACGAACTGCGCGCCGTGATGCGCCAATTTCCAGATCAATTGGACGCCTGGGCCGCGGCGCTGAAGACGCCGAAAGAGAGTTTGCGCCGCTTTGTACAACAGCTGCCGCGCGAGCATTGAGCAGCGTTTAGGGAGCCTCTGAGGAAGTTCAGAGCCATTGCGGGTCTGAAAGTCTAGGATCGACAAGTTCAGACCCTTTAGGCGCCGCGGTGTCCGACACGTCGGGACAGCGTTCGATGCACCACCGACGGCCCGCCCCCGCAACAGAAACAAACACTTGCCCTTGGCATCAGGTCTGCAAACGGCCTCTGGAACCAGGCTCATCCCGAGCCGAAACCGGAGACCGTCATGTTGTCCACCCGAAACTTGCTTGCCGTGTTGCTGTATTCGATGTCGTTGCCGCTGCTGGCGTCCTGTCCCGTACCGCCCGCGTCCGCACCCAACTTGCCCAATCCGCTGGAGGCCGGCCCTGGCACCATCTGGCCCAAAGCGGCAGATGCGCCCATGGCGTGGCCCGCGCCGGGCAAGAGCGAAGACTGGATGGGCATGCCCGCCGGCGATCCCGAAGTTCCCGCGCTCGCCGGCATCATGACCATCTACACGCTGCCCGTTGGCAGCGGCAATTGTCAGATGATGCTGTGCCCGAATCAGAACCGCATGATCATGTTTGACTGTGGATCGACCGGTCTTGGCAATCTGGGTTGGAACCGCGCTGATGTCGGGCAGTTTATTGCCACGCAGATCAATGATCAGACCCAGATCGCCGTATCGATCAGCCATCCGGATGCCGATCACAGCAACTATCTGCCCGATGTTCTCGCCGGACGCCCCATCAGCACGATTGTGATGTCACGCCAGCCTGGCGATTATCCCGCCGCGGTTCGTGATTGGATGGCGAATCTGCAAGCCCAAGGCACTGGCCTTTTGTACACCGGCGGCATTTATCGGTCGCACGCGCCGGAACCGTCATTGAGCTGCTATGCGCCCGACGCTCACGGCGGCTGGAACATCGACGTGCCCGGCTACATTGTGATGATGAATGCCGGCGCGACCGCCAATGATGCAAGCATGGTGATTGCCCAGCAATACGCCGGATTTCAAGCACTGTTCACGGGCGATATGACCGGCGCCACCGAACAACAAGTCAATCCCGTGGCGCCGGTTGCCCTGGCCGGCACCCGCGTGATTACCGGCGCCCATCATGGCGCTGTGTCCCATGGCAGTAATTCGCAAATCTGGGCCGACGCGAATCAAGCCAGCCTGGTGATGTTCAGTTCGGGCACCCGATTCATGCATCCCCGTTGTCCGGCGGTGGGCGTGTACTGGCCTTACTTGTTCACCGACGCCGCACCGCATCAGTTCCAGTGCGGCAACAACGGTCAGTGGCAAGTCGTCAACACCCAGAACGCGGCGTTCGTGACCAACAACAATGGCCTGATCCGCGTGCGCGTCGCCAACAACGGCCAATGGGATTACGCCTCACAATTCAACGGCCTCGCCTATTTGAACGCGATCGAACTCGAAGCGATGAAGCGCGCAAACCTGGGTAATCCACCCGATACAGGTGATTGCACCGCACTCGGCGCACCCTAGCTCATGCGCATCACGGTGTAATTGTGACGCTCAACCAAGAGCCCGGCACGAAGCCGGGCTCTTCTGTTTTTGGAGCCGCGTGTTTCGGAACAACCGCTGTCCGAGACCGATGCGTCGGACATGTCGGGACACGCGTCGCCACCGGCTCGCATGACACCCGCGTCAATCAAATCAGTCGTTTGGCGCTGGCACTCCATCTGCATATCGCCTGCCGATCCGGCTTATCCCGAGCCGGCATGGGAGACTGCCATGTGGTGCTCACGATCTTTTTTGGCTGTGCTGTTGTGTCTGATCTCGCTCGACCTGGTGGCCGATTGCCCGGCGCCGAGAACCAGCCTGCCAGCCCCGGCTGCAGCAACGCTTAGTGATGATGATGCCACCTGGGCGCCGGGTGAACTTACTGCCGCGCCGTGGCCAGAGCCCGGGCCCGCCGAAGATTGGATGGATGTAGTAACGGGCGACCCGGAGATTCCGCACGCACGCCGACTCTTGCAGATCTACACCTTGCCAGTGGGCGCCGGGAACTGCCAGCTGATGCTCTGCCCGAATCAGAACCGCATGATCATGTTCGACTGCGGCGCGCTGCCGTTCGACAAGGTAGGCTGGAACAAGGCAGACGTGAGCGCCTTCATCGCGAACCTGATCAACCCGAACACCAGCATTTCGGTTTCGATCAGCCACACCCATTACGATCACAACAGCTATCTGCCGGATGTCTTGGCCAATCGCCGAATCAGCACGATTGTGATGTCCGACACACCGCAGAACTACCCCGCAAATGTCCGCAACTGGATGCGGAATGCCTACAACCAAGGCACCAGAGTCTTGTGGAAGTCCGGCATCTATCGCTCGCAAGCCCCCGAACCGCCGCTGAGTTGCTACAAGCCCGAGCCCACGGGTGGTTGGTCGATCGATGTTCAAGGCTATGTCGTCATGATGAATGCCGGGGCCAATCCGAACGACGCCAGCATGGTGATCGCCCAACGCTATGGTCGGTTCCAAACCGTGTTTACCGGCGACATGACCGGTGAGACCGAGCAACGCATCGACAACAACCTGCCCGTCCCGCTGAACCAGACCACCGTCATCACCGGCGCCCACCACGGCTCTGATTCCCATGACAGCAACAACCCCTCCTGGGCCATTGCCAATCAGGCCGAAGCCGTGATGTTCAGCGCCGGCGGCCTGTTCTGGCACCCGCGCTGTGCCGCCGCCCAAACCTACCGACCGTATCTCCTCCAATTTCCACGCGCACACAATTTCCAATGCGGCCGCGATCATCACTGGGCCCGCGGCCCGACCCGCTTGGCCGCCTATTCCACCAACATCAATGGCGCCATTCGCGTCCGCGCCGATGCCAACGGCCGCTGGGACATCGGCGCAAGACTCAATGCCTTGGACGACCTGAATGCCATTGCCCTCGAATCCCTGAAGCGCGCAGATTTGATGCCAGGCCCGGACACGCTCTATGGGGACTCACAAGTTCCCAACACGGCAACACCTGATATCGACCCAGCGCCTGAAACCAATTGCGGCGACCCACCGCCAGAAGACAAAGCGCACAGGCCGCACTGATGGAAGGCAGCGACCAGCTCCGACCATCCGCTCTGGATTTGCCACGAAACGCTCCGGTCCATGTCGCCCGCGGGCGGCTGACCGGAGGTGCTGCCGAGCGTTGCAGTGCTGCCGAACGTTACAGCGCAGCCGCGCCGTGTTGCGACTCGCAACTGCGGCACTTGGTCCGCCAGCCCAAGCCAGCAACAGACCGTGATTCAAGAAGTGATCCGCGCAGACCAACACACTGACGATCAAACCCATCCAGCACCGCCCGCAGACGCGCCCCGCCAGACCCGCTAGAATGACGGGCCCAACAGACGGGCCTGTAGCTCAACGGTTAGAGCAGGGGACTCATAATCCCTTGGTTCACGGTTCGAATCCGTGCGGGCCCACCATTGCAACCTTCGTTGCTGCGGCTTGTGTGGGAGAAAGCATAGTTTGTGCTTTTTCGGGGGTACTTTCATTTACGGGCAAGCATAGTTTGACCTTATTCGCGTGGACTGCGCTTTCCTGGAAAGCATATTCCCGCTTGGTGCGTCCGCCGAGCTTGCGCCGAATCGATCGAGCGATCGCCCGACCAATCAGCTTGCCCTCAACGTGAAGCCTCAAATTCTCAAGATTCTTGCGCATGGGTAACCGCGCTTGTGGCACCGGAACCCCCGACACAGGCGGGGGTCAAGGTACCGGGTTACCCACCTCTACCCCGACCGACTCCCCATGGAATCGGTGACCGGCGTGCCGTCGAATAACGGACCAGCATGGCATGGAATGCGCCTCCACCTATTAAGGGATCAGCCCAAACCGGCTTTTCAACTGGCGAGACACGTACTTATCTCGTCACCGGCCCATACCTAACGTTGCGCAAAGCGATTCTCACGACGCCATCCGGATTGTGGACCAAACGTCAGGTACAGGTCGTTAGGCCCGAACACCATGAAAAGGTCCTCCACTTCAGAGGTTGTCCACATAAAGTCGATTGCAATGCCATTGCTCAGATCCAGCCTCAAGTCGAAAGGGCTGGCCTGTGTCAGTGACTGAAACGCGCCCGGCGCGATTGATCCAATTCTCTGAACCAGCCAAGCGCGATCACGAGCCGCATCAAATGAGCCACACAGTATTTCATCACCTTTCATGATGCGCCAGGTCCCATAGTAGGTGCCCAACCACCATTCTGGATCCGGATCATCGACGCGCGAAGGCCTTTTGCTTGGAATGAGCTGACCGAATCCAACGCTTAACGTCAGCTCATTGCCCATTCGCAGCCTGCAACATGGTAAATCGACGAGAGCTTGAAGCTCGGGGGGGATCTTAAAATCGGGCATATACACTCCAAGCTATTCTCATCGAAGCCACTTTGGCACTTCCTCGCCCGCTTCCTCATATAGAGCTCGGGCATCGTCCTTCAGTTGAGCAAGACTACGATCTTGGCCGACTTTCGCATCATGAAAGTCGCGCGCCGCGTCGGCACCAAGATCCTTTTTGATTCGATCTCCGATATCGCGTGCAGCCTTCTCGGACGCTGGTTCCGCACCGTCTTCATGGCGAGGATTGTTATCATTGCCTCGGCGTCCCCTCTGCTTGCCGTCGAATTCGTCGCCATCCTCATCTTCGCTGTCATCCGTGTCATCGTCCACGTCATCACTAGGCTTACTAAACACCCAACTCGCTTCTACATCTCTCGTCACAAGAGGTGCGTAGCTAGGCGTCAAATGCGACGATGCGATCTGATCTTGCTGTTGTTGGGATTCGAGAATTACCGTTCCACCGATTGCCCCCAGCCCCAACCATACAAGGGCAGCTTCTCCTGCCGTAAGCGTTCCCCCCAAGGTCAGCAGTGGCGCTAAAAATATGAACTTGCCGTCAGGATCGACATATTTGTACGGATTATTTCTGGCATAGCAATACTGATTGAAATCCTCGGCGTCAAACGAACTCGGAACACTCAAGTCTTTGGATAGGAACCTGCCCGTATCAGGATCGAAGTACCGTGCCCGCATGTAGACAAGCTCAGTGTTCGAATCCAAGACATGACCAGCAAAACTCGGACCGGAAGCAACCGCAGAAACTGGCATCCCAAAAGGCTCGTAGTGGGCGCGGCGAACCACGTTCTGCGACCCGTCCGACTCTGCAACGACTGACCCAAGCGTATCAGTGTGCAGAAAAAAAGTCGCAAATGCGGTTCCATTGGGAGGCAAACCGACACCGCTCGCTTCAGCATCTCGACGCGCAACAAGCTGTTTGCCGACATAGTGATATGTGGTGTATCGAGCCACTCCAGCGGACTGAGCCATGGAATCAACAGGTACAAGCGAAGTAGCACCAGCCTCGCTATCCGCACCCGTCAGGCCCCGCACTTCAGAGTTTGAACTTGTAGATTGATTCTCGAATCCGTTACTGAAAAGTGGGGTCTCTGGAGGAGTTGCCAATGATGCGAACTCGTAAAGCAGATAGCCATTCTTGCTATACAATTGAAACACACGATCGCCAGTTGCCTGATTGTTAGGATTCAGCTTCTCAATCATCAGCCGGTGACCGTGTGCATCATACAGGTACTGACTTACCCCATTCGTTCGTACCAGCCGATTCGCGTAGTCCCACACGAAAGTAATCCCGCCCTTTGCGGTAATGTTGCCCCTCGCATCGTGCGAATAGGAAATCGGGGGAAACCCAGAGGGCGTGACGTTGAGAAGCTTTTCACTTGAATACGCGTACGTGTAGCTCTTTCCACCTAGTACGAGCGACTTCAGATTGTCGGCGCCGTCATAAGTAAAATTGCCAGCACCCCAGGCTCCGAGCGCAGACTTCAGACGATCTTGTGCGTCATAGGTCATCGTCCTATTCATTGATACGTCTCTACCATCGATCACCGTTGACAGATTCAGTCCGGCGTCGTAACCATAGTCTTCATCCAGAACAAGGCCTAAGCCCACATCGCGGATTCGGTCCTGAAGTCGCCTCGTCGTCTGCGTGATTGACCGGACAACGCCGTTTCCATAAGTCCATCCGGCAGCGGCCCCGTTCGCGTGGTAGCTGATACCCGAAACCAACCCAGAATTTTGGGTCGCTTGGCCTAGTGCATTGGGCGTAAATGTGCTTACGAAACCCGCCGGATAGGTAAGCGAGCCGAGATGCCCAACAGAGTCATATGCCCAAGCAAGACCGTAACTAATCCCCTCGAATACTAGTGTCTCGGACTTGATCTGGCGCCGACTGTTGTAGTCATACGTCCATTGCGAATTAGCGTTGACTGCCGTCTTGACGAGTCCGTCTGGGGTATACGTCGTGGCTGTGTCAGGACTAACGAAGCCCGCAAGTTCCGGATAGTTCACAGCCGAGAGCCAGTTTCGATCGGTGTAGGATCGAATCGTCCGCTCCTGCACCGGCACGCCGTTTCGTGCAGAACTGCAGTTTCCTGCGGGCGTTCGACCATCGGCGCTCCAGTCAAGGTTGCCAGCTGCATCGTATGCAATCACTAGGGCGCCGCTCTCCGGCTCAGTGAGCTGACAGAGCCGCTGCTGAGCGTCGTAGGTCATGCTTCTTGTCGCATTCGCTCCGTTTCCAGTCCTCGTAATCGAAGTAACCTTGCCAAAGGCATCTCTAACTAGCGTGGCAGTCACCCGCTCGGCCAAAGGACCGTTCTCACCAAAAAAGACTTCTGAAGGAGCGTCAAGGGAAGGAACGGAGAATGCTTGGTAGCGATAGCGAGTTTGAAACCCCCTTGGATCGGTAACCAGCGTCTCGAAGTTGTTGCCGTAGGAGTAGGATGTTGTGGCATCAGCTACCAGTTCGCCGTCGGTGTCAACGCTTTCTAGAACGATACGATCGATCGGGTCAAACTGCTTGCTAACACCCAAGACCAGATCGCCTCTTACAGAGATCGAATTCAACGGATAGCTTGTGAATATCTCATGATTGCTCGAACTCCAGTCTCGGCGAACGAACCGCTGTGTCGCAGATGGCGACCCATTGTCCCACTCGCGCTCAAGGATCGGACGCCACAATTGGTCATACCAGATGTGCTTCCGACTGTTCCCTGTCTCAATGGTCTGCTTCCATGTTCCCACTGGCAAACCGAACTCCGCACCGAGTGAGCGCGAGAAATTTCGAACAGTGTTCGCCCATGTTGAACTGGAATCCAATGGATACACGATAAGACTTGCCCTACCCATCGAATCATAATTGTACGATGTCGTGTAACCAGCCTCATTCGTTGTCGAAGCGATCCATCCGAGATCATCCACAACAGCTGTCTTGCTACTGCTGTCGGCGTACGTCACGGTCTGCGGTATTCCTCGCTTCCATTGTGAGTAGCTAGTCGTCTTCATTCTTCCATCGGTGATGGATTGCAAGAGACCATCCGTGAAGTGACTGTAGGTCCTTACCAATTCTCCAAATCGAAACTCCTGGAACGGGAGTCCGGTAGAGGAATAGTAGGTACTCTCGTCAACGACTGTTCCATTGACTGTGCTTGTCCCTGGCTGACTGAGAACCCAGACGCCAGGGAAATCCTGATAGGTCTTCCCTTCGCTCCTGCTATAGCCAAGCGAGCTACTCGCCAGAGTGTTCAGCGGTCTCGCAAACTGATCAAAACTGTAGACCCCCGATGACTGCGTGACCTGCCACGAGAATGTTGCCCCTTGCTGGGATATGACCTGACTCTTTTTTGGTTTGAACTTTCCGGTGGAAGGGTCCCCATAGGAGCGAATGGGCGTGCCTACCGTTGCGAGAAAGTTCTGCCCCGCGGTGTCGATTTGATAGTCGATGTCTGTCGTGCGAAGCGGCGATCCTGCGCTTGTTAACCGCTCGGACAGCAGCAGCCCGTCATTTGATCCATACCGAATTCCGAAGGTAAGTTCTGCTTGGCTGCCGTCAGGCTGTAGAATCGTGATGAGTTTGGAGATAGGGCAAGAAGGGCTGCACTGAAAGTCGTAAGAGTATGTGGCCGCGGGATACGTCCACGTCCACTCAAGTGGCGACGGAATGAGACCGCCTACTATTCGCTTTCTGACGAGCCCTAACGCAACGAAGTTGAGAGGGTGGCGATCCCCTGATTGACTGTCGGCTGTCCAGCAGTTTTGTGGCACGTAGGTGCGACCGTTCCGGATGAACTTGAATCTGAACTCTCCCGTCGCCCCAGACGGATGGGTCATCGATAGCGTCTTCTCGAAGGAATAGACGAAAGGAGCGGAACCTCCGCAGGTCGGAGCAGTTGAGTCGACATGGTCATCAAACAGCGCGCTACTATTGTATGTGTACGATGACTGGTCAGGCAGCACTACCGAGGTGAGGGTACCGACGGACGAACCTCCATATAGATAGGTCCACGTTCGAACACCGTCTGTTACTGAAGTGATGCGACTCGATGGCCCTGTTTGCGTATTGTAAACGATATCGAGATAGCGACCGTCATTTGCTTCGATACGCGTCAAATTCCTTGGGTTAGCCGCGCTGTACGAGTATGTCACCCAATTTCCGAACCTGTCTTCAACCCGAGTAGGCAAGATGAAGGTTTCTCGTCTAGCGAGTTGCTGAAGAGTTTGCGACCCTCTGAGCACTGGCGCGTAGAGCTTCTCAACAAATTGGTTGAACCAGTACTTATTTCCTTTCGGATCACGAGCCAGGAAGGCATCACCTGCTACACCATTTGCGGTGGTCGGTAAGCATGAAAAGTACCATAGCCCCTTTGTCACCCACCGGTAGGTCTGTCCATCCGTTGGGCGATTGGGTGCAGACCCCGGCAGGTGCATGATTTCGTCGTCACCTGATCCGGGGACGTAAAGCATATTGCCCAGCCAGTAGTCATCTGCTTCGATAGAACCCATTTGAGGTGGCTTTGCCAGGTTCGGGTCTGACTGATTGCATCGGACGTTGGCAATCGGCCCGGCTTGCCAACCTGTTGAAGCTGCGAAAACACCATGAAGATGCGGTATATCGAGATCCCATTCTTCGAATACGTGTGGACTTCTACCCTGAGCGCCTCGAGACCGTGTCGTGCTGACGTCAAGCCTCCTTGAGATTGCTACTGGAAGGTTACTGTTCCCTGGAATCGATACGTCTGTGACTGAGAACTCAACCGTCCCCGTGTAATAGTTGATTGAGTCGCCAAATAGGTTCTCATCAAGCGGCACGACTGTTTTTGTTTTCTCGACGCGGTCGATATGCTCCTGAGGCGGAGAAACGGGGTCCTCAAGCTCGACAGCAGTAACTGGCGCCGGATAGACAGCGAGCTCTGATGCTCGCGTATTGGAGGCGCATAAAATGAGCAGCAACGCCAAGAGCACTATCCGTTCCGAGTTTACGAACCGTCGACTACAGCACGCATCTTTCCCTATTCGCATTTTCGATATCCCCAAGAGTGACCAATCGCAATTGACGAAACTGATGCTTTCGCAAACCGCCGATTGCTGGGGAGTAGCCTATCACTACACCAGTCTTTCCGATCTGGGCCTCGATGATTTGGACTCGCTTTTGTGCGCGGATGTGTTTCTTGCCGCGCGGCCATCGCTGCCTAGTCTAAGATTTTCTTGGGTCGGATGCGAGCTGGTTTCATCCGAAGTCTGCCGTAGATCAGGTAGCTCGCTAGCAAGGTATCGACAGTCAGCCGATTTTGGCTCGGAGATGCTCCCGTTCTGCTGGTTTCTTCCGACCGTTCGGCAGCAAATCGTTGCTGACCGCATCCAAAATCCACAAGTTCCTCTCCGATTCTATTTCAACCGGTTTTGGCCTTGCTTGGACTTGCGCCTATTCGGAATGATTCAAGCGCCTCATGACCTTGACTGCCCTTGAACGCAACCTCTCTGCTTGGTTCAGTTGCCTTTGAGTCAATCTAGCTTTTTTTTCGCACTCTCGTAGTCGTGTTCGGATCGTGAAAAGCTCCCCTCTTTGCATCAACGACAGGCATCGGTACCTATTTGACCGGGTAGCCTCGATCTTGTTGCTCTGCAGAGCGCGCCGGAGTTGCTTTTCTAGACTGAGTGCTTGTACTTCCGCGTCATTGAGTCTGGCAAGGGCGCGTGTCGACCGGGCCCTCTCACGCTGGAGAGTCGCTGACAACCCGTCCAACTTGGATTCGAAATCTCGGCGTTGCCGAGTCTCACGGTCTCTAACCGTCCTTATGCTGGCCAGATCTTTTGATAGCTTCGCGATAGCACTAAGGTAACGCGAAGATTGCTTGCTAGCGATTTCGTTTCGTCGATCTGATTTGCCTAGCAATTCTGCTAGGGAGGGTCTGAACAAGTCGGTTTTTGGCGATGGATTCCGTCCTCCGGATTCTCAGGCGGGTTTCGGTCGGTGATCCGTTAAGTATCCTTCCTAATCGGTATCGTTCTTCACTTGGGAAAGCGGTTCTGGCGCTACTTTGCCCCTCTTTCGTGATCAGCTCGCGAACTTCGGGCGCAACTCCCCTGCAGTTTCAAGTAGCACTTTTCTGACACGATGCAAATTGGCCAGCGCGAACAGGGTGACGATGTGACTGGTGTTCTTGGCCAATCCCTTGAAGCGCGCCTTGTTGTACCCAAAGAAGCACTTCACCTTCTGAAACGCATGCTCGACTCGCGCGCGAACCTGCGCCTTCCTACGCTCGATCTTCACGATATTGCTCTTTGCCCGACCTTCTTCCATCGCCTTGATCGCGCTTCGGCGCATCGCAATCCTCCACTCAGGGAAGCGCTGCTTGCGCGGATGGTTCTCGCGCATGTTTTTGTCGGCGCCCTGGTAGCCCGCATCTGCCCATACTGTCTCTTCCTTGCCGTGCAGCAGGCTTTCAACGTGATCAACATCGGCATCATTGGCTGCCGACGTCACCACTGTGTGGACCAGACCACTGTCAGCATCCACGCCAATATGCGCCTTCATGCCGAAGTACCACTGGTTGCCCTTCTTCGTCTGGTGCATCTCAGGATCCCGCTCACCGTCTGAGTTCTTCGTCGAACTCGGTGCCGCGATGATCGTCGCATCGACGATCGTGCCACGCTTCAGCAGCAAGCCCTTGCGCGACAAATGACCGTTGATCCGCTCCAGTATCGACGAAGCCAAATCATTCGTCTCAATCAGACGCCGAAAGTTCAGGATCGTCGTCTCGTCTGGAATGCTGCCGCTCAGCGTCAGACCGGCAAAGTTCCGAATCGACACGATCTCATACAGCGCTTCTTCCATCGCCGGATCGCTCAACCCAAACCAGTTCTGCATCAGGTGAACCCGGAGCATCACTTCAACGGGGTACGGGCGACGGCCGCGACCGGCGACCGGATAAACCGACTCAATGTCCTTCAGCAATGCTGCCCACGGCACGACTTGCTCCATCTCGGCTAGGAATACCTCCCGACGCGTCTGCTTCTTCTTAGCCGCATATTCCGCGTCACCGAAACTCATCTGGTCCATGCTGAAATAACCTCGCCGCAACACCTGTATCTAACCAGAAATTGCGGGACTTGTTCAGACCCTCCCTAGCTGATCAGATTCGGATCTTGCGGCCGCGAGTTCGATTGCTGATTGTGCAACCTTTTCAACCATTGCCCGCTGGTCATCTCGAAGTTGCTGGACCTCTGACTGCGTCAGTAGCCGCGCTTCCTCTACCAACAGGAGCTGTCTAGCCACCTCCCGCCGCTCGTTCTCAATCTGTTGCTGCTTCTGCTCAAGCTTTTGCCACTCGGCGTGAATGCTCTTCATCTCATCCGATAGTTCGGCGCGGACTTCTTCGCGAGCCCTGGCAAGCACGACTTGGTAAAGGTCGGCGAGATGATCAACGTCGTTGACGCGGTTCTTGCGTTTTTGTTCCAACTTCCGATGTTCGTAGAACTTGGCCACGGTTGGTTCCAGGTCACGCTGGGCAACCTGGCCGCCAGCAACCTTTGTAATCCATTTCAGGCTCGGGTAGATGCCTGCGTCCTCCAATGCCTTGATCGCCCACGCGACCAAGTCTTGCTCATGGCCATCCACTCGGAGCAATGTGGGGCGTGACACGGCGATCGCTTTGATTCGAGATTCAAGGTCGAGAGCTTGTTCTTCTTTCATGACATGCCCCAGGTTTAGTTGATTTGGTCGGCTTTGGTTTTACGTGGCGCGAGAATCAGTGCTTCTTCGGCGGGGCCGGGGCAAATGCCGCAAACGTGACCCGCGAATTGATCTCAGCCCGGATTCGAAACTTGGGTAGTCCGGTCGTAGTGACGGTCCGCTTCAGTGCTGCCTTCCGGCTCAGGACGCCGCCATTCAGGCCAACAAGTTCGGGTTCCAGGTCGTCGACGGCCGCTCTGATTCGATGCGTGACCTCGGTCTGAGCGCGCTGCCGGGCTTCTCGCGTGTGGCTGGCGATTCGATTGACCCAGGCTGGGAATCGGTAGCGGAGATAGCCCACTGAGACGCCGGCACTCTGAGCGAGGGCCTTGAGTGACACCGGTGATCCAGCTTCGGCATCCCGGACTGCACCAGAGACCAGGGGCGCAACTTCCGTTGCTTTGACGCGATTGCCGCGCTTCCGTGGCGCAATGGGGTCTGGCAAGGACTCGCCGGCAACCGACAAGAGCGGGCGCGTCGTGCCGGTTACATTGCCTTCCAGCAGCGCAACCAGGGGCACGCGGAGCCAGAACGCGATCCGAAGTGCTGCTTGGATGGTGACGGGCTCTTCGGGATTGGCGAAACGCACGCATTCGTCACGAGGAATGACTTGGAAGAGTTCGTCCTCTGATTCGGCATGCCAAGCTTCATCCAGGATCTTTGAGACGACGCCGGCCACACCGGCTCTGGGAAAGCGCTTACCCGGGTGCGTCGCAATATGCTCAATCAATGCCGACAACTCTTTGAACCGGCTCGGCAGGAGGTCCGTTCGGACCGGCGATTTGTAGAGCGGCGCTTGGCAACGATGACATTGGTCGAGTCGATCACGGACGCATTCACTGCCTTGCTTGGCGCCACATGACGGGCAGGAGTCGCGAAGTTTCACTTCATGGATGTCGCAGCAATCAACCATTCCAAGTTGCCAGATCAATTTGAAGTAGGACTGGCGTCCAGATTCTGACCATTCCTTGAAGCAGACAGGGCACCACCGAAGATTTCCTGCGAATGCGCCTTGTGGGCGGTGCAGGGCCTGGGAAGTTGCGAGGAAGGTCATGCATTCGAATTCATGGGCAGGAACACCGGTCGACAGAGACAGCGCCTCAACCAAGTGTTCTGTGGTGGCGTTCGGGCGAATGAACGCCGTGATCGGCACTCGAAACGCTCGTGCGTCCACCTGTGCGCGCAGGTCGGGCAATCGATCGAGCATGATCCGAACGAGCGTTCCGGGACCGACCGTGTGGAGTGCAGCCTGTCGCAACAAGTATGAGCTCAAGGCTTCCACATCAGATGTTCCGTCGCCTTGAATTGGCAGGTGCAAAAAGTGAGCACGGCTCATAGCCGGCCCCCTGCCTTATGGCGCGCTGGTTTAGCCCGAAATGGTTTGGCGGATGTCTTTGACTGCTTGGCGGTTAACCTTGGTCCGCTCGGGTATCCGGGCGACTGCTCTGGCGCCTCACGATCCGGCGAGGCCTTGATGTCATGTTCGCCCTGCAGCGTCTCCGCAAGAATCTGCGCTGCTTGGCTTGCCGGCAATCGCGTTTGTTCCAGCGTCTCTCGGTTCAGAGATGACAGTCCGCGACTGGCGATTCGCCCCAATGCTGTTCGAAGCCAAAGCGCCAAGTGTCCAACGCACCCAAGGCTCCAGTTGAAAAGCAATTCGTTCCATTGCCGAAGGTCCTGCCGTTCCGCACCCAACCTTAGTTGATTGCTCAGAGTAGTCAGGATTGCCTCGAACGCCTCCAGGTCATCCGGGTTCTCTTCTCGATATCGGGGAAACTCAATTGGCCGCTGCCGGCCCAGAAGATGCGGTGCCAGAGCCAAGAGCCCAAGCAACCGATAGGAGCCAACCAGAACCAACACCGTCTGCGTCTTGTGCGCCAAACACTTCCAGGAGTCCAAGACTTTCGCGGCATTTTTGCTGCCACCTTGGATGTACTCGATATGGTGCGACTCATCGACGCAGACATACTGAATGGATTTGGCGACCACAAATTTCTCGAAGGCACTTCGGAGCATGCCCTCTGAAGTGCGCTCAATCCGCGCCGCTAACTT
Source organism: Ahniella affigens (assembly GCF_003015185.1). Lineage (GTDB taxonomy): Bacteria > Pseudomonadota > Gammaproteobacteria > Xanthomonadales > Ahniellaceae > Ahniella > Ahniella affigens. The sequence goes on from NZ_CP027860.1 coordinate 4,593,317, forward strand.
CATCCCGTTGGGATCATCGGACCCGGCGAATCCGTAGATGGGATGCCCGATCGCCTCGCAAGCCGACCGCATGAAGTCCTTGGTCGAGAATGCGCCGTTCCGTCCAGCATTCTCTGCATCAATCTTGATCACCGGCGATTCATTGCCCCTTTCGAGTGTACCAACGAGGAGGTTCAGAGCCTCGGCCAGCGCACGCGACTTGCCGACACGGCTCGGCCCGACGATCACGACCACTTCGCCCGGCAACGCTACGGCGAGCGCGTTGAATAGATCATTGACTGCGCGCTCATAGTGGTGATGCTGGATTTTGGTTGTCGCCAGCGACTCTGCCGCGCGTAGTTTCCAATCGTTGTTCATGACTTACTCCAGGTTCCCGATGGCGCCGCATCTATATTCAGCGACCGGAGCTGAGCCCAAATCGATTTCTCGCCCTTGCTTACGGGTGCATCTTCGGCCGGCTGGGACGACTTCGACTTGGCAGGCTTTCTCGTTTCTGGCGGCACATCCTTTCGGGCCTTGCTGCGCTCGTCGGCGCATCGCTTCTGAATGACGAGATCCGACTCAGCGTCTTCAATCGCATCGTCAAGCTGAGAATTTGGCGCAGTGCCGAGGACAGCTTCTGCCATTCGCTGCAGGGTCGTCTGCGAGACAGTGCGCTGGGCGCGCGACGACTGGCAGGGCACCCATTTCTCATGGACAAGTGCGTAGACGGTATAGGGGTTCTCAGGGTCCTTTCTGACGAGAACCTTGCCCTTTTTCAGATTCAGGTCCGCAAGTTCTGGTGCCCAATACCAGTAAGGATGGATCTTGATGCCACGTCGCGGGTCGAGCGCAAAGCTGGACACGTCGACCGCAGACAGAATCTCGAACTCGGGCCCGTAGACTGCCTGGCGTCCGGAAAATGGGAAGCGAGTCAGCCCCTCATCAAAGAGATACTGAGGCGCGCGGTGGCTGTGGTTTGTCCCCCATCTAGCAAACCAACCAAGGAAGTGATCGATTTCATTCAGGAGGTCGAGAACCGTCAGTTCAGCAGTCGCCTGTGGTCGGTGGCTGCCAGAAACACTTCGAACTTCCTTGATGTCGGTCGAGTTCCCCGGTCTGCCATCCAGCCAGCGCTCTTTGAGCTGACCGAAGATTCGTTCTGCCTCGGACCCGTATCGCGGATGCGCCGAGGGGCGCAGCACCAATTCGATTTCCAGACTTGCTAGCAGCGATCGGAAGTAAACCGAAAGAAACTCGGCACCGCGATCAACAATGATCGACTCAGGCAGCCGCCCCCAGCGACGCAGACAAGAGCGAAGCACGCAGGCGCAGGCAACGCGACTGGGCTTTGCAAAGGACAGCCAAAATGCCAGGACCATGCCGGTCGCAATATCCCGAAGGACTGTGAAAATCGGCCTCTTGGTGTATCGCTTGCCATCCTTCTCGGCGACCACGCAGGACAAGTCGACCATGTAGTGGTCACAAGTAGCTTGTTCAAACGGCCTCATTGCGACAATGACACGGTCGGCTACAGCCGTCGGTGGACTGGCTGCGTTTTCGCCCCGCGCGCCGCTTCGGCGGCGACTCAGTACAACCTCCAGTTCTTTGAGTAACTTCAGGAACGTTGGCTTTGACACGTACTTGAGCCCTGGGTGCCAGGCCTTTGCCAGAAGGCGATACTCGCCATACGTGCCGCGTTTCGCAGGGCGCTCCGCTCTTCCCCATCGATCGCGGATCACGTTCTCGGCAAACGCCTTGACGACGTCCGGCCGCTTCGGTTTTCGATTGCCGCACTGTTGCCAATTGGGCAGTGCCGACTTGAATACTGAGAGCCCCATCGCCTTGCCTGCTTGTATCTTGCGCTGCCAGCGCCGAACGGATGGCGTCATGTGTCCGACTGAAATCTTGTCTATGATCTCAAGCGCCCGCCTCGCGCGCTTTTCCGACGGAATCTCAGAGGCCAGCGCCCACCCTGCCGGGTCTGGAGCCAGCCACTCAGCCCGGTGCGTCTCCAGCAACTGCCTGTCTGTCGAGACCCAGCAAGTTTCCGGGGAGCTGATCAGGGAGCGTTCTAGGTCGACGACCAGTTCGCCTTCATCAATGAGTTGCAACAGCGGCGAGAGGTCTTTGCTCCCGAGAGCCTTGGCGAGCTCTGCCAGAGACACGACGATCTTCGCTTTCAGTTCGGCTCGCGCCTTCGCCCTGGTTTGGTCGTCGCAGACGGTCTCTGCCAGCCTGGAACGCAGCAACAGCCGATAATTGGCAGTCCGGTAACGATCCAGGTTCTGGGTCGAAACGACCTCGTGTGCAAGCCCCAAAGCCCGGAACGCTTCCGAGGCTGGCGTGTCCACGTAGCAGCCCTCAATGACGGTCCAGTCAGCTGATCGCGTCTCGACGAGCTTCCGGAGTTCTTTCTCTGTCTTGACCTGCACGACTTTCAGCTCATCTTTTCGGATAACCAGGAAGTCCGCCGTGTAGGACGTCGGATATTGGCCCCCGCCTTTGCGCGTCCGGCGGACTTCCACCGGTGGCAACTGGTTGTAGAAGGCGAGCACGTCGGCGTCGAATTCCATGTGCACCGCAAGCGCCAGTTCGGCGCTCCGACTCTCGAACGGAATTGAGGCTCCGACCTTCCGAGATGGAAACGCGCCAGAGACCGCAGCAAATCCACCCGAACCGACATCGCGGGACGGCATGAGCAAAGACTGAGCAAGAAACTCCCTGGCCTCGGCCGACAGGCCTCGCCAGGCAGGATGCCCCCTTAGTTCCTCAAGGGAATACGACATATAGATCACTCCAAAGCGTTGAAAAGCGAGCCGTTTTCACGATCGGATGCACGCCAGGGACGTCCCGATCCGGACCACAGTGCTGGGTTATTGCAAGGCGCAAGAACCCGGAGTACGCTTTGGACTGGCCCGCAAGCCACAGTCAGTAGCAGTACTCAAAACGCCGGAAGGACAAGGTCACTACCCTTGCGCCTTTCGGCGTTTGGTTTTTGCGTCGATGAGAATTGGCTATCTCATGAGGGCGCCCCCCATGTTTCTATGGAGAAATCCTTCGACACTGGCGCTTCAGCCGGAACAAACGTGCCGCGAAACCTGGCGAGTGGCGTGCGAAGAAGTTTCATCCGGCAACCTTTTGGCCAACCTCATCAGCCGGATTCGACGTGTTCGCCGTTTCGCCGCCCAAACGAACTTCCGCGAGCCATCGAGCAATGTCTTTGGCCAGAGCGAACTTTCCACGGCGGTTGGGTAAAGCGAAGATAGGCACAGGAACCTGGCCTCTGAAGACAGCCTGCCGGAAAGCATCCTGCGACGTGAATCCGAGTGCCTGCCGAAGGTCGTCCGCGCCAATAATCGGGCCATAGCGCCCCAACAAGTCTCGCTCAAGTGCGGCAATCAGGTTGTTCGCTTGCTCTGACATGCTCGACGCCCCGTTACGGATAGTTCGTAACTGAGCCTATTCCTACTGCCCGGAATGCGGTAGAAGTAGCGAACGCCGCGCCGCTACTCTAGTGTTTGGCCAACGATATGGCTAAGTCCTCGAATGTAATCAGGAATTACAGCCACTCCCGACTTTGTGCCATTTCAGGCGAAATTGCAGCGGGCACTGCGGCATCGGATGCGAGGGCGATCGACATCATCAAGACTGGCTATTGGTTCGAGCGCCTGAGAAGCAAGATTCGCAAAACGACAGCGTATGCAGTAGGGAAGGCGATTCGGCCAGAGCAGTACCGAGCCTCGTCAGAGGAACGAAACGCAAACAGCGACAATCTTTGGGCAAAGTACGCGACGGGCGCGATGCGACCAGGCCCGGCCACAATAAAGGCAGCGGATCGGATCGTGCCTGGCTCTTCAATCGATCTGTACTTGCCACTCTGGACGGCATTGAATGTCAAGGTTCCGCTGGTTGGCGGCATTGAGAATCATCTGCGAGCAGCAATTCCGCTCGTACAGAATGCAGTTTTCGAACCCAGGGAATTGCGTCTTGGGCGATATCGCCGCAGACCTTCTCTTCTGAAGACCCTTTCTCTGCTGGAATGTCACGTGTGCATGGATAGCATTGCAGCGCTCGTACTAATTCTGAGAAGTGCCAGTGAAGCTGGCGAGTTCGAAGATTGCTTCCGGATCGGCAAGTCCCTGTATACGTCATTGCTGATCGCCTGCATCAGATCGGACACGATGTTCCTGGCACCCGAATTCGCTCTCTATTTTGGGGAACGCATTTTCCCCCTGGCGTCGACCCCTACCGTGGCGTTTGACATCTCGCCAGAAGAGTTCAGAACGCAAGTCATCCTCCTCTGGCAGCTATACCTCGCCCTTGAAGACGAAGGAAGATTTCCCCCAATGGAAATCAAGTCGACGCGAAGCCAGCAACGTATAGTGAACGGGGACTTCAGCGATCTCCATCGACTTGCCTTGTCACCCAGACTCAAACCTATTGGCGATCCAGAGTCCATTGGCCGGAAAGTGCGAAGAACCCTCGCAGTGGCAAACGGCAGACGAGATCGTGCCCTATGCGCGTATTTTCCTCACCTTGCAAGGACGCAACAGTGAGCCCTAGATTCAGAACGTCTTTTCGAAACACACGAGCAAGTCTTGGACGAGGGTCCCAATGAGCATATCTGGCGTTCGATCCTCGCAAGGGGATGCCTTTCAAACCCTGATCGCCACACGGTTCGCCGTGGAGATGATTCACAACGACCAATTGCGTGCAATCGAGGTCGATTCGACCTCCCTGGACTCATCCGGGAACCCGATAGTTATCGACGATATCGTTGTTCGATATACGGACGCGATTCTTTACGTGCAGACCAAGAAGAATCAGACCGACTTCAAGGCCTGGTCGTTCGGTGATCTCGACGATGAATTGAGGAAGGCATGGATTCAGTGGCGCCGTGAGCCCTCTGCCAAAATTCTGTTCGCTTCACGAAACGACTTTGGCGATGTTGCGAAGCTCCGAGGGCATGCTACGACTCAACCCACAGGAGACGCGTTCGAAAAATCACTCACTGATGAACTGAGTGACGTTGCGAGACGACTCTGTGGGCTGGCCGATCACGGAGCAAGTAGCGCTGAACTGCTCGACTTTCTGAGGCACCTTGACTTCGAAACCGTCAATCAGGATCGCTTTCGCTCCGAAACGGTCGGGCAATTGGAATTGCATGTCGCGCACGGCCAGGGCGCGTACCAGAAAATTGCAACGCGTATCGATGCCATCTCTCGCCGGGAAACACAACTGGACGGACGCCAGATTGACCCACACTCACTTTCGCGGAAGGACTTGCTCCAACTGCTGCAGGAAGGCGGCTTTGAAGTCTGCCTTCCGAGAGCCGAGCGCGACTCACTCGACAATCTCAACCGGTTGTCTGCGATCGGCAGAGACTGGATTCGTCAAATTGCCGGAGTTCATCTTGAACGAGCGGTCGTTCACGAAATCGTGGACCGAATACTGACCAAACCCGCATGCCTGCTGATCACAGCCGGCCCAGGAATCGGCAAGACCTGTGCGCTGCTTTCGATTCTAGAGCGACTTGAGCAAGGCGGTGACGCATATCCAGTTTTCCTGCAGTCGAGGGAGTTTGCGGTGGCTCGTTCGGCCAGCGACATAGAGGCGCTTGGTCTTCCGGCGACCTTTTTGGCCGATGCCGCTCGCCTGTCCGAGTCAAGACATGTCGTTGTACTTATTGACTCCCTCGACACGTTGTCACTTGCGCGCGAGCATTTTGCACTCGGGCACATCTTGTCACTTGTAGATCGACTGAGACTGGTTCCCAACACGACAGTCGTTGTGGCATGTCGTTCCTTCGACATCAAGTACGAGCGACGACTTGCGGACCGCACATGGGGTGATGTCTTCGACATTCCGCCTTTGGACTGGGAGAAGGAAGCATCTCCGCTAATCGCAGGCTTCGGAGCTGATCCCGGCCAGATCCCTTCTGATATGCGCGACCTCGTTTGCAACCCGCGTCTCTTGGCTGTCTTCCACGGAATATTGAAGTGCGGTGTCGTTCCTCTAGCCCGGTCCGGGCAAGAGCTCACGGAACAGTTTCTGCATTGCGCTGTTCGCGACTCACCTTCCTTGGGCGAAGCCGGGCTGATTGCGCTTATGGATTCGGCACAATGGATGCTTGACAACCGGCGCTTGGACATTCCCGCTGCCAGTATCAGCATGCCTCAGCACATCAGTCATGCGCTCCTCAGTGCAGGCGTGATGATTTCCACGGCCAATCGTGGACTGATCTTCGCGCACCAAACGCTTCTTGATGTTCTTGCGGTCTGGAACGCCAGACGAGCACAATTGACCCTGGCCAGTTTCATTAGGGCCCGGTTCGCCTCTCCGTTTGTTCGACCTACTATTCGGGCCTTTCTATTCTCCTTGCGCAGCGATAGTTTGGTTGCATTTCGGAACCAGGTGCGGCAGGTCGTTGATGCAGCTGACATTGCGTTTCACGTCCGTCGACTTGTGGTCGAATCAATTGCCGAGATGCCACCAACTGCAGATGACTGGCCGCTCGTTCGACATATTTTCAAAGAGCGTCAGGAACTCTTTCTTGAGTTCCACAGGCGGGCGAACAGCCCGGAATGGCACAGCGCCTTGCGGTTCAACTGGCTCAACCACCTAGTCGCAAATCAAGACGGCCCGTGGCTCATTCGCTATGTTGACTGGGAAGCTTCTTCGAATGACCCACCGCCTGACCTGTGCTCACTGTTGAAGCAGGCGCTCGCGTGGACTTGGGTTGACCCCAGGCAGCTGCGATGGTCGTCAATCCGCGCACTTGACCACGCACCGAGCTGGCCAACTCAATTGGTGCGCGAGCTCTTCGAGGTTTTCATAGCTAACAAAAACAACGAACATGAGAGTTTGGGGGCGCCTCTTTCGAAGTGGGTACTGGCGACAAATTCCGCCGATGATCTGCTGTGGCAATTCATTTGCCGCAAGATTGAGCCTGCAAGTTTCGTTGGCATCGAATCCAATCTCCCTCTGGACTGCAGTCGTCACACTTTTGTGTCTGAAGGCTTCTTGTCAGAACGGATGACCATGTCCGAGCCATTGCTGGATCTTGCGCTTGATGACATTGAGAGATGGTCTGACCAATTCGCACAACGTTATCAATCCGATCGCCGCCTTTCCGATTCCTTCCTGATGGATTGTAGCTTCGGCCGCGCTCATAGCGCTCGTGAAACTCATCCGGTAAGCGACGTGACTGAGCTTCTCGCGGCATTCGAAGATGCTTGCAGAGTACATGCGAGTCAAAAATCGAATTGGTGGACTCGAAATGCGCTGCGAATGAGGACAAGTCGACACCTGATCCTTCGGTACGTGGCACTGATTGTTGTCCGAGAGAACGTAGATGTTCTCATTGAGGATGCCCTGGCACTGCTTCAAGATGAAGAGACATTGAACCACTATCGGCTCCGATCGGAGGTTGGTCTCCTTATTAGCGCCGCCTTTCCACACCTGACTTCTGAGCAGCGTGACCTAATCCAGCAGTCGGCAAAAGTGTTCGACGGTGACGAATTCACTGATGAGTTCGAGGAAGTTGATTGGCGTGCCGTTGGCTTGCGTGATCTACTTTGGCACGTGCCCCCGTGCTTCAGGTCGGAGAAGTCCCTAGCGTTGATTGCTCGCGTTGACGCGCTTCGCGGTCCCCACCCACCTGCGCCAGAGCTTTATCTCCGCGGCGGTTGGGTAAGGCCGCCCGTCGCGTGGGCAGTTCTCGTATCGCTCTCGGACCGGTCGTTGGTCCAGTTATTTCGTCATCACTCGATACAGAACGAATCGGCATCATTCCGCTATACCGAAGATGACGAGATCGTTGGCGGAAAAGACGAACTCCAAAGGGAGGTTCGAGAGGCCGCGAGCAGATCGCCCTTACGTTTCCTTCAGTTTCTTGAGCTCGAACGCCTTTCCGTCGATCTGGAATACCTTGAAGCAGTTCTTTCTGGCGTGGCGACCCACTTGAAGTTCCGTTTCGGCAACTTGAAGCGGGCCGAGCAGTGGACCGCCAATGAAGAGCCCGATGGGCCACTCCTCGCAGATCGATTGCTTTGGATGGTTGAACGTACGATGGATTTCTGGCGCGGCAGGTATGAGCTCTCGAACATTGTCGAGGCGTGCGTCCCTATTCTAGATTCTGACGAAGATTGCCATAGGCTGTCGGTGCTGATACTTATGTGTCTCAGCGCACACGACCCATTGCCGGAAAGGCGAGACTCCCTCGGTTTGATTGGGACGGCAATCAACAGTACGCGGGGCGTTGCCGCCGCGGCAGCGTTTTGGTTGGCTGGAAGGCGTCTCGAATCAAGACGTCCAATTCCCCTGATATTATCGGAAACACTCAAGCGGGCTGCCTCCGACGAGCACCCTGCAGTCTGCGCCATAGTTCTGCACTCTCTTCCCGTCATAGTGCACTATTCGCCGCAGTTCGGCTGGACACTGTTCAATCGCGCCTTGCTAAGCAGCAAGGGGCAATGCTGGCATCATACATTTCGGTGCCTGTACAACAGTTATCACTCACGCTTCGAGCTCGTTGCTCCCTACTTACTTCTGCTCAGAGAAAGCGGCGACACTGAAGCGATCAAGGTTTGGGCGCGGATTGGTGCACTGAGCTGTCTTGCGAAGCATATCGAGCTTGATGCCTACATCGATGACGTTTTTGCATCTGGCACACCTGAAGCGGTTTCCTGTGCGACAAGTGTCTTTGTTGCGAACCTCGCGCGCCAAGCGCACCGAGCAATTTGCACAAAAGGTTTGATCCGTATTCTCGGCATTGGTAAGCATCAGAGCACCGACCTCGGTGACCTGACAAGAATCTTTCTCGACTGCAAGGGCGTAGCAATAGACTTGTCGCTCTTGAATCTCCTCTTCGCCGTGCTGGCCGATTTACCTGATCGTCAGGGTCATGAATTGCTTGGATTTGGTGAATGGCTTGCCTCGATGGCCTCTCTTGAGCCAGACCATGCGCTTGAAGCTCTTGAAGCGGCGTTTCGACACTCGCTCGTTCTTGAAAGTTGGAATGGCTCACCCTACGCAGTTGCACTTACATCTTTGTTCCGCGAAGGCGAAGAGCGAGAGCTATCAGATGGCGGCCAGTTCCTTTCGCGCCTGGTAGCATGTCAAGATGAGCTGCTCAAGCAAGGCATGGTTAAGCTCAGTGATTGGCTTCGGGACGCGGAGCGGCCTTAGAGGTGTACGGCGACCGTCCACTCACAGTTGGGCGAATTCGGCACGGAAAACGCACTTGGGCTGGCATAGCGGCCCGGTGTGAGCCAGCACAATTGGCTACGTGGTTACCGGAGCTTGGAGATCGCCAAATCTCGACTAAGACTCATGGCCAAGACTAGGTGTGTCACCCGAATGGAATAATGGGTTTGAATACGCCATTTTTGCTCATACTTCGGCGCAGATCGAATCTTTCCAATGCATTGACGACATCAAGTGCCGCCAGGCCTTGCTCACTGAAATCGACTTCCTGCCAAGCTTTGCGAGCCACACGTACTGAGAGCAGGTATTCATCTTGCAACTGCCCCGTTGACCTGTCGCGCCGCTGAGAATACCCGGACAAGACGATCTGCTGAACCGTTGGTAGCGCGGCGAATGTCTCACCGATGATTCGAAATCCAATGGCGTGAACATGGCGCATGTATAGGCGTTGAATCTGTGTCGCAGTCATATCCTTGATCGATAACTTCAATCCGCGCACAGGTACGGACGCTACCGCCTTGGGCATGTCCTCGACTTCAGGCAAGTCGACATCGAGAAGGGCAACTTGGCCGCTATCTTGGAGTTCGAGTGCGACCGTTGTCTCGCGTGGCCATGCTATTTCCTGGAGCACCTCCTGAAAGTGCTGCTCCATCGCTTCGACATCGTGGTATATCAGCTCTTCGATCAAACGCTTGCGGAGTGTTTCGCGCTGACGATGCGCCGTAAAATCGTTTTCCCAACTCAATATAGCTAGGGAATATTGCCGGCTCGTCTCTTCGTTTTCCGCCTCGATTCGACGCCGACGAGCAGCGAAGATCCGAGCGAGAAAATCAAGCTTTCGGAGCTTAGGCGGGTCTGGTTTCGGAACCGGGAATTCCAACGGCGAAAATGAGGGCTTGAACAGGGGCGACGGCGTGTAACGATGAAGTTCACCGATGGCTTCAATCTGAGCATTGACCTCCTCGCACTTGCCTTGAATCAGCTGCTTCAGTGCTTCAGGATGCTGCTTCTTTGCTGCTTGAGCCCACGCTTCGGGCAGTGCGTTGCCAGATGCATCGCAGAAGTAGAGATCACCTTGATCAGTGACCCCAACCGATACGTTGACAGTGACTGACTGCGCCGTCCTCTGAGTACCTGCGCTCGGCCTCCCCTGGCGACCCGCAGGGGAGGATAGTCTGGTGCGACTAGAGAGACCGAAGGCGCTACTGTTCGCAAACGCGCCACGTTTGCCGATACTGACAGATGCGCCTCTTGGACCAAAGTTGAAGCTCGCGCCTCCGGTTCCCATCGTCATGCGGATGCCTGGCGCCAGTTTGAAGGACTTTCTGAATCTCAGCCCCATGCCCACCTCCTAAAACCAACCCTGCCAGAAACCTCAACAATTAGCATTTACGTGGGCCCAATCAGACCCTGATTTGCCAGTGTTCCGCCCAATCAGATCTAGTACCTAGGTATAAATGCTTTGCTATTTCTTCGCAAGCTTCCCCGTCCGGCCTTGGTAAAATCTAGCACAAGCTCAACAGATTGCTCGCGAACGCAGACTTGGGCCAGACATGGCATCAGTTTCTGAGATCGCTGACTATCGCGATGTTGCCAGTTGTAGTTCACAAGTTCATTCGGGCAAAAGCAGTCCTCAGGTGCCGCAGCGCGGCGAGGTAAATTCGCCCCTGAAGATTCCGATGCTTCGTTGACCTCCACGGCAGAGATGGCATCATCTGCTAGCTTGCCCCTGCGCGCCCAAAACCTTTCGACCACTTTGGCGGCGGTTAGCGATAGTATCGAATGATGGGGAAGCGGCTGAACCGATTTGCCGGGGCAGTTCCAGGACGACCCTTTAGCGGACTAAGGCATCATTTAAAGCCCTAAGGAAATCACGATGAGAGTCTCAAGCCTCAAGATCGAGAACTTTCGCGGCATCCGATCTGGTTTCGTTCGATTTGGCGCGCACCCGGTCTTCGTCGGAGACAACAATTGCGGCAAAACCACCTTGATCGAGGCATTGGCTCTCTTGCTCGGTCGCGATCGACTGGTGCGGGAGCTAACTGAACACGATTTCTACGGCTCTAGTCCTGAGCCTGCGGATCGCATCAGTCTAACGGCCACAATCACCGACTTTCCAAACGATGATCCCGAGCTCTGCAGTCACTGGTTCCGCGACGGAAGAGCGGTTGTCAAGTGGGTGGATGAGCGCACGGGTACAGTGCACCCGCAACGAGATGACCGGGCTTGGAAGCTCTGTTGCCAAATTGCCGTCCAAGCCAGGTTTGATAGTGAATCTCTGTCCGTAGAGATGCTGCGCTACTTCCACGACCATGATGAGCCTATTGACCCCTTTGTTGATGAATCACCGGCCCTCGTACCGGGCAAACTCATCCACGAACTTGGCTTTTACTTAGTCCGCGCAAGCCGTACGTGGGACAGGGTGTTTTCATGGGGCAACGAACTCTTCAGGCGGACTGTGATGGCGGCGGCAGCACAACCTGCAGCAGCTCTTCTCGCAGAGCGCGACCGTTTGCGAACCCCTGACCAGCCTATTGATGCCGATCCAGGTATCGAGCCGCTGATCCAGAACCTTAACAAGGAATTGGCGCTTTCGTTTCCAAATGCGCCAAGGGTCCAGCTTAGATTGACCGCTACCGACAGTCGCGCCGTCATGGAGGCTGTTTCAGCACACTTTGCTGCAGCTGACGGATTCAGTGTCCCCGCCGGGAGACAAGGCAGCGGCTTGGTTTCCATGCAGGGATTGCTATTACTCCTTGAGCTTGGCCGCATCCGAGCAGCCGCAGGAGGAGAGTTCCTGATGGCGCTTGAGGAACCAGAGATTCACTTACCGCCGTCGGCACAGCAGAGCTTGGTGCAGCGAGTTCAGGGACTCTCGACACAGACATTCGTAACTACACATTCACCCCTGGTGGCAAGCATGGCGGACCCGACTTCGGTGCTGATAGTAAAAAGGCACAACGGCGAACTGTCTGCGGAGCCTTTTCTGAGTTTCCCGCTACCCGCTGATGCACCGAACTGGCAACGCAGGTTTTTTCAGCATAGCCGCGTGGAAGTACTTAGCGCACTGATGCAGCCTTCGCTGCTCATACCTGAGGGAAGATCTGACTTCCAGCTTCTTAGATGCATCTTGAGACCTCTCATAATGACTGCCGGCTGGGTCGACACTATGAGCGGGCCGTTCGCAATTGAAGTGGGCGTAGTTCCTACCGAAGATGCTAAGGTGATCGAAACTTACCAATTGCTTTCAAGGCTGCATCAGCGTGTGTCGTGCCTTGTGGATGGTGATGCTGAAGGGTTGCGCTACGTCCACCAGCTACAAAAGGCTACGGCACCTCCCGCTATCATCCGCTGGAACGACGGCGCAATGATTGAAGACGCGGTTGGTTGGGTTCTGCTGGCGGATGAAGGCACCGCTGTCGCTAAACTTTCCGAGCTATCTCAAGTGCCTCCCGCTTCGGCGGCGGATGTGGTCGCGCACCTCAAGTCCAAGAAAATGGATCTGATCGCCTATGAGCACGTAGCGGAAACCATCTCTACTACGCCTCATTGCCGCTCGCGCGCTGCAGACCTCCTCGCCGGATTGGCCTGCGCTTGCGCGGGCTCAGGCGCCACTACTCGCTTCGTTCGCGATGCTGATGGGGTCTGGGTGTTCCAGCCGTGACGGTCAAAGCCTTTATCGGAGGTGCCGGCTGCGGCAAGACATACCGGCTTTTGCAGTCATTGATCGCCCAACTTGAGGCCGCTCCATTGTTAGAGGGTCAAAAGGTTCTGGCGCTCACATTCATGCACGGCTCTCGTCGCAGATTGGAAGAGCGGCTTGGCCAGCTCCCGGCTCTTGGAAGGCGAGCGGAATGCGCCACTGTTGATAGCTTCGCATGGAAGTTGGTCCGCCGGTGGCGCGCTCTTGCCGCACGGCTCGGCCACGCGAACATTGACCCGAATCAGTACAATCGTGTGTGTGATGCTGCCGGCGAGTTGTTGCAGATCCAGGAGGTGCGAGGATGGGTAGCCGCGTCGTTCCCAATCCTTTTGGTGGATGAGGCACAAGACCTTACCGCTAACCGCCTGAGGCTGGTCCAAGGCTTGGCCACGAGCCTGCAAGTATTTGCGGCGGCGGACGAGTTTCAGTGCCTCGACGAACGATTGCGCCCCAATCCCGCATGCACTTGGCTTAGCGAAGTGTGTCCGCCCGAAGAGCTTACTCAGCCTCGACGTACGAACGTTACGGAGCTGCTCGACGCTGCCGCCGCTATTCGAAGCGGCCTAGCGCCGTCATCTGGAACAAAATTCAAGGTTCAGCTGACACCAAAGCCGCCGCTTGCCGGCTCGTGGATTGCCAGCAATCTTGATTGGTACGGCGGGGGGAAGGGAGTTGCCATCATTACACCCGCGCTTGGCCAGTTTGCGAAATCTGCTCTGACCTGGATAGCCAATAACAAGACGTCACGGGGGGCTGGCCCTTACGTCATCTCCTGGGAGGAATCTGGGGTCGACGCGACAAACGCATTTTTCGCTCAGCTTGCGTTGCAAGATATAAACCATGTTTCCGATGTGAGCCGATGGCTCGGCGCAGGGGGTGATCCCCGCGTCGCCCGCGAAGTGACAGACTGGATGGAGATGCAGAGGCGCGCAAAGTCCAAGGTCTCGTTCTCTAGAGAGGAGATTGAGAGAGTGATTTCTCACGTTTTCGCTCAGCGTCGACGAATCGGCAAGAGCGACGGAAGGGGATGGAGAGGCATGACCGTACATGGCGCCAAGAACCGCGAGTTCGATAATGTGATAGTTCTTTGGCCGGCAAGTACCACCGGCAGCGATGACCAGAAGCGAAGGTTGCTCTACAATGCCGTGACACGTGCAAAGTCGCGCTGCATTGTACTTGTCCAGGCGAAAGCTCATCTAAAACAGGCGCCATTCGTCTGAAGCATATGGATTCGAAGTCGACCGCACTACAACCCAAGCCTATCGATCTCGCAAAATTGGGGTGCGAACCTACAGTCAGGCAGCCCGGGATTCGACAGAGCCGCCAACACTGCTATCTCTTCGGGTCGATGATGGTCATGGCCAATACCGCCCTGCGTCGCAAGATTCGATCAATCCATCAGAATGACAGACTGCGACGCTCGGTAACGGATCCGGAATTGCTCAGTCAGAACTAAAGCCCGGTATCAATACGACGGACTAGTCACCTATGGCGTTGATTTATAAAGCTCTTCTTTGAGACATCGAAACTATGTTTTACCAAACCGTACAAACTATGCTTTCTCCCACAGCTTGTGTGGGAGAAAGCATAGTTTGTGCTTTTTCGGGGGTACTTTCATTTACGGGCAAGCATAGTGTGTGCGATTTTGCCCAGACTATGCTTTCCCGGAAAGCATAGTCTGGCTCATTCCGAAGTCCAAGTTGAAGCCCTGAGGTGAGTTTTTGCGTGACTCATGATCTGCCCTCAGTGAGATAGTGTTCCGCGCCTCGCTGAGCGAGCCCAGTTACTACGCGTTGCGCAAATTCCACAAGCTGAAGCGTTGCAGGTACGCTTACTAAACACTCCATGCATGAACTGCTTCAACACTTGGTCAAATCAGACATTTGGATCGGGATTCAGCAGTCGCAGCGGCGCCCCTCCGGCCCGAAACCGACCGGCTCGCCCGATGCCCCTGGCACTGTGGTAGGCTCGGCTTAATTGGGGCTTTTGAGAACCGCAGATGAAGTTAAGAGCGCCGTCATCCCTAGCATTCTTAGTATTCTGCTTTGCTTGCGGTTCACTTCCGCGAGCAGTTGCATCTGAAAACTGTGGCTACCCGCTCAGCTTGAATAAGTCAGGGTTCGAGATTGGGGAACAACCTCCCACTGCAGTTCTTCCCTCAAATTCGACACCATTGTCTCTTTCCGTAGCATTTCCTCCAGATGGTGCCGTACTTGGCACACCATCAATCCAGGTGTATGGAACCTACTCGGGCCCTCCGAATACTGGTATATCAGTCAATGGCGAGTACCCAGCCATACAAGACGCTGCATCATTTACGACGCAGCTAATTGCGCTAAGCCCTGGCGCCAATCCGCTAAGCATTGTTTTGACGTCACAGGACGGCACTAGCCAGACTGTGACTAGGACGGTTCAGTACAATCCGAGTCTTGTTCCTGACGTGTCGCTTATTGGTTTTACTTCCGGCGACTACGCGCCCAAAAGGATCGGGTTCAAACTCACGACGCATGTCCCAGCCGGCCAATCCGCAATATCGCTGATCGAGATCGACTTCAACGGCGATGGCAATTTTGAGATCACTACGACTGACGCAGGTGCGCCACTTGCATTTGATTTCACCAGCCCGTCCGTATCGTTAGCTAGAGCGCGTGTAACGTTCGACGATGGTAACTCTGGCACCTCACCAGTGGTATCTGAATCCACATTCAGAGTCCAAATGAGTGCGCTTGCCTACGCCAGAGAGTCGCTTTGCAACTTGTACTACACGATGAAGCATCGATTGCAAGCGCAAGACATCAGTGGCGCGCTCAACACTGTGCTCACACAAGACCGCGCAGACTGGCAGTCCGCCTGGCAGGGACTAGGCGTAAACCTGTCAACAGCTGCAAACGGCCTGGGTGAAGTAGTAAGCGGGCGGATATCCAGCTCAAGCGCCGACTTTGTAGTTGCCACTCCCGACACGGAACACCCGGGAGACTATGCCGGCTTTCCGCTTCAGTTCAAGCGTGAAAGCACAGGTGTTTGGCGAATTTCAGAGATGTAACTTCGATGCCTCCGAACACTTTCCTAAGCAAAATCTTCTGGCTGACAGCGTTCCTGCTCTTAGCAGGATGCTCCCGCAGTGAGCCTGTAGTTTCCGATTTGTTACTGGAGGAATCAGGCAATGCCCGCTTGGAGTTGGCTGGCGCAGTTGTCGCTAACGGTCAATCAAGCCCTGTAGAACTAGCCATTGCTGCATGGAGCGCATGCCTTGACAATGAGTCATTCGCCCAATCGCCCGATTTCTGCTGGGAACCTGAATTTTTTGCCAGGGTAAGAGCCAGCGGCCCAGACAACTTGTTCGTCCAATTACTAAGCTGTCAAATCTTGCTCAATGCCCCTGAGAACAAGATCCATGACAGACTGACATTTCAGACCGGATGCGGTGGAGTCTTGAGTGCGCGCCACTACGATGACTATTCGGTCACGCTGAAGCGCATGATCGTGGAAGCTGATGCGGACCTCGCTCGGAAGGAATTGTCAACACTTCCTGACGGGACGGTTCCACCAGTGACTAGAGTGATTTCCAAGAATGAGCTCTTCTCAGAGGTCTTCGTTGCGTTTGGCATTTATGACCAACTACCCGAGCGATTCGAATGTGCCTCGAATACCTATTTTGAGTTTGGCGGAGAAGCGAGCTCGCCCGAGCTTCCCAGAGCGATCTCGTCGGCAATTCTAGCGAATCCTGCCAATAGCTATCCGTCCTTGCGCTGCGCTCGCATGCTAGAGCGCCGACTGGGCGATGCTGGAGAGCATTCAGAGACCCAGGATCCCTTGGCTTCAGCAGAGTTCGCAGCGCTTCTCAAATGCGAAGACGATCAGATTGTTCAACAATTGAAAGAGATTATTGCAATTGCCCTGCAACAGGGTGACGTCGCAGCTTGGCCGAAGCTGCAGTCGATGGTTGCCAAAGCCAAGTGCAGCAAATAGAAGCGAATCGACAAAAATAGTGAATCCTGGAGCTGACGTGAGAAGACTTCTCTTGGCTTACGTGTTTTGTTCAGCGGCGCACGGGTATGAGATTGACACGCATGCGCGCATGACTCAATCGGCGTACGAACGCTCGACACTTTTCAACGCGCCCGCAATGAGCCGCCTCGGGTTTGACAGATTGGAGACTGCGCATCCGTTTGAGAACCCTGAGCAAGAAGCGTGTGCTGCGACCACCAGTGTCGCTAGGCGAGACAGCTATGTTGATGCTTCTCCTCAATGGCTTTCGCCTGCCCCGCCTCCCGATACCACCAACGTTCGCTATAGGTGCCCTCAGGAATTTGAGCAACGGGTAATGCCGCTGCCGTACTCGGGCAGACTACCCCCCTCGTCGCTTGGCCAGACTCCGCAATTGCGAATCGAAGCTTGGCTGATGCGTGGCGCAATTCGAGAAGACGATTTGAAGGCCTCAAGCTACGCAAACCCAAACGATAGGCCAGATGTAGACCCATGGATGGAGATCGATCGCCCGATTTTCCATTTCTACAACCCAGTTACAAATGAGTCCGGACTTCCTTTAGTAGGCGGGCCGTCTCTTAAATGGGCACTGGGCGAAGTGGACCCGTTTGCTGCCAGCACCTCAGAGGACACCATGAGAGGCAACCACTTTAGTTACGTGGATGCCATAAAAAGCTATTACACGGCGCTAACTTACAAACAAGGCGCCCCTATCAATGCGCTGAAGGCGAAAGCAGACTCAGACGCTCGCTTGTCTCTCTATGCGTCCGCTCTCAATTCATTGGGGCATGTGATCCATCTATTGCAAGAAACCGCGAGCCCACAACATTCAAGAAGCGAGCGGCACAACTACGTCTGTAAAGGGGTCTACAAGTTCGGGAACGAAGACCCCGCAACGAGAACCTATGAGAATTTCAGTAACTTTCGAGTCGTGTCGGAGTACAACAGAACACTCTCTCAATCCAGCTCTACGAGCGTTTATACAGCCACGAACGCTTGCGAGGAGAACGATTGGCTTGACTTGTTCAATCAAGGATTGCCAGAGGGACCGCCCGGCGGAGAGGCTTTCCGCGTAAGTACCT
This sequence comes from Ahniella affigens, assembly GCF_003015185.1. Lineage (GTDB taxonomy): Bacteria > Pseudomonadota > Gammaproteobacteria > Xanthomonadales > Ahniellaceae > Ahniella > Ahniella affigens. The sequence continues at coordinate 4,611,278 of NZ_CP027860.1, forward strand.
ACCCCATCCCAAGCTTCAGTTTGCCCAGAGAGTATTTCACAACGCGCGAATCTGGTGACCCAACTGACCCAGACTTGATACCGCTGGCTACGCTGAATCAGCGACGAGGCCTTGCCGACTATGCGAATCGGGGATTTTATACGCAAGGTGGCCTTGATCAGAATCTCAATAGTCCACCAAGTATAGACTCCCCTGATGTTGTCTTTAGTCCATCAAGCACTGATCCCATTGCCATCCCAGGTCTTGGCAGTTTGCGGCTGAAGGTCGGATATTGGAAGGTTCCCGATGCCGTCGCACCATCATATGTTGATAGCGGTTTGGACAGCTCAGGGCGAGCGCCGATCGTTTCGAAGGGCTACTGGTCAACATTGGGCGTTCAAAGGAGCAGGAACTTAGTCTCCCTTGCCAACTACACGCAGATGGGGAATATGCTGGGACCTCGCGCAATTGCCTATAGCGCAGGCCTGATAAATCATTTCTTTCGAGGAAAGCTTGAAGTCGAACCGATTGCCCAGCGCGTTTTTGCAGTAATGAATCAGGGCGTTTCTCATACAGTTGACTCAGACGGTTACCCCAGACGGTCGGACAACAACGGTATCTTTGGATTTGAGGCAGTAAGGCTCAATGTACGAAACTCAACGGACCCAATTGTAGAATCTGGCACAGTATCTATCGTCGACCAAATTGCGGGCGGAGGGACGCTGCGAGCCGTTGCCCGCTATCATCGAAATGCCTGCTACAAACCGGACTTGAGCGGCGAACGCGTGGAGAGCTATTCTCCGCCGCCGGCGTTGATAATTGCTGAGCCGGCATGTGTACCAGGGCAATCGCAGAGAACCGAATTTCAGGAGATTTCGGTATCGGCGCCGATTCCCGTATCCGGTCCTTCTGACTTACCGGGTGGGGCGGGTCAGCCACTTCCGGCATTTGTCGAGAAGATGTTCGATTTTTCAGCGGATCCGATCCCGATCAATGCAACTGATCTATTTATCCAAGTCGTGTACCTAGGGCGCCTTGGCGAGGAACGCGAGGCAGTCGCGGTCGGCACATTCGATGTAAGAGAGCCCACTATCGTTGCAGCCTGGAATAACACCGACTACTTTTACAACAATTCCATCTGGCTCCCTCAAAATTCCCTCTATCCGCTTCGCGCTGCGGATAATTTTCGATCTTGCTCAGGCCTTCCAGCGAAATGGATGTACAGCGTTGTTGGCGGAGCTCTTGATCCGGCATTGAAGTTTCCCGTCACGGGAAACAACCCTGGCGTCGCTCGTTATGCGTACTTGTTCGCTCCGCCAATTGGGGCAGGGAATCTAACCATCCGAAGCGTACCTGTGATGATTCCCGAACCTCACGCCGACGTTCGAGTCAGCACGACGAAGGGACGCCAACAGCAGGCAAACAAAGAGCGAATTGATAGCTCGGTGCTTGCTGCGCCACAGTACTGCCGATTGGCGGCCCCAACTGCGAATACCTATTGGTGCTGGGATCCGATTCAAAAGCGCCGTGGATTGCGATTTGGAGATGTCGCACAACCAATCTATTACTCGGTTCTCCTGGGGAACAATGGACCAGACGTGGATTCTGTTCCGCTGCCCGCTTTCACTTCGATGGACCTCCAGGACGTTGGCGAGAACAAGTTCAATATTCCTGGGCCACTCCAGGATTGCCCAGCTCAGCCAATTTCAACTACGGCAAGTGAGGCGGAAAAAAAGCGATTCGATTTGCAACAAGAACTTATCGAGATCGAGGAGTGGGCTGGCTGGATAGGGCTGCCCGACGAACCTTGAGGAAGTCATATTCTAATTCAGGCGGCAAATTGTCGGTCATTGCCGAGAGTTTGCACTTCTACTATGACTTGCTTCAGGTTCAATTGGCCTGGAACATACAGGACACCCAACAATTCAGAAATTTCTGACCCCAATCTCAGATTTCAGCCAATGCGCCGGGCCTTTCTGAATGGCAAGATCACCGCAACTCCCCGCCAAGGAAGGCGATCAGCATGCCACAAGCGCGCGAACGTACCGTTCCGACCAACTGCTCAGGCTTTTACCACTGCGTCAGTCGCTGTGTCCGGCGGGCCTGGCTCTGTGGCTATGACAAGGTCAATGACAAAAATTGCGAATATCGCCGCCAGTGGGTTGAGGACCGGCTGATGGCGCTGGCCGAGGCTTATTCAGTCTCGATCTACGCCTATGCCGTCATGAGCAATCATCTGCATGTGGTGGTGAAAGTCGATGTGGTGGCCGTGCAGGAATGGTCGGATGAAGAGGTGGCTCGGCGCTGGTGCAAAGTGTTCCCGGGTTCCGACGATCCGGAGGCACAACAGGCACGGATCTCCAACATTGCTGCAACACCGGAGCGGGTGGCAACATATCGAGATCGCCTGCGCAGTTTAAGTTGGTTTATGCGCAGCCTCGCCGAGCTGATTGCTCGGCAGGCCAACCGCGAGGACGACTGCACCGGACGGTTCTGGGAAGGCCGATTCAAAGCCCAGGCATTAGCGGATGAGCGCGCGTTGTTGGCAGCAATGGTCTACACCGACTTGAACCCGATTCGGGCGAAGATGACTGAGAAGATCATCGAGTCGAAGCACACCAGCGTTCACCAACGCATCGTCAAGATCCGTGCCAAAGAGCTGCTGCGATTCCAACCGGTTAGGCCCATCGCCGGCATGCCGCAGGAGGCCCTGAATCTCAGCAACAAAGCCTACCTGCAACTCGTGGACGACACCGGCCGCCAATGGCACCGACGCAAGTCTGGCCGAATTGCCGCCAGCACGCGATCCATCCTGGCTGAACTCAAGATCGACCCCCAGCAATGGGATGACCAAGTCCGTGGCTTCGGGACGCGCCGCGTCACCGCGATGGGCGCCTTGGACCGACTCATCCAGTTTGCCCGCGACACGCATCGGCACTGGCTGGTGGGGTATGGGCTGGCGCGCCGGGCTTACTGGCGAGCCATGGCGTTCTGACTCGCATCGGGGCCTTCGCGATCACCCACGCAAGCTCCGACTGGGGCGCACTGAGCGCTGTCGCGTTCGACCACGCCATTCGGTGGGAAATCGTCAATTCCTTTTCCGCCGTCAACTGCGAGGGGGTATTGCACCGAAACTCTGATCAGGACAGTCTTTTCCCCCTTGGCAAGCGCGCCCTGCGGACCCAACCGCAAGTCTGATCACTCGAATCCCGATCGCGGAAACATCGCCGCGCCAGGCCCAGCCTGGCGAAATGCATGGATATCCTCCAATCCCGCCTCACCAATCCCAGCGCCTGCTACGCTCCGCCGCGTATCATCAACCCGGCAAGACAGGAGCGGATGATTGAGGGACTTGCTTCGCGCCGGTTTCCGTGCGCTTGGTTTCGACATTTTTCGTTACCCGAAGGGCTGCGAGCAGCTTGAGGCGCACCTGCGCTTGCTGGTGCCGAGGCGCGGGGTCGACGTTTTGTTCGATGTCGGTGCGAACCGAGGGCAGTTTGCAGCGCAGCTGCGCCGGATCCACCCTGCCCTGCAGATTCATTCATTTGAGCCGCACCCGGCAGCGTGCGCGGCGCTGCGCGGGTGTGCCGCCAACCATCCGAGCTGGCATGTTTATGCGTTTGGCCTGGGTCGGTCGGCGGGACGCGCCGAGCTCACGTGTTATGCGACGGACACATTCAGCTCGGTCCTGCCAATCAATGCGCTTGGGCGGCAACGCTTTTCGACGGAGCTTCGTCCGATCGATTCGGTCGAGATAGCGCTCCGGACGTTGGCCGATGTGATCGAAAACGACCTGCGCGGGGTGTGCGGCAATCGACCCATGCTGAAGCTTGATACGCAGGGACTGGACTTTGACGTGTTGCAGGGCGCGGGGTCTTGGCTGGATCGTTTCGACTTGGTGGTCACAGAAGCATCGTTGCGACCCATCTACGAGCGCGCCGCGCGCTTCGGTGACATTCTTGAATTTCTCACGGCGCGCGGGTTCACACTTTCTGGGTTCTTTCCGGTCAGTCGTGCAGACGACTTCAGCGTTATTGAGGCCGACGTGGTGTTTGTGCGGCAGTATTCGGTCGCGGATTCAGGGCAGTTGGGGACTGATGACACTCACCCCGGATCAAGTCCGGGGTGACCAGAGGGGTGTTGCGGGTTCAGTCGAAGACAGATCCCGGGCGCGAAGTGGTGCAAGGTATTGGAACGATGAAACTCACCCCGGATCAAGTCCGGGGTGACGAGAGGGGTGTTGCGGGTTCAATCGAAGACAGATCCCGGGCGCGAAGTGGTGCAAGGTATTGGAACGATGAAACTCACCCCGGATCAAGTCCGAGGTGACGAGAGGGGTGTTGCGGGTTCAGTCGAACACCGATATTGGGTGCAATGCGGTGCGCCACAATGGAACGGGCCACACCCTCCCAGACTAGCGTCCAAGGCACGCAACGAGTGCGCGCCGATGTGTCACATTGCGCTTGTGCGCGGTTCTCACCATCCGGCATCATCCGCGCATGAACGACGCGATTCTGAGCCCGATCGAGGCGGCCCTGCGGGCCAATCCGGACAATCAACCCTTGCTGCAAGCCTATTTGCAGGCAGCCCTCGGCGCGAATCTGGCTGGGCGGTTGGTGGCCGTGCTGAACGAGTTGGGCATTTCACCCACGCGCTTCGGGGCATTGGATCGGTTGAATGTCGCGAAGGCACTGCAGGCCGATGGCTTGCCCGAGCGCGCGCTCGAATGGGTGCCGGATGATCAAGCCGAGGCGTTGTTGCTTCGGGCACAGTTGCTGCTGACCCTGGACCAACGTGCCGCCGCGCGCGAAGCGTTGGCGGCGGCAAAAGCACTGGCGCCGGGACTGGACGATGGCGGCCTGTCGGCGCAGCTGGACACGCGCATCGTCTCGATTGCGAGTGCCCGCCGCACCAGCGACAAGCTGCAAACGTCGGTCAACACCGAACATGATCCAGACGCTGAGAACATCTTGCTGTTTCAGCCTGCGCAATCGCGCGTGACGTTTGCCGATGTCGGTGGGCTGACCGCCGTCAAGGCCCAGATTCGCAAACGTATCATTACGCCGTTTCAGAAGCCCTCGCTGTTCCAACGATTTGCGCGCAAGGCCGGCGGCGGCGTGCTGCTGTATGGGCCACCCGGGTGCGGCAAAACGCTGCTGGCTCGGGCGACGGCTGGCGAGTGCTCAGCAAATTTCTACAACGTGGCGGTGTCGGATGTGCTCGATCTCTACATCGGCGAATCCGAACGCAAGTTGCGGGCAGTATTCGAGCAAGCCCGGCGCAGCAAGCCGTCGGTGCTGTTCTTCGACGAGGTCGAGGCGCTCGGCGGCAAGCGGCAATACTCGCGCGAGTCCGGCACGGCAAAGCTCGTGAGTCAGTTTTTGTCCGAACTCGATGGTTTTGAGCGCAATAACGATGGCGTGTTGATTCTGGCGGCGACGAATGTGCCTTGGGCGGTCGATCCGGCGTTTCGGCGCCCGGGTCGTTTTGACCGTGTGCTGTTTGTGCCGCCCCCGGATCAGGACGCGCGCGAGGACATTCTGAAAGGATTGCTGAAGAACCGGCCGCTCGCTGGCGAAATCGACGTTGGTTTTCTGGCGCGGCAAACCGGTGGATTCTCGGGCGCTGACCTGGCCAATCTGGTTGAGACCGCGGTCGATGAAGCCATCGAAGCAACGGTCGCGCAGGGCCATGAGGTACCGCTGTCGGATTCCTTGCTGAAGACCGCACTCAAGTCGTGCAAACCCACGACGCTCGAATGGCTGACCACCGCGCGCAACTATGCGCGCTATGCAAACGAGGGCGGCCAGTACGATGACGTCATGCAGTTTCTCGACACGTTCGGCAAACGATGAGCAGCTATCGCATTCTGGATGAACCCCGGCCGAGCGGGCTCGCGCGCCTGGTGGTCGACCCGATGTGGCCCCTGCTCGCCTGCATGCTCGTCAGTGGCAGCTTTGGGCTGGCTTGGCTCGCCTTCAATGGCTTGGCCGTGGGTTCGGTCACACGCATTCGCGAAATCACGATCTGCGTCCTCGGCATTCTCGCGTCGGTCGGATCGTTTGTGCTGCTCGCCGCCCTCGACCTGGATAAGCCGACGCTCCGCTACGCGTATCTTGGCGTCATCGTGCTGAAACTCGCTGCGGCGTATTGGGCGTCTGGCCTGCAGCAACGCTCGGTCGAACTGTTCGAGTATTTTGGCGGCAAGAAGCAAGCCGGCATGTTCGTGCTGCTTGCTGGCATGTTCCTGCTTCGACCCATGCTCACCAATGCTGCGAAAGACAGTCATTGGCTGTTTCTGCTGGTGATCTGATGAGCTTCGATCAAGCCGCACTTGCCAAGAGACGCGCCACCCACTTGCTGGAATTGGGCCAGATCGGGCCGGCGATTGAACAGCTTCGCCAAGTTCTCGCAACGGATCCAGATGACGCGCATGCACACGCACTGCTCGCGAATTGCCTGCTGGCGCAAAAGCGCGTCCATGCGGCGAGCCATGAGGCTGGCCTCGCGTTGAGTCTCGATCCCGACAGCGTGTTCGGCCATTTGACGATGGCCCATTGCGCGCTCGCGGCACGGCAAATCGCCACCGCGCAGAAGCATTTGGCGCTCGCGAAAGTAGACGGGCACATGGATGCGTCGGTCTGGCTCACCGAATCGCGCCTCGCGACATTGATCAATGACCGCACACTGCGCGCGCAGGCGTTGGCGCGCGCGCACGAGTTGGAGCCGGAGAATACCGAAGTACTGGTGGGGCTGGCCCTGCATGCGTTTGATCAGCGCCGATTTGACGAGGCGGACAAGTGGACGACAGAGGCGCTGAGTCTGGAACCCGAATCCGTGGGGGCCCTGGTCATGGCGGGGCAGTTGGCGCTGCAGCGCGGCGCAGTCAGTGATGCGCGCGAGCATGCGCTGTGGGCGCTGCAGATTGATCCGTCAGACGAAAGTGCCATGCGCCTGTTTGCGAGCATCAAGGCCCGACAGAGCCTGTTGCTTGGGGCCTGGTGGCGGCTGATGGCGTGGCTCAGCATTGGCGGTATCGCGCGCTCGACCGTGATACTGATCGCGTTCTATGTGCTCTATCGCCTGTTGGAAATCACCCTCGATCTGAAGGGCTACACCGAGGCCCGCAGTGCCGCCAACATCGTGTGGCTGCTGTTTGTGCTGTACACCTGGACGGCGCCGGCGTTGTTTGCGCGGTCGCTGAAGAAGGAATTGGGATCGGTTCGTTTGCGATCCGATTTTTGATTCCTGCGATTCAATGTGGGCGCGGTATCTACTGGCCCAACTGATCGTTGTGAGAGCAATCTGATTCACACCGGCAACGCTGCATTCGCGCGGCCCTTGCGCGACAGAGCGAGACGTCAAACTCACCCCGGATCAAGTCCGGGGTGACGCGCGGTGTATTTGGCAGCCATCCGATAGTCGGGACCCAACAAGACGGTTTCAGTGCAGTTCGAGCAACGCAAGCGTCGCGCAGTAATTGAATCGCCCGCGCTTCCCGGGTAGGTTTGGCTGACGCCGAGCATCGTGCCTCGGCGTCTATACCTTGGGGAGTCCACATGTCGTCTGCGAACACTGCTTATACGTTCTCGCTCGTCAACAACACCAATCTCAGTAGTTCGGACTATTCGCTACGCGTGCTGGGATTCAGCGTCGCCTCGGCGCTGTTTCTGCAGGACAACGGCAGTGGCGCGCTGACCTGGTCGCCCTCGCCGGCGGGGGTCAGTCTGAACGTGCCGAGCTACGCATCCGGATCAAGCACGCTCACGTTCACGGGCGGGCTGCCGATGTTCAATGACATTCTGCTCGGCGATACGGTGACGGGCCCGGGCATCGCCAGTGGCACCACGGTGACTGGCATCGCCATGACCATCACCTTGAGCCAGCCCTTGACCGCAACCGCCAGCGGCAACGCGACCATCAATACGCTCATCATGGTTGGCGGCACAAGCCAGACTACCTCTACGAGCGTTACGGGACTGGTCCCGCCCCCGTCGGTCGGCAACATTCGTTACGGCCAAGCCGTGAGCGGCAGCGGCATTGCGACGGGCACCACCGTCAGCGGCGTCACCGGCGATTCGAGTGTGACCCTGAGCACGGCCCCAACAGCGGGCGCGACGTTTTCGGGCACGAGTCCGTTGACGTTTTCGATCACGCCGACAGCAAGCGGTCAATCGGGCGCCACGAATCTCAGTTTGAGCAATCTGGCGAGCGTCGCTCAAGTTGCGGTCGGCAATCTGATCACGGGCACGGGGATTCCTGCGAACACGACGATTGCCAGCATCAACAATGTCGTGATCACGCTGTCGAGCGTCATTTCGGCAAGTCAAACCAATGCGACCGTGACGTTTACACAGCAGCAAACGGGCACCTGGACCGCCGGCAGCCTGTCCATCACAGGTCTCAGTAGCACGGCCAATGTGGGTACGGGCGGCCTAGTGACCGCCCCCGGAATCGCACCCGGGACGACGATCGCAGCGGTGCTGTCGGGCACGTCGCTACAGCTATCAACCGCGACCACAGCAGCAGGCTCGGACCAAGGCGCCAACCTCAATCAAGGCACCGTAACTTTTCCGCGGCCGACCGGCGTGATTCCCAGTTACGACATCAGTGCATTTTCGAGCTTTGTGTTCGATCCGGTGTTGCAGCCTGGCGGGTTGAACGGCGCCCGCATCTATTTGTTTGTCGTGCCAAACAATTGGCCGGCCATTGCGACACAGCCTGGCTTCGCGGGGTTTCCGACGAATCCGCCCGGGTTTCCCTTTTCGTGGGCGGCGACGGGCCTTGGTATCCAGCAGCCGAATACGCCGCCGAATTCGCCGAACACCAATAGCAGCTTTCCGCCATTTTCGATTGTCGAACCCACGATCGACGCGGGCGCGACCGGCTTGCTGCATATCGACGTGCAGACCGTTGATGGCTTCACGTTTCCGTTGTCGCTCGTATTGCTCGATGTCAATGGCAATCAACTGGGTCAGGTCGGCCAGCCGGTACCAGCCGGCGGGATCACCCGTGGCGGCATCATTGCCGCGTTTCAGCAGACGTTTGCGGCGAATACCGCGTATGGCGCATTGCTGTATGGCAGTAGCAGCGATATCGACAACCAGTATCCGGGCGTGCTGAATCCGGGGGCTTATCTCGCGGACGGCGCCAACTCGGACAGTTCGCTGGCGTCGTTGTGGGACACCACGTTGACCACGCTATACGGGTCCGGCACGCAGCTGAACATGGTGGGCGATGACGGCAACTATTACCAGGGCCTGCCAACCACGGTCGGAACCGCCAGTGTGTTGCAATTCACTGGCTACACCGACACCGGCATGACCAATGCGAATGGCAACGTCTTCAACCTCTATAGTCCGAAAACGCCCGATCCGGCGAACACAGGCGTTGCTGCAGGCTATCAAGTGATTGCGAATGCAGGCGTCTATGCCGACACGTCGGGCGCGGTGTTCATCAAACAGACGACGTCATACACCGTACCCCCGAGCCAAGTCGCGCTTGGTTTGCAGCGCGATATCGTGTCGGCCATCAATCGTGGCATCGCGCTGAAAGGCCCATCCGGAACAACCGGGCGCACGGCGGGCGACACGTCCGCCTATTGGGGCACCGAGACCAACTGGTACCCGGAGCCGCTCAGCAATCAACAGGCCGCCCAGAATCAGTTTTCGTTGTTCATGCATACGGCAACGTCGAACGGCCAATTGATTTTCACAGCACCTGCTGGCCCGCCCGTAGCGATTGCCGCAGCGCCGACCGGCGCGACCGCGAGCACCGCGGGCAGCACGACCACGGCTACCTTGACGACCACATCGGCACACGGATTGGTTGTCGGCGATTGGATCGCCGTGCAGGGCGTTGGCGTCGGCACCTACAACGGCAATTTCCAACTCACCGCCGTGCCGACTACCACCTCACTGAGCTACACATTGGGCGCAGTTTCCACCGCACCAGCGGCGTCCGGTGGTGGCTCATTGATGGGCGGCCCGGCGGCGGTAAACAAGCAAGGGACATTGATGGGCCAGGCTTACGGCTTTGCTTATGACGAAAGCCCGGTGCACGGACCGTTGAATCAGCCCAACGTGCCATCGAAGTTTGATCCCGCGCCCACGGGCACGGTCACCGTGCAGATTGTGTTCGGGCCCTGGTAACGATCAGCCGCAATGATTGTGGCGGGGCCCGATCATGCGGGTGCTCGCGCCCTATAAGGGCGGGTCCGAATCCGTTTAACCTGATCGTTCAGACCCGCCCCAAGCCCCGTAGCAAGCCTGCCCTGGCAATCGCCAGGTGCAGGACGCCATCTTGCCGACTCAATTCCTTGAGTCGCTGATACCGCTCACCGCTATCACCCGCGACGCTGGCGTGTGCTGGTCGATTTCTTGCTGGCAGCTTTTGTGGGCTTGGCAGCACCTGCCTTCGGCTTGAGCGCGCGACCCGGAGTTTTGCTGGTGCCTTTGACCGCGCCGGACTTGACCCGCTTAGGTTTGGCTGTGGTTGGTTGCGCTGGCTTGGTCTTGGCCTTTCGCTTGGGCTTGGCTCGAACGGCCGCCTTGGTTGCCGACCGCGATTTGGATTTGGGCTTAGTCTGCTGCGCGAGTTTGGCCCGTGACGAGGATGCCGTCCTGGCTTTGACCTTGGCCTTCGCCTTCGTCTTGGTTTTGGCCTTGGACCGTCGCGACCGGCGTTGCAAATCAGGCAGGTCGCCCAGGATCGTGTACGTCCATTCGAAGCTCAAACTGGTAATGCGATCGTTGGAAGCCGTTCCCGACAAGCTCTTCAGCCTGGGTCGTACATCGCTCGAAAGTTCGGCATCGAAACGGGAGCCCAGATCACGATCGCCGCCAATCAAGCGTTGACCAAAATTGGTTTCCAGCCACAGGCCAATGATCTCGACATTCGTACTGCCAAATGCCGCCACCACATGCTCGCCATCCCGCAAGGTGATCTCGGTAGCATCGCCGAGTTCATGGCCGAGGCGCTTGCTGGTACCCGAGCGATGCTCAACCACGATACCGCGCAACTTGCTGTCGCCATAGAACCGAATCTTGGATATTGATTGCTCGCCCACGAGGTCGATCGTGTCGCCAAACGGCGTGCCGTAAGGACCAAGACTAGCGGTGACGGTTCGTTCCACGGGGCGTGGCTGATTGGGGTCAAAACTCGGCCACAAATTCGCCGAGAGCAGGATGCCGTCGAGGTACGACGCATACTGCTGACGGACCGTGTTCTGCCGCCAAGCAATCAGCTTGGCCCGGAAGGCGTTCTGAACAATCGAGCTTGCGGAACCATCCTTCGGCCAGAGCCGAAGGTAGTGCTGACTGCCGTCAAAGCCATCGGTCAACACAAAGTCGAAAATCCACTCACGTGGTCGACTCGTATGGACCCGGTACATGTGAACGTTTTGGCCAATTCGATCGATCCGCTGTTGCAGGAACTGCTGACGCATTCGTTTGGCCGCAACAACGTAGTCGCGAATGCCTTCGCGCAAGTCCAACAAATGCGACGCGAGATTATCGTCGTGCGCGACCCCGGCAATGGCTGGATAGAACCGAGCCCGCTCCTGCATGAGGGTGAGCTTGAGATTGCCGAGCAGCATGACAAACGGCAGGGCATTCTCCGGCTGCGAGCGCGTGAAGAAGGGTTGATCAATCGTGTTGATGCTAATCACCAGTGCCGTCAGCGCCGCCGCCTTTTCAGTGCCCGGACTCAGGCCGTCATAACTCTTCGCCGACTTGAATGATGCCTCGACGCCATCCTGCAGGCGATTCAGCCGTTCAACGTTCAGCGCAGACTGGACATACTGTTCGACATACTGCGTGACTTGCCGCCAGACCATTTTGGGCGCCGCATCTGGCCACAAATGCCCGAGCAATCCCTTCAGGGCGCCGCCAGCCGTTGGCACCAAACCGATCGCGCCGATGGCTGCCTCGCGGATCATCTGCGAGGGCGACGAGAAGCCGGGTAACGCGCCCTGCTGGAAGTTCTCGCTCGCGACGACCAATCGGAAGTGCTGATGATCGTTATTCTGCTGCGGGTGGTCGATTCGATTGTTGGTGTACTGGACCACGTCGGCGCCGTTTTCCACGCGCCTCGCAAATACGTCCAGCACCTTGCCGCTGTTCACCGCTTGCAGATAGTAGCTGCCGTCGCCCGCATCCATGATCCGAAAGCGCTGGTTGTCGCCGCCGTTCCAAGGTTGCTGAATCGCGAGCGCACGGTCTTCCGATGTGTTGCCCCTGATGTCGAGCACAAATCCTGTGTGCCGCACGCGAAACACGTGCACGCGATTGTGGTTCTCTTCGATGCTGAACTGCTGATGCTGCTTGCGGCTGAAGTCGGTACCTGCCGCAAGCTCGTTCTGGACGATGAAATCACCCGCGTTTGTGCCCGCATTGGCGACTTCCAAGACCTTGTTGCTGTGCTTGGCGACGATGTAATAGTAAGCGCCCTGAATTGGATTGAACCCCATACTCCCACCCCTCAAGTTTGAACGCCCGGACCGGGCGTGTCGAGCGTAGCCTCTCAGCGCCACCTTGTCTTCGGGGAGCATGGCGTCGGTACCGCAGTCCACCACGAATTTTCGAACCTGCGACCGACCAGCAATCCTCAGCCGAACGCGCGTCGATTGAAAAACCCAGTCTGGTCCACACAATTCCCGGGCTGCTCGGCGCACAATGTGATTCCATGACGCGTTTTGGCGCCCTACAGCGTTTGTCTGAATATGAAACCTCACACCGCTGCTCGATTGTTCCTGGCGCTGCTCCTCGGCGCGCCAATGGCCCAACCCGCCCAGGCGCAGGACGTCGCCGTGTTTGCCGACAGTCTGAATGCCGGCTTCCAGAACTGGAGTTGGGCGACCGTGAACCTCAACGTGCAGGCGCCGAACCCGGTGTATGCCGGCACGCGCTCGGCGAGCATGGAGCCAGACAGCTTTCAAGGCCTCTACTTTCATGCCAATGCCCCGCTGAACACCGCGGGCTACACCGAGCTTCGGTTTGCGGTCCATGGCGGTGGCACCGGCGGGCAGAACGTCAATCTGGTGCTGCAGAACGGCAGCACAATCATCTACAACCAACCGCTAGCCGGTCTGGTCACTGGCGGCAGCATCGCCGCCTCGCAATGGCGGGAGGTCGTCCTGCCCTTCAGTGGGCCGGGCGCGCCGAGCGGCAGTTTCGACGGCATCATCGTGCAGGATCAGAGCGGCGGGAATCAGGGCGTGCTTTATCTCGATGAAATGCGCCTGACCGCCGGCGTGGTGGTGCCGACAGCGGTGACGATCACAGTCGACCCGGGCGGCACGCGGCGTGCAATCAACCCAGAGATCTATGGGGTCAATTTTGGCTCGGACAGCCAGCATGCGGATTTGCATTACCCAACGCGCCGCTGGGGCGGTAACCGCACCAGTCGCTACAACTGGCAGTTTGATGTCGACAACACCGCGAACGACTACTTCTTTCAGAACATTGCCGCTGGCGACGGCAGCAATCTGCCCAACAACGCAACGGCGAACCAGTTCGTCGTCGCAACCAAGGCGCAGGGCGGCGAACCGCTGATCACCGTTCCGACGCTCGGGTTTGTCGCCAAGGATTCGCGCGTCAAGCTCTGGAGTTTTTCGCAGGCCACCTATGGCGCGCAGACCTTGGATGAGTGCCGCTACTACGGGCCCAATCCGCCTTTCTGGTGCACGGCCGACTCCGGCAACGGGTTGTGCACGAATGGGCCATTCTGTGTGGGCGGGAAGATTGTGGGCAACAACCCGCTCGATACGTCCAAAGCGGCGCCAGCGAGCTATGCCGCCGATTGGGTCACGCACCTGCGCGCACGGCATGGCACGGCGGCCAATGGCGGCGTCAAATATTTCGCGCTGGACAATGAGCCCATGCTCTGGGACAGCACGCATCGCGATGTGCATCCAGCCGCGCCCACCTACGACGAGGTCTGGCAGCGGGGGCGCGATCGGGCGATTGCGATCAAACAAGTCGAGCCGGATGCCAAGATTTTCGGTCCCGTGACCTGGGGCTGGTGCGACTATTGGACGAGCGCAAGCGACGCCGCGTTGGGCAATTGCTTTGAAGGCCCGGATCGCACGAACCATGGCGGCCTGCCCTTTGTGGAGTGGTATCTCGAGCGGGCCTGCACCGAACTGGGCCCGGGCAATGTGCGCTTGATCGACTTTCTGGACCTGCATTACTACCCGCAAGCCGATCATGTGGCGGCGACCAACGATGCCGACCCGGCTGCGGAAAACCCGGATGTGCAAGCCATTCGGCTGCGCTCATTACGCGAACTCTACGACCCTGCCTACGTGAGCGAATCCTGGATTGGCGGCACCGCTTATCCCACACCAAACCTGTTGCGCCGCGCGAAATCAGCCATCGACGCGCGTTGCCCCGGAATCAAGCTCGCGGTAACCGAGTACAAGTGGGGCCCCGACAACGGCGTCTCGGGCGCGTTGGCGCAGGCGGAGCTGCTCGCCATTTTCGGGCGCGAGGGCGTGGACTACGCGACGCGGTGGATCGCGCCGGCCGACAACTCGCTGGCCGAGCACGCGTTTCGGATGTTTCTCGACTACGACGGCGCCTTGTCGCGTGTGGTCGGCGATTCGATTCCGGCCACCAGTACGGCCACGAATGACGTCGGTGCGTACGCGATCGATCAGAACAATGGGCCCTTGTTCATCCTGGTGTTCAACCGCGACACCTTGAGCAAAGACTTGACCTTGAACCTGAACGGCCTCAATGCCACGACTTACAGTTTGTATCGGCTCAGTGCGGCCGGCTATCAGACGGTCAGCAACAACACGGAAATCGCGGGAAGCAGCGTGAACTTCCCGAGTTTTCCGGCGCGAACGGCCAATCTGTTTGTCATTCAACGGAATGCTGTGGGCAATCTGCTGTTCGCCAATGGCTTTGAATGAGCACGCGGTCGCCACATTCCGACTGCTCGTAGCGAGGCCTGAACCGCCATCCAGAATCGGCGAACACCCGGCACCTCGCCACGCCCGGTGTTCGCGGCGCTCTGGACGTTGCATTGACGCCCCGTTTGGGCACGGCTGGCATAATGCGCGGATCGCAGACCATTCGACTTCAGGTGCCCGCCATGCTCACGCAACTCACGACAACGCGCTTCTGGCGCATCCTGGCCTGGGGTGGTTCGGCCGTGATCCTGCTGCTGCCAGCAGTCGCCATGCAGTTCACGACCGACGTGCAATGGACGGCCGCTGATTTTCTGGTCGCCGGGGGCATGCTGCTGGCGGTCTGCCTGGCCTTAGAGGGTTTGCTGCGGGTCAGTCAGGACCCCTGGTATCGATTGGCGGCCGCGCTTTCGGTTCTGACGGCGCTGCTGCTGACCTGGGCCAATGCTGCTGTGGGCATCATCGGCGCCGAAACGAATCCGCAGAATCGGGTGTTTGTACTGGTGGTGCTGCTCGCGATGCTGGGCAGTCTGATCACCGGATTTCGGCCGAAGGGCATGGCGCAGACCATGTTGCTGACCGGCGTATTGCAGGCATTGATCGCGTTGGTGGCTTACGTGTCGGCATGGGGCAACATCATCGCGATCTCGGCACCTTTCGTATTGCTGTGGTGGTCGGCGGCGCTGTTGTTCCGCCTGTCTGTGCCGACCGCTACGCCCGCCGCAGAGAATGCTGCCCACATCGCCACCGCTGACGATTCGACGCATGGGCGCTGACTGCCACGAGGCTCGGCGCATCCAGCAATTTCAGCAGTCATTGATCAGCTGGGCCGTGCCTGTTTCCGCGGGCTACACACTGCGCGGTCAGCACAGTACGCCGAGCGGCAAGCCGGTGCTGCACTTCATTCATGGCAATGGGTATTGCGGTTTGGTGTATTCGCCGCTGCTGGCCTTGCTGTCGTTGCAGTTCGATCTGGTGTTGAGCGACATGCAAGGGCATGGCGACACGGATCACGGCGGGCGCTTTCATGGTTGGAACCGATCGGCAGAGTCGGCTCTGGAGGCTTGGCAGTTGTTGGCGCCGAGGTTTGGCACCGCACCAACTTTTGCGATGGGGCACAGCTTTGGCGGGGTTCTGACCGCATTGATGTTGGCAGCGTCACCCAGGACGTTTCGGGCTGCCGTGTTGCTCGACCCGGTGCTGTTCACACCCGCCATCATTGGCGTCATGGCCGTGTCCGAGCCACTGGGCTTGAGCAAGCTGTTCGCACTGCCAAGGCAAGCCAAACGCCGGCGTCGGCATTGGCCGGATCGCGCGGCGGCGGGCGCCCAACTCAAAGGGCGTGGCATGTTTCGTGGATGGGAGGACGTTGCGTTCGACGCCTATCTGCAGCACGCGTTGATGCCCGCGAGTGATGGCGGCGTGACGCTGAAATGTCGCCCGAGCCGCGAAGCCGAGATCTTTGCGAGCTACCCCAGACGGTTGTGGCAGCAACTCGGCAACGTGCGCACACCGGTGTCGTTGCTGTATGGCGATCGCACGTTCGATTTTGTCGCCGCGTCCGCACAGTCCTGGACGGCACAGAACGGCAACGTGCAAGCGTTCGCAGTCGCGGGCGGCCATTGCTTTATGCAGGAGGATGCGGCAACCACGGCCCAACACGTGCTGAAATTTCTGTCCGCGCATCTTGAAACCTGATGCGCTCGCGCCAATGTGATTCCGTTACGCCGTTCGAGCGGAGACCCAACCATGAAATACCTGCACACGATGGTCCGCGTTCGCGACCTGGACGCTTCCTTGAGGTTCTATGTCGACGCGCTCGGTCTCACCGTCCTAAAGCGCAAGGATTACCCCGAAGGCCGCTTCACACTGGTGTTTCTCGCAGCGCTTGGCGATGACGACGCGCAGATCGAATTGACGTACAACTGGGACCCAGAAGACTACGGCACAGCCCGCAACTTCGGCCATGTCGCCTATGCCGTGCCAAACATTTACGCCGCGTGCGAGCGCCTGCAAGCTGCCGGCGTGACCATCAATCGCCCACCACGCGATGGCCGCATGGCATTTGTGCGGTCCCCTGACTTGATCTCGATTGAGTTGCTGCAGCAGGGCGAACCGTTGCCGCCCGCCGAGCCTTGGCAGTCGATGGCGAATACGGGCCGTTGGTAGGTCGGTCGGACCAACCCGCGTCACGGTTCCAAGGGTTCTGATCGATTCGGCTGATCGATGCATCACCGAAGTCCGGCATCCTGCCGGACTTCGCCCCCCAATTCATCGCTGGTGTCCTGCGTTCGCGCCTTACCACGCAGCAACGTCGTCCATTCGCTGCGCGATCGGAATGACCTCAGCGCGGATCATTGGTGGCTTGGGGATCGAAATAGAATGGGTTGCCGTTCACACTGACCATCACCCCAAAGTCGACCATCTGCCCAACGACTAGTGCGTCGTTCAATTCCCGGAAGTGGCCGAGATTTGCCTTGAGCGCGATGCAGCTTTGATTTGTGCGGTCAGGGTCAACTTCGAGCGGCAAGTCACCATCAAATCCGGTGCACGAGTAGCCCGTGAGCACAGGTCCGCTGGTAAGGCCAATCATATCGGTGTTCACGACGTTGATCATGATCAAACTTCCAGGCGGCAACAAAAGGCAATTGGTTACTGGACCCGTGCTTGACGTCCATGTTCCAACAGGGCTTGACGCATGACCACTTAAGGTCAGTGTCAGCGTGGTTTCGGTAGGCACTTCGATGCTTGGGTGTCGGACGAATTTCATTGGCCGCTCCTAGTCGTGTATTGGCGCGACGAATGATCCCGGATGGGCCTCGCGCAGATGGTCGCGAAACGGGTTCTTTCTGGTCTCACTTTCTTTACAAGTACTTCATCAGACGAATTCGCCGGTACCAGGGGCGCACCCACCACAGGCGCGCGTCCGCATGGCGGGTGCGTGAATGAGTCATTCGCGCACTAAATCGAATGCGACCCTGCCATCAGTCATGCAACTATTTTGCGCCTTGGCACTCTCTATGACATGCGTCATCTGCAGCACTTTGCTTTTGGCACATGATTCGAGCAAAAACTTAGGCACAATGACCGGGCCATTCAGGAGGTGGCTTATGAAACGACTAATTCAGGGAATGATGGTGGCGTCGCTGTTGACGGTGATGGGCACGGCAGCTGCCGGTAGCTCCAAGGACAAGATCGAATCGGTTCCGCATCAAATGGCGGGCTCCGAAGCGTTCCTCCGGTATCACCCCGATCTGCGCTGGCGTCGCGAAGGCGTTAAGAGCTTCGACGAAGGTCGCTTTGATGATGCGCTCGCGCAGCTCAAGCGGGCGGCCAAGTATGGCGACAAGCCCTCGCAGGGCCTGATTGCCGAGATGTATTGGAAGGGCAACGGTGTCGAGACCGATCGCGCATTGGCCTATGCGTGGATGGACCTCGCCGCCCAGCGCAACTACAAGTCCTTCACCGCGATGCGCGAACTGTATTGGAGCAAGCTGACGCCAGACGAGCAGAAGCGTGCGATCAATGTGGGCACGGAGATTTACGCCGAATATGGTGACGACGTGGCGCTGCCGCGCATGACATCAGTGCTGCGCAAAGCCAAGCGTGACGTCACTGGTTCGCGCGTCGGCTTTGTCGGTAACTTGGACATGCAAGTGCGCGCCGAAAACGGCGAGTTCGCCAAGATCAAGGGCGAAGACTTCTACAAGGATCAGTTCTGGGAACCGGAACTGTATGTGCAGTGGAAGGATGAGTTCTTCGAGAATCCGTTTGGCGGCACGGTTGATGTGGGCGAATTGCGCCGCGAGGAAGAGAGCAAGACTGCCGCGGCCGAAGGCAAGAACTAAGCCGTTGGATGTAGGGAATCGTGTTGATGTGGGAGTTGCGGCCTAGCGCGTCTACCATTGGCACAACGAACAGGCCCGGCCATGCCGGGCCTGTCGTTTTTTGGGTTGCCGGAACCGGGGCAGACACGGGGTCCGGCCCTACAGTCAGAGGGTTCGTAGGGGCAGACCCTTTGTCTGCCCGGGTTTGTCGTGCCCCGGTCCGTCGTACGCCGGTTCGCTCGGAACTCCGGGCGCATCCCGGATCAGACCGATGCACCCAACCCGTAGGGGCAGACCCCTGTGTCTGCCCGGGTTTGTCGTGCCTCGGTTTGCCGTGCCCCGGTCCGTCGCACGCCGGTTCGCTTGCGACAGGGTTGATGGTGGTGAGATCGCCCGAAGCGCCGGTAAGGCAAGATTGTGGCCAAGGCAGACACGGGGGTCTGCCTCTACGGTTTGAAACACCGCGCGCGTCCGGGTCTAGAATGCGACTGATTTTAAGGAAATCAAACACTTGGCAGATTGCGCGAAACATCCAGGCGGCAATCTGGCGATCGCTAGCGCCGCCCCAAGCTAGCACCCCAACCCGGCTCTTGCTTGTCACGTCGGTGGATTCGGGCTAGCCTGCACGGTCTAGGCGGCCCTGGACCGCCCGCTCAGGGAAAACACCATGATTTACAAACACGTAGCCATTGCCAGCGTTGCCCATGTGGAGGCGCCGATCCGTCTGACCTCGACCGAGATCATGGAGCGTTTGCAGCCCACGCTGGATCGGCTCGGAATACGCGACAATCTGCTTGAGGAAGTCGCTGGCATTCATGAGCGGCGTATTTGGGACGGCCCCGTGATGCCCTCTGACGCCGCCACGATGGCTGCGCAAAAAGCGCTGGCCGAGTCCGGCATTCCGCACGAGAACATCGGCATTCTGATCAACACGTCCGTGTGCCGCGACTACATGGAACCGAGCACGGCGTCGATCATTCACGGCAATCTGGGCTTGTCCGATACGTGCCAGAACTTCGATGTCGGCAATGCCTGCCTCGCGTTCCTGAATGGCATGGACATCGCTGCCCGAATGATTGAGCGCGGCGACATCGAATACGCGCTGATCGTTGATGGCGAAACCTCGAACGAAATCACCGAGCGCACGATCCAGCGCCTGCTGCAGCCCGATGTGACCGCCGAGCAATTCCGGAACGAGTTCGCGTCGCTGACGCTTGGCTCAGGCAGCGCTGCGATGGTCATGGCGCGCGCCGAGCTTTACCCCAATGGCCACCGCTTCATTGGTAGCGTCACCCGCGCCGCGACGAACTTCTCGCACCTGTGCCGCGGCAACTTTGATCGCATGGTCACCGATACCCGCACGCTGCTGGTCGAAGGCCTGAAGCTCGCGGCCAAGACGTTCCAGGCCGCGCGCGCCGCACTCGGCTGGGCGGTGGACGAAATCGACGAATTCGCGATTCACCAGATCAGCAAGGTGCACACCTCGGCCATTTGCGATCTGCTGGGCATCGACCCGAAGAAAGTGCTGTTCCTGTTCCCTGAATTCGGCAACATCGGCCCGGCGTCGGTGCCGATCGCACTCAGCAAATTGAAGCAGGCGGGCCGGCTGCAAAAGGGTAAGCGTATTGCGCTGCTCGGCATTGGTTCGGGCCTGAATTGCTCGATGGCGGAAGTGGTCTGGTAGTCCAGAACGCTTGAAAGGCGCGTTCGGCGCGCCCATGTTCGCGGTGCCGACCGGCTACCTGGCCGGGCCAGGTTTCGAGTATCGAAGGAGTCAAGCAATGGAAATCATCAACGAAATCAAGCAGACGGTCGAATCGCACCCGATCGTGCTGTTCATGAAAGGCACCCCGCAGTTTCCGATGTGCGGCTTTTCTCAGCGCACGGCGCACGCGCTGAAGTCAGTTGGCGCCGAGTTTCATTCCGTCAACGTACTGGAGCGCCCGGACATCCGCGCGAACCTGCCGCGGTTTTCGAACTGGCCGACATTCCCGCAGTTGTTCATCAATGGCGAGTTGATCGGCGGTTGCGATATCACGCTGGAACTGTTCGAAAAGGGCGATCTCGCACAAATGGTGCGCGACGCACAATCGGCCTGATTAGCCTGTGAGTATTGAAAAGCCGTGGAACGGCCGCGTCATGCTGGTCACCGGCCCAACGGGCGGCCTGGGTGGCGCGTTCGCACGCGCGGCCGCTGAACGAGGCGCCACCGTGGTGCTGGCAGGACGTCGCATTCGGCAAGTCGAGCGCCTGCTTGATGAGATCATTGCGCTCGGCAGTGTGGATTCAGCGATCTATCCGATCAATTTCGAAGGCGCGACACCACTCGACTACGAAGAACTGTTCACCACCGTTGAGCGGGAATGTGGCCGGTTGGATCTGTTGTTCCATGGCGCGGCGCAATTCGAAGGCCTGATGAGCATTGAGCAGATGGGCGCCGAAAGCTGGCTGAAGCCATTCCAAGTGAATTGCCATGCCGCACAATGGCTGACGCAAACGGCCCTACCCTTGTTGCTCGCGAACAAAGGCCAGATCGTGTTTCCGCTCGAAGACCCTGAGCGTATTCAGAACGCCTATTGGAATGCGTATGGGGCGTCGAAGGCGGCGGTTGCCGTGATCGCGCATCACTACTCGGAAGAGCTGGAAACGCGCGGTGTGCGTGTCCATGAATTTCATCCCGGCCCGATGCGTACGCAACTCCGGGCCCGCGCCTATTTTGGCGAAGACGCCAACACGATTCCGACTGCCGATAGCAAGTTGCCACCGCTACTCGCGGCGATTCAAGCACACTGGAGTTAAGCCATGAACCAGGTTTTGCCTACGGCCCTGATGCTGTTTCTGGTCATGGACTCGTTGGGCAATGTGCCCTTGTTCCTGAGCTTGTTGAAAGACCTGACACCGGCACGCCGGCGTGTGGTCCTCGCCCGCGAGTTGCTGATTGCGCTCGGCGTACTGCTTGCGTTTCTGTACGGCGGTCAGAGTTTGCTGGCGCTGCTCAAACTGGAACAGGAATCCGTATCGATCGCCGGCGGTATTGTGCTGTTCCTGATTGGGCTGCGAATGATTTTTCCGACTGCTGAAGGCGTGTTCGGTGATATTGAAGGTGGCGAGCCGTTGATCGTGCCGATGGCGATTCCGTGCATCGCCGGACCATCGACGATTGCGGTGTTGCTGTTGCTGGCACAGCAGGACCCGAGTCGGATCAATCACTGGGCGTTGGCGTTGCTGATCGCGTGGGCTGCTGGTGGTGTCGTGTTGTTCTCCGCCACCGCGTTGTACCGGTTCCTCGGCAAGCGCGCACTGGGCGCGCTGGAAAAGCTCATGGGCATGATTCTGGTCGCGCTGTCGGTGCAGATGCTGCTCGATGGCATTCGGAGCTTCCTGCAGTCCACGCATGGTTGATTCGAGGCGCTGGGGTGTCCAGCGTATGTTCCTCGCAAGATTGATTCGGGCCTGAAGGCCCTCCTACAAAAAGGCAACAGACCCCGCTGCAAGCGCGGCTACGAGCGAGGGTTTTTGTAGGAGCGGCTTCAGCCGCGAACGGTGATGCGGCAAGATTGGTTCGGGCCTGAAGGCCCTCCCACAAGCAGTAAGTGATCCTGCCGCAAGCTTGGTTCGCGGCGGTGGTTTTTGTAGGAGCGGCTTCAGCCGCGAACCAAGCTTGCCGCAAAATCGTTCGGGCCTGAATGCCCTTCCACAAGAAGGAACGCCGCAAGCGCAAGCGGCCCTCAGGCCGCCCGCTCAAACAAATACGGATGCTGGGCAGCCACGGCTTCTTGCAGCTGCGCATGAATCGGATGCTGCGCGAGACTCGGGACATCGGCAACGGCGCGTGCGG
Source organism: Ahniella affigens (assembly GCF_003015185.1). Lineage (GTDB taxonomy): Bacteria > Pseudomonadota > Gammaproteobacteria > Xanthomonadales > Ahniellaceae > Ahniella > Ahniella affigens. The sequence continues at coordinate 4,633,836 of NZ_CP027860.1, forward strand.
CAATTTCGGCTGCCAAGGTCTTTAACATGGCCACGTTGTCCAGCAAACGCTGCCGATACGAAGCATCATCCAATTGATCCTGCAGGCTGCGATTCAATTCTTTGAACCAAGGCAGACTGGCCTGATCCAACATGCGCTTCGGATTCGGCTTCTTCGAGGCAGCCGACCACTCGCGCAGCAAATCCTGCACGGCAAAATTCAGTGCTTTGACTTGCTCCAACGGCTCACGCAAACGCGACAGGCTCACCAAATCCGTCAACCGTCGCTGGAAGAAGATCTGCGCCAGGATGCCCCAATAGTAGGCATAGTCCCAGATCACCTTCGTCGGCATCACTTCGGCATCGCCAAAGATGCGGTACTGATCCTGATACAACGCCATGGTGCTCTCGAAGAACGAGAAGTAGAACTGCTCGTAGATCCGCGCGTATGGCGCGACCGGTTCACCAGCGCGATCCTTCGCGATCAGCTCGGTGATGTAGGTATTGCTGATCGCGATGAAATCCGAACCCGGGCTGTAGAACGGGTCCAGAAACACGCCCGCCTCGCCGGTCAGCGCATAGCGATCACCCGAGAACACCTGCTTGCAGCCGTAGGAGAAATGTCGGAAGAACAGGAAGTCCTGCAGTTGCTCCTTTTTGTCCTTCAAGACGGCGTAGAGCCGCGGCTGAAAGCGCTCGAACCAACTCAGTGCTTTCTCCCAAGTGTTCATCGTCTCCAGCGGATGAATCGCCGCATCGCAGACGATGCCCACTGAGTGACTGCCGGACGCGAGCGGAATCAACCAGACCCAATAGCCCTCGCCACACAGGTGATTCGTCGACAGCCAGCGCGAACGTGGATTGCAGCGTTCGAGCCAGGACTCGTCCTGGACCCAGTCGTTGATATCGATCCGTTCGCTGATCCGAAACCACACCGCATTGGCGTTGTGTGGGTGATCTTCGGCAAGATCCAGTTTACGCTTCAAAAGCCCAGCGCGACCGGCGGCATCAACGAGCCAACGAGACGAGTAGGAAGCCTTCTCGCCATGACGCTCCACCACGCAGCGATGCATGGTCTTGCCATCGATTTCGATCTCGCGCACGACCGCCGCGTCGAGGAACTCGATGCCGCGCCGCGCGCATTCCTCGGCCAGATCGTTCTCGAAAATGCCGCGATCGATCTGCCACGAGCCGGTTGGCAGAAACGTGCTGGCACCCAACTCGGTGACGTCGTCGATCTGCTCGCGCCCTTCCGAAAAAAAGAACCGGAAACCGAACTTCTTCAGCTGGTTTTGCATCAGCAACGGCTTTAGGCCCAGCACCGACTCAAAGTAATTCGCCCCGATCTCCACCGTCGATTCGCCGACCTTGTGCGCAGCAACCGGCACCGGATGTGCTTTGCGCTCCACCACACGGATCGACAAATCGGCGAATCGTTGCCGAAGCTGCAAGGCCAGACTCAGGCCGGCAAGGCCACCGCCCAATATTAGAACATCACTGTGCGTCGTATTCATGCGCCCAATCTCAGCGGCCGGCGCGTCAACGAACGGTAAAGACCTGGCAAATAGAGCCCACGTTTGACGATGCGCCAGAAGATCATACGGGTGATCCGCCAGACATCCAGGAGCGGCCGGAAGTGACTCGCCCGCCGGCCTTCGTGATAGCGCGCCTTGATCGCGATGGAGCCGATCGGCGTGCCGACGCGGGCCGCTTCGATCAGCATTTCGCTTTCGAACACGAAGCCTTCGCTCTGCGGGAGGTTCATCTTTGCGAGCATGGTCAACGGGTACAAGCGATGCCCGCATTGCGAATCGAGCACATTCTGGCCACAAGCCCAGCTGACCCAGAAATCGGCAAAGTGATTCGCGAAGCGGCGGATACCCGGCTGCGCTTCGCGACCAATTTCGCGCGCGCAGAGCAACATGGCATCCGGTCGCGCCTGATGCGCAGCGAGCATCCGCGGCAGATCCTCGGCATGATGCTGGCCATCACCGTCCATGCTGATGACCGCCGTGTAACCGAGCTTGGCCGCGAGTGCAAACGCATCACGCAGACTCTGGCCTTTGCCCTGACGCTCGACGTGATGAATCACCTGGATCGGCATCGCATCCACGATCGCACCAGTCTGGTCTTCCGAACCGTCATTGATGACGATCACCGGCAAGCCCTGGTCGAGCACGCCTTGGACGACGTCCTGGATCGCGGCTTGTTCGTTCAGCGCCGGAACGGCGACCACAATGCCACTCATGGCTGCACCTGCACATGCAGCTGCCGACCGCTGCTCAAGGGGAAACTCAACGCTGCTGGCGCTGGTTGCACGAACGCCGCGAATAAATCCAGACTCTGTGTCAACGGATGCCCGGGATGCCAATCGCGGAGCACGTTCGTGGGCAAACCTGGCAATGCCGAATCGGCAATCGAAAGTTGCAGGCGCGCCTCGCCCCCCAGAGGCTCAGGCGAAAGCACGAGCGCATGCCCCATCGCGATAGGGCTCGCACAAACTTCGGCCATCGGCCCGCGCGCCTCAATGTCGTAGCACACCAACAGCACGGGCTCTTGGCTGCTCTGCACTTGCACCGCCGTCTCCAGCAGCGCTTCAGCAAACGTCGCCTGATTTGCACAGAGCGCGGTGGAAGCGCGCATGCAGTTCGTGCCGATCGTCCAATAACCCACGGCGGCGTTGTGCACGGAGTTATGAAACTTGGTCGGCGAAATCATGTTCGGTGCGCTGGCCAAGGTGTCGCACATATAGTCGCTGATCGCGAGATCGCCGTAGCAGGACGCGAACACACTGCACAGCGTTTGTGGCGATATCCCCGCCTCCGCACACGCAGTCTCAGCGAGATACAGCGCAATGGCGACCGTATCAGGCGCACGACGGCGTTCGGTTGGCGCGAGCACCGTGTTCTGCGGGCGCGCCGAGCGTGCCTCGGGCTTCTCCGCGGCGCCCTGTAACAGGGCTTTCGCAGCCGCCCAGTTCGGCGCATAAGGTGCGTGCAGGGCAACGCTCTTGATCGCTACGTCCAAGGCATTCATACCTGCCCCCGTTGAAACACCAGCGAGGCATTGTTGCCACCAAAGCCGAACGAATTGCTGAGTGCGATCCGGAGCGGCGCGTGTTCGTTGTCGAGCCGGATCTGCGGCCCACAGACTGGATCCAGGCTTTGGCTGTTCAAGCAACCTGGCGCCAAACCGGCTTCGAGCGCGAGCAGGCAAATCACTGCCTCAACGATGCCTGCCGCACCCAGCGTGTGACCCATCCAGCCCTTGGTCGAACTCGCGCGGGTCGTGGCCGGGAACATCCTGGCGATCAAGCCCGCTTCGACCTCATCGTTCTTCTGGCTGGCCGTGCCATGCATATTGATGTAGTCGACCTGATCGGCACTGAGTCCGGCGCGAGCCAATGCCGCTTCGATGGCGAGGCGCGCACCGAGGCCTTCAGGATGCGGCGTCGACATGTGGTGCGCGTCGGAGCTTTCGCCCCAACCCAGCAGTCTCGGGGCATCGGGCGCTCCGTCGCGTTCGAGCAATGCGAATCCGGCCGCCTCGCCAAGGTTGATCCCACGGCGCGCCGGGTCGCAAGGCCGACACGGTTCGGGCGACACTAACTCCAACGCATTGAAGCCAAACAACACCGAGCCGCACAGCGTATCGACACCACCAACGATGGCCGCATCAATCACCCCCAATCGGAGCAAGCGCTCGGCTTGCGCGAACACTTTGGCCGATGAGGAACACGCCGTAGCCGTCGTCAAGCAGGGCCCGCGCGTACCGAGCACGCGCCCCAGAAAATCGCCAAGCGAATGTGGGTGATGCACGGTCGAGCGGCGCAGGTCTTCCGGAAAGCGCTTGTCTTCGGTCAATCGACTGTAGGCCTCTTCGCTCGCGCCGATGCTTGCTGTGGACGTGGCCAGCAACAACCCCACGCGATCCGCACCGTAGCGAGCCACAGCGGCCTTCGCTTGTTCCAGAAAGTTGTCAGCGTTTAACCCAAGCCAAGCCAGTCGATTATTGCGGCACTCGTGCACCGACCAAGCCTCTGGCAGGGCTTGTTCTTCCAAACCTTGAACGCGGCCAATGTAAGTCGGCAGCGGACTGGGTCCGAAGTCATTGGGACGGAGCCCGGTCTGGCGATTCGTCAGGGCCTGAAGCAGCGCAGACCGACCCACGCCACAGGCGGTCGTCGCGGTATAGGCGGTGATGCTCACCGGTTGAATCTTGCTGCTCACACCTGTTCTCGGCCGGAAATAGCCTGACAGTATATCGGAGCGGCCTTGCCGAGGCCGAACGGCAGCCGTCCAAGCGCGCCGCAAGCTGATATCCGCGCAAATCCGCGCCCGGCACGAGACCGGGCGCAGCGCCAATCAGTGCGCCTTCCTGGCTATTCGAAATCGTTCGCAAACAATGTGTTACTGAGCGTGGTGCACCCTGCGTTGAAGGCTGCTGTAAACGCAGTCTGGTCGGCAGCATTGACCGTCGGCAACGCCGTCGTCGGGTCTAGCGAGTGGTTGAAGTTTGCTTTCGGACTGGTCGCGTTGAAGGCGACGGTGAACGCATCGACATCGGCCTGGGTGTACGTGCCATCCAGGTTGTAGTCGGCGAGGCACGCGTTGCTCGGCAGGCTGGCGGCGTTGTCCGGGCTGGAGCCAGCGTTCGTTTCGTTCCAATCCAAGAATCCATCGCTATCGCGATCGACGCCCGCACGGTAGGCGGTACGCGCCCCGACCGCCGTGAACGTCACGACGCTGGCAGCGGTCGCCGCATCGCGGAGCGCCGTCAGGTCGACGAAATCATTCTCGCGATCGGCCAGCATGAAGCCTTGGGTAATGTAGACATAGCCGCGGCTGACTCCCGCGACGTTGCGTTCGGCAATCAGGCCGATCGTGCCGGCATTGGCCAAGGTTTGTAGGGTCGACAAGCGTGCCAGCGTGTTCGCGTCGGCATTGTTGCTGCCATCAAAGCTGACTTGCTGGCCGATCGCGGCATGCGTGCCGTTGTCGAACGCGATCATGAAAGCTTCGACATCGCGACGGGCGGTTACCGCTTGCTGTGGTGGGCCGAAGTTGAAGCCGACGCTGAGCAACGCATTCAGATTGTCGAAGTCAGAATTGCTGTTGAAGCCGAAGCCCTTACTGTTGTTCTGGCTGCCAATGGACCAGCCGACCTTTTCGTACATGCCGCGCAGCTGCGCCTGTTTCATCGCCTGCGGGGCCGCGGCCAATTGGGGATCATCGATTCTTCGCGTGGTCCCCGCTGGGCCAGCGTGACACGTTTGACACGTCGCACCGCCGGGCAGCACGGGCTGCGTTTGAAAAATCGTCTGTCCCGTATTGGGATTGCCGGTCTGGCCATTCGACACCGGGATCGATGTCGGCATGGTGTTGTCGAGATTGCGGAACGGATTCGGCGGGTAGCGAACCGTGGCAATGAAATCGGAGAACTGCTGCATCGCAGTCGCATTGGGTTGCGCATCAAGACCTTGCAATCCCACAAACGCCGGCGCGAATGCCGCTAGATTCTCGCGGTCGCCACGCCAGTGCAGAGGCTCAGTGCCGACGATCCCTTGCAGGCTTTGCGTGACCAGCGGCCCCTTCATCGGGTGCCAAGGGCGGCAGTTGCCCGGACCCTGCACACACGTCTGGTTCACGGTCTTCATGGCGCCACTCGGATCACCCAAGTCCCAGGCCAGGAAATCGGTGCGTGCATCCACATGGCAACCCGCGCAGGCCGTTTGGCCCAAGCCGCTACCGGCGTGCGTGTCGTACAGCATTGGGCGACCGAGTCTGACGGCCGTGGACGTCGGATCAAAGAAACTCAAACGCGACGCTTCTTGATTGGTATTGGTGTCGACGACCGAAATGCTGGCATCGAATTTGTTCAGCACATAGAGGCGGTTGACGGCTGCATTCAGCGCCAAGCCCGTTGGCCCCTGCCCGACGTCAATTCTGGCGAGACGCGTGCCGGTCGCATCAGTCTTGATGAGGTTGTTCGAGCCCATGCCACTCACCCAAGCCGTGCCGTCCGCATTGAACGCGACGCCACGCGGATCACCCAACGACTGCTCGCGCGCAGTCGGGTCCAGGAACGTGCTCTGATAGTCGAGATGCGGGTTCAAATCAGCGATCAACGTGTTGGCGGGGTTCGCAGCAGGAAACGAGCCCGTGCGTACCCGCACGAACTTCGCTTTGACCTTGGGCTCGAAGCGCTGTTCGTTTGTCGCTTCGGTGCCCACGGTCAGCACGCGGCCGTCAGGGGCCACGCCGATCGCCATGACCGTTGTCATCAGGCCGTTCGCATAGCTCAGACTGTTGTTGCTCGTGTCGATGATCGCCACGTCGTGATCATGAAAATTCCACGTCACGAAGTTGGTCCAGTCGCGACTGTTGCCATCGCGGAATCGCCCATCGGCCGAGCGACGCACAATCTGTGCGACCGGCGGCGGCGTATCGAGTCCCCCTGCAATCGGCGGATCAAACGTCGTACCAACATTCGGTGGCGGGTTCTGGCCGCCATACGGGCCGCTCGCATTCGAGACCACCGGGAAGTCGATGATCGTGCTGGTGTTGCCCGACTCAAACAGCGCGACATACACCCGGCTGCCGTCGGCACTGCGTGCCAGCGCGCGCGGCTCTTCGCCCTGAATCGGCAGCACGGTCGGCGCGGTCGCCAAGCTCAGCGGATTGTAGACATGCACCTGATTGAGCTGCGACATCGACACATAGGCCCGCTCGGGCGTGCCGGCGAACACCACGTCGGCGGGCTCGTCGCCAGTCAGAATCGTGCGGATCACGCGGCCGGCGTTCAAGTCGACGATGCTGATCGAGTCCGACAGATGATTGATGACCCACGCCTCATTGGCTGTGCGAAAGCGCACGCTGACCGGCTCCACGCCGACGCGGACAGTGCCGGCAGCACTGAGGTTGCCACCGGCGTCGACCGTAAAGATCTGCAGACGCTGGTCAGCAGTATTGACCGCCAGCAGCCGGGTCTGATCGGGGCTCAGGTCGAGCGGATGGACGTGCGGAGATTCCCAATTGAGCCAGGCGTTTTGCGCGAAGGCGGCTGAGGTCGTGAGAAGCATCGCCAGGGCGACAAGACCAGCGGTGGTTCGGGATGAATTCGGGCGCTTCATGGTGAGTCTCCCTGTTTATCGCGCTGCGGGCGCGGCCGGCGTTTGCGCTGCGGGACCGCGGTCCGGACACTGGCCGTCGGCTCGCAGGCTGGCGCCTGCGGAACGCCGCCCAGCGCGCATTTGTTCGAAGCGTTGCAGCTGGTCCGGATTCAGGATTTTTGCAAGTTCGCCCCGGAACTGCTCCTGCAAAGCCCGCTCGGCTCGCATTTGTTCACGATGCAATCGAAACAGGGCCAAATGTTGTTGCTCGGATAACGCGTCGACCTTGGCCAGCGCCTCACCCTGGAGATCCAGCATTTGGCCAAGGTCCGGCGGTGGACCGGGCGGTTGATTCTGGCCACGACCGGGGCCAGGCTCTGGCCCGGCCATACCTCGTGGCGGCAGTGCCGCAGCAGTACTGAGCAGCATGGCACTCAGCAGGATGACAGTGAGTTTGAGTTTCATGGCGTCTCCCTCGGTGGTTAGGCCCGTTGCATCGGGTCAGAACCTGGTGCCGGGCCGCATCTGCGGGGAATTTGGCCAGCACCGAGGTTCTGATGGCTGGCACGTTACGGCGCAAATTTGCAGAGGCCCTGGACAAACCGTGGAGAAATTGGGGAGAAACGAGCAGCGCCGGGTCTATGCCGTTCGATCTACAACAACGGCCTAAACCTATTCACGCACTCGGGCATCGAATGGGGCATGATTCTCGCAATGAGCCACCACGACAGCTTCGATTCCTTCACCCCGGCGTTTACCGACGGTGCGGATACGTCGCTCATCAAGAAAGCCGTGGGCGGTGACCGGCATGCATTTGAACGCCTGTACCGCCGCCATTCCGGGCGAGTGTTTGCCGTGATCCTGCGGCTGGTGGGCCAGGATCAGGCGCGCGCTGAGGACTTGACGCAGGACACCTTTGTCAAAGTCTGGCAGAAGCTGGCTGACTTCCGTTTCGAAAGTGCCTTCTCGACGTGGCTGCATCGGCTCGCGGTCAACACCGCGCTGATGGCGCTGCGATCTGAGTCGGGTATGCAGGTCGAGGCGGATGGGCTGGAGCAGGTCGCCGACATGCCCATGCCGGAAACACTGAAGCCGGAGCATCGAGTCGATCTCGAAGTACTGATCGGCAAGCTGCCACCTCGGGCACGCGCGGTATTGGTACTGCACGATGTCGAAGGCTGGAAGCACGAGGAGATTGGTGCCGAGCTCGGCATTGCGGTGGGCTCCTGCAAAGCCCATCTGCATCGCGCCCGGCAGTTGCTCAGCAAGTGGCTGGGCAACCCATGACGATTCAACCACTGACTGCCCAGGACGGCGGCACGCTGATTGGAGTAAGCACCCATGGATGAACTGGAATATCGACGCCTGCTGAAAAAGCTGCCCGAGCGGATCGAGCCACAACGCGATCTGTGGTCCGGCATCGAAGCGCGCCTCGTCGACCCGGCGAAGCGCCCGCTGGCGAGACAGCCGTTTCCGTTTGCGATTGCTGCGTCCTTGCTGACCGCAGTGCTGCTTGGTGCATGGGTGCTCGGCCAATCGGGTGTCAGTAATCAGACGCCCGAGACCGCTAACGCCAGCCTGGCGCAAACCAATCTGCCCAATCTGGTGCGGGCGCGGCAGGCGATGATGCTGGAGTCGGCGGCAGCCTGGAATGAAATCAGCAGCCACGATGAGCGGACGCTGATGCAATCGGCCAACCCGGAAGTGTTCGCTGCATGGCTGGAGCTTGACGGCGCCGAAACCGAACTCGAGGCCGCGCTGAAAAGCGCCCCGCAAGCCGAATTTCTGCTGGTTCGCCTGAAACATGTCGAACTGGAAAAACTCAAACTGGCGCGCCTCGCTGCCAGCGTCTGATCCAACAAGGAGCCTCACATGAACGGACTTTCGAAATCCCTGCTGCTCAGCCTGATCAGCACCTCTGCGTTTGCCGCGACCCCCATTGCCAGCACGGTCAAGCCTCTGAATGCCGAGGGCGTATTGGAAGTGTCCAATGTTTCCGGAGCGATCACCGTGACCGCTTGGGATCGCAACGAAGTGAGCTATTCCGGCTCGCTGGGCGAAGGCTCTGAGCTGAAGGTCAGCGGCACAGCGGATCGTCTGGTGCTGGAAGTCGAAACGAAAGAAGGCAAAGGCGGCGGCAGTGGCTGGTTCAGCTGGGGCGGCTGGTCGGGCAATGGCCCGAAGGAGCCGACGACGCTGACCATTCAGGTGCCGCGCGCGGCCGGCCTGGATTTGTCGGCCGTGAGTGCGAGCATTGATGTCCGCGGATTGGTCAGCACCCAAGATATCGACGCCGAGTCCGTGAGTGGCAATGTCCGCGTCGAATCGCAGGCGGGCGAGATTGACCTGAGCTCGGTGTCGGGCGACATCGTGTTTCGCGGCAAGGCCACGTCGGCCGAGCTCGGCACCGTGTCCGGCGACGTCGAAGTCAGCGATGTGATGGGTGATGTGTCGGCGGACTCGGTCAGCGGCGATGTGTTGGTCCGCGGCAGCGCGATCAGCCGGTTCGAGGGCAGCACCGTGTCTGGCAATCTGCAACTCGACGGCTCACTCGCACCAAATGCGAATGTCAGCATGGAATCGGTCAGCGGCGACCTGAGCCTGTTGCTGCCAGCCGACACGTCGGCACGCGTCAATGGCGAGAGCTTCTCGGGCTCGGTCAGCGCCGATTTCCCGGTGAATGTGCAGGACGAAGACGGCCCGGGCAAAACTTTCTCGGGTGAGTTTGGCGGCGGCAATGCCCGGATCGATCTGGAATCGTTCAGCGGCGACATCGAGCTGCGCCGGAAGTAATTGCAAGCGGACCGTTCAGAGATATTTGCAGGGGCAGCCACGTGTGGCTGCCCGGATTCGGCACAACGGCGCAGCCACGTGTGGCTGCCCAGATTCGGCACAACGGCGCAGCCACGTGTGGCTGCCCGGATTCGGCGCAACGGCGCAGACACGTGTGGCTGCCTGGGTTCGGGTTCCAAATTGATTCGTCGCACGCCGCGGGCAGACACCGGGGTCTGCCCCTACGGGTTATGACGGCAGCCGGTTCAACGGCCGCGGATTTGGCTCGCGTTGGTGCGCGCTAGCGGTCGGTCGGAAACGCCCCGCCATCCAGATATGCCCGCATCGCATCCATGGCCTGATGGGCCTCGGGCAACAGCGGCTTCGCTTTGCCAGCCATGACCGGCAGCGCGAGAAAGGCGTCGAAGTGCTGGGCATTCGGCACGCGCCAGAAGGCCAGATTCGCCACCCCCCGCGTCCGCGCTGCCGCGACATAAGGGGCGCTGGTGAACGCAATGGGGATCAGGGCATCCTGCTCACCGTGCACGATCAAGGTGGGCACTTTCGGTCGGGCAGTCGCGCGGATGCTTTGCAGACTCTGTTGCAGCACCAAGCCTTGCGCCTCGCGCATCCCCTCGTGGCGCAGGCGATGCAGGCACAGCAATCCGGGCAGATTGGGGTCATCGCCGGTGGCCAGGCCATCGATGATCTGCACCCCCGCCGACGGCGCGAGACCTGACGCATCGGACCACCACAATGCCTGCTCCGCCGGGGTCACCGCTCGGGGTTGGCCGGACGCATCGAGCACGGCAAAGCGATAGTCGCAGACGGGCGCATCCACGCCCGCCCGCGCATAGGTCTGCGCATACGCTGCCAGCACGCTGCGCCATAGATCAAACGCGAGATTCATGCCGGCCCAATGCATGGCCTCCGCACTGAATCCGAAGGCGTTCAGTCGTTCGGTCGCCGAAGCGGCCTGGGCGGCGATGTCATCCCCACTGATCCACCCAAGTTGCCGGAGAGACCGACAACGCTGTTCGGCCTTCGGCTTCCAGGCGGCATCAGGCAGGAACGCCGGGGCATCGCCTTGAAGCAATGCGCAGGGCTGCAAGATCGCGGCCTCCAGCGCGTAATCGAACAGCGCGGGCTGCTCGGCGATCTGCACGTTTGGCGCGGCGGCCACAACCGCATCGAGCAAGCCGTCCTGATCCTGCTCACCCGCTCGCAACACCGCGGCTGCGCCGTTGGACAAGCCGAATGCCACGACCCGCGTGTTGCGGCGATCAAAACCGCCATGGTCCGGAAAGGCTTGATTCAGAGCGTCCAGACCGAACTGCGCCGCCTGCAGCACATGCTGGCCCCAGTCGGCTTCCGGCAAGTCTTGCGAGTGCGCATGCTTGATTGCAACCAGGTCACTCGCCGTGGCGACAGGACGAAACACGTTCGCAGCCGCATCGCTCACGGTACCGTCCACCGCCGTCCCTTGCCCAGTCCGGGGATTGAACCAATCGGTGCCCGCGCCTTTGTCGGTATACACCACCGCGCAACCACGACGCAGTGCGTAGTCGCCCACCGAACCGATCGCGCCATAAATGCCGCGCGATCCGGAAGACGCCGTCACAATCAAACAAGGCGTATCGGCGTTGAAGTTGTCGGGAATCTGCGCGAGCACCCGGTGTGGAAAGCGCGCACCGGCAACGGTGCGCAGGCTCGCAAACTCGCGCCCCGGGACAACCGGGATCGCCGTCACGGTGCCCACCAGATCGACAATGCCCCGCCAGCTCGCGTAGATCGCGCGCTTCCGAAGCTCGGCCGCCGTCGGTGCGGCCGGATCGGCTAGGGCCGGCACCGCTCCGAGTAAGCCGGAACGACCAAGGCCGGCAGTCAGCAGATCGTCGTGGTCGCGGTGCGTGGTTACCAACATCGGTGTCGCCTCAGATTGCGTCGCCTCAGACTGGGGGACGGTTTGGGTCGGTGTCATGGCACAGCCGATCAGCACCAGAGGCAGCATGCCGGCAGACGCCGCCCGCAGCGTGTTCAACAACAGGATTCGCATGGGATTCGGAGCCATTCATGGATGGAGGGGAGCATTGCAGGAATCGGGCACAGTCGCCCAGCGTTGAGGATGGCCGCCACGTTCGCCCATTGGCAATTGGACCTAGGTCCAGGTCTGTCGCCAAAGGCCCAGTGCTAGCCTCTTGGTCTAGGTGCGGCGGACGTCCAGGATCGTTCGCAGCTAAATGCTCAGCATTCGGAGAACCCATCCATGAATCAACCGCCATTATTGGGCCAACGCGCCTTGGTGACCGGATCCAGTTCCGGCATTGGCCTGGCTATTGCCAGAGCGTTGCTGGAGGCAGGCGCCGAAGTTTGGGTCCATGGCCTCGCGAGCCCGGCCGAAGTCGATGCGTTGCTGCACGACTTGCGCCTGGTGGGTCCGGCCCATTTTGTCGGGGGCGATCTCAGTGATCCCGCTGCCATTGTCGGCATGATCGAGGCTTGCCCGCCGCTCGATATTCTCGTCAACAACGCGGGCATTCAGTTCACGGCGCCGATTGGCGAGATGCCGGCGGCCCAGTGGGACCGGATCCTCGCGATCAACTTGAGCGCCGCGTTTCACACAATGCGTTTGACGATGCCTGGCATGGGGCAGCGCGGCTATGGGCGCGTGATCAATATTGCATCGGTGCACGGGCTGGTCGCATCGATCCACAAGTCGCCCTATGTCGCGGCGAAACACGGACTCATCGGCCTGACCAAGGTCGCGGCGCTCGAATACGCGGCGCTTGGGGATCGCGCATCGGGCGGCATCACCGCTAATTGCATCTGCCCGGGCTGGGTGGAAACGCCTTTGATCGAGCCGCAGATTGCGGCACGAGCGGCCGCCCATGACGGCGATCGCGTGGCCGGAGTGAAGGCGCTGCTCGCCGAGAAGCAGCCCAGCCAGAGAATGAGCCGCCCGGAAGACATCGCGGCGCTCGTGGTCTTCCTCTGTCGCACCGAAGCACATAACCTGACGGGAGCAGCCCTACCCGTGGATGGCGCCTGGACGGCACAATGACCCGCATTCTGATTGCCGATGATCATCCCCTGTTCCGCCTCGCACTGAAGCAGGCGCTGGGCACGGTGGCGGATGCGGCAGTCCTGTTTGAGGCGGAATCGTTGGCGACCGCCCGGCACGTGTTGGAACGGGAACGGGAGCTCGATCTGTTGGTATTGGACTTGCACTTGCCCGACAGCCAAGGGTTGATGGGTTTGGCAAGTCTGCGGGCCGAATTTCCGAGCGTGGCGATTGTGATGATCTCGGCGAGCGAAGACCCGGGCACGATCCGTTCAGCGCTGGCACTCGGCGCGGCGGGCTATATTCCGAAGCGGGCGAGCCTCGATGAACTGGGCCACGCCCTGACGACCATCCTGAACTGCGAATCGTATGTGCCAGACGATATCCGCCAACAGCTCGACAGCCTGCCCGAGCCGAGTGCCGATGATCGACTGGCGGAGAAACTCGCCGCGCTGACACCGCAGCAATTCCGAGTGCTGAGTCTGGTGGCCGATGGCAAGTTGAATAAGCAGATCGCCGATCAGCTGGGCATTCAGGAACGCACGATCAAAGCGCATCTGTCGTTGATCTTTCAGAAGCTCGGCGTCAGAAATCGTACGCAGGCATCGGTGCTGCTGAAGTCGCTGCAGCGGCATGAGAGCAGTTGAGTTGGGCGATGAATACTTCGGCTATTTGAAGGCGGGCCGCCCGTTTTTCTTGCGGTTTACTTGCGAAGCAGATGCTTCGTTATGCTGACGACACCGAACTGCCGCAAGTAGCCCTCTCCCCAGCCCTCTCCCACTCGCGTGGTAGAGGGAGTAGATCGCCTCCGCAAGATATCCCTACAACGCCGACCCCAAGCGACTCATCAGCGACTTCAGAGCCAATGGCCGCACGGGCTTGTACAGCAAATGACATCCGGCTTCGGTAACCGCCGCCTGCACCGCTTCGCTGTGATCAGCCGTAATCACGATTGCTGCGCGCTCGGACCACGGTGGGCCTAGCCGGCTGCGCAAGGCCAAGCCGTTCTGGCCGTCGTCGAGATGGAAGTCGAGCATCAACAGATCCACTTCGTGCTCGCGCAAAATGGCCGCTGCCTGCTCGGCGTCAGAAGCCAAATGCACGGTGCAGGACCAACGCGTCAACAGCGCCGCCATCCCGTTCAGCACTGCCCGATCGTTGTCGACGACGAGCACTCGGGTCGCCGGCAGGATCTCGCGCTCAGGTGTCACCGTCGCGGGTTTCCGCGTCCGCACCGTCGCGATCGGGACGCGGACTGAAAAGACTGAGCCGCGCCCTGGTGTGCTTTGCAACACCAACTCATGCGACAACAGATCGGCCATGCGGCGCGCGATCGCCAATCCCAGGCCCAAGCCCTGGCTGCCACGATCCAGTCGGCGGAACTCCTCGAAGATCAGATCGCGATCCTGTTCGGCAATTCCGGGCCCGGTGTCGTACACCGAAATACACGCGAAGCGGCCTTGTCGACGCACACCGAGCAGCATCTTGCCGCGACGCGTGTAGCGGATGGCATTGGCCAGGAAGTTCTGCAGGATTCGGCGAAGCATCTGCGCGTCGGTGCGCACCCAGAGCCGCGAACTGCGCCAGCAGAGCCGCAGTCCGCGTTCTTTCGCCAGCACATCGAACTCGCGCCCGAGATGCTCCAGCACATCCGCCAGCGGCACCGCTTCGAGCTTCGGCTGCATGGCGCCAGCGTCCAACCTTGAGATGTCGAGCAAGCCTGCCAACAACGACTCGGCCGATGTCAGCGCGCCGTCGATCTGCGCCACCGAATCACGCACTTTGAGGCTCTCGTCGCTCTGCGCCAGCGCGTGCGTGAACAAGTGCGCAGCATGAATCGGCTGCAACAGATCATGGCTGACAGCCGCCAGAAATCGCGTCTTCGCCTGGTTCGCGCGTTCGGCCGCACGACTGGCCTCGGCGAGCTCGGACGTGCGCTCCTGCACGCGCTGCTCCAGCGTTTCGGCCGCTTGTTGCAACTGCCGCTCGTTTTGCCGGAACGCGGTGACGTCGGTAAACGTCGCAACGAAGCCGCCACCCGGCATCGGATTGCCACGGATCTCGATCACCGTCCCGTCCGCAAACCGACGCTCGGCGACGTACGGCGTCCCGGCGCGCATATGCATCAGGCGCTTGTCGATCTCATGTTGCAGGGCTTCGGCGTCGGCGAAGCGGGTGGCCAGATTGTGCCGAAGCAAATCTTCGATCGGCGTGCCCACCTGCAATAACTCTGGTGGATACGCAAAGCGCTCGGCGTAGCGTTGATTCCAGGCAACCAGCCTCAGAGCGCCATCCACCACACTGATGCCCTGGCTCATGTTCTCCAGTGCCGCCTCCAACAATTGCTGGTTGAAACGCAGCGTGGCCGACGTTTCGCCGACAAAATCCGCGACGCGTTCGGGGTCGGTGGCACGACGGGCCGCGTCGACCAGCAGGCGCGCACTCGCTGAGCCAATCACCGGCGCCAGTTCGCGCTCGATTCGGGCGACGCGGTCCGCATCAGCGATCGGCGCCGCACCTTCGAACAACTGCGCCGTCGCGACCGGTGGCAGAAAACGCGCGACGAGCGATCGGAGCAACACACTGTCGATCTGCTGCGGAGCATGACTCGCTTCGCGCGGTCGGCGATCCGAGCGCCAGAGCAACACGGCGATATTGGCGACCTGCGACAACACTGTGGCGCGAGTGATCGCGTCCCAATCGCCGATCCATGGCCAGAAGCGTGGATGCAGAAATGCCAGCGATTCGGACCACGACCCGATCGCACTCTCCAGAACCGGTGGCAACACCATCCAGAGCCAGACGAGGAAGCCACACATCAGGCCTTGCCGCAATGCGCGGGCCGATCGTTGCGGGCGATATACGGCGGCAATGACCGCAGGGGCGAGCAATGCGAGTGCCGAGAACGACAGTGCGCCGATATCGGCCAGCGCCTGGGCGGCATCCATCGCACGGCTGTATGCGTAGGCGAGCGCCAACACGAGCGCAATGGCGACCCGGCGATGCCACAACACCCGCGGTCGCCAGTCGCGTTCAATCTGCGTCGCCTGGCGCAACGTCAGCGGTGCGATCCAATGGTTCGCAATCATGATCGACAAGGTCAATGCGACCAGAATCACCATCCCGGTTGCCGCCGACACGCCGCCCATGAAGGCGAGCACGGCCAAGCCATGGTGACCGTCCTGTAACGGCAAGCCGAGCACGTAGAGATCGGACGGCAAGGTGCCACCGAGACGAAGCGATCCGAGCCACGCGATCGGCAATGTCGGCGCCGCAATCAACAGCAGATAGACGGGAAACCACCAGCGGGCGCGCTTGAGGCGATCGGGCTCGTCGAGCTCGACCATGCCAACATGAAACTGATGGGGCAACGTGAACATCGCGACTGCACCGAGCGCGGCCAGCGTGACATAGCTGCTATCCAATCGCGGCCATTGCACGAGCCCGACCGGATCCGGCAATTTCAGCCATTCGCTGCCGGCGTACAACCCCAACGCGAGCATGGCGGCGAGCTTGAATACCGACTCGAATGCAATGGCCAAGACCAGGCCGCGGTTGTGCTCGGTCGCGGCCGCGCGCCGGGTCCCAAACAACATGGCAAACAGCGCCATGAATACCGCCACCCACAGTGCGGCGTCCTGCCACGCGGGCGTTTGCGCAACACCGCCGGTCAGCATCGCAAAGCTCATGGCGACGGCCTTCAGCTGCAGCGCCACATAGGGCACCATGCCAATCAGCACCACGGCCGTGATAAACGCTGCGAGACGGGAGTCCTTGCCGAATCGGGACGCAATCAGATCAGCGATCGACGCCGAGTTTTGCGCCTTGGCCAGACTCGCGATTCGAATCAACAGCGGCGTTGCGAGTACGAAGACCAGAATCGTGCCAATGAACGTCGGTGGCAAAGGTGTTTGCCAGCGGGCCGCCTGGGTCACGGTGCCATAGAACGTCCAGGCCGTGCAGTACACCGCGAGCGACAGCGTGTAGATGGGGGTCCAGTAGCGCTGAAAACGTTGGCTCTGTCGCTCGCCGAATACTGCGACGGCAAACAGCACCAAGGTCCACACCAGCCCGACCAGGGCGACAATGCCGGCGTTCAACATGGGCGCCTGACCCGCAACAGACATGGCTGCCCGGATTCGATTAGTTTGGTTCGGTCAAGCCAAAATGCAGGAAAACCGCATCCAGCCATTGCAGCTGTGCGCCGTGTTTCTGATCGTAGGCCTCGCCTGTGTAGCCCCACCAGTCCCAGCATCCTTTTGGATTCAACGGCATCAAACTCGATACGGTCTGAGGATACAGGAGGACCAGATGGCGGGCATCGGCTTGACGATGCCAATCCGGATCGGCCGCGAACGCGTCACCGATCTTCTCTCGGTTCATTTCGCAACCATGAAAAATCACATGCAAACCGCAGGCTTCCTGTTCGCACGCGGCTGGTACGTACAAAAAGCCAGCGTCGTCGAGTTTCGCATTGCTGGCCAGTTCCGGTTTCAGGTTCTGGTCGAAGACCAACAGCTTGCCGGGCGCGCTTGGCGGTGCGCTGGCGGGCGATGCCGTTGCGGGCTCCAGCGCCGTAGCCATTGCCGCCGCCATGTCGAATCCGCAATCGGCCATATACCCGGCATCTGGTTGGCAATTCCCAGCTTGCGAGCGCGGCCACAGATGCCCATAGGCTTGATCCAGACTGACTTGCAGCGGCGCGGTCGGGGCAATGCCCTGCTGAAAGGCGATGGCCGCTTGGCTGACGATGTTGTTGACGATCGGATCGCTGCTGCCATGCGCGATGAACACGGGGTCATCGGCAAGCCCGGCGATCGGATCAATCTGGCCGGCGTCGGCGAACGTCGTCGCTCGGGCAATGAGTGCCGCAACGTCTGGCGCGGGCGTGCCCTTCATGCAATCGGCAAGCGCTCGATCCAGACTACCTTGGGCGCAGCCGTATGGGCCACCCGCGAGCATCGCCGCAGCATGGATGCGGGTTGAAAATGCGACATGCGCCTGCGCCGCCATGTAGGCACCCGACGACACGCCAGACACGCTGACGCGCGCGGGGTCGATTTTCAGTACCGGCAGGGCGGGCGCCGGATCGGATCGGCTGCACCCCGTCAGGCAACCTAAGCCGATGAGTGCCATCCATAAAAAACCCTGCGACCCGCTTTGCCACATGGAGGGTTGGGCAGAAACAGCGGGACGCAGGGAGTCAAGCACCAGGGTGAACTCCGTTGGGATCAGTCAAACGTATATGTGGCAGCCAGCGTGATCTGGCGTGGCGGACCATAGAAGCCCGTCAGGATGCCGAGCACGGGGATGTTGTAACCGGTGGTGCGATAGGCCTTGTCACCCAGGTTGCTGCCTTGCAGCGACACGGTCCAAGGACTGTCCTCGCCGCGCCACACCAGGCCCGCATTGAACAAGGTGTAGCCAGACTGCGCGATGGCTTCGCTGAGGTCCGTCGTCGGGTAGACCTTGTCCTGATAGCTCGCGCCCGCACGCGCCATCAGCTCGCCACCAAACAGTGGCCACGTGTACGACATGTTGAGCGCCGCCGAGAGCTCGGGGGCATTCGTGAAATACTGCGTGTCCGATATGTCGACGTCGCGACTGATGAACTCGTCGTACTGCGCATCGAGCCAACCCACATTGCCGCTGATCCGGAACTGCTCGGTCGGGGCGAACTGGAGCTCGAGTTCCAGACCTTGGATGTGCGCCTTACCGGCGTTCGTGAAGTCACCAAAGAACGCGTCGTTGACGCCATCGCCGTTCGAGTCGAACGCGCTGAACACCGAGAGCTGGATGTCACGATACTGGTTGTAGAAGTACGACGCATTGAAGAACACCGTCTGATCGCGCCAGGCCTGCTTGGTGCCGATTTCGAAGCTGGTCACCGACTCGTCGTCAAACGGGCGTGCCGACTGCGGCACTGCCAGCGTGTTCGCACGGATGTTGAAGCCACCACTCTTGAAGCCGCGACTGACGATGCCGTAGAGCAGAATATCGTCGGTCACGCGATAGTCGACCGAGATCTTTGGCGATGCATTCTTGAACGTCACACTGTCATTGAAATCAGCGGGCGTCGCGACGGGCGTCGTGAAGTTGGCATTCGCAAATGCCTGGTTCAACACATCGGCTGTCTTTTCTTCGTCGGTGTAACGAAGGCCGGCCGTGATCGACCACGCGTCGTTGATCTTGTACGTGCCTTCGCCATACAGCGCGAGCGACGTGGTATCCACGACGCCATTCGTCGTGCCGAACGACAGGTTGCGGAAGTTGTTGAACACCGTGCCACCAGCGGAACCATCGAACCAGAACAGACCAAACACACCGACCAGGCTGTCACCGGTGTAGTTGAACTGGAACTCCTGGCTCAGCTGATCGTCCGAGTACAGTGCGCGCACGTCGGTGATCTTGTTCGGCAACATGTCGAAGTCGATGTTCGTATCGGTATCCGACTCGCGGTACGCCGTCACCGACTTGAACCACCAGGCTTCGTTGATATTCCAATTGATGGTCGCCGCCGCGCCGTCCATGCTGGTGTCGTTGACGTTCGGCATGCCGCTCGCAATGTCATAGCGATCATCGAACGGCGGTGTTTGCAATGGGTCGAACGCGTTGAATGCGTTCAGCCGCTGACCGCCACGGACGCCACTTTGATCGTCCATGTGATCCGCGCTGATCAATACGCTGACCGTGTCTGACGGATAGAACCCGAGCGATGCACGGCCAACCAGGATTTCCTTGTCGCTAACCGGCTGTTCGTTGAAGCGATTTTCGCCAAAGCCATCGCGGTTCAGCGAGGCCAAAGACACGCGGGCCACCACGGCGTCCGAGCCCAAGGGCGCGTTGATGCTGGTCTTGACGTCGAGCTGGTTGTAGCTGCCGATCGCAATGGTTGTTGTCGCCGAGAAATCCGGCAGCAACGGCTTGGTCACATACTTGATGGCGCCACCAATCGTGTTCTTGCCGTACAGCGACCCTTGCGGGCCACGCAGTACTTCGACGCGGTCGATATCGATCACATCGAGCAACGCACCTTGTGGGCGGGCAATATAGACGTCGTCCAAGTACACCCCGACGCCCGGGTCGACACCCCACAGCGGATCGGATTGGCCGATGCCACGAATATAGGCCGTGACCGTCGAACTCGAACCGCGAGCGGCATAGACTGTGAGATTGGGGACTTCGGCATCGAGATCGCTCATGTCCTCAATATTGAGGTTCTCCAGTGCCGTCTCGGTAAAGGCGGTCACGGCCACGGGGACATCCTGCAGCGTTTCTTCGCGTCGGCGCGCCGTTACGGTGATGGTTTCCAGCGCCGACTCAGACGCTGGTTCATCCGACTTGCTCGCCGCCGGGTCCTGGGCGAACAGACTGGTGCTGGCCAGCGCCAGGGCAACCGCGAAAGCGATGGGGCTCTTTTTCAAATTGGTCATGGTCCTCTCCCCGACGCGGAAGGCGTCGATTCACCCCTGCAGGTTAAGTCCAGGTTAATTGCCGTGCACCTGTACCTTGGTCCAGTTCCGATCGACCCGGTTCTGGTTGAGCATGCCGTCATGATAAGCCTTCTCGGATTGCTCGCAGCACTGACGCTCTTGATCGTGCTGACCATGCGTGGCATGAACTTGTTCATTGCCACCCCCTTGTGCGCGTTGTTGGTAGCGCTGAGCGGCGGCATTGCGCCGCTGCCGTTGCCGGATTCAACGGCGCCCAACATGGTGGGCCTGTACATGAGTGGTTTCACCAGTTTCATCGCGAGCTGGTTCTTCATGTTCTTGCTCGGCTCGATTTTCGGCAAGGTCATGGAGGACACGGGCTGCGCTGACAGCATCGTGCAATCGGTGGCGGGGCGTCTCGGCGTCAAACATGCAGCGCTTGCGGTCGTGTTGGCCTGCGCCGTGCTGACTTATGGTGGCGTCAGTCTGTTCGTTGTCGCGTTCTCGGTTTATCCGATGGCAGTCGGATTGTTTCGACAGGCTGACCTGCCGCGGCGATTCATCCCGGCCGCGCTGTCGTTTGGTTCGGTGACTTTCACGATGACATCGGCCGGCTCGCCCGAGATCCAGAACTGGATTCCGATCGACTACCTCGGCACGAATCAGTATGCCGGCTGGCAGGCGAGCATCGTGGTCGCCTTGTTCATGGCGGTATTCGGCTACTGGTGGCTACGTTGGATGATCCAGCGTGCGGTCAGGCGCGGCGAGCGCTTCGACGCCCGTGACAACGACCCGGTACCAACCCGCAAGAGCTTGCCGAATCCCCTCGCCGCGCTGTTGCCGCTCGTCGCGGTACTGGGCATTTCATTCGCGCTGCATGAGCGTTTCGAGACGGCCGCGCTGATTGTCGCGTTACTTGCCGGTGCCGTCACCGCAGCGATCGTGGGTTGGCAGCATCAGCAAAAACCGGGGCAAGCGTTGGCTGATGCGGCCACGGGTGCGCTGATTGCGATCGGCAACACCGCCGCGGTCGTTGGCTTCGGCGCGGTGGCGAAGGCAGCCCCCGCGTTCCAGGATGCGGTCACCTGGGTTACCCACTTGCCGGGTGGCGGTTTGGTTGGCGCGGCCATTGCGGTGAGCCTGATCGCCGCGATGACCGGCTCGGCATCGGGTGGCCAGGCGATCGCGCTGCCGATCATCTCGCCAATCTATCTCGGCCAGGGCGTTTCACCGGATCAATTGCATCGCGTCGTGGCAATTTCGTCGGGCGTGCTCGATTCGCTGCCGCACAATGGCTATGTCGTCACGACGATTCGTGCCATCTGTCAGGAAACTCATGCCCGCGCCTATCCGTCGGTTGGAGCCATGACGGTGATCGTGCCACTGCTTGGACTCGTGCTCTGCATCGCGCTGTTTGCGCTCGGGCTGAGTTAGTCAACCGGCTACCACTTGCAGATGCAACGATGCTGGCTCCGTGAATGGATAGCGCCCGTGGCACGTCACGGGCGCTTTCTGTTGCCAGGCTCGTTCAGAGCAAGTCCTGCCAGTCGGTCTGGACCGTTTGACCGGTGACCAGCGGCCGGGTTTGCGCCCATTGCAGGGTCCAGCGACCGTCGCCGTCGACGCGCTTGCGCGCCCAGTACTGCACGGATTCACCGGACGCGCCGACCTGCTTCAGGATCAACTGCGCCTGATCGACAGGCCAGTGTTCGAACGGCAATGCGGCGATGCGCGCGGTCAGTTGTTTGGCATCGACTTGCACCGGTGCAACGGCATCGAAACTGTCACTGAACATCAAGTCGGGCATCAGACCCGTGCCCGTGAGTTGCGTGCTCGCCGCGCCACTGCCATCGTGTATGACATTCAAAGTGGCCTCGAAACTGCCGCCGAGCAATGGCGAAAAGCGAATGTGCAGACTGCAAGTGGCCGCGGGCGCGAGCACCAGGGGCAACGCCGCGCTGCAATCCCCGCCATCCACCCGTTCGAACGGCGCATTCAGGCCCGACAGCGCCGTGATCGTCAAATCGGCGTCACCGGTATTGCCAAGGCTTAGCGTTTGCGTTGCGCTGACCGCGCCAACGTTGACGGCACCAAAAGCCATGACCGCGGGGCTTTGCTGCAGAACGCCCTGTATGCCCGTGCCGCTGAGTTGGATGCTGGCCGAGCCCGCGTTGCCGGCGTCTATGGCCAGGCTTTGGCTGCTGCCGCCACGTTGGGTCGGGGCGAATGCCAACTCCAGCGTGCAACTCGCACTCGGGTTCAGCACAAACGGCGCGCTCGCACAGCTGCCACTAGCGCGGATGAATGGCGTACTGGGCGCCGCAAGGCTGGTCACGTTCATGGCCTCCCCGCCGACATTGCTGACGGTGACCGTGGTTGTCGCTGAAGTCTGACCCACACGGACTGAGCCAAACAGAATCTGGGTCGGGCTGACCTGCAGTTCTGCCGGACTCACGGTGCCCGTGCCGCGCAGTGTCAATTGCTGATCACCCGTGCCCATATGCGTGAACGTGATTACCTGCTCGGCCAAACCTGCAGCCGTTGGATTGAACCGAAACTGCATGCTACAGCTCGAACCGGCAGCGACGATCAAGGGCAGATTGTTGCCGCAGCTACCGCCCGTTTCGCGTGTGAACGGCGCCAGCACGCTGCTGATTGATTGAATGCGCAGGCCCTGCGCCGAGGCATTACTCAGCGTGACGCTCAGCACCGCACTGCTGGACCCAATATCGACCGAACCAAACTCCAGCACGGCAGCACTCAGGGCCAGCGATGCCAAGGGCGGGCTGGCGACTTCATCGGCACCGATATCACGCTCGCTCGCGGCGCGCGCATCGCCATCGAGATCAACCGCGACTGCGGCAAGATGGATGGCAGCCGACACGGCCGGACTCGCGAGCGGGCTGGTCTGCACATGCAGATCAGTATCGGAAACAAACAGCGGCTCATCGAACTGACTATTTGCGTCATCACCCGTGATGGTGCGCCACGCATCCAGCGTGGCCACCGATGTTCCAAAATTGTTGATGCTGGCGAACTGTGCGGCCGGGCCGCTACTCCAGTAGAGATTGGCATCAGCGTCGATCGTGCTCATATTGTTGGACGCGAATCCGAGCACGCGCGCGCGCACCGATGCCAAGCCGCTGGTCTGCCGGTTGGCGAGAATATTGTTCTTCAAGTCGAGCACCGGCACGCCGCTGGCATTGATGCGCAACGCGTAACTCGAGTTCATGTTGGCGGGCAGCGCGCCGCGATCGCCATACAAATGCACCGCGTTGTGCCATATCGACACCAAGGTCGGCGTATTTTGCACGATGTTGATGCCGGCCAATTGCTCGCCGGCTGCCGCGCTCGCTTGCAGATCGCTGATCATGTTGTTGACGATCACCGACGTCGTGCCTTCGCCGAGCGCCAAGCCGAGCACGCCTCGGCCTGGATAGCGGCTACGGAGGCCCGTGATCACATTGCGCGACACCAAGCCATTGTCGAATCGGCCAACTGTCGCCAGCCCATCCGAACCGAGCGCCATGCCTACCAAGCGTGCGTCCTGGCTGCTGTCGATGCCGCCAATGCGATTCAGGCTGACCTCAGCGCCGGTGACGGCCTGCAAGTCGATGCCGATCCGGCCCAGTGCCTCGTTGCCGGTGGCGGCCAGATCGTTGCGCGTGATCACCGCGCCACTGGACAAGGCCCCCGGACCACCGCCGTACACGGCGATGCCCACCGCCGTTTTTCTGAACGCACAGTTGTCGATGCGCACGCCGTTGTTCTGAGCGCCAGTGCTGAAGACGGCGGCGCCAACCTGGATGCCCGTTTGCGTCGTCTGTCGACTAAGGCCTTGCAGCTGCAAGTTGCGGAACGTGTTGTTGTCGGCACCGGTACCGGATCGATAGGCATGAATGAGCGCGCCAAAACCGGGGCTTTCGTTGATCAGTGTCAGCTCGCGCAGACTCGGCGTGCCGGCGACCTGATCGGTGCTGCTGGCCAACGTGGTGGAGCCATCGATCGTCACATTGTCAGCCGCCTCGATGCGGATCAAGGCATTGAGACTCGATCCACGAATCACCCGCGCCGCACCGACCGGACGAATCAGCACGCTGCTGCCGGCAGCGAGCTGACGCAGCGCATACGTCCCGGTCTCGTCGTTCAAGTCGCTCATAATCTGCAATTCAATCGGCGTGCTGGCACCCAATGCCGACAACACCTGGAACGCGCCGCCGGGGTTGCTCAACGACGCAAAATTGCCGCCGCTACCCACTGTGTAAGTGCCGGACATCTCGCCCCCGACGGTCAAGCTGCTCGCCATTTGGTCGTCGCTCGGCACCGTGTCGCCGCTGGCCGAAACGCTGGCGGTCCAGGTATACGCACCGGCGGTTGCCACCGCAGTGGCGGCGAAGTCCAATCGCGCCGTGGCGCCGGGGTCGAGGTGCTGAATGGTCAGCATGCGCTCGTACACAGGCATGTTTCCCGCATCCCGAATGGTCAGACTCACGGTTGCGTTCTGGATGCTGCTGCCACCGCGGTTTTCGATTCGGACACGCGGTGTGAACGATGCGCCGGTGGCGCGGAATCCGGGCGTCTGCGGCTCGTCGACCGCGAGGATGGCAGCATTGATGCTAGCCGGAGTGGTACCACTGACCTCGTCGGCACCAACATCGAACGGTCCCGCCACTGGCCGCAGGCTCTGATCGAAGTCGCGCATGACCAAAGCGTTGGCGGGCACGAGCGCGCGCAAACTGGACCCAGCCTGCAGATGCAGATTATCGGTGCCGACGTAAAGAGGATCGACACTGACGCTGGCAGCATCCTGCAAGGTGGCCTGCTGCCACGCCGCCAGCGTGCTGAACATGGCCTGTTCGATTTCAGCCACCATGGCCCCGGCGCCACTGGCGTGCAGGTTGTTCCAGTTACTGAGAAAGTTGGAATAGGCGGGTGTTGCAGTCAGTCGAATCGCACTGTGCCGGCCCGTGCCCGCGGCACCATTGCTACGCTGATTGCTGAAGCTATTGCCGTGATAGATACGGGTCGGAGATGCCTGGGTACTGGCAAACGCGACGGTCGGCTTGGCGCCTTGCACATTGCTGCCGAAGATCAGCACCGAGTTGTGCAGGATCTGGGTGCCGGACGAACCTTCATTGATGCCGATGAAATTACGGCTGGCGCTGATCGGGGCGCCGTTGACGTCCGCACCGAGGGCGACCATGTTGTTGCGCGCGGTCGCACCGGGCGCGAGCACATTGATGCCGGTAATCACAGCCGTGTCCGCGCTGCTTGCGGCATCCAGGCGCTCGATCCAGTTGTCGGCGATCACTGAACTGTCGTTGCTGATCACGCTGATGCCTCGAACCATGGTCGTGGCGCTGGCATGGGTATTGCGCAGATTTCGGATCGTATTGCCGACAACCTGCACATTCGCGATATTGAAACTATTGACGATGCCGTTGACGGACGCCACCGAACCCGTGCCAATACCGCCGGTGCCCGTCAGATTCTGGACGACGTTGTCGCTGATCACGCTGGTCGATTGCACGCTCAGAATGCCGGTGATCGCGTTCTGCGTACTGTTACCCAGCACGGTCATGGAATCGAGCATGTCGCCACCGACTTGATTGCCGCTCACGTACTGGGTCGGTCGTCCCGCCGGATTGAGCACAATGCCGATGACCTGAAAGCCAGCGGTAGACGTGGCTGCCGTGCCCTCGTAGCGCATGCCGCCGATCTGATTATTCGCGATCAGCAGGTCATCGTCCGACGTGCTGTTGATCCCGAGAATTTCGCTGGCGACGTTGCTGCTGCAGCTGACCGAAATCGAAGCCAGTTGCGTCATGGCGCCGACCCGATTGCCCAGAACCCGAGTTGGTCCGCGCAGCACGTGGAACGCCGTGAACACGGCACCGGCCGCGGTGCCGTTGGCGGCGGTGTTGAGATTGATCTGACTGACTTCATTGCCTTCGATCAGATTCTCCGCACCTGTGGCCAATGCAGTCAGTGCCACTCCTCGAAATTTGCCGCTGGCGCCACTGAAACTCATCACGCCCGTACCATTTGCATTGGTCGCGCCAATCACGTTATTGCGCAGCACGTACCCTTGAGCACCGCCATTGCTGTTGATGCTGTTGATTTCGATCGCACGAAAGACCACGGACCCGGTGAAGGTTCGCGGCGCCGTCTGAAACAGGCGATTGCCGTCCAACGTCCATCGATTGCAGCCATCGCCAAGAAGGATCAAGGCACTGTCCTGACCGGGTTGGAAGGCGTCACTGATGCGACTCCCGAGCACTTGGTTGAACTGATTGGCAACACTCGGCGTATTGGTGCTGCCGGAGCAGAACAATGCATAGCGCGGCGTGCCAGCGGCACTGGCGCCGATATCGAGGTCCTCGAAGACATTGCTGTCATTGCCAGTACCCGAAACGGTATCGCCCATTACACGAATCACATTGCCAGCGGAACCTAAGACCTGCAGTCGGGCAAGGTGATTGTTGCTCGCGCCATTGTGCAGGCCGATGGTGGCGTCCGCATTGGTTGGCAGATGGTCAATCGTCAGGCTGTTGCCGCCAACCCGAAGGCCATCGATCGTGACTTGGTCGGCGCCATTCAGGCGAATCAGGTCACTGCTGGAACCGGCGTTGCCGCTAATCGTGCGCGCGCCGCTCGGTCGGATCATGACACTGCTGTAGTTCGCTGCGCCGCTGCCCGAGGCATTGAGCTGAGCCATTTGCGTCTCGGTGGTATCGCCAACCACATCGACAATGACCGCGCCGGTATGGGTGCCCGAGTTGATGGCGTCGAAAGCAGCCTTCAGGGTCGCGTAGGTTGCCGGGTTCGGGCTGACGTTTACGTTCTGGGCGCCTGCCAGCGGCGCGGCGAGCAGGAGGCTCAGCGCCAACAGGAGCGGCAAGATGGCGCGAGGGCGCGCGGCGAGCGCGGGACGTAAAGGCAGATAGGCGGTCGGGCAGAACACGGTCGGAACTCCAGGACAGGGTTGGTTCCTGGTCAGTCTGCCCCGCTGGTCCCTGCCAATTTTGCAGGAAATCTGCAGACTCGGATGAGCGGGCGCTTGGGTCAGTCCCTTCTGGACATTCAGACCCGCAGTGAGTTCGGCTCGGATCCGAGCTCATTGCTCTGCAATCGAGTATCCGCGGCCGTAGTAGGAACGAATGATCGCGTCGCCGTCATTCAAGTCAGCGAGTTTCTTGCGGAGATTGCGGAGGTGACTCGCAACGGTGGCCTCAGCGACCACGTGCTCGCGCGGGTACGCCGCGCGCATCAACGCCAGCGTAGACAGAACACGCCCGGGCCGGCGCATCAACGCCGCGAGCATGCGAAACTCGATCTCAGTCAGCGCGCAGAAGCTATCACCGAGGCGCGCGACCAGTTGCTCGGCATCGAGTCGCAACCCGGCTGCATGCAGGCTGCTGGTGTCGATGGCCTGTACCGCTTGCACCATGAAAAATTGGAGTGCCACCGTGCCGAATCGACACAGATCGCCATCGCGAATCGGGCTCTCCACCGTCAGTGGCCGGTCGCCCAGGAAGCTACCGTTCTTGGAGTCCAGATCCTTGAGCAGCCAAGTGTCCTGACCGCGATTCAGCTCGGCGTGATAACGCGACACCGACACATCATCAATCTGAATCGTTGCGTCGTCGGCGCGACCAATGACAACGCGCGGCTGTTCGAGCCAGAAGGCATGACCCTTGCGCGAACCGGTCAGCACGACCAGACACGGTTGCGCGGCATGGCGTTGCGGCAGAGCGTCCAAAGTTTGGGTCGGATCAGTCATCGGCTGGCGAATCCGTTGCTGGCAAACATTCGGGTTGCGCGCTCGTGGCGGGTGCGGGCGACGCCGACGCGCGATTGGCATGTGCCCGCCGAACCAATTGATCGACGAGGAGACTCACGGCAAAGGCTGTCTGGGGCCGATCCTTGAAGTAGACCGCGGCATCGTCCTTTGCGAAGCGCAGAATATCGTCCAAATTGATTGCGCTGCCCGGCGTGCTCGGCTGAACCGAGCCAATCACGTGCGCGGCATAGGCGTTGAAATCTTCGTGTTGGCGCAGCTGCATGTTCGCGAGTTCCAACGCCGCTCGTTCTTGTTGCAGACTCCGGACGAGCAACACCGCAGCGGTCGCCACGGTAAGCATCAACGCCATCACCGACGCGACTTGCCAGCGATAGCGGCGCAAGAACTTGCCGATTCGATAGAACCATCCGGGCGGCGCCGCCAGAACGGGCTCCTGCTGAAGGTAGCGCTTCAGATCATCAGACAGTTCGCTGACTGACGCATAGCGTCGGCTGCGATCGGGGTCGGTCGCCTTCATGACGATCCAATCCAAGTCGCCGCGGAGCGCTGCACGCAGATCCCGAAGTCTGGTGCCCGCCGGATATCCAGCCACGGGCGCATCGGGCCCACCGATCAGCAGCGCGCTCGGCATCACCTCCTGGTGGTCACTAACGTGCCCTTCGCGTGCGCTCTTGGCCGACCACGCCGACATTGGCAGCAACCCAGTGAGTAACTTGCAGAGCGTCATGCCGAGCGCATAGACGTCCGTGCGGGTGTCGATATCGGCGTCGCCCTCTGCCTGCTCCGGGCTCATGTACGCGGGCGTGCCGACGGTACGGCCCGTCTCAGTCTGCGAACCCGGGACAGGCGCTGCCAACTTCGCAATGCCAAAATCGATCAGCTTGAGGGTGGGCGTCTGGCCGATGTTTTCGACCAGCAGATTCGCTGGTTTCAAATCGCGATGAATCACGCCGTGCTGATGCGCGTACATGACTGCGGCACACGCTTGCAGAAATACATTGACGCGCGCGGCCACCGACCAGTGTTGCTGATCAGCAAACGCATCGATCGGCAACCCATCGATGAACTCCATGACGAGATACGGGAAGCCTTCTGACGTATCGCCAGCATCGAACACTTGCGCGACATTCGGGTGCTTCAGCGTTGCGAGAATTTGCCGTTCGGACTCAAAGCGCGCGAGCCGATGTCCCGAACTCAGATCAACCCGCGTGACCTTGATGGCCACCTTGCGCTGCACGGGCTCGGTCTGCTCGGCAAGGTACACCGCGCCCATGCCACCTTCGCCGATGATCGCCTGCAAAACATAAGGCCCCAACACGCCGAGCTGGCGGGCCAATAGGTCTGACTTGAGACGAGGCTCGGAGCCTGGCTCGGTTGCAGTCAGGACCATATTTTTGAGCCCGTCATCCACTGTTGCAAGGCACCTCGGTCATCGAGACGTCGAATTCACGCTCGACGCGTCTGTCAAAAAGTTTGCTCGCATAGCGCCGCGCGGACTTTTTCCGCATCGGCCATCCAGGATTGCAGATTCTGAATGCGGGTCTCGCCACTTGGGTGCGTCGACATGAATTCGGGTGGACGTTGTCCGCCCGTCGCGCCCATGCGTTCCCAGAGCCCGATCGACTCATTCGGATCAAAGCAGGCGCCGGCGGCCAGCATCAGGCCCACGTAATCCGCCTCGGACTCATGTTCGCGGGAGAACGGCAGCATGTAGCCGAATTTGGCCCCCGCACCGATCGCCGCCATGACCATCTGCTGGCGTTGTGGGTCCATATCGCTCGTCGCAACGCCAGCGGCGACCGTGCCAATCTGCGTCAGTTTTTGATGCGCCATGCGCTCGGCGCCGTGGCGCAGGATGGCATGGGCAATTTCATGCCCCATGACCGCTGCGAGCGCATCCTGATTCTGTGCAACCGGGAGAATGCCCGTGTAGACCGCCATCTTTCCGCCAGGCAGACAGAACGCATTGGCCTGATCGGACTCAATGACCGACACCGCCCATTCAAACTGATCCCAAGGGGTATCAGCACCCACGCCGTTGGACTGCTTCAGCAAGGCCTCGACTTTCGGGCCAGCCGCTACCAGACGCTGCGCGATGTCACGCACCATTTCGGGCGTTTCGCCTTCGGTCACGATGTTGCCGCGCTCGCCACTCAGAATGTCGCGATAGGCCTGCAAACCCAACGCGACATCCTGCTCAACGGTGGTCTCGACCAACTGCTTGCGTCCGGTGAACGACGCTTCCTGACGATTGCTGAGGTAGTAGTAGCCGAGGTAACCCGCCGCCAGTATCAACACCCACCAGCGCATGCCTCCGCTGCGACGGGTACCCGCCATCATCCGGGATTCATTGGAATTGGAGCCATACGGTGTCATGAGGCGTGTTCCTTCGAGCGGTGCAAAGTCGATAGGCTTTAGTGTGACAGCAGACGCGGGCGTTGACTCAACCCGCCCCAAGCAGATCGCCAGGATGGCACTTACTGACTGAGATCGCGCGCCACGCGAAATCCGATTCGCGCCGTGCGCGTGTCAGCGCTCACGCCAAGCCGGTACGCAGACCGCACGTCTTCAGGCGCACTACCCCAGGAACCGCCCTTGATCGTACGACCGGTGCACCCGCGGTTGACCCAGGCGGCACCGGTGTCGGGTGCGCGCAGGAAGTTGTCGTGCCAGCAGTCCTCGACCCACTCGCTCAGGTTGCTGCCCAGGTCATACAGCCCGAACGGATTCGCGGCAAACTGCGCGACGGGTGCCGGTCCCCAGTAGCCATCGCGATAGTTGTCGAAGGCCTTGGTCCAGGTCCGGCGGCTGCGCGAGCGATCGCCTTCGCCGGTCAGATTGCCGACGACCGTTTGCGGCGAACCCTCACCCCACCAATAAGGGCTCTCAGTGCCGGCCCGCAACGCATATTCAAACTCGGCTTCCGATGGCAGCCGGTACCGTTGGCCCGTGCTCCGGCTCAGCCATTCCGCAAACGCCATGGCATCGTTCCACGATACGTACAACACCGGGTCACTGGTCTTGGCCCGACCACCCAAGTAGTCGTTGCGCCAGTTGATGTCGCGCTGGCGGGTGATGCGCCCGGTCTTTTCGTCGTACTGACTGGCCTCCCCGACCTTCTCCGCATCAGTCACGTACTTCGTTGCATTCACGAATTTGCGGAACTGCGACACAGTCGTCTCGGTCCGGGCCAACGCAAAGGGCTGTTCAATTCGAACCAGATGGCGTGGACCTTCATTGCCGTGCCGGCCTGGCTCTTGTTCATCCGATCCCATCGAGAACGTGCCGATCGGGATGACGACCATGGTCGGGCTGGTGGCCGAGCGATCCAGGAAGTTGTCGCTAAAGGTCTCGCCGGGCTGATAGTTGCCATAGAGTTGGGCATTGTTGAGCTGGCGCGCCACGTTGGCGAGTCGGTCGTCGCTGAGTCCCAACGCGCGCGCTTCTTCCAGTAGTGCTTCGGCACGACTGCGCTCGCGGGCTTTGAGCGCCAGCTCGGCGCGAGCCAGCAGATCGTCCGCAAAGCGATCACGGAAATTCGTGACCTTGTCTTGCACCTCTTTCAGCCGCGGATTGCCCGGGGCGACTGCCGTGGCCTCATTGAGCAGACCAAAGGCTTCGGCAAACGACTCGCTGCTGGCCGCGGCAAGCGCCTGATTCAGCAAGGTGGCCGCCAGGTCATCCAATCCGCGTTTGCCGGCGCGGTTGCGCGGGTCAAGGCTCAGCACCGCCCGATAGCTATCGAGTGCGCTGGCACCGTCGGGGTCAAGCAAATGCCCGGCGGCAAAACGCTCAGCCGCCTCCGTCAGCGCATCGGCAATAGCAGGCAGCACGCTGACGCGCCGCGCCAGTGCCGGCAGACGCTTGTCGGTAAGTTCGTAGCGGTCGAGCGCTGCCACCAGATCGAGCGCCAGGGCATCATCGCCTTCGTCCAAGGCATTGCCAGCCTCGTTGAAGAGCGAATCCAGCAACGCCTCCAGACCAATTCGCGCCTGGCTGTTTGCAGGATCGAGCAGCAACGCCTGCGTATAAAGCGACAACGCATTGCCATTTTCGGGCTGCAGCCAATGCTTGGCCGTCGTGGCCTGCTTGGCTTGTTCGAGCAGTTCGTCGCGCTTTGCAGCAGCCTCCGCGTCGAGCTCCGCAGCCGGCATATCCTCGATCGTCGCCATCGCGTCCGCCTCGACTGGCGCTGCATCGGGCTCATCCTCGGCTGGCGCTGCGTGGGCCTGCTCGGCCAGAGCCTGGATCCTGGCCTCGACCGGATTCGGGGTATCAGGTTTCGACCAGTCGATCTGTGACAGGCTCGGCCAGATCCAGCGCCAAGCCATGGCGATCGCGAGCATGCCAAGGCCCAGGGTGCTGCCCCAAACCTGTTTTCTGCTCATCTTGTCGCCTTGACGGCTTTCGCTCATGCGCCGACCTTGGGATGATTCCTGCTTTCTGGGTGACTGGTACGTATGGCTGATTGGATCGACAAGCAGGACCCGTTGCAAGCTTTGCTTGCCGAACTGAGTCAGGCCCCTGCCCTGGCACTGGATACCGAATTCGAGCGCATTCGCACCTATTGGCCGAAGCTTGCCTTGATGCAGCTGAATCCACCAAAACCAGCGGCCCTGGTCGATACGACGGCCCCGCTGGACTGGCAACCCCTGGGGCAGTTATTGGCCGATGCGCCGCTCTTGATCATGCACAGCGCGTCCGAAGATCTGGTTGCGCTGCGCGCGCTCTGGCCGCGGCCCGCCAAGGCCTTGTTCGACACCCAAATCGCCGCTTCGCTGGCAGGCGTCGGGCACAATTTGAGTTACCAGAAACTGGTTGCCCAGATGTTGGATGTGACGCTGCCCAAGGGCGAAACTCGCTCGGACTGGATGAAGCGACCGTTGAGCGCCAACCAGCTCGACTATGCCATTGACGATGTGCGCTACCTGAATGAACTGCATGCCGCGCTGGTCGAGCGCCTGGAACACCAGGGACGACTGGCTTGGGTCCTGCAGGAAGGCGAGCGGATGTTGACCCAGGCCGCCCGTACTGCAATCGACAGCAACTTGCACCACGATTATCGCAATGCCTGGCAGCTGAGCATCGAGCAGCAGCAGCGCTTGGATTTGCTCTTGGTCTGGCGGGAAGAGATGGCACGCAGCCTGGACCGACCGCGCACGTGGATCATGGAGCACGGCAGTGCCTTTCGCCTGGCCGAACAGACCCCGGCCAATCTGCAGGCACTCACCGGTGTGTTGAGCCAGGAACGGGCGTTTCCGAAGGCCAAAGCCCAGCAGCTGCTCAAGTTTCTGCATGAACCACAAGACCCTCGACCGGAGTTCCTGCCCGCTCCGAAACCTGCCGACAAGGCTGATGAGATCCGCTACAAGAGTCTGCGCATGAAAATCGACGCCCTCGCAGCGACGCTTGGTATTGATCCCGGTGCACTGATTTCCCGCCGGGTGCTGGAGTTTCGGCTGCGAACCGGGCAGTGGACCGTCGACACGGCACCTTGGCGCGCGGGCCTGCTGGAACCGTTGCTCTGAGGCGCTTTGGGTCATCCTGAAGTGACACAGGTCCGCTCACACATGGCGCGGTTTCATGCCGCCGCCATGTGTTCTGGCGCACGTCGATCCGCTGACGTTCTACCGGCTTATTGCCCAGCCACGGCAAACGTATTGCGTCCCGCCGCTTTGGCAGCGTAGAGCGCGTCGTCGGCAAGCTTGATCGCAACGTTGCTGTCCTCGACATTCTGCAGCCACGCGATGCCAATGCTGGTGTGGCAACGGATCGCGTAAATGTCGATCTGCATGGGGGCCTCCATGGCCTTCAGCAACTTCTCGGCGATATGGCGGGCGTCGTCGACGGCCGCGCAGTCCTCGGCAATGATGACAAACTCGTCGCCGCCAATGCGGGCAACGAGATCCTCAGTGCGAATCGACTGGCGCAGTCGCTGGGCAAATTCACGAATGACTTGATCACCCGCGGAGTGACCGTAGCGGTCGTTGATCTGCTTGAAGTGATCGATATCGAGGTACAGCAAGGCCAGGCCTTGGTGATGCCGTTGATTGCGCGACAACGCCGTGCGCAGACTCAAGTCGAACCAGCGCCGATTCGGCAGGCCGGTCAGCGCATCCGTACGCGACAGCTCTTCCAATTTGCGCTCCGCGAGCTTCATCGCCGTGACATCAAACGCCAGCGAGTAGAAGCCGCGGATCTCGCCGTCGGGGGCACGATCGGGCACATAGCTGACACGGAAGAAGCGTTCGACGCCGCCATCGTCGATGCCCGACGATTCGAAATCAGCGCGCTCGCCGGCCAACACCTGATCAATGTGCGGCTTGATTTGCGCATAAAGCTCGGGCGTGCGCGTGGCGGCAACTGTCTGCCCGATCATGTTGTTCGGGTCCGCCCGGAACACCGAACGGTAATGCGCATTGACAAACTGATAGCGGCATTCCCGATCCAGGTAGGCAATCAGCGCCGGGGTCTGATCCGAGATGTTGCGGAGCAATCGCTCGCTGGCTTCCAGCGCCTTTTCGCTGCGTTGCTTCTGCGCCAGCGCATCGGCCAGGGTGCGATTCGAGCGTCGCTGCTGCACAAACAGCACACCAAGCGACAGCAGGCCCAACACCGTCATGGCGAGGACGGCGAGATTCAACCGCTCCCGATCTTCGGACGATTGCTCACGCGCCTTGGCCAATGCCGCTTCGGCTTCCAGACGTTGCAGTTCGAAATTCTGCTGGGCGTATTTCAGTTGGGCATCGAAATCTTCGCCGGCCTGAGCGCGCTCCTGTCGATCCAGATCGCGCTCCCGCTCGATCAATTCGTGCACCAGCCGCCGTGTCGTGTCGTAGTCGTGCCCGTGATCGGCTTCCAGACGGACCAAGTCGCGGAGCACGCGCAGCGCGTCGCGTTCGAGCTTCAAGCTGTCAAACGATCGGTACGCCAGGCGCAGGCGAGTGATCGCTTCGTTCCAGTTGCCGAGATCCATGGCCGCCAGACCAAGCACCTCCTGACCCAGGCCTTCGAGCTGTGAGTTCTTCAACTTGTCCGCGAGCCCCAGAATCCGCGTGCCTGCCGATACTTGCTCGGCCGCATCGCCGCGCGACCGTGCCAGGCGCGCGAGCTCCAAGTCCAGTTCGGCCGCAAGCTTGGGGTCGCGCATCGTCTCGATGACGGCGCGACCGTTCGACAGCGCGGCACGCGCCTGTTCGTTGTCTCCGAGAAATCCGCGGGAGCGCGCCAGGTTGCGCCAGAGCCGGGCCTCGATACCGGGCGATTTCACGTTGCCCAGTGCTTTCAGACCTTTTTCGGCTGATTCGATGGCCAGTGCATGTTTGCCGATGCGATCACTCATCGACGACATGGCCAGATAGATGTCGGCCAGCAACTCAGCATCGGGCACACGCTCAAGCTTCGCGCGGGCACTGCCGAGCACTTGTTCGCCCCGGGCAAAATCCTGAATAGCGAACCGCCCGCGTGCCTCGGCAATCTGGCCGCGCACGGCGAGCAAAGTTTGACCGATTGCATCGGCGGCTTCGGCGGCCTGCAGGCCAGCATCGCGCTGACATTCCCAATTGGCCAGAACCCGGCAGGCATTGGCCTTGGCCAGCAATAAGGTGACTTGCTCTAGGCTGCCCGGTGGTGCCGCAACGAGCGCCTTCTCGATCTCGCTCAGCGCTTCGATTGGCTGCTCGAGCGCTTTGTCCTCCAGCGGATGCCGCGGCAGGTTGGAATGAACCTGCTGGGCAAGACCCTGCAGTGACACCAGGATCAACAGCAGCGCAACAACGCTGCGGCGCCAAGATCGGACGCCTGCACGAAGACCAGCGGCAATGCGCAGTCGGGATAGGTGAGTCATGGCCCTGCTTTGAATCCTGACCCAGTGTAACGCCGAAGCCTCGAGGCAAACAGGGCGTGACGACAATTGACCCAAGTCACAGTCGGCATCGGCTCTGGCGTCCTGAGTTGCTTGGCCCGACACGCGTTGTCGACCGCAAGGCGGGCGCTTTCGGGCTAACATCGGGCCATGGAGATCCGTTTATGCACCGATTGCGGCCACTGGTCCGAGCGCGGCAAGACCCGCTGTGGCCGTTGCGGTGGTGCCATCACGCTGGCCGATGAGGTCTCGCTGCTCGGCCAGGAATTGGGTCGGTATCGGTTGCAGTCGGTGATCGGTTGTGGCGGCATGGGTATTGTGTTTGCCGCCGAGCATCTCGGCCTGGGTCGGGAAGTCGCGATCAAGGCGCTACTGCCAGAGCTGGACCACGCCGACATCATCGAGCGCTTTCAGCGCGAGGCCAGGCTGCTTGCCGGGCTGAGACACCCGCACATCATCGAGATTTTCGACTTTGACATCAGCAGTCAGGGCATGCCGTTTTACGTCATGGAAAGACTGCACGGGCTGTCCTTCGGCCAGGCCCTGGCGCGCGTGGGCCGCCCGCTCCGCCTGACCGAACTGAGCCTGGTCTTCGTCAGCGTCGCGCGCGCACTGGACTATGCCCATCGGCAGCAGATCATTCATCGCGATCTGAAACCTGAGAACGTCTACCTCGCACATGGCGAGCTGTCGACCGTTGTCAAACTGCTCGACTTTGGCATCGCCAAGCGGCTCACCAAAGACAATCAGCAGTCACGACTGACCGAGACCGGCGCCGTGCTCGGGACCCCTTTGTATCTGAGCCCGGAGCAGTTGGCGGACGAGCCACTCGGCCCGGCCTCGGATCAGTTTGCGCTTGGCCTGATGTTTGCCGAGTGTCTGATTGGCGCACCGGTGCGTGGGCAGCAATCCCCGACTCAGATGCTACGCCTCGCGA
This sequence comes from Ahniella affigens, assembly GCF_003015185.1. Lineage (GTDB taxonomy): Bacteria > Pseudomonadota > Gammaproteobacteria > Xanthomonadales > Ahniellaceae > Ahniella > Ahniella affigens. The sequence goes on from NZ_CP027860.1 coordinate 4,670,796, forward strand.
TGCAGGGCGATGTATTGGATGCCGGGCAATGGCAAGCGATTCCTGATGCCTGTCGCGCAGCGCTGCGCCGCGCATTGGCGTTTGCGCCGGACGCGCGGTTTCCGAACTGCCTGATGTTCATCGAGGCATTGGAACTGGAGCGTGAACCGATCGATACCGCGTGGATAGAGTCACTCGGGCTCGGTCAATCGCGCCTGGTCCCAACGCCCGCCCCCGCGACCACGGCACTGGACCGTTTGCCTGACGCTGACGACAACCGACCGATGGCACTGACGACGCCCGCGCCGGCCGTGACTCGGGCGCCTACGCCGGTAACCCGCCAGTCCCAAGGTCCAAACGCCACGGTAGTCGCAGCCAAGGCGCAGGCTCGGCCGCGTCGATGGTGGCTGGCGCTTACTGGCATGCTGGTGCTCGCCGTGTTTGTCGGATGGTACGGGTGGTCAAGATCGGGAACTGGTGACGCCCCTTGGACTCAAGGCGCAGTGCAGGTTAGACCGGGTCCGAGTCTGACGCTACCTGCTGATGCGGGCTATCTGGTCGGTCTGCTTGACGCTGAGGCCTATTTCGAATCCTCGAATGGCCACTACGTGCTCAGCCTCGATGACGATCTGCCGATCAGCGCGGTGCCGTCGAGCGAACGGATTCTTGGCGCCAGCGAGCAAGACGAACTGTTTGTGCAACAGGGCAACACCGTCAGTCTGCGCGCACCCCGGGGCGGCGACCAGAAGACCTTGGCAACGGTGCCTGACGACGCTAGCTGGATTCGGCTCGACCCCGAGGGAACCTGGCTTGCCTATGTTCAGGGCGACGCCGTGCACTGGTTTGCAACCAAGTCACCCGCAGCCGTCCGTTCGCATCCGCTATTGCGCGCCAGCGTGCAGTTCATGGCAGTCCGCGATGGGCAGCTGTTGCTCGCGCGCTATCAGCCAAACGATGTACTGATCCTGGAATTGGCGACCGGCGAGACGCGCTTTAGCACGCGCACCGACGTCAACCGCGTGTTCGATATGGCGTGGCAGCCTACGCTGAATCGCTTGGCGATCTGCGGCTTCTCACCGATTGTCGAAATATTTGATCTGACCCGGCCCGACCGCCCGGTGCGTCTGACGGTCCCAACGCAATGCCAGGCCGCCCTGTGGATTCCGGAGGGCCCAACGTTGTTGCTGCGCGCCGACCGCAGCCTGGTGCGGTGGTCCGAGCAAGCGCAGGCGACCATGCCCTGGCCCGGAAAAGTCGGGAGCGCTGGCGCTATTTTGGCGCGGTTTGTCGCGCGCGATGGCCGGGTCTGGTTGTACGAGCCTGAGCTGCACCGTTTGCAGCAGATCGAGTTGGGGCCAGAACACTTGCAGACGTTGAACGCGCCGACGGGCGTCGAGCCCTGGGACCTCGCCGTCGGCCAGGACGCCGTGTATCTCGGGCTGTCGAATGGCTTGCTGGTCGCGATCGAACCGCAAGGGACCCGAACTCTGAGCGTTCACGACGCCGGCATTACGGACCTGATCGATGCTGGGGATCGCTTGGCGAGCGCGTCTGATGATCGCACCCTGGCCGTCTGGAAAAAACCGGAACTCAGCGTGGCTTGGCGGAGCCGCGGACACGACTTTCTGGTCAATCAACTATGGCTCGCGCCAGATCAGCAGCGTCTATGGTCGAGCTCCTCCGATGGCCTGGCCAAGCAATGGCGCTGGCCCGATCTGGAGCCGATGCAGCAATTGGATTTGAGTGCATTGTGTGGCCACCCGCGGACGTCTTTGCACGCTGTCTGGCTGAATGCGGCCCAGGACCGAGCGTTGTTCGGCACCTGGGACAGACGCCTGTTGTGGCTAAAACGCGACGGCGATCTCTGGCAATGCAAGAGCTTTGACGTGGCCAGCGGCGGCGGATATCGCCTGTTGGAAGTGCCAGCGGTGCGCGCCGTGTTACTGGAGGGCACCGAACCAAGCCGGTTGTACGCCTTTGACCTCGACACCGAGCGCTTGAGCCGGCTTCCGGATTTGGGCTTCGACCTGTTGGGGCTTAGCCGCAGCCCGCGACCCGATACGGCCTTGGCAGCCGGCCTCCAATCCGTGCTGTTGATTCGTGGGACCCGGAATGCCGACCAGACACTGAACTGGCAATTGGAACCAAGAATGTTGCACGGCCTCGGTCGCGGCTATGCCGCCGACTATGCACCGGCCCAGCACGGATTTGTCGTCGCTGACGACCAAGGCCAGGTCAAGGTCGTGCCGCTCACCCTGTTTCCGGGTTTGTTTGAAACCACCGCCGAGAACGCGCCATGAATTGGCAGAAGCACATCATGACGCGCGCGGCATCAACCCTCACGCTGAGCGAGCCCACGGCTTGACTTGAGTCAAAGCTTTGAGCCATCCGCCCGCTATGGTCCGGGACATGAACGCGCCCGATTCTGCTGCCATTGCTTCTGCCGACTTGGCCAACCTTGCCCGTCGGACCTTGCCATTGCTGGACCTGACGAGCCTGAATGAACAGGACACGCCAGTCTGTATCCGAAGCCTCTGCGAACGCGCTGCGACGCGTTTTGGCAAAGTCGCAGCGGTCTGTGTGTATCCCGAGCACGTGCACGGAGCTCGCGTTCATCTGGCCGCGATCGGCAGCCCCGAAATTCGCGTGGCGACTGTCGTCAATTTCCCCGACGGCAGCGCTGATCCGGAGCGGATCAAACGAGAGACCTGGCGCGCCGTGTCGGCCGGCGCCGAGGAGATCGACCTGGTCATTCCCTGGCGCTCGTTGCTCGCGGGTGATTCGGTCGCCGTCAGCGCCGCCGTCGACGCTGCACGCACCGCCTGCATCAGCTTGCCGCTTAAGGTGATCCTCGAAACCGGCGAGCTCAAAGATCCCGCGTTGATTCGTCATGCCGGGCAATTGGCCATTGATGCGGGCGCGGATTTTCTGAAGACTTCCACTGGCAAGGTGCCCATCAATGCCACGCCCGATGCGGCGCGGGTCCTCTGTGAGTTGATCCGGGAGCAAGCGCGGCCTGTAGGCCTGAAGATTGCCGGTGGCGTGCGCCGAACGGAAGATGCGGGCGCGTATTTGGCCATCATTGAACACACGCTTGGCGCCGCATTCATTCATCCAGCCCGTTGCCGGTTTGGTTCCAGCGCACTGCTCGATGACCTGCAGAATGTGCTGTCCGGGCAGCGCCAGCAGGCGCGCGGCGGCTACTGATCATGGCCTACCCGCCGCAAACGGTGTTGGCAGCCGTGCGCGACGGCCAGCCGCTGAATCCCAAAGCGCTGCATGAGTTTGTCTGTGGCATGGCCGACGGTCGAACCACCGAAAGTCACATGGCGGCGTTTGCGATGGCCGTGCGCCTCAAAGGGCTCAATGCGCGAGATACCACCGCCCTGACACTGGCCATGCGTGACAGCGGCGAACGCTTGACCCGCGCCCACCTCGGCGTGGATGCACCGCTGATCGACAAGCACAGCACCGGTGGGGTGGGCGACGCGGTGAGCCTGCTGCTCGCGCCCATGCTCGCGGCGTGCGGTGCCGCGGTACCCATGATTTCGGGGCGCGGCCTGGGCTTTACCGGTGGCACGCTCGACAAGTTGAGCGCTCTGGCCGGCTATCAGGCTCAGGTCGCGCCAGAGCAGCTGCGTCGCTGCCTGCAGGAAGCGGGCTGCGCGATTATTGGCGCTGGCGCCAACTGGGCCCCGGCAGATCGACAGCTTTACGCCGTCCGCGATGTCACGGCGACCGTGGACGCCACACCGTTGATTGTTGCGTCGATTCTGTCGAAGAAGCTCGCCGTGGCGCTCGATGCCTTGGTGCTGGATGTGAAGTGCGGCTCCGGGGCCTGGTGCCAATCCGAGGCGGAGGCGCGCGAGTTGGCCGAGGCACTCGTCCGCGTCGCGACCGAAGCCGAACTGCCCTGCTCGGCGTTCATCACCGACATGAACCAGCCGCTGCTGCCCGCAATCGGCAATGCCACCGAGTTGAACCTAGTGCTGGATCTGTTGCACGGCGTGGGCACGGCGCCGCGCTTCGTCGAACTCTGCCTCACGCTTGGGAGCTTCCTGCTGACCCGGGTGGGCCTCGCATCCAGTGAACCCGAAGCACGGCGGGCATTGCGCGAAGCCTTGGACAGTGGTGAAGCGTTGGTCCGTTTTATCAAGATGGCGCGGTGTTTGGGCACTGATGCCGATTTGGATCGCGCCCGCTGGCGCGCGCCGTTGGCGCCAGTCAGCCTGCCGTTGCGCGCCGATCAGGATGGCTGTCTCGAACGTATGGACGCACGTCGTCTGGGCGAGTTGGTCGTTCAACTTGGCGGTGGCCGTTTGCGCGCGTCGGATTCGATTGATCCGAGTGTCGGCTTCTCACAGATCCGAGCGCTGGGCGACCACCTTGAGGTGGGTTCGCCGATTCTGATGGTGCACGCCCGCAATCTGGAATCGGCCAGCTGGGCCTTGGCCGAAGCGAGACAAGCGATTCGGATCGGCTCGGCGATCGCGCCGCTGCCACTCGTGCTCGGGAGGGTGCAGGCATGAGCAAGGCGCTGCTGCTGATCCTCGACTCGCTCGGTATTGGCGCGGCCCCCGACGCCGACCGCTTCGGCGACCGTGGTGCTGATACCCTTGGCCATATCGTCGCGCATTGTGCAACAGGCCGAGCCGATGTCGGTCGCCACGGTGCGTTGCAGATTCCGAATCTTGAAGCACTCGGATTGCTTGACGCCTGGGCCGCCGCGCACGGCCGAGCCCGCGCGTTCGAGATCCGCCCAGGGCAATGTCACGCGGTACTGCAAGAGCGCTCCAGCGGCAAAGACACCACATCCGGACATTGGGAACTCTGCGGCCTGCCCGTGCAATTGGAATGGGGCTATTTCCGCAAGCCGGACGCCAGCATGCCAGCAGCATTTCTCGACGCGTGGTGCGTGGAAAATCAACTCACAGGCGTGCTCGGCAACTGCCATGCCTCGGGCACCGAGATCATTCAGCGGCTTGGACCGCTGCATATCGAAACGGGCCAGCCAATTGTCTATACGTCGGCCGATTCGGTGTTTCAGGTTGCCGTGCATGAAAGGCACTTTGGGCTGGAGCGACTGGATGCAATCTGCCGCAGCGCGCGTCGAATGCTGGACCCCTACAACATTGCGCGGGTGATCTCGCGACCGTTTATCGGGCCCAGTGATGGCATGTTCAAACGCACCGGCAACCGCCACGACTATTCGATGCCGCCGCCTGGACCGACCTTGCTTGACGCTTGGCGCGCGCAAGGGCGCGAGGTCATCGGTATTGGCAAGATCCCCGATATCTTCGCGGGAGTGGGTGTCTCGAAGGCGGTCCCGGCGCATGGCCTGAACGCGTTGCTTGATGCCACGCTCAAGACCTTTGCCGATGCCCCTTCGGGCAGCTTGGTGTTTTGCAATCTGGTCGATTTCGATTCGGAGTATGGGCATCGCCGCGACGTGCCTGGCTACGCCCGTGCACTCGAATATTTTGATCAACGTCTGCCTGAACTATTGGCCCTGCGCCAACCTGGCGACCTGATCGCAATCAGCGCCGATCATGGCAATGATCCCAGTTGGCCCGGCTCGGATCACACGCGGGAATGTGTGCCTTTGCTGCTGATGCATGAGCAGATCATCCCCGGCTTTGCGGGCATTCGCACCAGCTTTGCCGATCTGGGACAAACGCTGGCGCAGTGCTTCCGACTTCCCCCACTTGCTGCAGGCACGTCCCTGCCCTGGATGGCCTCATGAGTACCGCCCATATTGCGGCGGCCCCCGGCGCGTTTGCGCAAACGGTGCTGCTTCCTGGCGACCCCATGCGGGCGCGACATATCGCCGAGAACTTGTTGATCGACGCCATGGAAGTCACCAACGTGCGCGCGATGTGCGGGTTCACCGGCTGGTGGAAAGGCCACAAGGTGTCGGTCATGGGCACCGGCATGGGCATTCCGAGTTCGTCCATTTATGCCACGGAGTTGGTCCAGCACTATCAGGTCAAGCATCTCGTCCGGGTTGGCACGTGCGGCGCCGTGGCAAACGACTTGAATCTCGGAGACATGCTGCTGGCATCCGGGGCGAGCACGGACTCGCACGTAAACCGCACCCGGTTTGGCGGCATGGACTTCGCGGCGATCGCCGACCCGGGACTCGTGCAAGCGTTGGCGCAAGAAGCTTCCTTGCAAAAGCAGAAACTGGCGATTGGAAACGTCTTCAGCACGGACTTGTTTTATTCGCCCAGAAACGATCTGCTCGAAACGCTCGGGCGCATGCGCATTTTGGGGATCGAAATGGAGGCCGCCGGTTTATACGGATTGGCCGCCGAGCACGGGGTATCGGCGCTCGCCGTGCTGGCCGTGTCCGATCATCTCCGCACGCAGCAAGCGTGGCCAAGCCGGCAACGACAAGTAGGGTTGGATCAGCTGTTCCGCCTGACCCTCGATGGGCTATTGGCAGGTGGTTATCTGAACTGAGCACCGGCGGCCATGGCGTCGACCGGTTGAAATCGCAGCTCCTACAAAACCTTCGTTTCAATGCACGCCTGCGGCTAGCTCCGTTGCTTTTGTAGGAGGGCCTTCAGGCCCGAATCAAGCTTGCCGCAAGTTCCGTTCGCGGCTGAAGCCGCTCCCACAAAACCTTCGTTTCAATGCACGCCTGCGGCCAACTCCGTTGCTTTTTGTAGGAGGGCCTTCAGGCCCGAACCAATCTTGCGGCTAGCTTGATTCGCGGCTGAAACCGCTCCCACAAACGCTTCGGTTTCAATGCACGCTTGCGGCTAGGTCCGTTGCTTTTTGTAGGAGGGCCTTCAGGCCCGAATGAAGCTTGCCGCAAGGTCGGTTCGCGGCTGAAGCCGCTCCTACAAAAACCATCGTTCCAGACCGCGCTTGCGGCTAGGTCCGTTGCTTTTTGTGGGAGGGCCTTCAGGCCCGAACCAATCTTGCGGCTAGCTTGATTCGCGGCTGAAGCCGCTCCTACAAAAACCATCGTTCCAGACGGCGCTTGCGGCTAGGTCCATTGATTATTGTGGGAGGGCCTTCAGGCCCGAAACAAGCTTGCCGCAAGTTCCGTTCGCGGCTGAAGCCGCTCCTACAGCCACCTATGGCGAACCCCTGGCAAAGCCGCAACGTGTGCGCGCATGCAGCGCACACGCCGCCATCCGATGCGGATCAGCCTGGCGGCCAACTCAGGCTGCGGCCAGCCAAGAGATGCAGGTGAATGTGGAACACAGTCTGGCCGCCGTCGGCATTGCAATTCATCACGGTGCGATAACCGCGCTCGGCAAATCCTTCCTGCTTCGCATAGCGAGCGGCAGCCAGCGCGAGGCGGCCGACCAACTCGGCCTGATCATCCGCAAGGTCGTTGAGCGTTGCCACGGCCTGTTTCGGGATGAACAGCACGTGCACTGGGGCCTGCGGATGAATGTCCTTGAAGGCGAGCACATGCTCATCCTCATAGACAATCTGGGCGGGAATCTCGCGGCGGATGATCTTGGCGAAAATCGTGTCGGACATGGCATACCTCGGCAATTGATAATCTGGCAGGAGAGTCGTTGAACTTCCTGTTCACCTACTTTCGTTTCGAGTCCGCCGCGTGCTCCGATGCGAAACCCGCACTAGCGCTATGCACTAGCGCAGGCGGGCCATCCGTGGACTGCGTGATCAACCAGGCCGTGTCGTTCAGATGCGGCTCGGTTGCTAAGGAGCCCCTGAACAAGTTCAGAGGCGATTCGGGCCATGGATGGCCCGCCCAGAATCAAGCACGCAAGTGCTTGATTCTGGAGCACTGAGTCCGGACACGTGCCGGACTCAGCGCGGGTCTGAAAGTCCAGGATGGACTTATGCAGACCCTCCCTAGCGGATCGGCACGGCGGCAATCATGCCAGAGCTAAGCCTTTCGGACACGGCGGCATCTCAGACGTGCCGCTGCTGGCTCAGCGTTCCACCGGCATGCGCCCGCCGAAGGCATGTGCGAGTGTGGTGCGGTCGACAAACTCGAGCTCGCCGCCCAGCGGCACACCATGGGCCAGACGTGTGGCCTGAATCTGCCGGTTCACCGCCATCTGGCTCAGATAGTGCGCAGTGACCTCGCCTTCGACGGTGGCGTTGGTCGCAATGATCAACTCGCGTACGTCGCCCTCATCGAGTCGTTCGGTGAGTAACGGCATGCCGAGCTCATTCGGCCCGAGCCCATCAATCGGACTCAACCGCCCGTGCAATACAAAGTAGCGCCCCCGAAAGCCTGTGGCCTGTTCAATCGCGAACAAGTCCTGCGGCCCTTCAACCACGCACAACAGGCTGCTGTCGCGCGCGCCGGACAGGCACAAGTTGCAAACGTCCTCTTCGCTCAAGTTGCGGCAACGTTTGCAGTGACCCACCCGCTCGATCGCCAGCGCCAACGCTTTGGCGAGCTTGGCGCCGCGCTCCCGATCCCGCTCCAGCACGTGCAGGGCCATGCGCATCGCGCTCTTGGCACCTACGCCCGGCAATACGCGGAGCGCATCGACCAGGTCATCGAACAGCCTGGAGCCGCTCATCAGAACGGCAACTTGAAGCCCGCCGGCAGGCTCATGCCCTGGGTCACTTCGGCCATGCGCGCCTTGCTCTGTTCCGCAATCTTGTTGACCGCATCGTTGGTTGCAGCCGTGATCAAGTCTTCGAGCATCTCGATATCATCGCCCACCACGGCCTTGTCGATCTTGACCCGCTTCACTTCGTGCGCGCCGTTCATCACGATCTGCACCATCCCGCCACCAGCCTGACCGGTGACCTCCAGACGCGCCACTTCCTCCTGCGCCCGCTTGAGGTTGTCTTGCATTTTTTGGGCTTGCTGCATGATGTTGCCGAGTGGTCCACGCATATCCAGGTTCCTTGCGATGTTTTGATATTGAGCGCACTTTGGGCGCTGACAGGCTGCACGGCAGCCATTCGATTTAGTTCAGTGAGCGAATACTGCCCGGCACGATCTCGGCATCAAAGGTGCGAATCAGCGCCTGCAGCAGCGGGTCGTTGGCCACGGCCTGCTCCGCTTCGCTTTGCTTGCGCGCTTTGTTTTCGACGGCTCGTGCCGCCGGCGTCAGCATGCTGGTGCCCACGTCCTTCAGATCAACCTGCAGACTGATCGGTCGCGCGAGCCAAGCCGACAGTGCATCGGTGATCGACTTCAATCCGAACTCGGATTTCAGATGTTCGAGTTGCGGCGAGAGGGTGAACTGCACGCGTTGGTCGACCTCAGCCACAAATACCAGATTCGCGGCGAATTCCTTGGTCGGACCACGCAACGTACTGGTTTCGACGAACTGGGCGTAGCGCTCGGCATCGAGACGCAGCCCAGCAGCCGGACTCGTCGCCACTGCGGCAACGGAAAGGGGCGCCGCCTGCGCTGCGACCAGTGCTGCTCGGGGCGGCTCCCCCAGGTCCATGCTCGGAGCCCGCCGGACGGGCGGCACGCTGGTTGCGAACGCGGTCTCGGCACGGGGACTCTCGTTGCGCGGCGCGGTATGGTGTTGCGCGGATGTTGGCGCGCGCGCGGCGGTCGCCGAACCGGGCTGGGGTGCCCGTTCGCCCGCGCCACTGCCCGGCTTGAACGCGAGCAACCGGAGCAACGTCATTTCAAAGCCCGTTCGCGCACTCGGCGCCAAATACAAATCCCGGCGACCGTGGGTAACGAGGTGATAGAACAGCTGGACCGTCTCGGGCGCCAGTTGGGTCGCCAAGTTCGCGCAGTCCCACGTGTCCTCGCCGGCAGCCTCCGGCAGCAGTTGGCGCAACTGAATCGCATGCAGAAGCTCGGCCAGCGCATCGAGCACCTGCGCATAGTCGGGCTGGAAGGTGGCGGTGCGCTGGATGCGTTCGGCCAGCAACACATGATCCTCGGCAACGATGGCTGCGAGCAGATCGCGGACGCCGCCCCGATCGATCGTGCCCAACATCGTTCGGACATCGGCTGCCCGCAGTGAGCCACCGCCAAACGCCACGGCCTGGTCCAGGAGGCTCAATGCATCACGAAGCGAGCCGTTACCGGCGCGCGCGATTTCGAGCGCTGCCTCGGTGTCGGTCGGCACATTCTCGGCGGCCACGATCTTGTCGATCTGGGCACGAATCTCCGGCACTTCCAAGCGCTTCAGATTGAACTGCAGACAGCGCGAGAGCACCGTCACCGGCAGCTTCTGCGGATCGGTGGTGGCAAGCAGGAACTTGGCGTGCTCGGGAGGTTCTTCCAGCGTCTTCAACAGCGCGTTGAACGCATTCTTGCTGAGCATGTGGACTTCGTCGATCAGATACACCTTGTATTGCCCGCGCGCCGGCTTGTACTGGGCGTTCTCGATCACTTCACGCACGTCGTCGACGCTCGTGTTGCTCGCAGCGTCGATTTCAAGCAGGTCCATGAAGCGACCCGCGTCGATATCGCGGCAGGCCGAGCATTCGCCGCACGGGTCGGCACTCACGCCACGCTCGCAGTTCAGCGATTTGGCAAAGATTCGCGCGATCGTGGTCTTGCCGACACCGCGGGTACCCGTGAACAGGAAAGCGTGATGGATCCGCCCGGTGCTGAGCGCGTGCGTCAATGCGCGCACGACATGCTCCTGGCCGACCAGTTCGGCGAAGCGTTTCGGGCGCCATTTGCGGGCAAGTACCTGATACGACATGGGAGAATCCTGTTAGGCCGGACATTGTGCCATTGCCGGGCCGGGCATGCGATGGCTGGGGCCGCCGGGAATTCGGAATCGCTCAGCGAAGCGCCTGTGCAATCCACCACAGTTTTCCCTGAACGCGTCCATCACACTGCTGCAAATCATTGATTCTTCGACATTCAGCCAGGGCTGCACCGATCCATCGCAGCATTGCGATGGCAGCGCCAGAAGGCGCACAATCAAGGTCTCGTTGGGAGGAGCCAAGTATGCACGTTGTATCCAAAATTCTGATCGGTTCTCTGTTCGTCTTGTTTGGGGCAGAAGCCCTGGCGCAGGGCAAGTCGGCCTCTTACGCGTTGATTCGTTGCGAGTCGCGCCGCGGTGGCGAAAACTTCTGCCAGGCCGATACGGACCGCGGCGTGCGCTTGTCGCGCGAAATCTCGCGCGGCGCCTGCCAGCCTGGCAGCACTTATGGTTTCGACCGCGAAGGCATCTGGGTGGCCGATGGTTGCTCGGCGGAATTCGAAATGGGCTGGCACGGCGGCCAGTCGCAGACGCCGGGCTATGGCTGGGGCTACGACGACGATCCCGATGAAGGCGACACGTTTGTCTGCGAGTCGTACAACAACCAGTACGAAGAATGCGAAGTTGGTGCCCGCGGTGGTGTGCGCCTCGTGCAGCAATGGAGCCGCAGTCCATGCGTCGAGGGCCAGACCTGGGGTGTCGAGCGGGGAACCGTGTGGGTCGATAACGGTTGTCGTGCCGAGTTCGAAGTGCAGCAGTATCTCGGCGGCGGTCGCCCGGGTTCGGGCCATGGTCAACAACCGGGTTACGGTCAACAGCCTGGTTACGGCCAACAACCAGGTTACGGCAACGACATGATCCGTTGCGAATCCCGCGAGAACCGGCAAGTGCGCTGCCCGGCGAATGTCGGTCGCGGCGAAGTGGAAATCGTCACCCAGCTCAGCAAGTCGCCATGTATCGAAGGCAGCAGCTACGACTACGACCAGCAGTCGATTTGGGTGTCGAATGGTTGTCGCGCTGATTTCCGCGTCATCGCTTATGTGCAGGCGCAGTTGGTCCGTTGTGAGTCGAAAGAACAGCGTCGGCGGGAGTGCCCGGTGCAAGGTCGCAGCATTCGCTTCTCGCGACAACTCAGCAAGACTGCGTGCATCGAGAACCAGACCTGGGGCATCAATCGCTTTGGCGTGTGGGTCGATCGCGGTTGCCGCGCCGAGTTCGAAGTGCGCTGAGCCACGTCAGCTATGACGCGAGTTTTGCGAGCAGCCGCCTTCGGGCGGCTGCTTCGTTTGGCACGCCCAATTCCTTAAAACATGGAGGACCGCCGTGACCGTATTGAAGACGCGACTGACACCTGCACTGCTGGTTCGCGATTTGTCCGCGACCTTGGATTTCTATCAGACGCTCGGCTTTGTCGTGACCGGCGCCTATCCGGATGCCGCCGCGCCCACCTGGGCGGAGGTGACGCGCGATGGATTGTGGCTACAGTTCCATACTGAGCCACCACGAGGCACACCACCCACACCGATGTTCAGCGGAACGCTGTATTTCTACTCGAGCGACGTCGCAGCGCTTGCGGACGCATGGCGCGGTCAGGTGATGTTTGCGTGGGGGCCCGAGCAGATGCCGTATGGGGCGTTCGAGTTTGGGCTGCAGGACCCCAATGGGTATTTCCTTGGCTTCAGCGACGCTTGCGACTGATCCGTACCAGGCGATTGCAGCGCGGACTATGGCCGCCGCCGGCCCTGCTGGAGCGCGAGTGCCCATAAGCTGACGATCAGCAGCACGCTGTACTCGGATCCATTCCGACCCAACCCAACCACAAACCATCCTGCCTCGGCGTGCACCATGACAATCCCGAGCACGTAGATGCCGCTCAGCACCAGATTCAGCGGCAGCAACAGTCGCCCCAATGCGAGCAAGATCGAGCCGACGATTTCGATGGCGGTGACCGCGGCGGCCAGCCAGATGCCAATCATCAGTCCCTGATCATCGAGAAACGCACCGAAGGGCCGAACGCCGCCAACAAGGAGCCGCGCCCAGCCATGGGCGCCGATCAGGACCGCGAGCGTCAGGCGTAGCATCAGCCAGCCAATCCGGGAGCGGGCCTGGTCATCGAGTTGTTGAATACGGCTGAACGGATTCGGCATGGTTGCAACGGATCGGGTGAAAGCGGGCGGCCCATCATGGCAGCAGGAGCGCAAGTCGCTGGCGCGCGCAACTTGGCAGCCCGATGTGCCGGTCTTGTCCAAGCACCGAGGCGACAAGGCGCGGGCGCCGATCCGATCGGACCTGGCCGTTCCGCTAGGGAGGGTCTGAATCAGTCCATCCTGGACTTTCAGACCCACACCGAGTCCGGCACATGTCCGGACTCGGTGCCCCAGAATCAAGCACTTGCGTGCTGGATTCTGGGCGGGCCATCCATGGCCCGCATCGCCTCTGAACTTGTTCAGAGGCTCCCTAGGGCGCGCCAGACATGCTGCATCCAGGCCACGCCGCCACGAACATCAATCTGCAAATTCGAGATTGTGCTGCCCTGGGCCGATGACCAGGATTCGTTTGCTCGGATCAAGACACCGGCTGTTCCGGACCAGGCACCTATGGTTTGCTCGGGGGCCTGACAATCAGTGCCTCGTGCCAACCCGGAGTGTCCCGTGAACCTACGACTAAAGCTGTGCCTTGTTCTAGCCTCGTTACTGCCCTGCTGGGCTAACGCGACCGACGGCAGCCCCACCGCGGATACCGCAGTGGGCGCCAACCAGACGCCCACTGCGCCGTGCAGTCACGCGCGCTATCACGAGTTCGATTTTTGGCTCGGCGAATGGGACGTGTTCGGCGCGAAGGACCAGCTGGTGGGTCGCAGCAGCATCACGCGCACGCTTGGCGACTGCGTCATTCACGAGCACTGGCGCAATGCGACAGGGTCCGTCGAGGGCAAGAGTTTCAATATCTTCGATGGCCTGAGCAAAGTGTGGCGTCAATACTGGGTCGACAACTCGGGCGGAACGCTGATGTTGGAAGGCCAATTTGCAAACGGCCAGATGGTGTTGATTGGGACACGCCCGAACCTGCAGACTGGCGCGCCCCAACAGCAGCGCATCACGTGGACGTCGAATTCCGATGGCACCGTACGCCAACACTGGGAGACGTCGGATGATGCTGGCAAGAGCTGGCAGACATCATTCGACGGTTTGTATCGGACCAAACGGGACTGATGACTGTCAGGGCGGCGTTTCGGCTGACACGCACTCGTCGCGAATCGCATCCAGACCAAACAGCCACATCTGGCGACGGTTGGCGACCGTGCTGTGCCGCAGGTTCGTCGCGCTCACACAGTGGTCGACGAACTGCTTGTTGGCGAGCACGTAGCGCTGCTTGGGGGCACCTTTCAGCCACGCGATCGCGCGCGCCAGCTGCACGTCTTTCGGCGTCTTGTAGCCGAAATCAACGATCGACCGATCGGCCTGCAGCAAGTCCTGTTCCTTGAACGCAACGGTTGCCAATTGGTCATCAGGACCGAGCTTGCTGGCCACTTCCTCCATCAACTCGCGCGCAGAACTGCTGCCATCCAGCACCGGCATCGCAACCACGGAAATGCCGAGCCAGAACGCCGTGAGCGCGGCATACGCGCGATACGGCACCCGTAGCGTGCGAAGCCCGAACAGCATACCGAGCATCGAGGTGCCCAGCACGATTAGCAGGATCCACAGATAGACGAACGAAGCATGCGGCCCGCGCGCTTCGATCAGACTGCGCTCCAACTTTGGTTCGCCGAAGTAGGCGGCCAGACCGATCAGCAGACTACCGAGTGCCAGCAAGCCGACAAAACCGAGCAACAGACGCTGATAACCAACGCGCCGTTCGGCCACTGCGAGCACCGGCGCAAATGCGAGCACCAGCATTGGCAGCGCCGGCAGGATGTACATATCGCGTTTCGCCGGCGACAGCGAGAAGAACAGCACCACGAGCAGCGCAAACAACAGCGGTGCCAGCACCTTCACCCGACGGACATGCCGAGCTTTGCGCCAGGCACCGACGACCCAGGGCAGCACCAGCATGAGCGGCAGCCACATGCTCAGCATCACCCCAACGAAGTACCACGGCGGCTGGAAATGATGCTTCGGCTTGGCATAGCGCTCGGCCGTTTGCCCAAGCAAAATGTCGCGCGCATAAGCGAGCTGTTCTGGCGTGTGTTCGCGCCACACGGTCCATAGCATCGGGACGACCCAGATGCCAATCGCCGCAAGCAGCACCAACATGCCGAGTGGCCATCGAATCCCAGCGTGCGCGCGGGCTGCCCGCTGCGCGTCGGGAGCCAAATAGCGATGCCCGGGCAGGCTCAGTTTGGCGGCCAGCCACACACTCAATGGCATCAGCAGTCCGAGCACGCCAACGCCCTTGGTGATCACCCCGACGCCAGCGAAGAAAAAGCCCAGAAACCAGAATCGGCGCGCTCGGGGATCCATCGCTTCGCGCAAAAAGCAGTAGGCCGATGCCGTGATCAGCGCAATGACGACCGGATCGATCTGTGCGCGCTTCATCATGTACGTGAAGTGCACGGTGAACAGCAGCGCCAAGCCCGCCACCTTGGCCACACGTACGCCATAGAACCGCCGCGCCAGATCGAAGCACAAACCAACCGTCGCCAGCGCCGACAGCAGACTTGGCAGCATGAACGCGAGGCGCCAGGAACCGCTGATTTGGTAAAACAACGCCTGCAGCCACATGAAGACGGGGGGCTTGTCGGAGTACAGCTGGCTGCCGCGCTGAGGAAACAGGTAATCCCCCGTTTCGACCATCGTCCGGGCAACCAGGGTAAAGCGCGGTTCGTCGGCGGGCCAAGGGTCGCGGAGGCCGATTCCGGCGCCAACCACCAACGTGGTCAACGCCAACAGCCACAGAAGGGCGCGACCGTCACGGGTCTGCCACCAGCGCTTGTTTGCTGGAGTCTGAGTCATGTTGGCTGCTCCCGCCGCTATCAAAGCCGTCATTGTCGCATGGGCGACCGCTGCCAGTAGAAAGCGCGGTCACTTTTGCCACTTGTTTGGACCTAGGCAATTGGCCATGCTCCGGCCTTCTTTGAACCGTGTCTTGCGCCAAGGACCCCGCCCCATGACGGACAAAAGCGCTGCCGCAATGATCGATATTCGCGGCATCGAAAAAACGTACAGCAATGGCTTCACAGCCCTGAAGCCGATCAACCTGCAAATCCGCCGCGGCGAGCTGTTTGCGTTGCTCGGCCCGAACGGTGCCGGCAAGTCGACGCTGATCAACATCATCTGCGGAGTGCTCAACGCCAGCCGCGGCCAGATACTGATTGGTGGCCAGGATCACGTACACGAGTTTCGTGCGACCCGGCGGCGCGTCGGTTTGGTGCCACAGGAGCTGCATACCGATGCGTTCGAAACGGTGCTGGCGACGACGCGATTCAGTCGTGGGCTGTTTGGCATGCCGGCCAATCCGGATCATGTCGAGAAGGTGCTGAAGGACCTGAGCCTTTGGGACAAGCGGAACGACAAGATCATGACGCTCTCTGGCGGCATGAAGCGACGCGTATTGATCGCCAAAGCCCTGGCGCACGAGCCGGACGTTCTGTTCCTCGATGAGCCCACCGCCGGCGTTGATGTCGAGCTTCGGCACGACATGTGGCAAGTCATCAAACGGCTCCGGGAATCCGGGGTCACGATCATTCTGACGACACATTACATCGAAGAAGCCGAGCTGATGGCAGATCGGGTCGGCGTCATCTTGAAGGGTGAAATCATTCTGGTTGAAGACAAGCGCACGCTGATGAAAAAGCTCGGGAAGCGGCAATTGATTCTGCAGTTGAATCAAGCGCTCACAGCGGTTCCGGAAACGTTGGCCGATCTGCCGATGGAACTGAGTGCTGATGGCCTCAGTCTGACCTGCACGTTCGGCACCGAAGGCCAGACGCTGGAGGTGCCGGAGTTGATGCAGCGGATTCACGTGGCCGGCCTGCAATACCACGATCTCGCCACGCGCGAGAGCTCGCTGGAGGAAATCTTCGTGGATCTGGTGAGGGCCAAAGCATGAACTGGCATGCTGTTGCAGCGATTTATCGATTTGAAATGTCGCGCTGGTTTCGCACGCTTGGGCAGAGCATAGCGTCGCCGGTGTTGTCCACGTCGTTGTATTTCATTGTGTTTGGTGCCGCGATCGGCGGACGGATGGGCGATATTGACGGCATTAGCTATGGCGCCTTCATCATTCCGGGCCTGCTGATGCTGTCGATCCTCAACGAAAGTATCGGCAACGCGTCGTTCGGCATCTACTTTCCGAAGTGGGCCGGCACCGTGTTCGAAATTCTATCGGCACCCATTTCCTGGCCCGAGATGCTGCTTGGATATGTTGGCGCTGCAACGACCAAGTCGTTTCTGCTTGCGCTGCTGATCTTGCTGACCGCGCGCGTGTTCGTGCCGTATCACATTGAACACCCGTTCTGGATGCTGCTGTTTTTGGTCCTGACTGCGGCGAGCTTCTGTCTGTTTGGATTCCTGATCGGCATCTGGGCTGACAGTTGGGAAAAACTCCAGACGATTCCAATGCTCGTGATCACGCCGCTGACCTTTCTCGGCGGTGCGTTCTATGGGATCAGCATGCTGCCGTCGCCTTGGCGAGAGATCACGTTCTTCAATCCGGTCGTCTACTTGATCTCGGCGATGCGCTGGAGCTTTTACGGCAAGTCGGATGTCCCGGTCGAGATCAGCGCGAGCGCAATTGGCGTGTTCTTGATCACCTGCGTGCTACTCGCGCGCTGGATGATCCTAAGTGGGTATCGGCTGAAAAAATAGTCCATCGCAACACGTCCTTGGAGCACCCTCATGTTGCATGCATCCTGTAATTGCGGTGGCGTCAGCTTTCGGATTCTGGAGCCGTTGACCGAGCCCAGCGTGTGCCATTGCACCCAGTGCCGGAAGCAATCCGGGCATGTGTTCGCGTCGGCCAACGTGCCCAAAACCGCAATCCGGTTTCTGAATGCCGAAACGCTGCGCTGGTTTCAAGCCTCCGACAAAGTGCGTCGCGGATTCTGCCAGCGCTGCGGCTGTTGGTTGTTCTGGGAACCCTTGCAGAAGGACTGGACGTCCGTGGCCCTGGGTGCCATTGACGGCGACACCGGACTCAAACTTGATCGCCATATTTTTGTCGCCGAAAAAGGCGACTACTACGACATCACCGACAGCCTGCCACAGAACGCGCATTGAGTCTCGCGCGGCGGCGGTTCACGGGCGCGGCACCGCCGGACCAATCAAGTCCCAGAGGTTGCCGTAGAGATCCTTGAACACGGACACCGTGCCGTATGCCTCAACCACCGGTTCGCGCACAAACACGACGCCCTGCGCGCGGTAGCGGTCGTAATCACGCCAGAAGTCGTCGGTGTGCAGAAACAGGAACACGCGCCCGCCCGTCTGATTGCCAATCGCGGCTTCCTGCTCAGGCTTGGTCGCCCGCGCGAGCAGCAGGGTACAACTTGAGCCCGGCGGCGACACGACCACCCAACGCTTGTCCTGAGCGGGCTGGTACTCGTCGGTGATCAACTCGAAGCCGAGCACTTCGGTATAGAACCGAATGGCCTCATCGTAGTCGCGGACGACAATCGCTACTTGCGCGAGCTGTTGTTTCACCGAGCTGCTCCTTGCAGGGCTGCTTGCCAGATAGTGGGCCAAGCGCGCACGGCAGCGGCATGGCGGCGGAGTTCGTGGCGCCAATGGGCGCACAATGTGGCGGCCGAATCCAAATGCTGTTCGCCGGCAAGACGCGGCAATTCGTTCTGCGCCAGCGCCTTGCCATTTGCGACGATGATCTCGCGCAAGTCGGCCTGCCAATAGATCGGCGCCTGTGGCCCGGCTTCGGCAGCAATGCCTTGCAGCGAGTGAATCAAATCGCTGCGGCGGAACTGCAAATACTCCGCGACAAAATAAAGCAGCGCCTGCTGCTCGCTATCGGCCAAATCTTCGAGCATGGCGGCGAAGCCCTGGGCGCGCTGAGCCACGCTCGCGGCGCGCAGATCACCGACACGGTTCAACGCATAGTCGACGAGGAACGTGTTGAAGCCCGGACGCTCCACTTCAGCCCCCGGCTTCGCGAACTTGCGCTCCTCGGGTGGTTGATGGGCGATCGCGTGCGCGCTCATCCACACCAACGATTCGGGCAACAGCAACTGGGTGATCGCGCCGAAAAAGGCGTCTTCGCTGCGGCCGGTCGGCGCGGCAAATCCAAGCATCCCCGTCGTATCGACCAGGAACGGCAGAAAGTTCACGCGCCGAGCCAACTGCGCCTTCGTCGGGCCAACCCAGAGCGCCGGGTTCTCGATGGCGCGAAGATACTGGTCGCGGTTCGACATGAACGAGGCGCGCGAGGCGGCATCGATCTCGAAGAATCCCTCACATCGCGTCGACCCGCTACGGCCACGATGGCCGTTCACCGTGGCAACAATCCGCGCGCCCGCGCGCAAGTGCGGTAGCGTGGACGGTTCCAACCCGCGCAGACTGCCCTTTTGGGATTTCATGCCTTCAATTTGCAGCAGCGTGGCGAGCGACTGCCCGCAGCGGCGTTGATGCGCGACAAACGCATCGGCGTCGTCCTGTCCCGCGTCCAGCGCCGCACCCAAACGATCAAAAAACCGCACCGGCAGATTCGAACTCAGGCCGAGCTCCAGACCGGGCTGGTATTCCGGATGTCGGTGCAGACGATAGACAAAGTCGTCATCCAGCAGTGCCAGCGTGCGGCCGGCTGTGGCCAACAGCGCGCGATTGAACGCACGGCCGTTGCCGTGCCCACTGAACAAATCGTCGATGACTGATTGGTGTTCTGGCAACGCTTTTTTGAGTTTGCCGATTGCCGCTTCGGCTTCAAACACCCGGGCATTCAGACCACAGTCGGCGAGCAGTTGCTGGTGCGCCCGGAGCGCGGCACTGTCGCGACTGTCGTCAATGAGTTGCACGGGCAAGCCCTGCACCGAAGCGGCTTCCTTGAGACTTGCCAGGCACTGCTTCAGCGCCTCGGGACGATCGCACGCTCGAATGACAAGATTGGGATCTTGTCCCGCCTCAGTGGCGCCGGTATGCGCAGCGTCGAGGCTTGCCAAATAGTCGGCCTCGCTGACCAGGAGCTTTCGCCCCACCAGACCATCCAGCACGCGCTTGATGCCATCCAAGGGCACATTCGGCAGGATCTGACGAATCGTGTCGATGTGCTCATCGATACTCTTGAAGGCCCGGCAACGATCCAACGCGCCCAGCACCTGGGTCGTCATCACATGCGGGCCACCCTCGGTGCGGAACACACATTCGCCGTTGCCCAGGTCGGCCGCCATGCCGGCCACCGACGCGTACAAGGTCGCATTCGGATCGATCCGGGGTTTGGGGCTGGCATCAAAGCTGTACTGAAATTCCATATTCGTTCTAAGTCCGCAAAATCAAAACCGGTTCAGCGCCTTGGCAGCTGCGCGAGACCACGAGTATGCAAGCGCGGCTGCACTTTGGGCAGTACCTGAATACAGGGGTGCCACAAAAGTTGCCGCGTTGGGGCCGGTCATCCGACCGCTCATCTAAACCACCGACGCCAGAACGGCAATGCGGCCGGCGTGTTTCCCGATACGGATGCGGTCGCGTTGGCCGCATCAGCCAAGGCGCGCTTTGTCACATCAAGTTCGGCTTCCAGCTTTGCGATCCGCTCATCGCGGTCGATCAGCATTTGCCCGGCCTGCATGTTCTTGCGGATTTCATGTTCGTAGTGCCGGTAAACGCTCTCGCTTTGATCCGAGAACCCATGCAAGCCGGGCAGCGCGGGCAGCGCGTCTGCTCGCGCCGCGCAGGCAACGATGAAGTACACCGGGTCGAGTGCAAACGCTTCGGTGACCGCGCTGCTCCCAGCCTCGCCAAACGCCACCGTCGCACGCTCGAAATGACCGTCTTCGGCAACGATGGTCGACTGAAACATCAGCTTCTGGCCGAATACCCGCGTGGCAGGGAAAAACCGCTGCAACAGATCGATGAGCTCATCTCGATAGAGCTCCTTCAAATGGAACTCGTTCTGATAACCGGTCAGATCCGAGTACACGCGCTTATCCGGCGACGAGATCAGCAGGAACCCGTCCGGTTTCAGCACGCGCCGAAAACCAGCGAGCAATTGCTCCTGCTCGACCAAGTGCTCCAAGGTCTCGAACGAGACCACGGCATCAAATTGGTGATCGGCAAACGGCAACTCCAGCGCGTTGCCCTGATGAAACCGGAGATTCGGTGCCGCACCGTAGCGGGCCTTGGCATGCAGGATCGCCTCGGCGCTCAGATCGACGCCGTCGACTTCTGCGGCGCGCGTGGCCAGCATGGCCGATCCATAGCCTTCTCCGCACGCGCAATCGAGCACGCGCTTGCCAGCCAGAACGGGCAACGCAAACGCGTAACGATGCCAGTGCTCGTACCACATCTCGCGTACGCACTCGGGGGTGAAGCGTTCTCCGGTGAATGGCAGGGCCGACAAGCTGAGTATCCTGGTTGCAGTGGAAAAGACGGCGGTCAGTGGTTCAGACCGACAGTGCCGCGGCCAGTTGGGTGCGCCAGACTTTCGGCGGGTCAGCGGCAATGAACTCAGCGACCTGCTGATTGTAACGCGGGTAGCGACTCAACAAGCGGCGCAGTGCCTCGCCATTCGGACGGTGACTGGTCGCCGCAAAGGATTCCCCGCCACGATGCGCCACATAAGCGCGGTGACAGAGGACGTTGCGCCAACCGAAAGCGCGCGCGCGCTGGCAGAAGTCGTTTTCCTCGCCATAGCCTTTGCCAAACGTGGCCTGATCGAAATCGCCGAGCGCAACGAGCGCCGCGCGATTGATCCACATGCAAAAGCCAACGCCCGTTGGGAGGTCGATGAAGTCTTGATTCGACAGCGTCGCGGCCGCTTTCGCAATGGTCGGCAGGTCGTCTGGAAGCGGTCCGGCTTTGCAAAGTTCGGGAAACGAGCAGATTTCGGCGTTGTTCGAGAACGGCGTGATCGTCGCTATCCGCGCATCGGTGGCGGCACACTCGCGGATTCGATGCATGAAGCCAGGACTGGCAACGGTATCGGAGTTCAGCAAGATCACATCGCCCGACGATTCGGCCATACCGTGGTTGACGGTCCCGACAAAGCCTCGGTTTTCAGTTTGCAAGATGACACGGGCGTGCGCGCCAAATGGCTTTAGCGCTTCAGTCAGCAGACTCGGCATTGCCGGATCTGGTGAGGCATCGTCGATGACCAATAGTTGGTGCGCGGCATCAATCTCGCCCTGCAGACTGGCCAGACACGCCTGTACCACCGTTGCCGCGCCGTAGACGGGCACAATGACCGTGATCATGCGGGCGGCAGCCATTCATGCGCGAGTCGGATCGAACCCAGTTCCTGCGTGCGGCCGCGAATGATCAACGTACGAGGTAGATCATCAAACAGACGCACGCCCTCTGGGTCCAGTGCATGCGCCGTGACCACGTAGGTTCCGGGCAGCAGGCAGAGCTTTGAGAACTTGAGCGTCCACGCAAAGCGTCCGGCCTCAAGTCGGGTCGCTGGCGCGCGATCAAACTCGCTACCCGTGCCGTAAATCGCGGTGCCATCGCCACGTTTGAAGCCAATTCCGAACACGGGGGCCCGATCGTCACGGCCTCGAAGTTCCACCTCGATCACGAGGTCTTGATCTTGTTGCAGCTCAATCGGCAGATTGCTCGCGTCACCATTCAGCGCGAACCGCGTGACGGCATATTCGCCCGATGCCGTTATGCGTTGATCGAGGCCAGCCGCAGCGGCTTTGCGTTCGTGAAACGCCAGGTAGTCCTGCGTCACTTCGAACACGTCGCCCTGCTTTCTGATGCGCCCGCCATCGAGCCAGATGGCGTGCTGGCAAAGCTTCTGGATGTGATACATGCTGTGGCTGACCAGCACCAACGTGCCGCCATCGGCGAGGTAGCGTTCCATCCAGCGCACACACTTTTTTTGAAACGACTCATCACCCACGGCGAGCACTTCGTCCGTGATCAGCAAATCCGGCTTCAATGCGGCAATTACCGCAAAACCCAGGCGCACCACCATGCCGGAGCTGTAGTGCTTGACGGGTTCGTCGATGTAGCTGCCGATATCGGCGAACGCGATGATGTCCGCCTCGCGCTGTTTGAGCTCAGCTTGGCTCATGCCCAGCAGCAGGGCATTCGTGCGCAGATTCTCGCGGCCGGTGTGATCAGGATGAAACCCAGCGCCCAGTTCCAGCAACGGCGCGATACTGCCCACACGTTGGACCGTGCCCGTCGTGGCGCCGTAGACGCCCGTGATGATCTTCAGGAGCGTCGACTTGCCGGCACCATTCTGGCCGATCAACCCAACTGACTGGCCGCGCTGAATGGTCAGATCAATGCCGTCCAGCACCGTGGTCTGTCTGCCCGGGGTCCGGCCGAGCAGCAGCGATGCGAGTGCCCGCAGCCGATCGCCCGCCTTGGCGACCTTCGGAAACGACTTGCTGACGCCGTTCAGCGCAATCAGTGTTTCGGCGCTCACAGGTAGTCCTCGAAGTGCGGTGCGGCACGGCGAAAGACAAAGCGCCCGATCAGCAACGCCAGCACCGCGAGCGCGGTTGCCCACAACAGGCTGCTCGTGGTGGGCAGGCCACGCTCCAACAAGCCACCGCGGATACAGCCGATCCACACCGCGAGCGGGTTCAGCGATACGAACCAAGCGAAACGGGCCGGGATCTGGCTTGGCGGAAAGAAGATGGGCGTCAGCAGCATGAAGAGCATCAGGATTTGCGCGAGCACCGACTCGATGTCGCGCAGAAATACCGCTGCAGCGGCGAGCAGCAGTGCGAGTCCGTAGGCGGTCAACGCAAGACCGGCGAGCCCGATCAGCACCCACCACAGTTGCGCAAACGACAGCGCGAACCCGGAGACCGCGAGCACAATGAGCACCAGCAGAAACCCGATTCCATGAATCAGGAACGCGGACAGCACGGAGGCCTGCACCAGCATCTGACGATCAATCGCGATCTTGCCGATCAACGCCGCGTTCTGGCGGATCGACACCGTGCCACGCAAAATGCTTTCGGAAAACGCGAACCAGGGCCAGAGCCCGAGCGCCAGAAACACCACGAAGCTGTCGCCGGCGTCTGCGTTCAGGCGCACCCGCATGACTTCGGCAAACACAAACAGATAGGCCGCCAGCGTCAGCAACGGGCCAATCAGCAACCAGGCGCCGCCGGAGACGGTGCCGAGGAAGCGTTCCTTGATTTCGCGTTGGACAAAATGGGCGAGCAAAGTTGTTGGTTGACCAAAAAGCGGTCGACAGGGTAGCAGCTTGCTGAGGCGACGCCGTGATCCGAGCCTGAACCAGATACGGGGTTGCCGATACAATCAATATCTTACGTCGCGCAATGAACCGAAATCACACCTGCCGGGCCTGACTCCGAAACTGCGCAGGCGTTTGGCCGCGATGGGCCCGAAACACGCGGGTGAAGTGGCTCTGATCGGCAAAGCCCAGTCGATTCGCGAGATAGGCGAGGTCCCACTCCGGATGCTCGGTCAGCCACGCGCAGGCCCGGATGACGCGCTGCGCGAGCAGGAACGCCTTGTAGCCCTGACCGACATGGCGCTTGAACAGGCGGCTCGCCGTTTGCAAATGAATGCCTTGTCGGCGCGCCACCTGGTCCAGGCTCGGTGCCGACTCCGGCGCGCTGCTGACGTCTTGAATCAACGCCTTCAGCCACACCGGACTGGTATTCGGCTGTTGCTCCAGCCGGCACAACTGGCACAGTGCATCGACCACCAACGCTTCGATCACGGGCGAGGAGAAGGGATCCTGCCGCTGGATTTCGTCCACCAGCCTGGTGGTCAGCTGCACCACCAATGGCCCTTGCTCGGTTCGGTACGCGAAGGCCCGTTGACCCAGAGCAGGCGTGCGCCGCAGCCAGACCGGCTCGATCTCAAGGTGCAACACGCGGGTTCCGGCGACGGCAGCGCGCACTTGGTGCGCACAATCTGGCGGCAACACACTCAACATACCGGCCTTAAGCGTATGGGTACGACCGTGCACGGTTTCGTGCAGTACGCCCGTCAACATCACATTGATCACCAGCATTGGGTGATCGTGGCTTGGCAGTGCTTCGAACTCGGCCGGCCGATATTCTTCAATCCGCAGGCCTTCGGCGAGCGTCCAAAGCCGCTGCGGCACGAAAAAGCTCGCCGGAATTTCCGGCAACCGGGGTTCGGCGGCGTCGGTCGCTCTGCTACGCATGTTCACTGGTGACGCTGCCGTGCCTTGGGTGCCGATGGTCGACTTGCAGCGTGGCAGTACAAAGCGGGCTCGTACAGTGCTGATCGGGCTAAGGCGCTTCCGGACGGCATTGGGAAGCATCTCCGTAACACCCGTTACTCCACGCAGCCATCGACGCGTCACGATCACGGGGACAGCAGCGTCGTGAGCGTGTTTCGGACGACTCGCAGCGGCGCAATCAACCCGGCGCAAACCGATACGCCAGCTTGATCAACAACCGATCGTCGTCCCGAAGGCTGAACGCGTCCTGGAACACGTCGCCGAGCTGACCTGGCCCAGTATCGAAACCGAAGCCACCACGGCCGTAGACGACGAACAGGTCGCGCTGATGACCCAACTTGTAGCGATAGCGAAGCTGCAAGCCGAGCTGCTGCAGGCTGAAGTCTTCCGGATCGGGGTTGCCGGCCAGCCAGTTGCGATGGCTGCCGAGCATCAGTCCTGCGGCGGCTTCAGCGTCGATCGCAATGGCCTGCAACTTGATGCGGAACTCATGCCGATCAGCAGGGAACCAGTTCAGATTGCTGTAGAGCTCCACGCGCTTTGCGTCGAACTCCGTAAAGTCGCGATCGCCCTGCCACAGCAGCCAACCGTCTTGACGCCAGGCGTAAAGGCCGAGATCAACGCTGAGTCGATCTGATACGTGATAACGCGGCTGCAACCCTGCCATCCAACTGTGCCCGGTGCGCGTGTTCGGGAATGCATAGAAGCTGTAGCTCTGCGACCAGTTGCCCTGCCTGGGCACCTCGCGGGAGATTTCGAGACTGGGCCCCGATTGCGTCGGCACCAAACCGTTGTCGCGGGAGATCAGGTCGTCGATACCTGGAAACTGCCAGCTCAGCCGCGAATACCACGTGCCGCCATCGTGCGTCTGCGAGGAGCGCCAGGCGTCGATTCGGCGCATCAGCGTGACGCCTTGATCGTTACCCTGCCATTGCACGCCAGCTGTCCATTCATGACTCGCAAACCGCTCACTGTCGACTTGATCTTGTCGGTACGTGAATGCGTAGTTCGCATAGTTCTGGTTGTTCCGGGCCTGGTAGCCCAGGTCGTTCGGATCGAATGCCGCGCCCGTGTGAACCAGTTCGACGGCATGGCGCGTTGGCCCTTCTGGATCCACGTCGATTCGGGCGCCCATATGGCTGTCGCGACTGCTCGCGTCGCCTTGCGTGATATCGCTGTGCATGATGCCTGCATCGATCGACCAGCCCGGTCGCGGCCGAACGCGCGCATGCAATCCGGTCACGCCAGCCGTGCGATCCAGAGCAGGTCGGTCGGTCCACGTTTGGGTCAATCGGACGTTCCAGTCATCATCGCCATAGCTGAGGCGCCCAAGATAGAACTCGCGACCGGCCTCGCCCGACTCGGTCGCGGCAAAACCGGCATAGCCCAACGCCCCAAATTGGCCATTGGCCTTGACGGCGGCGTCGATGTCGCTGGCACCCTCGCCGTCATCGCTCGGCCCGCCGACTCGCCTGGTATAGAACAACGACGCGCCCGGCTGGCTGCCTTCGAAAGCGGTCTGGTTGTCGATGAAGAACGGGCGCTTGTCGACAAAGAACGTTTCGATGGCATCGAAGTTGACCACCAGTTGATCGCTCTCCACCTGACCGAAATCGGGGTTCAGCGTGGCTGCGAACTGGTGGTTGGCATTCGGTTTCCAAAACAGATCGGCGCCCGTCTTGAATTCTGGGTCACGCGCCTTGAGGTCGTAGCCCGCAACCACATACGGCGTGACCGCCAAGAGCCGTTGGGAGTACGACGGAATTGTGCGTTCGGCCCACCGTGACATGAACACCGGTTGCGTCAGCAGCGCTTCCGGCCACGCAAAGCGCTGGCCCGTCGCGGCGATCACGCGATCGAACAGGATCCGGACTTTGCGTTGACCGCCTTCATCGGGGCGCATTGCTGCCGTGGTCCACGGGATCAGCCATTCAAAGACGACGTTTTCGCCATCGCGATGCGCGGCGTAGGCCCATTCGCCGTCCCAATCGGTGTTCAGCTGATTTTCGTTGGTCAACGCGTGGTCGATGATGTCGCCCGCCTGGGTCAACGTGAACACATACGCCGAGCGCGCATCGCCATCGAAATCGATCATGAAGTTGGCCCGATCAACCGACTGGTGACCGTCCCGCTGCATGCGTGTTTCGGTTCGAGGCACCGAATCGGGATGCCTGGCCTTCATTGCCGCAGCGACGCCTTGGGGCGTGGACTTGAACCAGGCCTCGACGCGAAGCGCGTCGGGCACGTCACCGCCGAGCGTCGGCTGCACCTGCCGGAAATCAGTGACATGCTGCGCATCCTGCCATTCGTCGGCGTGCCAGACGCCATCGATTTGGACATCGGCGCAAACCGGCAGACTGAGCACCGAGAACAGCAACGTTGCGACGCCCCAGATCAAGCTGCCTCGCGCCCGCAGGCGGCGGTGGCAGTCGGTGCCGGTCATGACGTGAGACCCTTGGGATAGGCGGGCATGCAACGCGTGGGCTTGCGGACGGACATCCATGTCGAATCTGCCTCATGAGTAAGTGGACCGGGCCAGCCCCTGAAAGCGGTTCGACTGGCGACCTTTGGCAAACGCGTCGGGACGTCTGCCCAAGGCCGCCAGTCAAACCAACGAGCCTCCCCGTTTCGGCAACCTTAGTTTTGCCAAGGGCGGCGGGCTTGAACAAAGCGGACAACTTGGAAGAAAAACGAGAATCCAGGTCGTCAGTCATGGCTCAATGAGTTGTGCAATCAATGACTTCCGACGATGCTCGACCGCCGCCGCCGCATGCCCAAGTCGCGATCACTCTTTGGATTTGGTGACCTCGGGCCACTCCGGCGCGCCGCCCACCCGGATCGCAATGCGCCCCGCCCTGGTCCGCCGCAAACCGCGGGAA
Organism: Ahniella affigens; assembly: GCF_003015185.1. Classification (GTDB taxonomy): domain Bacteria; phylum Pseudomonadota; class Gammaproteobacteria; order Xanthomonadales; family Ahniellaceae; genus Ahniella; species Ahniella affigens. The sequence goes on from NZ_CP027860.1 coordinate 4,698,598, forward strand.
CGGCGTGATTTCGCCCTTACGACGCGGCGCGTCAAGCTTTTGTCACAGTTTTTAGCTATAAAGGCGATCTGGCTGACGAACCGCCCCTAGAAATCGGTTGCAGACCAGTGGATCAGGGACGCGTAGCGCCGGCCATTTTCGATGGTCGGCGCCAACTCACAGATACCCGATCGGCGCTGCCTGGAAAGCGGCGTCATAAAGCATGGGTGGGCCAGTGTCATGGCTACCCGGGCATGGAAGCTCCCTTGGCTTGATTTGATATTCACCCGGGAGAAACAACGTGAAGCTGTCTCATCTGCGCGCGCCTCTGCGCACGCTTGCACTCGGCCTGCTGGTGGCCATCTCTGCTGGTTCGGCGTCGGCGGTCAGTCTTGACCACCATGAATTTGAAGCGTCGATCTATGCCCCGTTCCGCGGCGTCAGTAACGAAGCCCGCGATTTCAAACTGTATTTCAGCTACATGGACGCCGCCGATCCGTCGACGGTGGCCTGGAAGGTCGAAATCCTGAACCGCGACGGCAGCAACGTGCTGCGGCAGTTTGTCGGCGAGGAACGACTGTTCCAAAAGCAGATCGAAGTCAATGTACCGTGGAATGGCCGCGATGGTGCTGACAAGGCGCTGGCCAGCGGCTTCTACAAGGTCCGGATGACCGCAAGCAGCGGTGATCCGACCACGCACAAAGGCCTGGGCGACAGTCTGGCCAAGCGCGTTGACGCGGCACTCGCCAAGGCCGACCACGCCCACGTGCAGGAATGGGAAATCCATATCGGCACGCCGCCGAAGATCGCCATGCCCGATTTCCGCGCATTGCCGACCAGCAGTACGGCCGACAAGGCGACGGGCGCCACCGGTTCCCTGCCCTACACCATTTACTACGGCAACTTGCACGGGCAAAGCAACGACTCGGATGGCGGCGGCAACGTCTCGACCTGCTCGTCCTCGCAGTCGGCGCAGAGCGGCCAGTTCGGCCCGACCGATGCGTGGACGTATGCCGATTCGCGTGGCCTCGATTTCCTGCTGGAATCGGAGCACAACCACTACTTCGATGGCTCGTCCGGCACCAACACCGGCGCGTCGCCCACCACGGCCATCAATCGCTACGCCGCGGGTGTGGCAGGCAAGACGACGTATAGCAACAACAACCCGGGCTTCGTTGCGCTGTATGGCATGGAATGGGGCGTCATTTCCAACGGCGGACACTTGAATATTGTCAACGCCGACAAACTTGCCGCCTGGGAATACAACAGCTCGAACCAGTTGCTCGGCGATATTTTTGTCGCCAAGAACGACTACGCGAGCCTGTATACGACGATGCGCGCTCGGGGCTGGATTGGCCAGTTCAACCACCCCGATACGTCGGACCAGTTCAAGATTGGCACAACGGTGTTTGGCTATCACGTCGACGGCGAAGAAGTCATGGTTGCCGCAGAGATCCTGAACACCTCGGCATTTTCGAACAACACGACCGAAACCGAGACGGGTCGCAGCACATATGAAGGGGCGTTCAACAAGTTCCTGGAGAACGGGTTCCGCGTTGCGCCCACGACGAACCAGGACAACCACTGCGCAAACTGGGGCGCAAGCTGGACAAATCGCACCGGCATTCTGATCCCGACCGGCACCAGCTTTACGCAGACCGCTCTGGTTGACGCGATGAAGGCCCGCCGCGTGTTTGCGTCAAGTGACAAGAACTCGCAAATCATCCTGACCGCCAATGGCAACGTCATGGGCTCGAAGTTCAACAACTCGGGCGCGTTGAATCTGGTCGTACTGTACGCCAACAGCGCTGGTCGCTCGGTATCGTCGGTGCAGATTTATGAAGGCGTCCCGCGTCGCGGTGGCACCGTCACGCTGGCGTCGTCGTCGGCCAATTTCACCACGACGCCGAGCACCGGCGATCACTTCTACTACGCAAAGATCACCCAGGACGATGGCAAGGTCCTGTGGTCGGCGCCGGTGTGGGTGACCCAGGGCAGCGGTGGCGGCGGTGGCGACACGACGGCCCCGACCGTTTCCGCCTCGGAAGCGGGTACCAGCGGCACGATCACGTTGTCGGCCACGGCGTCGGACAATGTCGGTGTCACGAATGTCGAGTTCTATATCGACAACGTGCTGCGCGGCAGCGACAACACCTCGCCGTACAGCATCACGTTCAACTCGGCGAATTTGGCCAACGGCAGCCACAGCCTGACCGCCAAGGCTTACGATGCGGCGAGCAACGTGGGCACGTCGACGGCCGTCAACTTCTCGATCAGCAACACGACGGCTGACACGACGCCGCCGACTGCGACGGCTTCCGAATCGGGGACGACTGGCACGATTACATTGTCAGCGACAGCGGCCGACAACATTGGCGTCAGCAAGGTCGAGTTCTACATCGACAATGTGCTGCGCGGCACCGACACCACGTCGCCGTACAGCATCACGTTCAACTCGACCGCGTTGACGAATGGCAGCCATAGCCTCACGGCAAAGGCCTACGACGCCGCCAACAACATCGGCACCTCGTCGGCCGTGAACTTCACGATCAGCAACAGCACCGCGACTGAGAAGATCGTCAATGGTGGCTTTGAATCGGGCACAAGCAGCTGGACGGCCACGAGTGGCGTGATCACGAATGACACCGGCTTTGCCGCGTATGCCGGGACGTGGAAAGCCTGGCTGAACGGTTATGGCGCGACGCATACGGACTCGGTCTATCAAACGATCACGATTCCATCGACGGCTACGAGCGCCACCTTGACGTTCTACCTCGATGTGGCAACGGACGAGACCACGACGACTCAGGCCTTTGACACACTCAAGGTCCAGGTCCGCAACAGTTCGAACACTGTGCTGGCAACGCTGGCCACGTATTCGAATCTGAACGCGGCCGGTGGCTACAGCCAGAAGAGCTTCAGTCTCGCGGCCTACAAGGGCCAGACGATTCGCGTGTACTTCCTGGGTGTCGAAGGCTCGCAAGTGGCGACCAGCTTTGTGGTCGACAACGTGAGCGTGATGACGCAGTAACGCCGACTGCCACCTCGGCAGGCTGTGTCGCAGCAGCCTGATCGGTCAAACAAAGCCGGCCGCAAGGTCGGCTTTGTTTTTGGGCGCTATCAACGTGAGGTCACTCACGGACTGAGTAGGTCCCGCAGCGCATCAGGATCCAAGGGCTTCCGGGCGAATTTCTGAAAGCCGGCAGCCAACGCTGCCGTCGCCGCTTCGGAATCCACGCGTGCCGTCATGGCCACCAGTCGTACCGAAGGAAATTGCTGGCGGATCATGCCGGCCAAGGCCAGGCCGTCGACGCCCGGCAGGTCCAGATCGCTGAGCACGACATCGACCGGCGCCGTCGCCAGCTCTGCCAAGGCACTCAACGCCTGCGGCGCCAGCCTGGCATGCACTCCGAGTCGCGCGATGAGTTTCAACAGAATCTCGGCGAGCACTGGGTCATCCTCCACGACGAGCACTTGGAGCCCTTCGAGCCCGGCGGACGGCCGATCGCGTGCTTCCGGCGTTGATCCGACGGCCTCTGGCAAACGCATGCTCCCCGGCAGTTGCACGACAAAGGTACTGCCCTGGCCCGGCTCGGAGACCAAGTTGATCGTGCCCGCCATCGCATGCACCAGGCGCTGACAGATCGCGAGCCCGAGCCCTGACCCACCTTGGCTTCGGCCGAGATCGGTTTGCGCAAAGCGCGCGAACAACCGGGCTCGTTCATCGGCACTGAGGCCCGGCCCCTGATCGTGAACCGCGATCTCGATCTCGGTGTCCGAAACCGTGACGACGATGCGGATCGCGCCGCCATGCGGGGTGAACTTGCACGCATTGCCTAGGAGATTGATCAGAATCTGCCGAAGGCGCTTGCCATCGACCTGAAGTTCAAGGGTTGGCGGACAGTCAATTTGCAGCGTCTGCTGCTTGGCGGCCAGCAGACTCGCTTCCATCTGCGCGACATCGTGGAGCAACTCGGCAAGCCTGACCGGTGTCGGTGTCAGCAGCAGCTGCCCGGCTTCAATCCGGGACAGATCGAGCAGGTCATTGATCAACGACAGCATGTACTGCCCCGACCGCTTGATGGTCTGGACCCAACGGTTTTGGGTGTCGGTCAGCGACTCGCCGAGCAACAGGTCGGCCATGCCGAGCACGCCACTCATGGGCGTTCGGATTTCGTGACCGATATCGGCCAGGAACTCGGTCTTGGCTTGATCCGCTTTCGCCGCAAGCTCGGCGCGCATGGCTTGCATCTGCAAGTGATGCCTAGCCTTCAGCTGTCTCTGATAGGCCTTCAGAATCAGAAGGACCAAGGCGATGACCAACACCGCGTAGCCTGCATAAGCAACCCACGTTCGCCACCACGGCGGGCGGACGATGAGGTTTTGTATCAGTTCTACCGACGCTGGCATCCCCACACTGTTTTCGGCACGGACGTGAAGCCGGTAGTCGCCTGGCGGCAGCCGTGCAAATTCCCGAAACGGGTGATCGCTTGCCTGACCGTAACCGCTCTCGCTGCCTTCGAGCCAATACCAGTAGCGGTTCCCGCTTGCCTCCAACAGAGATAGCAAGCGGGCCGACACTTGCAGATTGCGATCGTCATGGGCCAGCGACCACACGCCACCGGCTGGCCACTGCGAGCGACTGCCGTCGTCATGTTCGACCGTTGCAGCCTGCAGCCGCAGCACCGGTGCGGGCAGTTGCAGGCCCGACGAAACGGTTCGGGTACGCATCACGCCAGAAAGCGTCGCATCCAGGAATACGCCATCACGAACCTGCGCGGTGGGCCGTAAGCCGAACTGCAACGCGCTGCCGAGATGCGGCGCAATCTGCAGCGCCCGGCCACGATGCAGATCGATATCGTACAAACCACGGGCAGTGGTCAGCCAAAAGCGTTCCTTGGCCACCGGCAACAGACTGGCGGCGGCTGTGGGTGGCAGGCCGTCGGCAGCGCCCAGACGGCGGCGCTCGCGTAAGTGGGTGGCGTCGACGATCTCCAATTCAATCAGTTCGCCCGCGCTGAAGGCGAGCAAGCGCGTTCGGTCGATGAACGCGAACGTTTCGACCCGATGCAGGATGCCCTCGACGCCGCGAAGACACGCGCACGCCGGATCAAACACGCGCAGCCCTTGTCCATCGGCCAACCACATGCGTTGATCCGGGGCCAGCAGCAGTTGTTCGAAGCTCGGCACCACAATGCCTTGCTCGCGCGTTTGCAGCGTGAGTACTGCGCCATCCGCCTGCAAGCGCGCGACTCCACTCGCGGTGGTGGCCAACCATATGTCGCCATTCGCGCCATCGGCGATCAAGCCAACGCGCCCAGGCGGCAAACCATCGGCGGTACTGAACCGGCGCCGGACGGTGCCGGATTGATCAACCTGCTGCAAGCCCGTGTCAGCCCCGACCCAAAGCTGTCCCTGGCGATCGCAATGCAACGCCGTGACGGCGGTCAGCGGTAATCGTCCAATTCGAACGAGACTGGGATCGAGCCGCACCAGGTCGCCAGCCAGGCTGATTGCAAACTGGCTGCCATCCGGACAGATCGCCACGGCCTGCATGCGATCGGACGGCAGACTCCCCGGGTCCAGCGGGTCGTTCTCGAATATCTCAAAGCGTTGCCAGTCTGGCCGCAGGTACGCAATGCCGGCGCCACTCGTCGAGAGCCACAGTCCGCCTTCGCGATCGATCAAGGCGTCGGTCAGCTTGTTGTCCGGCAACGAGGAGGTCACCGCACGCCGGGATGCAACGAGCCGCGTCGGCCCGGTCGGTGGCGCTTCGATGACACCAGCCAGCGTGGCGATCCAAAGGATTCCCTGACGATCTCGCGCCAGCCCATCGACATAGTTTGGAATCGCGATGGGCAACGGCTCACTTCGCACCGCAGCATCTGCCACAACCACGCGATGGACATGCAGAGATGCTGCCACAAGGACCGCGTCGCCATCATGCATCAGGCTACTGACCGTGTCGGCGGCAAACAGCGGCGTTTCGGTGAGCACCCTTGTTCCAGGCGCGATGATCCAAAGCCCGGCGCTGGTGCCGGCATGCAGCAGGCCATCGTGAATCAACAGCTCAATGACGACTGCGTGATGCAACGACTCGGGCAAGGTTTGCAGATCACTGAGCCGACTCAATGCCCCCGAGCTCGGATCAAATCGGATCACGCCTTCGTAATAGGTTCCCAACCAGACTTGGCCTTTTGCATCTTCGTCGATCGTGAACACCGACCAGTCGTCCAGTCCGATCACTTTGGCTTCGGTCGCAAAGCGACGGAATCGTCCTGACTCCGCATCGACCAGTTCGGCAAGACCCGTGTCGCTGCATCCAACCAGGATGCGACCCTGGCTGGTCTGGAACACGGTCTGCACGTCAGCGCAGGGAATACCGTCTGGATTTCGCGGATCAAACTGATACCGCTTGAAGTTCACCCCATCATATCGAGCGAGCCCATCGCGGGTTGCTAGCCACAAGTAGCCATCGCGGTCCTCGGTCATTTCGGTGACCCAACCGGCAGGCAACCCGTCCTCAATCCCAAAGCGACGAAAACGCGGCTCGGCCGCCGCAAACACGGTGACCGCCACCAGCATCAAGCAGAGCCCGGCGAATGCCCGAAGCCATGAATAGGGGCGCGCACCGGTGCTTGGCGAATCCCCCCGGACTCCATCATGCTTGGTGGTGCCCGTAAGTTCGCGGCGGTCAGCTGCCCACCAGCCGATCCCACATCCCAAGTTTCGAAAGAAGGACATCCTCGCCATGCGTGGTCTCGCTTCAATGCTGCTGTTGCTCACGTCGTCGATCGTAATGGCTACCGACGAATTCCGCCTGGATCCGGTGCATACACAATTGCAGTTTCAGGTCAGTCATCTTGGCTTTTCGATGTCGGAAGGTGAGTTTCATGGGTTTGACGGCAGTTTCGAGTTTGACCCGGATCGCCCAGAGGATGCGGCGTGCCAGATCAGCATCGATGTCGCCAGCATCGACATGGACGATGCCAAGTGGAATCAAACCATGCTCGGCAAAGACTGGTTCAACGTCGCCGAACATCCGCGCATCGAATTCCGCTGTCTTGGCCTCGATCTGCCCGCTGGCAGCACATCGGGTCAGCTCCGCGGGACGCTGACCGTCCTGGGCCAGAGCCAGCCGGTCGTGCTGGACCTCCAGTTCAACCGGCTCGCGACGCACAAGTATTCGCAGGCGTTTGTCGCGGGGTTCTCGGCCAAGACCAAAATCAAGCGCTCCGACTTCGGCATGACGCGCTTGATTCCGGATATTGGCGATGACGTCCAGATTTCGCTCGAAGTGGAAGGGATCCGCAAAGCGAAACTCCGCGGGCCAAAGAAGTGAACAGCCCGGTCGCACCTGCCGCGCGCTACAGCCCGTCATTGCGGCTGTTGCACGCGTCGATGGCGACGCTGATCCTCGGCAACCTGTGGCTCGGCCTGAGTCTTGAGTCGATCGAGCCGATCAGTCGCAAGTTTCAGGCGTTCAGTTGGCACAAGCTGATCGGTCTGGTGGTGCTCGCACTGCTGGTGGCCCGATTGTTCTGGCGCTGGCGGGATGGCGCGCCTGCGCTTCCGAACAGTCTGCCCATTTGGCAGCGTCTGGCCGCGCACATCGGGCATGGGTTGCTGTACTTGCTGATGTGCGCCGTTCCGGTATCAGGTTGGCTCTATCACAGTGCGAGCGGCCTCAAGCTTCGGTGGTTTGGGTGGCTCAGTATGCCGAATCTGATTGCGCCGAATCCGGCGCTGAAACCCCTGTTGCAAACGCTGCATGTGGGCCTCTGCTGGACGCTGATGCTGGTATTGCTGCTGCACGTTGGCGCCGCGCTGAAACATCATTGGTGGGATCGGGACTTGCCGCTTGGCAGGATGTTTTCGTGGCGCGGATAATGCATCTGGAAGCAGTTGACTGGGAGGATGGCAGGTATGTTCAGGAATTTGGTCGTTCCGTTCGTCGCGGTGTTGCTGACGTTGGCGGGACACGCTGCCGCTGCCGCAACCACCGACTGGCACATGACATCGGGCAGCCTGACCTTCTCGGGCACGCAACAAGGCGAGCCCTTTACCGGCACGTTCAAAGCATTCACCGTCAAGCTCAAGTTTGATCCGGCGCATCCTGAGCAGAGCCAGCTCGACGTCCAGATCGACCTGCGCTCAGCGGACTCGCAACTGGAAGAGCGCGACGCTGCGCTCCAGAGCGCGGAGTGGTTCGACACCGAGCGCCAACCGTTCGCGCAGCTCTCGGCGACTGGCGGCAAACGGCTGACTGATGGCCGCTTTGAGCTGCCGGCGACGCTGATCATTCACGCAAAGCAGAAGGCGATCGCCTTCCCGTTCACCTGGACAGTCAACGGTGAAACCGCCAAGCTGGACAGCGTCGTGCATCTGAACCGACTCGACTTCGATCTCGGTACTGGCGATTGGGCCGATCCGGACTGGGTCGGTCATGACGTTCAGGTCACGGTCTCGGTGACATTCGCGGCCATGCCACCCGAGGCAAACGTAAAGCCGTCCCCAACAACCGAGTGACCCGATGACGATTCAACCCAAGAGCTATATTGAGATCGCGTGGAATGCCATCAAGGTGTTTTCCAACGATGGCACCGTCGATGAGAGCGAACTGAATTTCTTGCTGGGACTAGCACTACGCGATCAGATCATCGACGCCGACGAAAAGCGCGTGCTGGCGGGCATTTTCGAACGCGCCGAAGCCGATAGTCGCCTCAGCGCGACGGTCCGCGAACGCATCCAGGAAGCGCGTCGCCGCCACCAGATCGGCCAATGAACCGGAGTCAGAGCCGCTGATGCGCGCATTGATCCTGTGCGCCGGCCTCGGCGAGCGCATGCGCCCGCTGACTTGGTCCAACCCGAAGCCCCTGCTTCGGGTTGGCGCGCAATCGCTGGTGCAGCGCCACTTGGAGCGCCTGGCAGCAATTGGCGTCCGCGAGGCCGTCATCAACACGGCGTGGCTCGCGCACCGGTTTCCAGAATCACTGGGTGGCGAGGCTTGCGGCGTTCGTTTGCAATACAGCTTTGAGGGATCGTGGCCGTTGGAGACAGGCGGCGGCATTCGCGCCGCGCTGCCGCTCCTGGGCGAAGACCCGTTCATCTGCCTCAACGGCGATATCTGGAGCGAATTTCCGTTGGGCGCGCTCCCGCGAACGGTGGACCATTCGGCGCATTTGCTGCTTCGCCCGCTACCGCCATTTCGCCAGGCCGGACCGTTCGAATCGCTCGCGACCAAACTGCTGCCCGAACAGTCCGCACCGCATACGTTTGCGGGCTATGCCGTCTACCGACCGGATCGCCTGCAAGGTCTGCCACATCGTGGGTCCATCGTCGACTGGTGGCTGCAGGAGCTTGCTGCCCAACGAATCAGTGTTGACCGCTACGACGGCCCCTGGGAGGACGTTGGCACGGTCGAGCGCTTGCAGGTGCTGCAAAATCAAGGCTAGGACCACGCTGAATGCGTACGACGTGGTTGCCGAACGTTGAGGGGCCCACCCGATCAGTTTTTCTTCCGCACAACACAGAATCGCTGCCCCGTGGGCGCCTGCATGACCCACCATGTGTGGATCTGTTTGACCCGCGTCGCACCGAGCGCTTCCAGGCGTTGAACTTCGGCCTCGATATCATCGGACTCAATGTCGAGATGCACGCGACTCTCATGGGTCACTTTCTGTACTTCGATATGCAGCGGCAAGTTCGGGTCCTGTAGGCGGACGTACTGCGTCCCCTCATCGCCCGGCAGCGCGATCTTCTGCATCCGCAGAGCGGCGGCCCAGAAGTTCGCGGCGGCTTCCAGATCGTCGGTCTTGCAGTCGATGATGAATCCGGCGAGATTGCTTTGATGACTCATGGCACGCTCCAGCGCATTGATGGGCGATAGAGCTTGCGCCGAGTCCATTGGTTGAGCAAGCGGGCTGCTGACAATCCGTGTCAGGACATCTGCGCGCATGATGGCACGTCATCCCACAGCGTCAGTGTCGTTGTCAGTGCCGCGTTGGTGGCTCGTCGTCATGGTCGGCATTCGCATCCCGCACCGGCACCCGACGCCGGAATTCGATCACTTGTCCGGGCGCGTCGCCTTGCAGGCGTTCGCGAATCGAGCGCGGGCCGTCCCAGATCGGGTTCACCTGCACGGGTCGCGCAGGCTCCAGGGTCTCGCGGTCCATCTTCGCCAATTCGCTTTCCAGCTCTTCCTCAATTTCCCAACTGTATTTGCGCCGCGGTGGTGCCGGGTCGCGCTTCAGGGTCAGCAATGCCGCGATCAGGCCGCCAATGGCGCCCGAGAGATGCGCCTCGAACGACACGCCCGACTCGCGCGGCAGAATCGTGAAGAACATGCCGCCAAAAAACAGCATCGCCGCCAACATCGCGGCAATGGCCAGACGGTCACGACGAATCAAACCGGCCAGGAACAGAAAGAACATCAGCCCGTGCGTGACGCCACTCGCGCCAATGTGAAACGAGGGGCGTCCAATGAGCCACGTGCCGAAACCCGCCACCATCCAGATCAGCGGAATCGCGAGCTTCGAGGACTGCGGGTAACGAAACAACATCAAGGTGCCGAGCATCAGGATGCCGACGGAGTTGGCCGCGAGATGCTCTGGGCCACCGTGGACCAAAGGCGACGTCAGGACACCAAGCAGACCCGGCCACTCGCGCGGCACGACAGCAAAGGGCCTGAGGTCCAGGCTGAACACGCGATGCGCCCATTCAATCAACCAGAGCAAGGCGGTAAAACCGACGCTCAGCCACACGCCGCGCCAAAACTGGCGATCCTGTTCACGAATTTGCGCCGGCGTCAGCTCGGCAGGTGTGAGATCAATCATGGACCGGAGCTTGGGGTCAAATCCCGGGATTCAAGTTCAGCCGGGACAATACACCCAACTTCACTCCGCTGCCGCCAAAACGAAACAGGGCGGACCAATGGCCCGCCCTGTCGGAACGACTGCGAGATGTGCGCGGGCGTCGCTTAGTTGCCCGCGTGCTGACGCTTGGCTTCCATGCGCACCGTATTCGCGTTGACAATCGGGGCTGCAGCAGTGACGTCGATGCCAAACTGCGCCTTCACTTCTGCCGCCGTCATGCCCTTTGGCATCACACCGCCGTTGCCGGCCATGATCTGCTGCATCATGCTGCGTTCGCCGGAGGGGGCAGCCGATTTGTCGATCGAGGCCGGGCCACGACCGGTTTGCACCATCGCGCGGCTGGCACTGCGGAAACCGCGAACGGGATAGAACGTACCGTTATTGCTGAACTGACCGCTGGCATGGGCCTGCACCACACCGTCGAACTGGTGGACGCCGACATAGACGACGTAGGTGAAATAGACATTCGACGCATCGCGCACCGTGATGTAGCTCCGCTTGTCGGTGCTGTTGTAAAACGCCCCGATGTCGTGAATCGCGTCATCCGATGACGTGCAGTGTGCGGCCAGGGAATTGCGCGGACGACAGCCAATCGACAGATCCGGATTCGGCGCCCGATCGATCGCATCCATGATCAGAATGTCGCCAACGAACGGGTAGTTCGCGTAGGTGCCGCCAACGTTGAAGAAATCGAGGATCACCTGCCATTCGCCGAGCAAGCGCTGGTTCTCAGCATCAGTGCCGAAGCCGATGTCGTAGTAGTCCAAGCGCCGAATCGTCTTGACCTGACCGCCCCAGGTCAACGTGGCGCGCGTTTCATCAGCCGGATCAAACACGATGCTCATCGCACCACCGGTCGCGAAGATCGTCGGCGCACGCCAGACGCAACCCAAGCACTGACCGCCCGTGGCACTGGTGACTTGATTATCAGTGAAACTCAGCACACCGGAGCCATTCTCCACGATCCTGCCATCGCCGATATACCAATAGGGAAAGCCTTGGGTGTCGTACAGATACGCGGCCACGTAGACAAAATCGTCCTCGATTTCAATCGATAGGCCGGTGCCGGGCTCATCCGGGCTCCACCAAAAGCCAGACTCAGGCGTATACGACGCGGCTTGTGTGCTGCCGGCCAGCAACAGGGCGGCCGAGGCCAGCAGGTTCTGCATCCATTTCATAGCAATCTCCATCAGTGATCACGACCAGCAGATAACAGCCGCGGCGAGCGGCTTGGTTGAATTCTTTGCGGCATCCTGTCCGCGCCAGCGCCAGGCCCGTCTTAGCGATTCCGAACGAGGTCTGATGCGCGGACGATGGCGCGCGTCGGCTGAATTTGTGGTTAATTGTGGCGCGCGGAGCTTAGCCGGTTTGGCTTGGTTCAGGGAGCAAGCGCCAGTGCTGGCTGAATCCCGGCGTTTGCTGCTGAAATACCAGGATTCTTCAGTGTGTTGGTGCAGGCATGGAATTGATTGATATCGGCGCGAATCTGGGCCACGAGTCCTTTCGCCATGATCTGGCGGACGTTTTGCAGCGGGCCCGGGATCACCAAGTGGTGCAGATAGTATTGACGGGCGCCAGTGTCGACGGTGCCCGCGACGCATTGCGCATTGCCACGGAGCACCCTGGGTTTTTGTATGCAACGGCCGGACTGCATCCACATCATGCTGCCGAATTCGACGCCGATGCCGAAGCCGCGTTTCTGGAACTGCTGCAACATGAGGCGATGGTGGCGGTCGGCGAAACCGGGCTCGATTATTTCCGCGATCTATCGCCACGCCCGGCGCAGCAGTTCGCGTTCGAGCGGCATTTGGAGTGGGCCGCGCAACTCAATAAGCCGTTGTTTCTGCATGAGCGAGACGCGCATGACGATTTTCTGGCTTGCCTGAAGAACGTCCGTGATGCGGTAGGTCCGGTGGTCGTGCACTGCTTCACGGGCGACCGGCGCGCGTTGTTCAACTATCTCGACCAGGATTACTACATCGGCATTACCGGTTGGATTTGCGATGAGCGTCGCGGTCAGCATCTGCTTGAGCTGGTGGGCAGCATTCCGAACGATCGCCTGCTGATCGAAACCGATGCGCCGTATCTGCTGCCGCGCGACCTGCCGGTGAAACTGAGTCATCGGCGCAATGAGCCCATGTTTCTCGGCCACATTGCTGCGCGGATTGCGGCTGCTCGGCAACAACCTTTGGCAGAATTGGCAGCGCTCACCACCAACAACGCGCGACGCTTTTTTGGCTTGCCGAACGTCTCGGGGTGAGCCACTGAAGCTGGCCAGCAGGAACGGTTCAGCATCCATCGCGTGTGATCGACGCACCACCTGCTTCCACGCCCAATTTTGAGGGACCTACCGACCATGCGTCTGCTACCTGCTGTTCTGACTGTATTGACTGCCCTGCCCGGCTTCGCGGACGCCGCGACGGCGCGGGTGCACTTTGCCAAAGAGATCGAACTAGCCGCGGGCGAGGTCGCGGGAGATCTCAGCATGATCGCCGGCAAGATCAGTCTGAATGCAGATAGCCGAGCCGACCAGATTCTGGTCGACAATGGTCGTCTGGTCATGAAGGCCGGCAGTCACGCCGCCGGGGTTCGTGTGAACAGTGCCGAGGCGGTTCTCGCTGGCACGATCACCGGCGACGTGTTTTGCGGTGTCGGCAGCTTGCAGATTGAAGCCCCCGCTCGAGTCGATGGCAACGTGGTGAACCTGGGTTGCGATTTGCAGATCGGCAAGGATGTCACGATCGGCGGCGACATCATCAGTTTTTCTGACCAGAATCGGATCGGGCCGAACCTGAAACTGCCGGGGCGGGTGTTGATGCTTCCGGGTGCCGATCGTCGGTCCAAGAATCGCGATTTGCCAAAACTCAATTTGCTTCACGATGTGCACATTGCAGGCGGCTTGCACCTGGGCCATTGCGTGCAACTCGAACGCGGCAACCGCGTGCAGGCCGAGTACTTTGGAATCGCCCCGCACGAACCGTTGAATATGGACCGCGATCGGCCCAAGGCCTGCAAGCCATTGCCAGGCGCCGCGGGTTTGATCACGAAACCGCAACTGGATGGCATTGAGCCGGTCTACGTGTTTACCGGCGCCGCGCTATCGCGGGATCAAACGCTCGGTGACGCCACATTGGTGTTCATGGGGCAGGAAGTACCGCCCGGGGCCAAGGTCGGCCATCTCCGCACGATCAACGGCGCAGTGGTGTTGTCCGAACGGGCGGAAGCAGCGGCGCTGAATGTGGTCAACGGCGCGGTGGTACTGAAAGACAGCGCACACGTGCGAGGCGCCGTGGAAGTTCGCAATGGCCCGTTGCTGCTGGAAGCCAACGCCGTAATCAGTGGTCCAGTCACGGTCTATAACAGTTACATCCAAGTCCAGAAAGGCGCCAGGATCGATGGCCCGGTGACCTTCTATGGCGAGACGCTCGCCGTCGCTCTGGGCGGCCAAGTCGGCGATGTGCGCATCGCCCGACTCGATGATCAGCCGAGCGAAGGCAAACGCGGCCGTCCCACTGTGCATTTGCAGGAAGGCGCGGCCGTGCGCGGAAAGTTGGTCTTCGACCGTCCCGCGAAGCTCAAGATCAGTCATGGCCCGGCACCGCAGTTTACGGGGATCAGTCCGGAGCTGAAGATCGTCAAGCCGGATCGTCGCTGAACATCGTCACCCGTCTTGCGGGCTGTGCCGAAACCGGCGTCTCCCGTAAACATTGCTGAACGAATGGGCCCGGCAACCGCGGCAACGCTGTTGCCAGACGGCGCGACGTGACCATCCTCATGCGCGCCGCCAACACTCAGGAACCGACCGGAATCAGGCACTTGCCCGCCTCGTGCCGCACGAATTGGGGAGTTCTTCACATTTCGGAGCGCATTGTCGGACGCTGGACTGGCGCTATGATCGGGTCATGACTTACGCCACAGCCCGGAACTTCCTGAAGACTCTAGGCTCACAGCACGAAACAGGACGAGGTTTTGCATGAAATGGCATTTTCTGGCTTTGGTAATTGGTGCAACGCTGTCGGCGAGCACGCCGGCCATTGAGGCGGCCAAGCCCAAGCACTTGGCGCCGACCAATGCGCAAGCGCAGGCCGCGTTGTGGGCCACCCGGTTTCTGACGCGCTTCCACTACAAGCGGGTGCCGCTGGACGACGCCATGTCGGCGCGGATGTTCAATCGCTATCTGGAAACGCTTGATGGCGGCAAGATGTTCTTTCTGCAAGCCGATATCGATGAGTTCACGGCCTACAAGCTGGAACTCGACGATGCCGTGTTCGAACAGGATCTCGCGATTCCGTTCAAGATCTACGATCGCTATCTCAGTCGCACACGCGAGCGCGCTGCCGCGGTCGATGCGATGCTCGCCAAGGGCTTTGAGTTCTCGGTCAATGAAGACTTTGCGTTCGACCGCGAAGACTTGCCGTGGGCGAAATCCGCAGCCGAACTCGACGATGTCTGGCGCAAGCGCCTGAAGAACGACTGGCTGCGCCTGAAGTTGGCGGGCAAAGACGCCAAGGCCATTCAGGATACGCTGAGCAAGCGCTACCACACGCTTGCCGACCGGACCGCCGACATCGACGAAGAAGACGTATTCCAGGCGTTCATGAACGCCTATGCGGTCGAGATTGAGCCGCATACGAACTATCTGGCGCCACGTGCGTCGGAAAACTTCAATATGCAGATGCGCCTGTCCCTGGAGGGCATTGGTGCGGTCTTGCAGCGCGAAGACGAATACACGGCGATTCGCACGATCGTCAAAGGTGGCCCGGCCGACATGTCGGGCAAGGTCAAGGTGGGTGATCGCGTGCTGGCTGTCGGCCAGGGCGCGGCGGGAGCCATGGTCGATGTCGTTGGCTGGCGCCTGGATGACGTGGTTGACCTGATCCGCGGCAAGAAAGGCACCGTGGTCAAGCTCGACATTCTGCCTGGCGACGCGGGCCCCGATGGCAAACCGCAGCGCATTGAAATCACGCGCGACAAGGTCAAGCTTGAAGAGCAGGCCGCCAAGAAATCGGTGATCGACGTAGGCGGGCGCAAGATCGGTGTGATCACATTGCCGACGTTCTATCACGACTTCGAAGGCGAGCGTCGGGGCGATGCCGACTTTGTGTCGAGCACAGCAGACGTTTCCCGACTGATCGGCGAATTGAAGAAGCAACAGGTCGCCGGCATCGTCATGGACCTGCGCGGCAACGGCGGCGGCTCGCTGACGGAAGCAACCGATTTGACGGGGCTGTTCATCGACAAGGGCCCGGTGGTGCAGGTCAAGGATGCGCAAGGCCGAATCTCGGTTGAGGCGGATCGCAATACGGGCACCACTTGGGATGGCCCGCTCGCAGTGATGATTGATCGCGAATCGGCATCGGCCTCGGAGATTTTTGCGGCGGCGCTGCAGGACTACGGCCGGGCGCTGATCATCGGCCAAACCAGCTTCGGCAAGGGCACCGTGCAGAACCTGTTCGATCTCGATCACGTGGCACAAAACGAGACCGCGCAGTTCGGCCAACTCAAGCTGACGATTGCGCAGTTCTTTCGGATCAATGGCGGCTCGACCCAGCACCGTGGCGTGAGCCCCGACATTGCATACCCCGACTCATGGGATGCCTTGGACTACGGCGAGAGCTCGCTCGACAACGCGCTGCCTTGGACCAGCATTGAGCCGGCACAGTACGAGCTGAGCGGCGACCTCAAGCAATTGCTGCCGATGCTGTCGGCGCGCCATGAGGCGCGTATCGGCAAGAACATCGAGTACCGTTGGTGGCAGCAGGACTTGGCCGACTATCACAACGAGCGCGACAAGAAGACGATTTCGCTGCTGGAAAGTGAGCGCCGCAAAGAGCGCGATGCGCAGGAAAAGAAGCGGGCCGACCGGAAACAGGCGCGCATCGCCGCCGGACTCGATGCTGATCGCTCGAAGTCGGATGATGGTCTGCAGGCGGACGAGCGTCCGCTGGCTGAGCAGGTCAAGGAAGAGGAAACCGCTACGGCACAGGAAGACAAACCAGATTTTCTGCTGGTCGAGGCGGCAACGGTGTTGAATGATGCGATTGATCTGCTCGGTAAGGACCAACGCTTGGCCGAGGCCGTCGGCGATTTTGCGCCGCCGGTGCGTTCGGGCGTCAACTAAGCAGTGCAGCCGATTGCATTGGTCAGCGCCCGGGTCGCCGCGGCGCTGGACACCGATCTGCCGCCGCTGGTTCGAGCGCTGACTGATTTGGGCGTTCCGGTTGAAGTGGTCAACTGGGACGACCCCGATGTGGATTGGTCGCGGTTTCAGCAGGCCGTTCTCCGCAGCACGTGGGACTACGCCGAGCGCCTGCCGGAGTTCTTGGCCTTTGCCGATCGCGTCGCCGCGCTGACCCGGCTCCGCAATGCGCCGCCCGTGTTGCGCTGGAACACCGACAAGCACTATCTGAGTGAGCTCGCCGGTCTTGGCGTTGCGACGGTGCCCTCGGTTTTTGCTGAACCAGGCGCGGACGCGGCGCACGCGCTTGCAGCCTTTCGCCAAGCCTGGCCGAGCCGCGAATACGTCATCAAGCCAGCGGTCGGTGCCGGTTCGCGCGATGCGGCGCGCTACCACGATGATCAGCGGACCGTCGCTGTCGCCCATATCCAGCGGCTCCTCGATGACCGCCGGAGTGTGCTGATGCAACCGTATCTGGATCGCGTCGACGCCGCGGGCGAAACGGCGTTGCTCTATTTCGGCGGCGCATTCAGCCACGCCATTCGCAAGGGCCCGCTGCTCAAGGCGCACGCCGGGCCGACCGAGCTCTTGTTTGCGATCGAGGACATTCAGCCGCGCGAGGCAACAGCGGCCGAGCGCGCGGTCGGCGCCCAGGTCCTGGATGCGATGGCCAAGGTGCCCGCGCTCCAGGGTTTGTTGCCCCTGCCTTATGCCCGGGTGGATCTATTGCTCGACGAACTGGGGCAGCCCTGCTTGCTGGAGCTCGAGCTGACCGAACCATCGACGTTTCTGGAGCACGACCCCGCTGCTGCGCGACGCTTTGCCGAGGTTTTGCTCGGCAGCTGACGCACGGCCCGTAGACAGTCATAAGCGCCCGTTATATGGGCATGCGCGCAGGTCCTTTCCGCCGCTCGCTGGGACTGCCTATGGTGAGCTGCCGAAGTCGAGGTCACCATGAGCGCACTGCCCCAACTGCCGCTACCCGCGAACCTGCTCAGTCAGGAAGTTCTGACCAATCTGGATCGCCTGAGCCACGGGCTGGATGGTTCGGCGCTCTACTGGCTCTCTGGCTACTTTGCGGGTCGCGCCGCGGCATTGGGCCAAAGTACGGCACCCGCTCTGCCGACTCAGACGGGCACTGAGTCGCGCGCTCGGTTGACGATCATTTATGCCAGCCATACCGGCAACTCCCGGCGCATCGCGGAGAAGCTCAAGGCCGATGCCGAGGCAGCCGGGCTCGCGGTGCGCGCGCTGGCCGCCGATACGTATCCCACCAAGGAGCTCGCGCAGGAAAAGCTCCTGTACCTGATCGCCAGCACGCATGGCGACGGCGAGCCCCCGGATTCGGCGCGCGCCTTGTTTGAGTTTCTGAACGGCCGAAAGGCGCCCAAATTGCCGCAACTGAAGTATGCGGTGCTCGCGCTGGGTGACTCCAGTTATCCAAAGTTCTGCGAGGCTGGTCGGGTTCTGGACCGCCGCCTGACCGAACTGGGCGCTGAGCGCATTCAGGCGCTGAGCGAGCTGGATCTGGACTTCGAACAGGCCGCCGCCGATTGGCGCAAGCAGCAGATCGACGAAGCGCGCAAGCATCTGGTCAGCGCGGCCCCCGGTTTGCGCGTGGTGGTCAACAACACCCAGGCGGCGACGTTCGACCGCGAACATCCGTTCAGCGCGGAACTACTCAGCAATCAACGCTTGACCACCGGCAACGGCTGGCGCGACGTTCGGCATCTGGAGTTCTCGCTGGCCGAGAGCGGCATCAAGTACGAACCAGGCGACGCGCTCGGCATTATCGCCAGCAACGTACCCGCTCGCGTGCAGGCTTGGTTGCAGTGGTTCGAACTGGACGGCGGCACCGCGGTGACCGTGCAAGGCAAGACGCAACCGTTGTTTGAAGTACTGAGCCACCAGCGCGAATTGACGCGCCTGAGCCGTTCACTGCTCGGTCGCATCGCCGACATCGGCCAGCATGACGCGCTGAAACAAATCATCGCCAACCCAGAACTGCTGAGTGACACCTTGAAGCGTGTCAAGCCGCTGGATCTGCTGCGGCAGTTCCCGGCCCGCCTGGATGCGCAGACTCTGGTCGATCTGCTGCGCCCGCTGACGCCGCGTCTGTACTCCATTGCATCGAGTCGTGAGCAAGTGGGCGACGAAGTGCATCTGACGGTTGCGGTAGATCCCGACGGTGTCGCGTCCAGTTTCCTCGGCGCAACGGAGCCCGGTACGAGCATACGCATCTTCGTCGAACCCAATCAGCGCTTCCGGTTGCCTGCTGATTCGCACCGCGACGTGATCCTGGTTGGCCCAGGCACCGGCGTGGCCCCGTTCCGCGGGTTCTTGCAGCAACGCCTCGCGCTAGGCGCAGCCGGGCGGAACTGGCTGTTCTTCGGTGCACCGCGTTTGCGCGAGGACTTTCTGTATCAGACCGAGTGGCTCGACTGGCGCAAGCAAGGCAAGCTGCAGATCGATGTGGCGTTCTCGCGCGACGGCGCTGAGAAGTACTACGTACAGCACGCGATGCGCGCCAAAGCGCGCGAACTGTACCAATGGCTGCAGCGCGGCGCGCATCTCTACGTGTGCGGCGATGCCACGCGGATGGCGCCCGATGTGCATCAGGCATTGATCGATATTGTCGCTGAGCAGGCGGGGCAGTCGGTCGAAGCGGCGACCGATGTGGTCAACGGCTGGCTACAGGAAGGTCGCTACGCACGCGACGTCTATTGATGCGAAGCCTGCGCCAGGAAGGTGGCGTGCTCATGACGGGATCGGCTTTCGCACGCGCACCTCGCTTTGGAGCCATCCTGGGCTCTGCGAAATCTGATCGGGCGCGCCGGCCGAATCAGCCGCGCGGATGATGTTGCTGATGCAACCGTTTCAGACCTTCCTTCGCAACCAGGGTATAGATCTGCGTCGTGGAGAGGCTGGAATGCCCGAGCATCATTTGCAGCGCGCGAAGATCCGCGCCGTGATTTAGCAGATGCGTGGCAAACGAGTGGCGGAGTCCGTGCGGCGTGACCGGTCGGATGACGCCGACCTGGGCTGCATACTTCTTGATCATCAACCAAAAGCGTTGCCGCAACACCGGCCCACCGCGATTCGACACGAAGACCAACTCACTCGGCTTGCCGCGCAACAGCACCGACCGCGCTTCATTCAGGTAGCGTTGCAGCCAATCGATCGCCCACTCGCCGATGGGCAGCAGGCGTTCCTTGCTCCCCTTGCCGCGCACCCGCAAGGCGCCTTGGCGCAGATTGATTTCGTTGATGCTGAGCGCGCAGAGTTCACTGACCCGAAGCCCAGCTGCATACATCAGTTCCAGCATGGCGCGATCACGCAGCCCTTTGGGATCGGTGACGTCGGGCGCCTTTAGCAACGACTCGACCTCGGTTTCGGACAACGCCTTCGGCAGGCCCTTCGGCAGCTTTGGTGAGCGCACCAAGGCCGATGGGTCATCGTCCCGCAAACGTTCGCGCAGAAAAAACCGATAAGCGTGCCGAAGTGCTGACAGACAGCGCGCATTGCTGCGCGCATGCACGCCCTCCTGTTGCCGCTTGGCGAGAAAGCCGAGCAAGTCCGCGCGTGAGGCCGAGAGCAATCCAAGCTTTTGCTGCGCCAGAAACGCCGCGCACTGGTTCAAATCGTTCCGGTAAGCGAGCAGCGTGTTCTTGGCGAGCCCAAGCTCGGCAAAAGCCATGTCCAGAAAGCGCTCGATCAGCGCAAGGTCGGTGTCACTAGCGTTCATGCCCGCATTCTGCCAGTTCAATGCCTGGCTTGCCGCATGCAATCAAAGACTTACCGAGCCTTTTTCCGATCGTCGGCGGCTGGCGCTGTCATTTGGGACTGCTACACTCAAAAGCTTGTCGATTCAGGACTAATAGGCATGAGCGTTGCATTTATTGGGTTGGGCGCGATGGGCGGCCCGATGGCCGGCCATGTGTACCAGGCGGGCCTGCTGAAAGCGGTGGCCAATCGGACTTTGCCCAAGGCTCAGGCCTTTGCTAATGCCCATGACGGCGTGGTCGCAGTCGCGTCGCTGGCGGACCTGCCGGCTGCAGTCGACGTGGTTATTTCGTGCGTGACAGCCGATGCCGATGTGCTCGCGTTGGCGCGCGACCTCGCCGCGCTGAAACGCCCGGGCCTCGTGCTGATCGATCATTCGACAATTGCGTCGAAGAGTGCCCAGCAGGCGGCCAACATTTTGCGTGCCGAAGGTGCAGATTTTCTCGACGCCCCAGTGTCGGGCGGCGTCGAAGGCGCGCGCAATGGCAAGCTGTCGATCATGGTTGGCGGTCAGCCGGAAACACTGGCCCGCGTGCAGCCCATTCTGCAGTGCTATGCCGCCCGCATGACGCACATGGGCGATGTGGGCGCCGGTCAGAACACGAAGGCGGTCAATCAAGTACTGGTGGCCGGTATTGCGCAGGCTGTCTGCGAGGGCATGGCGCTGGGCGAAGCCTTGGGCCTGGATCCGACCCGCCTGCTGCCCACGCTCGGTGCCGGCGCCGCGCAGAACTGGTTCATGGAAAAGCGCGGCCCGACCATGTTGCAGAACCAGTTCAGCAGCGGCTTCAAGCTCGCGTTGTTGCATAAGGACCTGCTGATCGTGCAGGCGCTCGCCGAGGCCGCGGGCACCGATCACAGCATTGTCGACAAATGCCTTGCCGACTATGGCCAGTTGATGCAGTCTGGCCATGGTGACGACGAAATTTCGTCCCTGATTCGACTCAAGAGAAAGCCTGGCTCGCGCTGAGGCGATTCGGCGAGAGCGAGTCCGGACCGGCGCCGGACTCGCGAGTTGAAAAACGCCCAGGATGGGCGGTTTTCAACGGCCAAAAAACTTGCGCCATGGATGGCGCAACCGCGAATCGATCACGCCAGTGATTGATTCGGCGAGAGCGAGTCCGGACATGTGCCGGACTCGCGAGTTGAAAAGCGCCCAGGATGGGCGGTTTTCAACGGCCAATTACTCACAGCTCAATCCCGCAGGCTGAGTGATGCGTGCCAAGGGCATGGTGCCGGCGGCATATCCGGCGACAACCGGCTCAAAGCGCACCTGTCCGGCATTGCAGTCGGAAAACTGGAATTGCAAATGACCAAAGGCTCGCGTTTGCACATCCGCCGCATTGAAGTTGGGCGGGAAGCGTCCGCCTGAAAAGATTTGCGCGTCCAAGTCTGCCTGATTGCCAGTGTAAGTCCCCACCCCACCAAACCAGGCCTGATTGCCGCCGTTGTCAAACGCAAACCAGATCGCCAGGAAGCGTTGCTCCGGCAGGACCTGAATGAAGAAGCCGTGCCCGGGGTTGGCTGGATCATGCCAGGCACCGGTCATGCCCGCGCCAATCGCGAATCCGGGCTGTGGCTCGACGTCGCCACGGATGATACGCGCGAGATTGACGGGCGATGCGCCAACCAAAAAGTCGACGCGACCATCATTGTTGGTGTCACCCAACGATGCAGCGTCAAAGCCGAATTGCTCGCCCGCGGCGGTCCCGAGCTCAGTCTGCATTACCGCACCGGTCCGGCCACTGAAGACTTGCATCCGCCCGCGCGCACCGAGTCCGGCGGATGAATAGGAATAGGAGCCGATGATCAGATCCGCATGACCGTCGTGATCGACATCGCCCGCGCCACGCCCGCAACCCAGCCCTTCGCCATTCGCCCCTTGAAACAAGTGCAAGCGACTGCCATCGGCTCCGGAGAACACAAAGGCGCGACCATCGCCCCCCAGTGCACTGAAGTCGCCGACATAGACATCGGGCACGCGATCGCCGTTCACATCGCCCGCGTCTCCGAGGAACGAGGTTCCGAAGTTCACTGCACCAACCGGACCGGTAATTTTTCGAAGACGCGCACCATCGGCGCCGGAGAACACATAGATCGCGCCCGTTGCGGGCGCGCCTTCGACCGGCGCACTGATCAGAAGATCCGGGCGTTGATCCTGGTTCAGATCGGCAATCCCGGACACGCCTTGACCGAATCCTGCACCGGCCACGTCGCCTGTGAAGGTGCGGATCAAGTGACCGTCCCGGCCCGAGTAAAGATAGGCGCGCCCCGGATTGAAGCCATTGCCAATCAGCACATCGTCGCGTTGGTCGGCATCGACATCACCGACGCCTGCGACGGCCCAGCCAAAACCCTCGCTGCCCGTGCCAAGCCATTGCCACAACACTGCGCCATTGGCACCGGAAAACGCGACGGCGCCGCCGCGTTGACTGCCGCTGCGTGGGTGCCCGGTCACCACATCATGGATGCCATCGCCGTTCAGATCGCCGGCGTCGGCAACGGCCCAGCCCGCCGACGCGCCGTTATCCGGGCCCGTCATCGTGCGGATCAGGGCGCCGGTGCGTCCCGAGTACAACGACACACTGCCCCGAACACTGTTGCCAAGGGCCGTAGATACGAGCGCATCATCGACTTGGTCGCCATCGACGTCAGCAATGGGCGCCAATGACCAGCCTGTTCCGGCCGGGCCAGTAAGCGTCTGCAATGTTGCTGCTGGAGACTGCCCTATTGCGGCGATGAGTGGCGCGAACCAGGCCAGACGGGCGATTGCTGCGATGACTGCTTGCATGCGTTTCATGATGCGTTCCTTTGCGAATGTCCGTCCCTTCCGGAAAGCGGACCGAGGGCTGCCGGCATCACCAACACGCGTCGGCGATGTTCACGGCAGATGACGAAGAATCGAGAGGCGCAGGACGGCCTGGCCTCAAGCAATGACTCAGGATGAGTCGGGCAGCACGTGCCAGGGCAAGGGGAGATCGGCGATTGGTGCCGCCATCAGTTCGCCGGAATCATCAAACAGAACGGGCATGATTACCGCTTGCTGATTCCCAACTGCAAAATCCGCCGGATACGGCGGCATCGCCGTAGGAAAAACCTGCTCAGGTTGGTCGATTGCCAGGTTGTGCTGGCGTAGCGCGGCCGCGCCCTTGACCGCACCGACATACCAGATCGAATCACCAGACACCCGCCACGCCGACGGTTCGACCAGGCTCGCCGTCAGGAGCAGAGGCTCGCTGCCGGGCTGCTGATCCCGTCGTCGGTACAGCACACCTTGGCGATCACTGAAACAGAGTGCATCCCCACATGTCTGCGCTCGGACAATCGGCTCTTGGATGCCGGCGTCCACCGCCTCCAGACGGTCGGCGGCGAGTCGCAACAAGGTGCTGGCGCCGGCGCTGACATGGCGGATCAACAGTAGGCGATCGCGATGCAGCGTGAGGTCGTAGACGCCCGGCACATCCATCACGCGACTCGGAACGGTATCGCCTGCCGCAAGTTGAAAGAGCGCGGTGTGCTGCGCTGCATCGACGGCCAGAATCCAGATCCGACCAGACGCGTCACCTTGCGTGAACGCGAGCACACGCCGCCACGGCCCTTGAGACACGCGCTGCAATTGATCCTGCTGCCACTTCCAGATCTGCTCGCCGCCATCCCGGCCAGAGACGAACCAAGTCTGCAAGCCGTCGCTCGAAAGCTGAACCAGCGCGTCATTGCCCGCCGCCGGCGCAATCCATTGCTCGTCATTGGCGGACGGGCCCGACAACGACAGGCGCAACAGATGAATGCGACTCATGGATCGCTTGAACACCAGTCGCGCGCTGCCATGTGGATTGATGCTCATTTGCCGAATGCGCTCGACGTCGGCGGTCGCGGTGGCCCGCGCCTGGCGGTCAAAAGCGATCAGTTGGTGTGGCGTCGGCCCGAGATCCAGCACCCATATTGCCGAGCCATCCGGCAACCACGCGAGACTATTAGGGTCGCGAAGTCGATCGCCACAGCGGCTCACGGCGCCGATCAGGTCAGCGAGACAGAGGCGCGTGTCCAAACCGTCGCGCTGCACAAACGCCAAGTGTTTGCCATCCGGCGATATCCGCGGCAAGCCGGCGTTACCAGGCCAATCGCGCGCGCCCGGGAGCAACCGCATGGTCCCCTGCTCCACATCGAGCAGCATCGGTACGATGTCTGTCTGCACGTCATTTTCGGCGCTCGCCAATACGAGTGACTTGCCATCGGGCAGCCAATCGAGCAACCGCGCAAAGTAACGATGATTCGGCATGGCAACGCGGCGTGGCTCACCACCGGCTCGGGCCAGCAACCAGACTTCCGCACGCGTCGGGTCAGCGACGATCAATGCAATGTGACTGCCATCGCGCGATACAGCGGGTGGATACAAGTCCCGACCATTCAGTGCCGGCAACAGCGTGTGGACAGCGGTCGACCCGGTTTCCCGCCAGACGAGCGCGTAGCCTGGCTTGCCGGCTTCATGCGCCAGATAGGCCAGGATCGTGCCATCACCAGAGACGCTGGGGCCCACCAACTGGCCGGATTCGAAACTCAGGACGGTCGCGTGTCGACTGACATCCAGCGGCATTGCCGACGCGTTTCGCGGCGTGTTCGTCCACCAGCTCGCCAGTGACCAGATTGCGAGCAGACCAACGAGCAGTGCGAGCCCAAGCACCACCATGCGTCGGCGTGCTGCAGACGCTGTCGTTCCGGGCGCCACGCGCTCGGCTGGCAGTTCGAACACGCGATTGTTTGCAACGGCAACGGATGATGGTGATTCGACGCCCGCGACGTCGGCACTTGCTTCGGCGCCTCCCAGTTCGGGCTCGGCCCGCAGTCGATAGCCCTTGCGGGCGATCGTTTCGATCAGCCGATCCTGACTCTGATCGTCCGCCAAGGCCGTCCGTAGTTCGTTGATGGCGCGTGTCACCACGTCGTCGCCAACGCTCATTCGGGGCCAGACCTGATCAAGGAGCAATTGCCGGGTCACGACCTGCCCGCGACGCGCGATCAAGACCGCCAGTACGGCAGTGGCTTTTGGTGACAGACGCACGTCCAGCCCGGCGCGATACAGCCTCTGGGCAGCCAGATCCACGACCGCGCCCCGCAACTTGGGCAGGTCGCCTCGAACGGCAGTGTCGGCAGCAAGATCGTGCAAAATGGCTCCAGGCAACGCTGCCCGAGTCATTCTGCCATTGTTGGATGGGACGAACCAGTTGCTTGCCATGCTGTTCATGGCGCAAAGCGTGCCTCAGTGACTCCATCGAGTCCTGACGAAAAGCTTCCGGAAATGTCGAGACTGTGCCGTCCTTGGCATCATGGCGCGCGGCACTTGGCTGTCAGCACCCGCAGGTCATCAGGCAGACGCAGGTGTCGCTTCGGATCGCACAAAACCTGCCAGATCCGCCCTCGCAAGCAGCAGGGCGCGCGCATCTTCCGCATCGTGTTCGAACCAGGCTCGCGCCGAACCCAGACGGAACGTGTAGCCCCAGGCATCCATGTCCTGGCAGGCGCGTGCAAAGCCAAAGCCGGGAATGGCATCGGCCAGCAGCAGTTGCAGATAGCAGGTGGCGTTCTCCTCCGGCACACTGTCGGAGGCATCCGTGTGGATACTCGCGCGCCGCTCCGGTGCCGCAACGAGCACATGGCAGAGTTCGTGCAGCAGCGAGTGCACCGGTGTATCGGCGCGCGCCAGAATCCGGGTGCCGATGATGCCTGCTTCGGCATCACCCCAGAATGATCCGGGTATCGGCGCACCGTCAATGATCAGTTCGAACTCAAGTCCCAATCGATGCACCAGATCACTGATGCTTGCGATGCCAACGTCACCGATGCAGAGCACGCCGATCGCGGCGCGTTCAGTCATTGGCCGCCCGGGACAACGGCATCCGGATCGGGCGCTCGGTCAGCCAAGGCAGATCCGGGAGGTGCTCGTAGGTCTCGCACACATACGGATAACTGCATAGCTCCTTCGCCAGCAGACCAACGCGACGTCCATTCGGCAGCGTCTGCTGCGCCACTTCGCGAAAACCATAGCTGCCGTGAAACAGGACCGAGGCATCGTCCCGCGGCTCCAGGAAAATCTCGCAGCACAGTTTCGGCGCACGGACTTCGGCGAACCCCTGCACGTCGGCATAGAAGATGCGGCCAAGGCCATGCCGGCGGTACGCCTGGGCAATGACAATGCGATCGATATACACGAAATTGTCGAACGTCGATTGGAAGAACTGGTAGTTCGGACTGGCGTAATCGAGGCCCGGGCGCAAGGCCATCAGAAAGCCGGCCAGGTGCTCATCGATGATCGCCACCCGGAAATAGGCAGCCTGGTCAAAGAACGCACGCAGACGATGGGCATCCAGCGGGAGGATGCTGTCGCCGGCGTTGTTATTCAGCGCCAGCACATGGTCCAAATCGTGGCTTTGTATGTCACGAATCAATACAGGCATCGAGCTCGGTCCCTGGTTTCAAACCCGAACATTATGCCATGCCGAAGGGTTCCCGGCATGGCGCGGTAAGCGAATTGCCGCGGATCGATCAGCCGATCCTGGCGCTTTTCTGCGGCATAGGCCATTCGTTTGCTGTTGCGGCACTGGCGTTGTTCCTATGATCACGGTATGCGCTTTCTCGGACTATCCCACGTCAATTGGCTTCGCTATGCCGGCCTGTTTACCTACGGCTGTGTTGGCATTCCGTTATTGCGCGACAGTCTGGACGGGGCACGCTTCGGGGCGGTGATGGCATGGTTGGGCCGGCAACCGCTGCCCGGCGAAATCTCGGAAGCCGATGTGATCGCGCTGATTGGCTGGTGGCTGGCCTATATTGCGTTCGGAGTGGCATTTTGGTTTGCCACCCGCGATCTCGGCGCGAGCCGAGCGCGCTTTGTCCGGGTACCGCTACTGATGGCCATGAATCTGGCCGCTGTGGCGATATCCTGGTTCAGCCAGAGCGGATTGTCGGGCATTCTGTTGCTCGTGATTGCTGGTGTATTGCCGTGGATGCTGTCCAGCCGTGCCGCGACCATTTGGGCCATTCTGCAAAACGCCAGCCTGCTGCCGGTGTTCCTGGGTCTGACGGACGAGTTCGGCGAACCGATCTACGGGTGGTTCGATGCGGTCCTGCAAAGCTTTCTGTACCTCGGATTCTCCAGCTTCACGTTCGCCACATCTGTGGTTGCCAAGGATCAGGCCGAAGCGCGCGAGGAGCAACGCCGCCTGAACTCCGAGCTCCGCGCGACCCGCGCCTTGCTTGCCGAATCGAGCCGCATTGCTGAGCGCGTGCGCATCGCTCGCGAGCTGCACGACCTGGTCGGCCACCATCTGACCGTGCTCACCCTGAATCTGGAAGTGGCGAGCCACTTGGTTTCCGGCCAAGGCCAGGAGAAGGTCCGGCAGGCTCAGAGCGTGGCGAAACTGCTGTTGTCGGATGTCCGTGAGGTGGTTGGGCAAATGCGCGAGGATGCCGAGATCGACCTTGGCGCCGCGCTGAAAGCCTTGACAGATGGCGTTCCCGAACCCAAGGTGCACCTAGACTTGAACGACAGCCTGAAGATCGAAAACCCGCTGTTCGCGCATGTATTGCTCCGCACCGCCCAGGAACTGCTGACCAATTGCATGCGTCATGCCGAGGCACGCAATTTCTGGCTGTCGTTGAATCAGAGCAAGCAGCGGATTGAACTGAACGCGCACGACGATGGCCGGGGCGCGGAAGCAATATCGGCCGGTAACGGTCTATCTGGCATGCTTGAGCGATTTCAAGAAGTGGGCGGCGGCCTCAATTGGCAGACCGCACCTGGCAAAGGCTTCTCGATTGAGGCCTGGATTCCGTTGGAGGCAAAAACATGATTTCTGTTTGTCTGGTCGATGATCAAACCTTGGTGCGTCAGGGCATTCGGAGCCTGCTGGAGCTCTCCGATTCCATCCGGGTCGTGGCTGAGGCCGGCGATGGCACACAGGCCATCGATACGATCCCGAAGGTCAAACCCGATGTGGTCCTGCTCGACATGCGGATGCCGAACCAGTCTGGCCTGGACGTGCTGAAAACCTTGGCAGCCCGCAATGAACTCCCGCCAACCATCATCCTGACCACCTTCGATGACGATCAGCTCGTTCTGGCCGGCCTGAAGGCGGGCGCCAAGGGCTACTTGCTGAAAGATGTCTCGCTCGATCAGCTGGTGGATGCAGTCAAAACGGTCGCCTCCGGCGGCAGTTTGGTCAAACCTGCGGTCACCCAGCGGCTCCTGGCCGGCCTGGAGCACATGCAAAACCAGTTTGCGAGCCTGGAACAACCAGACCCGTTGACCGAACGTGAAACTGAAATACTACGCCTGATGGCAGGCGGTTACAGCAACAAGGAAATTGCCAATTCCCTGGGCGTGGCGGAAGGAACCGTCAAGAACCACGTCTCCAATATCCTTTCCAAGCTGGGCGTCCGGGACCGAACCCGTGCCGTCCTGAAGGCTTTTGAGATGGGCATCGTTTGAAACAAACGTTCTGAAAATCTGTCTTTCGGAAAACCCTTTTCGGTTCCGATAGCGTTTGCCCCTCCGGATTCAGTACCATTCAAAACCTTTTCTTGGCCCTTTCCTTGAGCCTGCCCTATGTTGCGTATCGTTGAACTCGTCGTTGCGGCCCTCCTTGCCGCGCTGTTCTTCCTGGTGGTGGGCTTGTTCCTGCCGAGCAAGGCGCGCATTCAGCGCCAAATCGAACTGGGCAATCCAACCACGCAGGTCTATGACATGCTGAACGGGTTCCACCGCTTCAAGGATTGGAACCCTTGGGCCGCCGATACCGGTATTCAGCTCAACAAGTCCGGCGAGCGTTATGGCGAGGGTGCCACGCTGGAATACAAGTCCGACGCCTATGGCGAGGGCAAGGTCGTCCTGCGTAGCACCGAGTTTGAAGACGAGGGCAAAATCACCTTCGATCTGAACAACGACTGGCGCGGCACCAACAAGTCGATGGAATTCCGCATCATTCCAGACGCCAAGACGCGCGCCGTGAATCTGATCTGGACCACCCGTGTTGAGTACGGCATGGACATCCCCGGTCGTTACGCCGGCATGTACCTCGATGCCCGCATCGGCGAGCTGATGGAAACCGCGCTGGACCGCTTTGCGGCGGTCATGGCCACGGTTCCGTACGTGGACTACAGCCAGATGACGGTTGATGAAAGCACGATTCCCGGCTACGACATCCTCTATGTCGGCGGCGGTGTCCCGTCGGCGCCCCGCAAGTGGGATGAGGCCGAAGTGCTGATGGATCAAAGCTGGAAGCAAGTCGAAACGTTCATGACCAGCAACAAGATCGAGCCGAGTGGCGCGCGCCTCCGCATCATGAACGTCTACGGCGAAGAATCGAACGACTGCAGCATGGCCTACCCAGTGCCGCCGATTACGGTCCCAGTGACCGGCAATGTGCGCATGGGCCGCAGCTACGAAGGCGCCGTCCTGAAGACGCAATACATCGGCAACCGGGTAGCGATCAACGTGCCACGCGGCCCGCGCGAAGCCCTGAAGGCCTACGCTGCCACGCACGGCTTCGAATACAACTGGGACGGCGCCGGCCAGTTCGATTATTGGGTGGGCGATGACGACGTGACCGGCTATCCGATCACCGACGTCTACCTCCCTGTGACCATGAAGCCCTGATCGACCAAACTCCGCAACTTGCCCCGCTCCGGCGGGGCAAATTGTTTTCGGGCGCTAGGAAAGCGATCCCTCACCAATGATGCCGGATCCCGCCCGGCGCAATCTTCTCGCCTACGAAGCGCTTCTTGCCCCAAGGATGGGGCAATCGCCGCAGCAACTCGGCACGAGGTGCTGCGGCGGCACCGAGTCTGGACCGGAACAATCTGCTCGCCTACGAAGCGCTTCTTGCCCCAAGGATGGGGCAATCGCCGCAGCAACTCGGCACGAGGTGCTGCGGCGGCACCGAGTCCGGCCATGTGCCGGACTCGGTGCGGGCTGGTCGGCCAGGGATGGCCGATCCAGCCCAGCAAGAACAAAGCCGATCCAGCCCAGCAGATACACCGCCGATCCAGCCCAGCAGAAAAACTGAACTTTTCGCGCCTCTTGCAATCTGTGACTGTCGCCCCAATTTCGCCGCCGCGCCGGTTGACCAGTCCTGGCCGACCGGAACGGCAATTTCCGTCCTCAAACCTTCAAGAAGACCAACATGATTGAGACACGCGAGCTCAGCAAGCGATATGGCAGTCTGACTGCCGTCGATGGCATCAGCTTCAAGGTCGAACCCGGGCAGGTGCTCGGCTTTCTCGGCCCGAACGGTGCTGGCAAATCCACGACCATGAAAATGGTGGCGGGTTTCCTGACCCCCACCTCCGGCCAGGCGCTGGTGTGTGGTTTCGACGTCGAAACCCACCCGATTGAAGCCAAACAGGCCATGGGCTATTTGCCCGAAGGCGCGCCGAGCTATGGCGAAATGACTGTCGCCGACTTCCTCGGCTTCATAGCAGACGTTCGCGGCCTGCATGGTGGCGTCCGCACCCGGCAGCTGGACGATGCCATCGGCCGGCTCAGCCTGTCTGGCGTCCTGAAGCAGACCATCGACACGCTGTCCAAGGGTTTCCGTCGCCGCGTTGGTCTTGCCCAGGCAATTCTGCACGACCCGAAAGTGCTGATTCTGGACGAGCCCACAGACGGTCTCGACCCGAACCAGAAGCACGAAGTCCGAAATCTGATCAAGGCGATGGCCAAGGACAAGACCATCATTGTGTCCACGCACATCCTGGAAGAAGTTCATGCCGTGTGCCACCGCGCGATCATCATTGCCAAGGGCAAGGTTCTGGCTGATGACACGCCCGCGGCACTCGAAGGCCGCTCGCGCTACCACCGTGCGGTGTCACTGTCGGCTGATCAGCCTGAGGTCGTCAAAGCCGCACTCAGCCAGCTGAAAGACGTCGCCACAGTCGAAATCGACCCGCAGGATCAACGCATCACGGCGTTTCCGAAAAAAGATCGCGCGATCTTTGAAGCAGTCACCGAATGCCTGAAGGCGCAGAAGATCGCATTCCGCGAGCTCGCGCTCGAGCAAGGCCGACTGGACGAAGTGTTCCGCACCATCACTCAGGCCGAAACCACCGTGAAGGAGGCCGCATGAGCCTGATCCGCATTCTGTTCAAGCGCGAGTTGGCGAGCTACTTCGCCACGCCGGTTGCCTACGTGTTCATCGCGATCTTTCTCGTGCTGGCCATGGCGTTTTCGTTCTACCTCGGCGGCCTGTATGAGCGCGGCCAAGCCGACCTGCAGCCGTTCTTCAATTTCCACCCTTGGATGTTTCTGTTCCTAGTCCCGGCCATTGCGATGCGCCTTTGGGCAGAGGAACGCAAGAGCGGCTCCATCGAACTGTTGCTGACGCTGCCGGTCACGCTGTGGCAGGCTGTGTTTGGCAAGTTTTTGGCTGCCTGGGCATTCATTGGCATTGCCCTGTTGCTCACCGTGCCAATCTGGATCACCGTGAACTATCTGGGCGATCCCGACAACGGCGCCATCCTCGCGGGCTACTTCAGCAGCTTTCTGATGGCCGGCGCGTTTCTCGCGGTTGGCTCATGTCTGTCGGCCGTCACCCGCAACCAGGTCATCGCTTTCATTCTGACCGTCGTGGTCTGCTTCCTGCTGATGCTCTCCGGCTTCTCGCTGGTGCTCGACTTCTTCAGCGGCCTGAATCTGCCGCAAGCGGTGATTGATGCGATTGCCGGCATGTCGTTTCTGACGCACGCCAATGCGATCGGCAAAGGCGTGCTGGATCTCCGCGACATTCTCTATTTCACGCTGATGATTGCGTTCTGGCTGTATGCCACCGCCATTGTCATCGACATGAAAAAAGCTGATTGAGGGCCCCGATGTTTACTTTGAATCGCAAGACACTCTCGGGCAGTACCCTCATCGTACTGGCCATTCTGCTCGTCGCCGTTTTGGCTCTGGTCAACACGTTGTTCCGCGGCGCACGCATCGACTTGACCGAAAACAACCTGTACACGCTGTCCGATGGCACCAAGTCCATCGTCAGCGAGATCGAGGAGCCGATCAATCTGTATTTCTACTTCTCCGACAAAGCCAGCGCAGATGTGCCGTTTCTCCGGAACTATGCGAACCGCGTTCGCGAGTTGCTGGAAGAAATCGCGGCCAAGAGCAAAGGCAAGATCCGCTTGTCGGTGATCGATCCGCAGCCATTCTCGGAAGACGAGGATCGCGCGTCCGAAGCAGGCCTTCAGGCCGTACCGGTGGGCCAGGGTGGCAACTCGATCTTCTTTGGGCTCGCCGGGACCAATGCCCTCGACGGCAAAGCGGTGATTCCGTTCTTCTCGCCGGACAAGGAATCGTTCCTCGAGTATGACGTGGCTAAGATGATCAATGGCCTGAAGTCAGACAAGAAGATTGCGGTGGGCGTGATTTCCAGTCTGAACATCGCCCCGGGGTTCGATCCCGCGACCCGTGGCATGCGCGAAGGATGGGCGGCCTATACCCAGCTCAGCGACATTTTTGACATGCGCATGCTGAATCCCGAAGCCACGACCAAGATCGATCCGGAGATCAGCACATTGCTGCTGGTTCACCCGAAGACGCTGAGCGATGACACGCTGTACGCGATCGATCAGTTCGTGCTGCGCGGCGGCCGTTTGATGGTGTTTGTGGACCCAAGCGGTGAACAGGATCAGAGCGGCGCGGACCCTGAGAATCCGCAGGCAGCGATGTTTGCCAGCAAGTCGTCCGATCTGCCGAAACTGTTCAAGGCATGGGGCATCAACTATGACCCGAACCAGATTGTGCTCGATGCCGGCAATGCGTTGCCGATCCAAATCAATCCCGCCGCCCCGCCGGTGCAGCATCTGGCGATCATGGGTTATCGCAAGGACAACTTGAACCACGACGAAGTCACGACCGCGCAGCTCGACACCATCAACTTCTCGACCGCCGGTCAGTTCAGCCTCGCCGAGTCGAGCCCGCTGAAGCTCGTCAGCCTCGTGCAGAGTTCGGGTGACGCGATGCTCACGGAATCGGATCGCATCAAGTTCATGCAGGACCCGAGCACACTGTACGAAGGTTTCAAGGCCACCAATGAGCGCTATGTGCTGGCCGGCCGTCTGTATGGCAAACTGAAGACCGCGTTCCCCGAGAAGTCGGGCCCGGATCACCTTGCCGAAAGCAAGGAAGACGCGAATCTGGTCGTTGTAGCCGACACCGATGTTCTCAGTGATCGCCTGTGGGTTCAGATGCAGAACTTCTTTGGCCAGAAGCTGATCAATGCGTTTGCCGACAATGGCGACTTTGTAATCAATGTGGTCGACAATATGGCCGGCAACAGTGCGCTGATCGGCATCCGCAGCCGCGGCGTGTCAGCCCGTCCGTTCACGACGGTCGAAGCCATTCGGAGAAAGGCCGAACAGGACTACCGCAACAAGGAACAGGAGCTCCAGCAAGAGCTCGCCGACACCGAGCGCAAGCTGAACGAGCTGCAGGCGAACAAGAGCACCGACAACGCGATGATTCTGTCGCCCGAGCAGCAGCGTGAGCTCGAACAGTTCCAGCAGGACAAGCTGAAGATTCGCAAGGATCTGCGCAATGTCCAGCATGATCTGGACAAGGACATCGAGAGCCTGGGCAGCCGCCTCAAGTTGCTGAACATTCTGGTTCTGCCGTTGCTGCTGACCCTGGCGGTATTCGGTCTGCATCACTTCCTGCGTCGTCGCGCCTGAGGAGCGGAGCATGAGCAAACATCAGTTCAACAAACTTCTGATCGTTACGGTTGTGGTGCTGGTTGCCGCGTTCTGGGCCACCAGCACGCGGTCGCCGGAATCGCGTGAAGAGCTCGCCGGGCAATCGCTGGTCGCCGACTTGAAACAAGACATCAACAAGGTCAGCGCGCTCCGGTTTGTCGAAGCCGGCGACAAGACCGTGCTGACCATCGTCAAGGGCGACAAGACCTGGACGCTCGCCGAACGTGATCACTATCCGGTCGACATGCAAAAGGTCCGCGAGTATCTGCTGAAGCTCGCCGAGGCCGACCTGCTTGAAGCGAAGACCAGTCGCAAGGAAAGCTACGCCAAGCTCGGCGTTGAAGATGTTGCCGCCGCCGAGGCCAAGAGCGTGCGGGTGGAGCTCGATGGTCTGGCCAAGCCCGTCAAGATTGTTGTCGGCAATGCCAACTCGATGGGCCAGGACGGCACCTACGTCCGTCGCAATGACGAGGAGCAATCGTGGCTCGCGAAGGGCAGCCTGATTCCGGATCGCGTGGTGGGCAATTGGCTCG
Source organism: Ahniella affigens (assembly GCF_003015185.1). GTDB lineage: Bacteria > Pseudomonadota > Gammaproteobacteria > Xanthomonadales > Ahniellaceae > Ahniella > Ahniella affigens. The sequence goes on from NZ_CP027860.1 coordinate 4,733,682, forward strand.
ACAAGAATGTCATCGACATCCAGTCCAGTCGGATCGAACGCTTCCTGCTGGCCAAGAGTGGCAGCCTGATCAGCGGGTCCAAGAGCAAGCCGGATGACGACAAATATGTCATCGAGAACGTGCCGAAAGGTCGCGAGCTGAACAGCGAGTATGAAGGCAACACGTTGGGTGCCGCACTCGCCAGCCTGACGATGGACGATGTACGAAAGTCGGGGGCTGCCGAGATCGACCCCAGCACGAGCACCGCAGCGAAGTACCAGGCATTCGATGGCCTGGTCATCGAAGCCACCGCTTGGCAGGAGGGCGACAAGGGCTATGTTCGCCTGAGCGCCAGCTTGGACGAGGCCAAAGCCGGCGCGCATATCGATGCGGAACAGGCGAAGGCCAAGGCGACGTTTGACGCCGCCAACGCCGAGCACATTGCGAAGCTCGCTGAGTTCAACAAGAAGAAAGAAACCGACAAGGCGCTGACTGACGCTGATGCGCCCGTCGCCCCGACGATGCCAGCAGCGGTCAGCGATGCGGCCAAGGACAAGGCCGATCAGTTGGCAACGCTGAAGCAGGAAGTCGAGACGATCAACCAGAAGTGCGCTGGCTGGGACTTCCAGCTGCCCACGTACAAGTTCTCGTCGATCAATAAGACCATGGACGAGTTGCTGAAGCCAAAGGCTTGAGTGTCACGGTCGGTCAGGCAAACGCGAAACGGACCTTCGGGTCCGTTTCGTTTTTTGGAAGGAGACAGGCCGCAATCCGACGCGCTATCAGGTCTGCGTCGGCTCCGAATCGCGCTCTTGAAAATCAAGGCTCGCTGAGTTGATGCAATAGCGCATGCCGGTCGGCCTTGGTCCGTCTGGAAACAAGTGCCCGAGGTGTGACTCACAGCGCGCGCAGCGCACTTCCACCCGGCGCATGCCATGGCTCAGATCAACGTGCTCGCTGATCGCACCCGCCGCAACGGCTTCGGAGTAACTCGGCCAACCGGTGCCAGAATCGAACTTCGCCCGCGAATCGAACAACGGCGTGCCACAGCCAACGCAAACGTAGAGCCCGTCGTCGTGATGGTCCCAGAACTTGCCGGTGAACGGCCGCTCCGTAGCCGAGCATCGGCACACGGCGTATTGCACCGGATCCAATTGCGACTGCCACTCGGCGTCGGTCTTTTCGATCTTGTCGTTCATGCTGTGATCTCCATTGAATTCAGATACTCCGGCGCTTGCCGATACCGCCAGCAGCGGAACTGGAGCTGTGGTCGGATTGCATCCGCTGCAAGGGTGGACTGACATCCCGTCGCCATAGAACCCCGAGCACGGATGAGACCGATCTGCCCTTCCGATCATTGCAGATCGCTTGCAAAGAACCGTGACCAGACCAAATGTACGCACGGGCAATCGGCTGGCAATCCGGGTCTGGCCCGAAAGGCTCACAGAATTCCAGCACGCGATGTCGGATAATGCCTCGGCCTGAGCAGATTGTCGCTTAAGCCTATGGAGGGACTGAACCAGTCCATCCTGGACTTTCAGACCCAAACCGAGTCCGGCACCTGCCTGCCCCGGCGAAGGCCGGGGTCCGGACTCAGTACCCCAAAATCAAGCACTTGCGTGTTTGATTCTGGGCGGGCCATCCACGGCCCGCGTCGCCTCTAAACTTGTTCAGAGGCTCCCCAGCTGCTCAGATTGCAGAGAACCGAATATGGAATCAGCCTGGAATTGTTCATGACCGACAGTGTAGTCACCGAGCTCGTCTCTTTGCTCAAGCTGGAACGCTTGGAGCTTGATCTGTTTCGCGGCCAGAGTCGTGATATCGGCACCCGCTTCGTATTTGGCGGACAAGTACTGGGACAAGCCTTGTCGGCCGCACAGCAAACGGTGAGCACCGACCGGATTGCCCATTCGTTGCACGCTTATTTTTTGCGTGCAGGCGATATCGATGCACCGATCATTTATCAAGTCGAACGGTCGCGCGACGGTAAGAGTTTCTCAACCCGGCGCGTCTCGGCAATTCAACACGGGCAACTGATTTTTGGGATGGCCGCGTCGTTCCACAAACCAGAGCCAGGCGCCGAGCACCAGCTGTCGATGCCAGAAGTGCCCAAACCCGAAGACCTGGAGCCACCCGACCCGATTGCGCAGGAGGCGCTCGCGCAGATCTCGCCCAAGCTTCAACGCTGGCTGACGTCGAAGGGCCCGTTCGAATTCCGCCATGTGTATCCGCGGGATGAAATCCGCCGGCCAAAGCGCCCACCGTATCAGCACGTGTGGTTTCGGCTGACCGAGCAAATCGACGATGATCCCGACCTGCACCGGGCGATGCTCGCGTATTGCTCGGATTTTCATTTGATCGGTACGGCCACACTTCCGCACGGCATTTCGTATCTGCAACCGAATGTGCAAATGGCGAGTCTCGATCACGCGATGTGGTTCCACCGGCCATTTCGTGCGGACCAATGGATCCTGTACTCGTGCGACAGCCCGAGCGCCCAGGGCTCGCGTGGGCTCGCCCGCGGCAGCTTCTACAGTGCCGAGGGCAAGTTGATTGCCTCGACCGCACAGGAGGGTCTGATCCGACTCCTGCCAGAAGGAGAAGCCTAATGCGGCAGATTTACAGCTCTCAGCGCCTCGAGAACGTGGATAAAGTGGAAGCGCTGATGCAGGAAGCCGACATCGAAACCTATGTCTCTGGTCGCGACAAACTGCGCCGCGACCGGCGAAGGCGCTTCAGCTACACCGAACGCGGCCAGCAAGGTGAATGGCCTGCCGTTTGGGTGGTGAATGCCGATGACCTGCCCAAGGCGCGCGACATCATGCGCGACGCCGGCCTGATGGGCTCGACCCGTCCCGAGTACGCGGCCGCCACCACCTTGCCCACGCGGGTGCAAACACCGGAGTCGCTGGCCAGCAAAGTGCGCCGCGGCCTGTTGATTCTGGTCGTGGTAACTGCGGTCATGATGGGCATGTGGTGGGCCATCACCACGCCCGAGCGGAACCGCCCAGCGCCAGCGCCAAAACCACTGATGCCAGCCGCCGCGACGGCGGTCGCGCCGGAAGTGCCCCAACCGGCGGCGCCGGAACCCGCGAGTTCGGACAATCCGAACGTGATTGTCATCGAAGACCTGGGGGACGGCTCCTGACCATGCGGCGTGCCGAAAGCGCCCGATTGTTCAAGACCCGGCCGCATGCGTGCGGCTATTACCCGGATCGGATCGCCGAGAATCTGGTGATCGACCCCGAAGCCCCGAATTTGGGCCTGCTCTATGGCACCGCGCTGAATCAAGGCTATCGGCGCAGTGGCGGACATTTGTACCGACCGGCCTGCTCGTCCTGCCAGGCCTGCGTCCCGACTCGGATCGAAGTCGACCGATTCACACCCAATCGCACCCAGCGGCGGGTGTTGAAGCGCAATCAGGACCTGACCATCCGCACCGTTCCAGCCGGCACCGATCCGGAACACTTTGCGCTCTACCAGCGCTATCTGAGCGAGCGCCACGCTGGCGGCGGCATGGATCAAGGGAATCAGGACGCCTTTCGCGAGTTTCTACTGGCGCCCTTTGCACGCAGCCTGTTTCTGGAGATCCGGCACGAGTCACGGTTACTCGCATGTGCGGTCACGGATCACACGGAGCAAGGACTCAGCGCGGTGTACACGTTCTTCGATCCCGAATTCTCGGGACGGAGTCTCGGCGTGCTCGCGATTCTGAAGCAGATCGCGCTGTGCCGGCGCCTGGGGCTGCCCTACCTGTATCTGGGATTTTGGCTGTCCGCCCACCCAAAGATGGATTACAAACGGCAATTCCAGCCACAGGAGCATCTGGGGCCAGACGGAATATGGCGCCTGGCGCCCCCTCAGTCTGGCGTTCCGTACTGATACCGGCGTTCGGCCCTGGCCAATCGGCCAAGCAAATCATCACTGGCACGACCGGTCCGGGCATTGCACAATCGCGTTGGGAACCCCCCATATTCATGCAGGAGCCCCGATGCGCCGAGGGAACTGGCCTTTGCTGCTTGCCCGCGCCCTGGTTGCGTGGGTGATTGCGCTGTCGACCCTCTCGGCGTTTGCGCTCGACCCGAGCCGCAGCCTGGATGAGTATGCCCTGGAAGTCTGGGATACCGACACCGGACTGCCGCACAATCAGGTGCATGCCATCGCCCAAACGCCGGACGGTTATTTGTGGTTTGGGACGTGGGAGGGGCTGGTCCGCTTCAACGCCCGCGAGTTCCGCCTGTTCGACCGCAGCACTGTTGCCGAATTGGCTGACAATGGCGTTCGGGCACTCCTCGTCGACGCCAAGAAGCGCCTGTGGGCCGGCACGTCGCGCGGCGGGCTGTCGCGTCTGGATCGGGGCCACTGGACGCATTTTGACCAACAGGACGGAATGATCTCGGACGAGGTGCTGGCCCTGCGCGAAGACAGTCTCGGACGCATGTGGGTGGGACTTGAGGAAGGCGGCGTGGCAATGATCGAAGACGATCATGTCCGTAACTACACGAGCGCCGATGGGCTGATGCACAACACGGTGCTTTGTATCGCCGAAACGCCAGATGGGAGCATCTGGTTTGGCACCTCCAGCGGCCTGAATCGCTACAAGGATGGCCGTATCACGACGCCGAATCTCGGCAATCTGACGCCCAACCGGCAAATTCTGGACTTGTATGTGGACCGTAAGGGCCGACTCTACGTGGGCGGTGACTTTGGTTTGCTGATGCTGGAGGGCGACACCTTGAAACCGGTGTTGCCCGACTCCGGACTTTCCAGCCAAGCCATCGCGGTCACCTACGAAGATAGCCAGGGCGCCCTGTGGATTGGTGCGGTGTCGGGCGGCTTGATGCGCCTGTACCGAGGCCGTCTGGAGCATTTGAGTGTTGAGCATGGCCTGCCCCATAACCGCGTGATCGCGATGCTCGAGGACCGCGAAGGGTCAATGTGGGTCGGCACCGGGTCCGGCCTGGTCCAGTTGAAAGATGCGGCGGCATCGATGCTTGGGCTGCAGCGTGGGCTCAGCGACGCGTATGTGCGCTCAGTCTTGCAGGATCGTCAAGGCCGCATGTGGGTGGGCACCAGCAACGGCCTCAATCAACTGATGGATTATCGGTTCCGCCACTGGTATCCAGGCGGCGGACCAGTCGGCAACCACGTCTTGTCATTGGCCGAAGATGCCACCGGAACGCTCTGGCTTGGCACTTACGACTCCGGCCTCGTAGCGTTTGATGGGCAACACTTCCGGCGAATCGGCCCCGACCAAGGCCTTGCTGGGACGCAGGTGCGGAGCATCCTGCCAGCCCGCGACGGATCGTTATGGGTCGGCACGACGAATGGCCTCAATCGGTTCCAGGGCCAGCAGGTCGAGCGTTTTGGGCGCGAACATGGGTTGCCACGTGAGTACATATTCGCGCTGCTCGAAGATCGTGCCGGTCGCATCTGGGTTGGCACGACTGCGGGCGCGGCCGTCTACGAAAACCGTCGCTTTGAAGCCCTGGAGCTGCCCGCGGGCCAGCAGATGCGCGACGTGTTCCATTTTCTGGAAACCAGTGACGGCACCATCTACGCGGCGACCAGCGACGGCATTCTGCGCGTTCGCGGCGAACAGGTCCGGGTCGCCAACAGCACGCAAAGCGATTTGCCCGGCGCAATCTTCAACCTGGTCGAAGACGCGGCTGGCGCGCTCTGGATGGGTTCCAACCGCGGCATTTACCGAGTCAATCGGGACGAACTCGATGGGGTGCTCGATGGGCGTCTGAGCCGATTCACCGCCACTCAGTTCGATCGCACCGACGGTTTGGCCAACAACCAATGCAATGGCGGTTCACAGACGTCGGCGATTCGGGCGGCCGATGGCAAGATCTGGTTTGCCACGGCAAAAGGCGTTGCGATCATCGATCCGCGCCAAGCCAATGAGAAAACCATGAGCGCGCCGCCGGTCGTGATCGAGGATGTTCGAATCGATGGGCGTGCGGTGGCAACGCCAAACGACCGCATCGAACTCAACTCCGGTCGGCACAAGATCGAAGTGTTCTTCGCCGGACTGTCGTTCTATTCCCCCAACGACGTGCGCTATCGGTATCGACTCGTGGGCTATGACGACGCCTGGTTGGACGCGCCTCGCGGCCGTCCGGCGGTGTTCACGAACCTGCCGCCGGGGCGCTTCGAGTTCGAAGTCAGCGCCGCCCAGCTGCACGGCGATTTCAACGCCGAAGTGGCCCGTCTGACCCTGGATATTGCGCCGACCTTTCGGCAGACCCCTTGGTTTGTACTGCTCGTCTTGGCGGGCGTCATTGCGACCATCTGGTTGGGTGTGCGCGCCCGGACCGCGCAGCTGCATCGCCGCGAGCGCCAGTTGGCGGCCCTCGTGGATGAGCGAACCCAGGCGCTCGCGCAACGTAGCGAGGCGCTGCAAACCGCCGATACCGAGAAGGCGCGTCTCTTGGAAGAACTGCGTTTGAAGTCCGAAGCCTTCGAGCACCAGGCAAAGCACGATGAACTGACCGGGCTTGCGAACCGGCGCTATTTCGATTCACAGCTCGCCCGCGATCATGCGACGGCGCGCCTCGGCGACCAGCCGTTGGCCGTGGCACTTGTCGATGTCGATCACTTCAAACAAATCAACGATCGCTTTGGGCATCAGATCGGCGATGAGGTGTTGCGGGCGCTGGCAGGCGTGCTGCGGCAATTCCAGCCGATCGACGAACGCGTCGCCCGCTATGGCGGTGAGGAGTTCGCGTTGTCATTCCCCGATCTCAGCTTTGACGAGGCGCGCGCCCGCGTCGAGCGCCTGCGGCTTGCGGTTGCCGAACTCGATCTCACCAACCTGTCGCCACGGCTCACGGTGACGGTGAGCATTGGTTTGTCGGCAGATCGCAAGGCCAAGCACCACGAACGCCTGCTCGCCGATGCCGATCACTATTTGTACGAGGCCAAACGGCTCGGTCGCAATCGGGTGGAACCGGGACACATGCCAGGGTCGTCTGGGACGGCGTAATGGGCGTCCGAACAATCTGCCTCCCGGGGTGACAGCGCTGGCTTTTGGCGCTCACCCGGACTTGCCACAAAGCCCTGCAATTTGTGTCAATTTGTTGAAAGATCAACAGCATGCAAGTCGCGCCGACTGATGCAACAATTGCGACTTCCGCCGCGCGTTTGGTGAACAGATGCATCCTGCAGCAGCGATGGCACGGGGCATGCTGATTCCAGGCATGACACTGTTGCTGTGCGAAGACAACCCGGACAACACGATGCTGATGCAGGCTATCCTGGAACGGCTCGGCTTTGCCGTGCATTGCGCGGGCGATGGCGAGGAAGGGCTCGCATGCTGTGAGCAATCACGCTTTGACCTTGTGCTGACCGACATCGAAATGCCAAGGCTCGACGGGTTTGGCCTGCTCGAAAAGCTGCGCCAGCGGGAAGCGCGTCTCGGACATCCGCCGGCGGTTGTTGTCGCGGTAACAGCCTATGCCACCGCGCAAGACCGCCATCGCTTCCTGGCCGCCGGGTTCAATGAGTTTCTGGCCAAGCCGTTCCGCATTGACGATGTCCGGGCCTTGTTGAATCGGCTCGACCCCGCGTTCCAACCGCCATTGCACTGAGAGCAGCCAGGTATTCCTGACGGACTCACTGGCTCAGCGCACGTTCGTCATCAATGAGGCGACAGTGATGTAGTGCGACACACTGCCGAGCAGCACGAATACGTGCCAGATCGCGTGCGCATACCGCATATTGTCGCGATGATAGAAATACGTACCGGCGGTATAGAACGCCCCACCGACGAACAGCCAGACCAGACTGTACACGCTCAGACTGTTGATGACGGGTTTGATGGCCACAATCACCAGCCAACCCATCGCAATGTAGATCATGGTCGACAGACGCTTGAATCGGCCAGTGAAAAACAACTTGAACAGCACGCCAGCCATCGCCAGTCCCCAAATGGCTCCAAACAGCCACCAGCCGACGTTGCCCCGCAAGGCGATCAGCGTGATTGGGGTATACGTCCCGGCAATCAGCAGGTAGATCGCGCAATGGTCAAACACCTTCAGCCGGGCCTTGGCCACGGGATGCGGCACGGCGTGGTATAGCGTCGACGCAACATACAACAAGATCAACGTGATGCCGTAGACGATGGCGCTCCCGAGCTGCCACGCATTGCCGTGCAGCGCTGCCAACGTAATCAACACCGAACTGCCACACAGGGCGGCGACCACCCCCAAACCATGCGTCAGCGCACTCGCGACTTCTTCTTTGAGGCTGTGATGTTCGGACATCCGCCGAGGCTGAAGCCAGCATCTGGTGCAAAAGCTCCAAACGGACCATACGCAGACGCGATTGGCGGGAACTTTTGGCAACCCGGGTTAGGGATGATACGCCCGCAATTCTGGAGACTGCCATGGTCCGCCGCCTCGTCGCTTGCTTGATCCTCCTCGCCTGCTGCCAGCCAAGTCTGGCCGGCTCCAATCCGAGCGCACCGCTCGGCACCAATCTGAATGCGGTGAACGACTTCAGTGACGAGTTCCCGTTCGTCAACGTGATGAAATCGGCCCGCGACTGGATTCCCGGGAATGCGGCCGGCTGTTTTGATTGCCGGGAGCCCGGCAGCAACCCCAGTTGCAATGCGCCGAATGCTTGCCCCGTCATCATCAACCGTGACGCCGATGGCTACGCGACGAGCCTGGAACCGAACCAAGTGCTAACCACGATCTTGCACGCTGGCGGTACACCGGGCCGTCTGCCAGCGGGCAACTACACGTTGCGCTTCGATGGCGCCGGAACCATTCAGATGCTGGGCGCGAGCGTCGTCAATCAGACCAGCAATGAGATTGTCTTCAACGTTGCGAGCAGCACCGGCAACAACATCGGGTTCCGACTGACCGCCGTCACCGTTGGCAACCACATACGCAACGCGCGCGTGCTGCCGCCCGGCGGCGTCTGCAGTAACGACAGCCACCGGTTCTGCGATGCGTCCTCGCCCTGTGATGCCGGCAATACCTGCAACGCCTTCACGAGTGGCTCAGTGGCCGAAACTCAGCTCTTTCACCCGCGCTTCCTAAAGAACTATGAGCCGTACCGACTGCTGCGCTTCATGGATTGGATGGGCACCAATAGTTCCCAGGTCAGTGCCGTTGCAGACTATCCAACCGCAGCGAGCGCATTCTGGGGTCGGGTCCCAATCAGCGTGCTGGCCGAACTCGGCAATCGTCTCCAGAGCGACATCTGGATCAATATTCCGCACAAGGCATCCAATGCCCTCGTTGACCAGTTTGCCACGACGCTCCGGGATCAGTTTACGCCCGATCGCCGCGTGTACGTCGAATACGGCAACGAAAACTGGAACGGCATCTTTCAACAGAACGTCGAGATTCCAAGACAGTTCTGTCCCAACTTTGCCGACCTCGCTGTGGGCTGCCAGGACGATGGCGTGCCAGGCAATGGCATTGCCTGTGAACGCAATCCGGTGACGTTCTCACTCGGGAATGCCCAGGGCCCGTGCTTTCAGGCGCTCGTGCGGGCCTGGGGCGATCGCTCGACGGAGATCTTCGCGCGATTTGACACGGCATTCGGCAGCAGCGCCCGCAATCGCACGGTCCGGGTGATTGCCGCCCAGGCGGCGAATGCGGATCTAGGTCGACAGGTCCTGACCCGGACTGCCACCGGGCAAGCATTCACCGTCGCCAGCAAGACCGATGTCTATGCGAGTGCGCCCTATTTCGGCACCGAATACTGCACGCCGGACAGCGGCGTAAACCCCGACACCAGCCCGGCTGTCTATGCGAGTGTCGGCGCGTTTCTCGACCATGTGGAGGCAAACGCCTTGCCGCGCGCCGTGGGTTTCATGACCAGCAGCAAGAACATGCTGAACACCAACTTCCCGGGCTCCGGGATTCGCCATATCGCCTACGAAGGTGGCCAACATTTTGCCGGGATCGGGGGCTTCACGTTCAACAACACTTGCAACACGATCTTTGATGCAGCGAATCGCAATTCGCGCATGGAATCGATCTACCGAAGCTACTTGTCGAGTTGGAAACTGAACGGCGATGAGTTCACGCACTTCTACAACACCGGGCGCTGGGGCGTTTTTGGCTACTGGGGCGCCCTGGAGTTCCAGGACCAGAATCTAAGCACGTCGCCGAAGTATCAGGCACTCACGGGCCACAGTACCGCCAATCCCTGTCACTGGCCGAACTGTACGCAGACTGGCAGCAACGTCGTCGACCCATTATTTGGCGATAGCTTCGAGGGCAGTCCGGCACCAACCTGCACACCGGCACAATTGCTCGTTGATGGCGGCTTGGAGGCGTCCGACCCGAATACCGCAGCCAATCCGAACTGGGCGTCCACGTCGACCAACTTCGGCTCGGCGATCTGCACAAGCGCAACGTGTCCCGACGACGCTGGCACCGCCCTGCCCCGAACTGGCAGCGCCTGGGCTTGGTTTGGCGGCACCGCCAATGCGGAGACCAGCACGCTGACGCAGTCGGTGCAAATCCCGAGTGGCAGCCCGCGGTTCTTAAACGTCTTCCTGCGGCGCGGGTTTGTCTCGACACCGTTCAATGCAGAACTGCGCGTCAAAGTAGACGGGACGACCGTGCAGACATTTGACGAACCGAGTAGCGCCGAAGCGGGTTACACCGTGCGCAGCGTTGACCTCTCCAGCTTTGCGAATGGCGCGACGCACAGCATCCAGTTCGAGTATGTGAACCCAAGCGGGAGCGGCAAGTCGAACTTCGTGGTCGATGATATGAGTGTGACTTGCACCGCCGGCGGTTGAACGATTCCAGTCGTTGCAACGGCCCCTCATCGCGAGGGGCCGAGATCTTGAAGAACGCGTTCCATGCTCGCCTGACTGACTTGCACCCAACCGCGCCGTGGCCGGTCCAGATCAAGGACTGCGGCGAGCACAAACGCAATCATCAATGCGAACACGTAGGTTGCGGCGTGCCGACGTGAATCGTTCAGCGCGAGGCTGTAGGCGATCATCCCGAAGGCCACTAACGTCACGATTATCAGCAGCGTGACGACCAACTCAGGGACATGATTTTCCAGTGCCGCGCGCCGCATCTCCGATAGGTCGATCAGCTCATTCAGCGCGGCGCTGAACTGACTGTTGGGGACCGAGCCCGGTTCCGCATGGGCACGCTCGACGGCAATTGCCCAAAGCCCCGCCTGCAGCGTTGCGGCCTCTTGGTAGGCCTGTGCCAACGCTTCCGAGTCGACGCCGGCCCGGAAAAAGTTGAGGCGGGATGTGGCATAGGCTCGAAGCAAGGCCCGCACTTCCTCCCGGTCTGGATCTGGCAAAAAGTCGGCGCGCAACGCCGCCGTGCCGATTGCATTCGCCTCCGCCAACACGAGTTCTTTGCGCGTATCAAAGCGGCCAACAGCCATCGCAAACGTAAACCCGAGCAACAATGCCAACAGCCCGAGCAACGCCGACTGCAGATTGCCGAGATGCGCGGCCAGCGCCTCAGTTGTCCGACCGTGCTGGCGCCGACCCAATTGAAACCCGACTTCAATCGCCAGCGCGGTCAGCGCAACAGTGATGATGACGACCAGCACTTCGTTTGCATGCCACCACATACCAGCGCCCTCAATATTTGACGATGATCCGAGTGTCGCCGACTGCCGCCTCTTTACTCAAGTCGATAACGAACAACCACGGCGCCAGTGTCGCGCTGGTTTCGGAACACGACACAAAGTAACTGCCTTCTGACACGATGCTGACCGCAAGCGCTGAGCGTCCTTGCTAGCACCGACGCGCGACTGAGACTGAACGGACCTCGACCGACCGACGGGGTGTGCGCGCCGAGAGTATCCGCACGTTCTGCTTGGCGGGATTCAATGCGAGTCCGGGTTCTCTCAGATCAGAACCCTTCTGGAGCACACCCCATGCATGGTATCCGTTTCCTTGAGCGCCTATCGTTGGCGCTCGTTCTGACCATTGGCTGCAGCCAAGTTGGCGCCCAGAGCATCAATCAGCTGACCGACCTCAATACCGGGCCCAATGGTTCGGAGTTCGGCTCCCTAGGCACGGAAGCGGTCTTCTTTGACGGGCGGCATGTCTTTGCCGCAACCGACCGCGTCCATGGACTCGAACTGTGGGTGACCGACGGAACCGCGCCGAACACGCGCATGCTGGTCGACCTTTGCCCCGGCCAATGTTCGGGCAACCCCAATAATCTGTATGTTGAAGGGAGCAATCTGTTTTTTGCCGGTGACGACGGCAAGACCGGGTCTGAACTGTGGCGATTGCCGGCGGGTAGCGATGTGCCCGTGCAAGTGAGCGATCTGAACGCTGGCGCCGAAGGATCATCCCCCGCCCGGTTTTCCCGAATCAGCTTTGTCGTGAACAGCAGCGTGGTAACTCGCACGTTCTTCACGGCCACTCGAAATGACGTCGGCCGCGAACTGTGGCGACTGAATGCAGGTGGCAGCCCGACCGCAACTTTGGAGTTCGATATCAACCCTGGGGGTGGGTCGAGCAGCATCGGCAAGTTTGGTGTTGCCAACTCGCAAGCAGCATTCACGGCGGCACCAGATGGCAGCACGCGCGAATTCCTGTTGTTGAATTACAGCACCACGACGGCGGTACCGACTTCGATCACCAGTGTTGGTGGCTTTGGCCTCAGCAGCCAACGCCGACTCACGGAAGAATTGCTGACTTTGGGTGCGAAGTCCTACTTGCTGGTCTCCGATTCGGCCACGCTGGATAGTGAACTCTATGCCAGTGACGGCACCACCGCCGGCACGGTCCGTCTGTTCACAGCGGATCAGATCACGCAACTAACGTTGCAGGTAACGCTGAACCGGGTGTTCGGCGCCGCCCGCAATGGCAGCGCCACGTCGCTGTTGGTCAGCGACGGCACGACCGGGGGCACCAGCGTGATTGGCACCGCTGGAATCGCCCCATCGGCCATGGTGCCTCTCAGCAACCGGCTCTTCTTCTTCGCGAACTCGGCCAGCAATGGCCGGGAGTTGTTCAGCAGCGACGGCACGACCGCTGGCACGGGGCTGTTCAAGGACCTGGTTGCTGGCGGCGGCGCCGTCGCCACGGTTATTGGCCGACGGAGCAGCAATGGCTTACGCGCGTATTTTGGATTTGGTGATCAGCTCTGGATAACCGATGGAACGGTCGCGAACACCATCGAAGTTTCGGGGAGCGCCATCTCGGGCAGCGGTGGGTTGATCGCGGCCATCCTGCCGACCACAGGGCAGTCGGCCTTGATTGGTTTCGCGAACCAGGCATTTACGGCTGGCGAGCCGTTTTTCACCAGCGGTACCGCCGTCAGCACCGTCGCACTGGGCAATCTCGCGAGCGAGGTGGGCGACAGTTTTCCGACACCCATCAGTGTCGACAATGGTCGCCTGATCTTTGTCGCCTCGGTGCAAAACCAGACAAGCAACGGCCGAAGCATGCCGATTCTTGGTGGCACAATCGAGTCGCTCGGCAGCTTTTCAGGATCGCAAAGTGGCGTGCATTTCGGTAAGCGCTGGTTGCGCGCAAGCAGCGGCGCGACACTGACGAACGGTTTGCCGAGTGGCACGACGTCGCTGACCGGATTCAACGGCGAACTGTTTGATCCGGACTGCATCATCGAGCGCGGTGGGCTCGTGCATTTCATCGCGACGGCCAGCGGTGGCGCCAGTGCCTACGAAATCTGGCAGAGCGACGGCACCCAAGCCGGCACATTGCCGGTCACATCGCTGTCGACAACGGAAAATAGCGTGTTGAGTATCTGCGCCTCCAATTTCCGCACGTTGGTTGGTTTGGGTGACGCGATCTATTTCGTCGGCGCCTTGAGCAGCGCTTCTGGTTTGGAGCTCCTTAAGCTGTCTGGCCAAAATCAGGTCAGCCAAGTCGCGGAAATCCGTTCGGGAAGCACCAGCGCTGATATTCGCGACATGATGGCGCTCAACAACCGCTTCGTGTTCACGGCCAACGATGGCATCTTCGGCAACGAACTCTGGGCCAGCGACGGCACCGGCCAGGGCACCGAGCGCCTGACCGACATAAGCCCGGGCAGCACTGGCAGCAACATCACGCTGCTCGCTCGTATCGGCCAGCGGATCGTGTTTTCGGCTCGAAACTCAACGCTCGGTAACGAACTCTATGTCACCGACGGCACCGTTTCCGGGACGACGCTCGTCAGAGATCTGTTTGTCGGTTCCGGCAGTGGCCTTGGCACAAGCTTGCCGGTCCGCACCGTCAGTGACAACGAACTGTATTTTGTTGGACTGAGCAGCAGCGAGCCAAACTGCCGGCTGTTCCGGACCAACGGCACGATTGCTGGCACGCGCTGCGCATACGATTCCGGCGCGCTCAATCTTGGCCCAATCATGCGACTTGCGAGCACCAGCCAAGGCGCGCTGGTATTCGCCAGCAAACGCCCCGGTTCGAGTGAGGGCGAAGAACTGCACGTCATGTTTCAAGGGCAACTGGTCAACCTGCCAGGACTCGATCTGAACCCTGGCGCCGCGGGCAGCATGCCAGGTGATTTGCTGGCTGCTGGAGCGTCAGTGGTGTTTACTGCCGACAATGGCACATCCGGCACCGAGCTCTTCAGGCTCGACTTGCCCGACTTGGCACTGATATTCAAAAGCGGCTTCGAGTAGATGGCCGCCGGAGCTTGGGTCTGTTTATCCGTATCAGACCCGCGCACCTCTCGGCCCGGGACACTTGCGTTGGCGGGGATGGATCAATCCAATCCGAACTTTCGGATCGACACGACCATCCCGAGCCAACCGCAGCTAGAACCCACGACGCTTTGGGGAAATTCGAGACGCGCGCTGCCAGGTTCGCGCACATCGTGATCGAGTTTTTGAACACACGGCGAGTTGATGACAGTCGGCCAGGTTTCGCTTGCCGACAACACCCATCACCCCCTGAGAGGTATTCATGAAAAATCTGATTCGTTCAACGTTCTTGCTGGCGGCTCTTGCATTCGGCGGCTCGGCTCTGGCCCAGTGGAACAACGGCACCGAAGAACCGCCTGCTAATCCGACACCAGGCACGACGTGGGTACAAACCATTCGCGACTGTGGTGTCGCCTCCTGCATTGTCGAACGGTATTACTTCCGATATGCCATCTCCGGAGACCCCTTTAACGCCATTGGTTATTGGGACTTGTACTACTTCGACATGCAGATCGTTCCGAGAAATCCCGTCGAAAAGTAAGGACTCGACGCGCGGTCGCCTGGTGCCACCGCGCCGTTTCTTATCACCAACGCTCGGGGTTCGTGCACGAACCCCGATTGCTATTGCTAACGCGCAAATTAAGGCCTGCTGTCCGACGCGACGCGACAACCTGTTCTTAGGATTCCGGTCGATCAGATGCAGCCGTTGGCAACTTCGGGCGGGCTCAGATTTGAGGCGGGCCATCACAGCCCTGCTGGAGGCCTATGCAGAAAAGCATCGCGTCTTGTTGATTGCGGCCGACGATCTACCGGACTCGGCGAAGGCTTAAGGAGCCTCTGAACAAGTTCAGAGGCGATGCGGGCCATGGATGGCCCGCCCAGAATCAAGCACGCAAGTGCTTGATTCTGGGGTGCTGAGTCCGGACACGTGCCGGACTCAGCGCGGGTCTGAAAGTCCAGGATGGACTTATTCAGACCCTCCTGAATGGTGCTGATCGGACTAGCTCCCATCTTTCTTGATTGCCAGGCCATTGCAAAACCGGAACCAAAGCAACGGGGCCATCCATGGCCCACCTTGTTCAATCAACTGCTGACACATGTCTGCGATGCGCCGGGCGTGTGAACCACCGCGGCAGCATCTTGCCGAATCACTGATTGTCCCAGCAGGCAAACATGGCAGTCGCGGTTGAGGTCTGCCCGTAGGGGTGCACAACCGTGACCGAGACCTCGCCACCGCGACCCACGCAGTTTCCGATCAAGAACTCGCCAGAGCTTGAGTAGCCGGGCGCCACACCACTGATCGCTGTGAAGTAGTACTGGTAGCCGATCCAGTCCGACTGCGGCCATGCTTCACACTGCACAACGTGACCGAATGCTTCGCAGTTTAGCTCGGCCTGCGGCATCTCCCAGGGTAATGGACAGTAGTAGCTATTGCTCGTCCGTGGACACGCCTTGGCAAAGCTGACCACGCGATCGCCCGGACAGATTCGAATGTTGTTCATGTCCGAGAAGTCGCAAGTTGGCGGGCTCTCCTGAGTTGTGGCTGGGGCGGTACCGCTGAACATCAGCAGTGAACTGCCCAAAATGATGGTCGAACTGATCATTGATTTCATTGAATCGCTCCGATTGTGTTCAAGCAAGCGTCGTCACATCACGGCGGCGACGCGGGTGGTTTTCAATATTCCGCTTATGTTTTTCATGAGCCTTCAGCAAACTGAACTCCTTTGGCAGGAGCGCCCTTGGTGCCATATCCCGGCGGGATTCCAGTTGGTTGCACCATTGACGGCTCTGCCCAAAATACGATTTGCACTCCGGCAAGGGATCCACTCGTCATAAGGCAAAATAGTCGATCACGCGCCGCCTCGGACGCGGCAACAATCGCTACGAATGGTCTGTTTGGACTACTTTTGGGGCCAACGCTGCAGCCACGCGCGAGCACGCTCGCATGATGCGGATGTTGATGCGGTTTCCTGACATTGCTGCAACTCTGGCAGCGCGGCGATAACGCTCAACACGGCACGTCGATTGATTTCATCCGACATTTCAAGCGCTTCGGTGCCCCCGCTGAAAGTCAGCACATCGAAAGCATCGGCGCTACGACCTTGGCGGACCAAAAAGTGTGCATAGTAAAGGCGGAAGTATAAATTGCTGGCTTGGTGCTGCCCCGGCTGACGCTCGGATTCACGAATGGCTGCCTTGAACTGCGCTTCGGCGTCCGCATCTCGACTGCCCTGCGCTTCTAGGGCCAGCGCCAAATTGAAGCGAGCGCGGTTCGTATTGATATGGCTCGGGCCGAGGGCACGTTCACTGGCATGCAGTGAGTTCTCATAGGCAATCAGCGCCGCATCCTGCTGCTTCACAACCTCCAGCGAGCGGCCCAAAGCGTTGAAGACAAACGCGGCTTCTGCCGAGTCGTGTCCGAAAACTCGCGTCACGTCTTGGACGATCGTCTCGGCTTCCCGTAACGACTCCTGGAGTAGGCCGGCACGGCGCAGCGCTCCAATCATCCGGAGCCGGGTTCGCGTGATCTGGGGGTGATCGGCAGGCAACGACTGTTGCTGCCAGCGCAGGGTATCCTGATAAACACTCAGCGAACCTGTCCAATCTTCGGCGACAGCGAGCGCATCGGCCAGCATGAATCGGATTGAGTTCGCGACCTCCTGCTCAGGCCCCAACTCCTGGATTTCGGCCAGAGCAGTGCGCAGTAGGATGATGCCATCGTCGGCTTGGCCTCGGCTGGCAAGCAGTTTGCCGCGTAACGCGCGCCACTTTGGACCGGGATCTGCGACCAATTGACTCGCACGGCTCAACACCTGATCTGCCTCGTCTAACTGATCATGGTTCATCAGCGCGCGACTCTGACCGAGCATGAGGCGCAACCGAACGCCGGGTTCTGCCTCAGCCACGACGGCGGCTCTGTCGGCGCGACGATAAAGATTGGCCGCGGACGCTGCACGCCCGAGCGACAGATTCACGTGGGCAATTGATTCCGCCAGGGTTGCCATCAGCCCCGCTTGATCATTGGGGATTGCGTCCAGGCGTTTCTCTGCAGAGTCCAGAATTTGCCTGGCGCTGATCTCGGCCCCCGAGGTGCGAATCGGATCAGCCGCAGCGAATGCGTCTTCCAATACCGACAACGCTTCCTGGGAGCGGTCGCGCTCTGCGCGCAACGCCTGATTCTGCTGCCAGAGCATGACCGCACCCAATGCCAAAGCGAGAACCGATGCGCTTGCCGTGGTCACGGCGACCAGATTTCGGGCTGCGAACTTGCTGAATCGGTACCAGGTGTGACCGTGGCGCGCGAGCACGGGCATGCCTTGCAACCACCGCTCAAGATCATCATCGAACTGCGAGACTGATTCGTAGCGCTCAGAAGCCACCTTGCGCAGGCATTTCAGCACAATGCCATCCAGGTCACCCTGCAACTGGCGACGCAATGTCCGAGCGGCGGCGTCCCGACCCGCGACGTGAGCACTCGGCGCCGGGGCAGCGACTTCGGTGACCAGTCGCTCCACCTGCCCATAGCTGAGTTTGCTGAAGTCGAACGGTGTGCTGTGCGTGAGCAGCTCGAACAGCAGCACGCCCAATGCATAGACGTCCGAGCTGACGTGGATCTGACCGCCACGCAATTGCTCCGGCGCGGCGTATCGTGGCGAAAAGTAGCGATTCGCAGTCCCGGTTTGAATGGCCCAATCGTCGCGCAGTTCCCCGCCGAGTGGCTTCGCTATGCCGAAATCGAGCAGCTTGGGCAGACCATCCTGGCCAACGAGGATGTTCCCGGGCTTTAGATCGCGGTGCACAATCAAGTTGCGATGTGCGTGCGCGACCGCCTGACAAACGCGCCGAAACAACTCGATACGAGCCCGGACACTCAGCTGATGGCGATCGCAGTACTGATTGATCGGTTCGCCATCGACGTACTCCATGACGAAGTAAGGGGTGCCATCAGGGAGTTCGGCCGCATCAAACAAGCGCGCAATGTATGGATGATCGAGCGTCGCCAGCGTCTGGCGCTCCAACTCGAATCGCTGTCGCGCTTGTGCGTCCAGGAACTCCCGCCGGATCAGCTTGATCGCAACCTGCTGCACCACACTGCCATCGCTGCGCTCAGCCTTGAATACGACACCCATACCGCCCTGGGCCAGTGGTGCCAGAATTCGGAACGCACCGATCTGGTCGCCAGGACGGAGGCTCGTCCCACTCAGGGCTGCCGCCCAGGATGCAAATCCAGTGGTCGCGACTTTTGGTTTGGTGTGCAGGAGTTTGTGGTCTGCGCGCAGGAGTTGCTCGACCGCCGCGCATAAGGCCGGGTCACGCGCTCTCAGTGCATCAAGATAGCTTTCCTGCTCAGCCAATGGCAGGTCCACTGCCGCGGCAAAGACATCTTGCAACGACGTCATCAATCTGCCTCGTTCACACCGAGACGTTGACCAAGCCAGGCCCGGGCGAAGCGCCATTGCCGACCAACTGTGGCCACTGAGCTCCCCATGACGTCAGCGATCTGTTCGGTGCTCAGGCCCGAGAAGAATTTCAGCTCGACGACCCGCGCACACACCGGATCAACCGCCGCAAACTCTTCGAGCGCCTGATCAACGCCGATCCAATCCACTGATTCATCAATGGCGGGCGTATCGCCTTCGGTCAGCTCATCGAGTGCGACAAACGGCAGACCGCCACCGCGTTTGTCTCGATTGCGCAGGCGCAGGTAATCGATGACGACGCGCCGAATCACCGTGGACGCGATGGCGAAAAAGTGCTCGCGGTTCTGCCAATTGACTGCCTGCTGTTCGGTCAGACGCTCATACGCCTCATTGGCGAGTTCGGTCGCCTGCAGGGTCAGTGCACCGGCATTGCGCCGCGCTTGGGAGCGGGCGAGCTCTAGCAACGTCGGGTAAGCGAGGTCCATCAATGCCTGCTCGACCGACCGGTCACCAGTGCGCCAACGTTGCAGCAAGTCGGTAATCATGAGCCCTGTTCTCCAGAGAGCCTCGAATGTTAGCAATTTGGCACTGCATCATGGCGTCTGAACATTACGCCAGTGGTCACGGCTCACCACACCGTGACCTTCGGCCATTCCCGCCAAGCGCGCGCCAAGACAGGCGGAGCGCGCCGCCTGGGCTTTTCTGACCGGCGTATCGGGACCAGCCTCAAGAATCTGGGCTACCGAGCGCCGGAGCGCTCCGCCGCCAACACGTTCAACATGGCGTCAACCTTGGCGACGTTGGCGTGGTCCTGACCGAACACGCGGATGAGGCGGGACCGGGCGGTTTGAAACTGCTGCTCGGCCTCGTCATAGCGACCAAGTTTTTGTAGCGTTTGTGCGAGGCCAACCCGGAACAGTGCCGGCTCGTATCGGTCTTCCGCAAGTGTCTGTTCGGCACGAGCCACGGTCTCTTCAGCCAATGCAAGCGCCGCCGCATAGTCCCCACGTTTTCGCTGCAGACCGGCCAGGTTGTGCGCGAGCACCAGTACATCGAGCGCGTCAGGTCCCGCTACAGCGCGTTCGACCTCCAACGCACGCCGGTAGTACACCTCGGCCTCGTCAAGTTTGTTCTGGAGCGACAGCACAAGACCGAGATTGTTCAAGCTGGTCCGGGTCTGCACATCGCGATCGCCCAAAGTTTTCTCGCGCTCGGCCAGCACTTCGCGAAACAACGCCTCGGCTTCGACCCGCTGACCATTGTCCTGCAAAATGCTGGCCCACTCGTTCAGGATCCGGAGCGTCTCCGGATGATGTCGACCAAAGCGTCGTTCGTACCATTGTGCGATCTGTTCCTCGCGTGTCAGCGCTTCATCGAAATCACCCTTCTGCCGCGCGAGCGTCACCAGAACCTGGGCCGCAAGTTGCGCCGTCGGGGAGTCTTCGCCGTACCGATTCACCGTTGCCCGATAAGAGCGGTTGGCCACATCGGTCGCCACGTCAAAGCGCGCGAGACGCGTGGTCGCATCGGCTTCCAGCGCCAACAGACGCTCTTCCAGCAACGCATCGGCCTCGGTGTTGCCAAGGCGTTCCCGCAGGTCTGCAATGCCAGCCAAGGCGCCATCGCTATTCATGCGGACGATCTGGATCTCGAGGACTTTTAGTGCGAGCTCTTTCTGCAAAGCGCTGTCGGTGCCGAGTCGCTGACGCTCGGCAGCCTCAAGGGCTTTCAGCCCCGCGACTGCCTGTTCGGCATTGCCCAGATGGGAATCAATCGCTTCCGCCGCAGCGCGCAACGACACCAGTTGCTCGATGTCGAATTCCGGGTCGGACTCGGCTCTCGCAATCGCCTCCTCATATTGCTCCCGCGCCCGCGGATAATCGCCGATTCCGGTGTAGGCATCCGCCAGGCTGCTGCGAATGCCGGCCTCAATGGCAGGCTGATCGGCAAAGCGCTGACCGATTCCAACGCGCGCGCGATCGAGCACATCCCGTACGCGTAGATCGCGATCGGGATTGTTGTAGGGGTCAGCCTGGGCGAGCAGGTCGCGGGTCAGGAATTGGTTGATCTGCTCGGCAATGGTTGCTGCTCGCTCCGCCCGATCGTGCTCTTTTTGGAGACGCCAGCTGAACATCGCGACGGTCGTCAACATCGCGACCAAGACGAGCACACTGATAGCAGTACTGATCGGGCGGCGACGGATTGCGCAGTGGGCCGCGTACGCGAGCCCCCGCGACATCGCCTGCACGGGTTGTCGGGCGAGCCACCGCTCCAGATCGGCGCCGAGTTCAGCAACGGCGTGATACCGCTGTTCTGGAGTGTCGGCGCAGGCGCGCGCTTCGATCGCGAGCAGTTCGCGAAGGCGAATGCCCTGTCCAGCCAGAAACGGCGCGCAAAGTTTTGCGAGCAAAAGACCAAGTTGATATTGGTCCGACGCCGGGCCAACCAGACCATCGGCTTTCTGTTCGGGACTCGCCCAACCGGGCGAGTAGGCACGGACCTGCACGCGCTCATCCATCCAGCCGGCGATCCCAAAGTCGAGCAGCCGGACGCGTCCTTCTGCATCCACCAGCACGTTGCTCGGCTTGATGTCACGGTGAATCAACAGGCGCTGGTGCGCATGCGCCACGGCCGCAATTACTTGCAGCAACAGCCGGACACGTGCTTCGAGATCCAAGTGCTCGGCATCTGCATGCCGATCGATTTGGTCGCCTTCAACGAGTTCCATTGCCAACCACGCCCGACCGTCTGGCAAGGTGCCACCATCGAGCAGACGCGCAATGTTCGGGTGATTGAGTTCGGCCAGAATCTGCCGCTCGCGGCGGAACAGTTCAAGATCGCGAACACTGGGATTCGCGGGCACACACTTGATGGCGACCGTCTGCTCGAATTGCCCATCGGCGCGCACGGCACGATACACCTGAGCCATGCCGCCCGCGCCGAGCAGCGCCTTGATCTGCCAGGCTCCAAGGCCCATGTCGACGGGCAGTTCGTCGACACTGCCTGCCTCCGCCACGAGCGATCGAAACAGCGCGCCCTGCCAAAGGGATCGCGATTCGAGCCACGCCAACGGGTCTTGCAGCGGATCTAGCTCTTGGCTCATGCCGCTCACGCCGGACTGGACGTCGATTGCATGATTCTCGCCAGCGCCACGCGCGCATCTGCGTATTGGCGCTGCACCGTGCGCAGCGGGGTTGCCAACGCGTCGGCGGTTTCTTGTTCACTCATGCCCGCAAACACCCGGCATTCGATCACTTGAACCCAGCGCGGTTGCTCCTGCTCCAATCGTTCCAGCGCCGTCGAAATGCTGATCAGGTGTTCGGCTTCGAGGTCGGCGCTGCGCTCGTCATCCGACAACGTCGTCATCACTGCCCCACCGCCGCGTTTCTGTGCCACCCGATCACGCGCATGATTCAGCAGCAGCTGGCGCATCGCACGGGCCGCAAGCGCCATGAAATGTGCGCGATCATGGACCCCTTCGGCACCCGCGCGCGCCAAACGCAGGTAGCAATCGTGCACGAGCGCCGTTGGGTTGAACGTGGCCGAACTCTGTCCGGCCAGAACACTCCGAGCAATCCGCTTCAAATCGTCGTAGATCAGGGCCACAACCTGATTCCAGGCTGACGCATCGCCTTGTCGGGCACGCTCCAGAAGTTTGGTCACTTCGCTCATGCGGCCACCTTAGAAGCTCAGAATCGGTGGCAGCGGGCAATGCAGTGCTGCACAAACGACGCGCAAGAGCTCTGCCTCGGGCACCGACAGCAGCCCATCCTGACTGATGCCGCGGACGAGCGCTTCGATCAGAATCTGCTTGCCCGTGGCATCCAGCCGATCGAGTTTGGCGAGTGCCGCGGCGAGCGGCGCATGCCAGTTGGCAGGCGGCGCATATCGGTGGGCCTCGCCTTGATACACCGTGCTGGCAGCAACCTGGAATGCGCGCTCGGCATCAGCAGCGCGGTCGTGCCCGAATTTGGCCACCAGCGCCAACAAGCACAGCGCTTCCTGCTGACCGTCATGGAGTTTCAGGCGACCCATCGCACGTGCTCGTGCCGGGTCCAGAAAGTCAATCACCTGGGCGCGCAACAAGGCCGCCAGACAGAATTCGTAGGGCGAGACAGTGCCGTCGGCCTTTGCCAACTGGTCGATCAATGCGACGAAGGCATCGAGTTCGGGGCGTGGCCGTCGACGCAGGGACGGGAAGGCCAGATTCGCCAGGGGCAACCGCATCATTGGATGCAGGATGGCGAGTTCGGGCAACAACGCGCGCACGGCTTCGACCACAGCTTGACCGTGCGCCGCGGCGATCGCCCGGAACTGCGGCTGACGATGCTCCGGATCGATCAGCAGCGCCAGGAGCAAAGTCTCGGCCTGCTCGGGCCTTCGCGCAATCTGCTTCAACGAATCGGGCAGGTGCGTATGGAGTTGATCGGCCGCCCGATAGTCGTCTGCTGCGGGATTGCCGACCTGGCCCGCCACCGCCTTTGCCTCGACGCGAACTTGGGCGTGGGCACCGGGCAGGCCCGGCGCCACCGCGCCCCGCAACATGGGTGTTGCCGCCGTCAAGCCGAGAGCACTGTGGCTCGGCGTGGTGGCGTCGAGCGCCAGAACGTCTACCTTGTTGCTCCAATGCTTGTGGATGTCGGCGAACTGACGCGGATCAAACGTCTTGTCGAGTCGCTGAATGCGCTCGAGCAGTGGCGGATGCGTCGCAAACAGACCGCTGAATCCGATGCCATCGCTGAAAAGCATGTGACTGACGTCTTCGGTGTCGGTCGCAGCAAGTTTGGAGCCCTGTTGCAGCCCGCCGACTTTTTTCAGCGCGCCCGCGAGACCATCAGTCTGGCGCGTGAACTGCACGGCTGACGCATCGGCCAAGTATTCGCGAGAACGCGAAATACTCGCTTTGATCATGCGCCCGAAGAACAGACCGACATAGCCGAGGATCATGATGGCAAGCGCGGCCAGCAAGATCGGACCGAGCCCCTTGCTATCACGCGTGTGGCGCATGCCCTCAAGAATCTTGCGGCCAATCAACCCGACCACCAGGATGCCGAACAGCACGCCCATCAAGCGGATGTTCAGACGCATGTCGCCATTCAGGATGTGACTGAATTCGTGCGCAATGACGCCCTGCAGTTCATCACGCGTGAGCTTCTCCAGCGCGCCTTGCGTTACCACGACGGCGGCGTCGGCAGGACTGAATCCCGCCGCGAACGCGTTGATGCCGGGCTCCTGCTCCAGCACATACACCTCGGGCACCGGCACGCCAGAGGCGATCGCCATTTCCTCCACGATGTTACGAAGTCGCCGATGGTGCAGATTCGTGCTGCCGGTGCTGACTTGGGTCGCGCCCATGCTGGCCGCTACAGCCTTGCCACCGGACCGGAGACTGGCCATCTTGCCGAGCGAGCTGATGCCGATGACCATGCCCGTCAGGACCGACGTCAACGCCAGCGCGCCGGGGTGATTGGCAAGGGTGGCCGAGAACGAAAACATTGCCTCGGGCTGGCTCTTCAGGCTCGTGGCAGCAAGTATCAATACCAGCACAACGTCAATGGCGACGATCACTGCAAAGGCGGCCAGCATGAACAGCCAGACCATTCGTCTGGATTGTTTTCGAGCCAGTTCCTGCTGTTCGAAGAAGTTCATCGGCGGCCCGGGAGCGTTTGCCTGAGCCCACCCGGTTTTTGGAGTGGGCTAAAGCTCAGAACGTTACCTTGGGAGCGTCGCGCTTGGCTTTGTCTTCGATCTCAAGTTGCGCCGCTTCTTTGAAACTGAAGAATCCGGCGATGATGTTGTTCGGAAAGGAGTCGCGACGGATGTTGTACGACATGACGCTGTCATTGAACGCCTGGCGGGCGAAGGCGACTTTGTTCTCGGTCGACGTGAGTTCTTCCGAGAGCTGCATCATGTTCTGGTTCGCCTTCAAGTCCGGATAAGACTCAGACAGCGCAAACAGGCGTCCAAGAGCCCCACTCAACTGACCGTCAGACGCGGCCAGCCCTTGCATGGCCGCGGCGTCGCCAGGCGATCCGTAGGCCGATTTCAGTCCGCTGACCGCGGCGTTGCGGGCTTTGATGACGGCCTCCAGCGTGTCGCGCTCGTGCGCCATGTAGCCTTTGGCGGTTTCGACCAGATTCGGGATCAGGTCATAGCGGCGTGTCAGCTGCACGTCGATCTGTGCGAACGCATTCTGAAAGCCGCGCCGCCCCCGGATCAGGCCGTTGTAAATCGACACGCCCCAAAAGAACCCGAGTGCAAGCAAGCCCAAAAAAATCAGTCCGGCAACCATGAGAAGATCTCCGACAATAGGTAGGTTGGACACGATATTGGCGAACGCGGCCGCATGTGGGCGCCGATTTGGTCGCGCCGGGCGGGATTCGGGCAGCAACCCGAACCGAACGCATCTTGCCGAGGCAGGATGCGGCCCGACGCAAGCAAGCGGGCGCAGCACACAGGCAGCCTGCTAGCATTGCCGTGTTCAATTCGAGCATAGCAAACCGTCACCCGAATTCCGCCATGGTTCCAGGCCGCCGTCCGATTCTCTCATTGCTGACCTTGTCGGCCTGCCTGGGCCTGATACATCCGGGTCTGGCGGCGGCACCGACCACGGTGCCGAGCGCGCCATTCACGCAAACTGCTGCGCCGGTGCCGCCAATATCGGCCACACTGAATACGCCGTTGCGGGTCATGCCGCCCACTCAGGACGCCGCGTTGAGCCCGCCGCCGGCTGAGATCCCGCTGAGTAGCTCGGATCAGGAGGCGAATTGGGTCCGCGATCTGGACTTGATGAGCGAGGGCATACAAAAGACCGGCCAAGTGCCCGGTTTTGCCGTGGCGCTGGTGTCGCGCGGCCAGGTGTTGCGCGCCCAGGGTTACGGCGTTCGGCATGCCTGGACGCGGCAACCCGTTGGGCCGAATACGGTGTTCCGGCTGGCGTCGGTGTCCAAGGGATTTGCCGCAACCTTGACCGGCCTGCTGGTCAACGACGGCGTGCTGACGCTCGCTGATCCGGTTCAAGACCATGTTCCGGCACTAGTCCTGAAAGACGCCAACGCGTCGCTCAGCCTGCGTGTCGAAGACTTGCTGAGCCACCGCCTGGGCCTGCCAACCCACACGTTCGACCCCCTGCTGGAACAGAACGAAACGTACTACGAGCTGGTGCCCAAGCTCAGCGACGTCACGCTGACTTGCCCGGCCGGCGATTGCTATGCCTATCAGAATGTCGCGTTCAGCCTGATTGGTGAGGTTGTGTATTCGGTCACGGGCGATTTCTATACGCATCAGGTCGAGAAGCGGATCTTCCACCCACTCGGCATGGATACTGCGACGTTTGGCAAGGAAGCGCTGGAGGCCAGTGCCGACTACGCGGCGCCGCATGTGCGTGGGCGCAATGGCTGGGTGCCGCTATCGGCAAAGCCGAACTACTACCGGGTGCCGCCGGCCGCGGGGGTCAACGCCAGCATCACGGACATGTCGAAATGGCTGCTCGCCCAGCTCGGTCACGATCCGACGGTGATTCCGCAGTCGGTGCTGGATGAAATCCACCGTGCACGCGTGCTGACGCCGACGGAAGTCAGCAGCTCGCCTTGGCGCCGGGCACGCGTGTCGGCGGCCGAGTATGCGCTGGGTTGGCGCGTTTTTGACTACTCCGGCCACCGCTTGGTGTTTCATGCCGGTGCCGTGCAGGGCTATCGCGCGATGGTCGGCTTGCTGCCCGACCAAGATGTCGGCATCGCGATTCTGTGGTGCAGCGAGAGTGCGCTGCCGGCCGGAATGATGCCGCGCATGCTCGACGAAATTCTCGGCCTGCCTGAGCGCGACTGGCTGGAACTCGCGAAGTATCAGCCGCGGGCAAAGAGCCGTAAGCGACGCTAAGCGGTTTGGCTACCAGATACGAAAAACGCCCCATCGGGCGTTTTTCTAAGAGCGATCAGGGACAACGTCGTGCGTGGACAGTGATCAGGCGTAAACCGGATACTGTTGGCACTGCTTCGTGACGTTCGCGCGCACACCCGCAAGCACTTGTTCGTTGCTCGGGTTATCGAGCACATCGGCAATCCACTCAGCGAGCGCAACACAGTCTGGTTCTTTGTAGCCACGCGTCGTCACCGCCGGAGTGCCCAGACGCAAGCCCGAAGTAATGAACGGCGAGCGGGGATCGTTCGGCACCGCGTTCTTGTTGACCGTGATGTGCGCGGCGCCGAGCGCTGCTTCGGCATCTTTGCCCGTGACGTCGCGACCGATCAGATCAACCAGGAACAGGTGATTCTCGGTGCCTCCGGAGACAATCTTGTAGCCGCGCGCCTGCAACGTCTTCGCCATGGCCTGGGCGTTCTTGACGACTTGCTCCTGGTACGCCTTGAAATCCGCCTGCAGCGCTTCCTTGAACGCAACGGCCTTGGCGGCAATCACGTGCATCAGCGGGCCGCCTTGGGTGCCCGGAAACACCATGGACTGCAGTTTCTTCTCAATCTCGGCGTTTGCCTTCGCGAGGATGATGCCGCCACGCGGACCGCGCAGCGTCTTGTGCGTGGTCGAGGTCACCACATCGGCGTGCGGCACGGGATTTGGGTAAACACCGGCGGCGACGAGACCGGCAACGTGCGCCATGTCGACAAAGAAATAGGCGCCGACCGACTTCGCGATTTCAGCGAACTTCGCCCAGTCGATGACCTGCGAGTACGCCGAGAAGCCCGCGACGATCATCTTCGGCTTGTGCTCAGCAGCGAGACGCGCCACTTCGTCGTAATCGATCAGGCCAGTGTCGGGGTTGATCCCGTACTGCACGGCATTGAAGATCTTGCCGGAGAAATTGACTTTGGCGCCATGCGTCAGATGGCCGCCGTGCGCCAAGCTCATGCCGAGAATCGTGTCGCCCGGCGTCAGCAGCGCCAAGTACACCGCTGCATTTGCCTGCGAGCCGGAATGCGGCTGCACGTTGGCGTAGTCGGCACCGAACAGTTGCTTGACGCGATCGATCGCCAGTTTCTCGGCGATGTCCACATACTCGCAGCCGCCGTAGTACCGCTTGCCGGCATAGCCTTCGGCGTATTTGTTCGTCAGCACCGAGCCCTGGGCCGCCATGACTCGCGGCGACGCGTAGTTTTCGGAGGCAATCAGCTCGACATGGTCCTCTTGCCGGACCGCCTCTTTCTGGATGGCATCGGCCAATTCAGGGTCAAATGCAGCAAGGTCTGAGAAGTTCTTGTACATGGCAGGTCCCGGGGGCAGAGGAAAGATCGATATGGTAACGCCCCGCCCGGAGCCGGGCATGCGCCCCCGGGAATTTCATGAGGCAAAACGGGGGCTGGTACTGACCAGCGGGTGGGCAATGGCGCTCAGACCCAGACCGGCTGGGCTGGCTTTGCGGCGCCAGGGGCCGGGGACGCGTCTACCGCGTGCGCGACCGCGAGGCGGAGCATCGTCGGCGAGATATAGTGACGATGTACGCGCTCGATCAGGTTCATGTAGAGGACGCCAAACAGATTGCGCGTCTGCACGCGCGTTCCGAGCCAGACTGACGCGCCGCCATCGGCGCGACGTTCGACCCGAACAACCGACCGGAATGCGAGATGCTTGTCGTCCGCACCCAAGACCACCTCGGCCAGGCTGCCGTCGTCGGCGACCTGACTCTGGTGCACGGGGAGCCCAGCGAAGACCCCGCACGACTCCTTGCCGAGCAGCGACGACACCGGGCAGCCCAACTGCGAAGTGCGGAGTCCAAACGGGCGGACCAACGCATTGCGTAGCCGCATGAGCCGAGTCACGCCGAGCGGCCGGTGTTCGAGAAAGCCGTTCAGGACATCGGCCAGTAAGGTCGGTGCGTCGCGGTGTTCGCATTCGCGTGGCGCGAGCCGGAGCTCAAACGCGTCGGCATGCACTGGCGCTCCGACAAATTGGGCGTGCAGTAGCGAATCGGCGGGCATATCGGCGTGTGCCTGAACGGCACGACCACCACCGTTGCTCGCTACCCAGGCCCGACTGCCGCGCAAGCGACTCACCCAGGCTCGAACCGGACCAATCAACCGGCGCACCGCCGCACATATCCGGCCCTGCCGATGCTCGCTCGAGTGCCCCAGTGCGAGCGCCGTAGTCGGCACCCGATTCAGATCGAACCGGGCGTCGTTCAGCAATGCGGTTACCGCATCGGGCAAAACTTCGGTGAGACTCGGAATGTCTGCGGCATTGGCCAGCACCTGCGCCTTGACCGATTCCGGCAGTTCCCCACCCAATTCATTCGTGTGGCAGGACAACGCGAACAGCGCCGGATGCCCGGTCGTGCCCGGTTTCGGGACAAACTGGTGCCAGGTGCCGCCGCCGAAGCGCACCGTGAACAAGCAGTCCGGCGGCAGATCAACAAAGCGCAGCGCACGCACAAAGGCGCTTGGGTCGGCCTGCCACGCGGCGTCATCGACCATCGCAAAGCGGAGCTGCGTCCCGCCGCTGCCTGTGATCGCGGTAAACACCCGATGGCCACGATGGCGATGGAACGGGTGGCCACGACGGTCGACCAAGAAGGTGTATAGCGACGACACATCGCCACGTTCGAAATCCGTGTCACCAATCCGGGCCGAAGGCTCATCAAGCGCGTCGACGTAGTTCTGATGTCCGCGTTGCCGCGCGGCGGTGCTGGCAATCAACGCGTCTCCGGCGCCTGGGTCGAGTTGTGCGATCAGTGACACCTCTACGGGCAGACCGCCGTCTGGCGCGGGCAGTCGCACACTTGGAAACGTTCGCAATTCCTGAGTCAGACTCATCATGATCGTGGACCTTTGAATTCGTGAAATCGGCGCGCTGGCGTCAGGATGTTTTGGTGCTGCGCCGCTCACGTTTGATCGGCCCGGCGACGGGACAAAGCTCAGCCGCCCAGGCAAACAC
This sequence comes from Ahniella affigens, assembly GCF_003015185.1. Taxonomy (GTDB): domain Bacteria; phylum Pseudomonadota; class Gammaproteobacteria; order Xanthomonadales; family Ahniellaceae; genus Ahniella; species Ahniella affigens. The sequence continues at coordinate 4,763,597 of NZ_CP027860.1, forward strand.
GGTGTTCGCCACACGCTCTTTGACCAAGCGGAAGTACACGAACTGCCCGCGTTTTTCGCGCTCGATCAGTCCGGCCTCTTCAAGAATCCGAAGGTGCGTGGACAGTGCCGGCTTCGAAAATTCAAAGCGTGTAGCGATGTCACCAGCGGTGAGCTCCCCCTCATTCAGGTAAGCCAGGATTTTGCGGCGAGCCGTGGAGGCAAGAGCTTCGAAGACGCGGTCGATGTTCATGTCACTATTTAACGAATTCATTAATTATGCAATAGATTGCTCCAAGCAAAGGCGCTTGTCAAGCAATCTCCGGTTGGCTCCAGATTTGTTCCTGCAAAGCAGCGGCCGCGAGCCGATCGCTGTTCTGAACGGTGCGACCGGTATCACCATCATCAGGTTTTCGCAGCAATCGTCGACCTCTCTAAACCCACCCCGGATCAAGTCCGGGGTGACGAATCGTGGGTTGGGGTCTTGCGACACGAACAATGCGTCGGACTGCGACTGCGGCCGGTTACCAGAGTCGCCTCAATCCCCCTCTCGTCACCCCGGACTTGATCCGGGGTGAGGTTCGATCTTGCGAATCAAATGAATCCCAGGCGTTGATTGATCACTTTTTCCAGCTTCAAAAACAACAAAGCCCCGGCTTCCCGGGGCTTTGTCATCAACTGCGACCAACCAGCACTTAGCCCTTGGCCAAGCGCTCCTGGATCGTGCGACCCAGATCAGCTGGCGAACGAACCGTTGTCACGCCTGCCTTCTCGAGCGCAGCAAACTTCGCAGCCGCCGTGCCCTTGCCACCCGAGATGATCGCGCCCGCATGGCCCATACGCTTGCCGGCTGGCGCCGACGCGCCGGCGATAAATGCCACAACCGGTTTACGCACATACTCGGTGATGAACTCCGCAGCTTCTTCTTCGGCGCTGCCACCGATTTCGCCGACCATGATGATGCCTTCGGTCTGCGGATCGTCCTGGAACATGCCGAGGCAGTCGATGAAGTTCAGGCCGTTGATCGGGTCGCCACCGATACCGATGCAGGTGGACTGACCGAGGCCCGCATTCGTGGTCTGGAACACGGCTTCATACGTCAGCGTGCCGGAGCGCGACACGATGCCGATCTTGCCGGGCTTGTGAATGTGACCCGGCATGATGCCGATTTTGCATTCGCCGGGCGTGATCACGCCTGGGCAGTTCGGGCCGATCAGCACGGTGTCGGGATAGTGCGCCAGCGCGTTCTTGACGCGCAGCATGTCGAGCACCGGAATGCCTTCGGTGATCGCCACGATCACTTTGATGCCGGCATCGGCTGCTTCGAGAATCGCGTCGGCCGCAAACGGCGGTGGCACGAAAATCATCGACGCATCGGCGCCGGTTTCGTTGACAGCATCTTCGACCGTGTCCCACACCGGCAGACCGATGTGCGTCGCGCCACCCTTGCCTGGGGTCACGCCACCGACGAGTTGGGTGCCGTAATCCAAAGCCTGTTCGGAGTGGAAGGTGCCCTGGCTGCCGGTAAAACCTTGGCAGATGACCTTGGTGTTCTTGTTGATCAATACGCTCATATAGGCACTCCTCAGGCGACCGCAGCAACCGCTTTCTTCGCGGCGTCGTTCAGGTCAGTGGCAGGGATGATCTTGAAGCCGGAATTGGCCAGCAGTTCGCGACCCTTTTCGACATTCGTGCCTTCAAGACGCACGACGACCGGGATCGTCACGCCGACGTCCTTGACCGCGGCAATGATGCCTTCGGCAATCATGTCGCAGCGAACAATGCCGCCGAAGATGTTGACCAGAATGGCCTTGACCTTGTCCGAGCTCAAAATCAGCTTGAACGCTTCGGTCACGCGCTCTTTCGTGGCGCCACCACCAACGTCGAGGAAGTTCGCCGGCTCGGAGCCTGCGAGCTTGATCACGTCCATCGTCGCCATCGCGAGGCCAGCGCCGTTCACCATGCAGCCGATGTTGCCATCCATCTGCACGTAGTTGAGGTGATGATCAGCCGCCTTCGCTTCGGCCGGATCTTCCTGCGCGATGTCGCGCATCGCAGCGAGCTTGGCGTGACGGAATTCGGCGTTGTCGTCCGAGTTCAGCTTGCCGTCGAGTGCCATCAGGTCGCCGTTGGCAACAATGGCCAGCGGGTTCAGCTCGATCAGGGCCATGTCTTGGTCCATGAACAGCTTGTAGACGCCGAGCATGATCTTGGTCAGCTGACCGACCTGCTTGGCGTTCAGACCCATCGCAAAGCCGACTTTCCGGCACTGATACGGCTGCAGGCCCTGCACGTAGTCGACGACCACGGTGTGGATCTGTTCCGGCGTTTCGGCCGCGACTTGTTCAATATCGACACCGCCGGCGGCAGACACAATGAAGCTCACCGACTTCGTGGCGCGATCGACGAGGCAGGACAGATACAACTCTTGCTCGATGTCGTTCGCTTCCGAGATCAGCACTTTGTCGACCGGCAGCGCGCGGCCAGCCGATTGATACGTGGTCATCTTGGTGCCGAGCATCTTGGCGGCGGCATCGCGCACGTCTTCGAAGCTCTTGACCAACTTCACACCACCGGCCTTACCGCGGCCACCCGCGTGGATCTGGGCCTTGACCACCCACTGCTCGCCACCAATGGCGTGTGCAGCTTCCATGGCCTCGGCAGGTGTTGAGGCGACGCGGCCTGCTGGCACAGGAATGCCATAGTCCGCGAACAGCAGCTTCGCTTGATACTCGTGAAAATTCATCCGGACACCTGGTCGGTTAAGGGAAACGGATACCCCATGCGGGCACGGGGCAGAAAAAGGGCTCGCTATTGTGCCAGCAAGCGGGGTTTGGTGCAGCCCGATCCCGGCTCAGAACCGATATTCGTCGCCCGTTTCAGGCGTGGATACCTGCGGAATCAGATACTTGCCCGCAAGTTGCCAGATTGCTTCGGCGCCCGAGGTGCCGCGTCAGCGCAATCCCGGGCCGAGACGATCGGTAGCGCCCACTGCGACTCTGGCGTGAGTTGCCCTCGCGCACAGGTCGCTGCCCTAGGCTGACCGCGTCATCCATTCACTACCCCTTCCAAATGCTCCTGGTCCACCACCTGCTCCGTCTTTGGTACCTGCTACCCGTGCCGGCCTTCGTCTTCTGCTGGGTGTCGATCATCAAAGTAGCGGCACACGGCAACCGCTCACCCCTCGATGCCAATGACTTCTATTCGTTCCTGACGCTCGGCGCCAGCCTCGCACTCATCTGCGGCTTAATACCACTGGCCCGATACCTGCGGGCGTCCCAGGAGGCAAGCTGGCGCTACGTCGGCTACATGCTGACCACCCTCGCCTTTCCGCTCTGGTTGGGCGCCACCGCCCTCGCGTACTTGTTGACCACGCTGAAAGGGCATCCGTTGCGGATTGGTTGCTAAGACTCAATTCAAGACGACCCGATCCGATCACCGGCACGCTTGCGCTCGACACTAACGCCACGCGAACAAAGCAACTGATCAGCCACGCACCGGCAGCGCTACGGATGTTGCTGTCCGTGGCCTACCGAGGCACCGAGCCAGAGGTACGCTTAGGGAGCCTCTGGACAAGTTCAGAGGCGATGCGGGCCATGGATGGCCCGCCCAGAATCGAGCACGCAAGTGCTTGATTCTGGAGCAATGAGTCCGGACATGTGCCGGACTCATTGTGGGTCTGAAAGTCCAGGATGGACTTATTCAGACCCTCCTTAGATCATCGCCGTATTCGGATGATCGTTTGTTCCGGAAGCGAACTGACGGATCGCGCACGCGTCAGGCATGAGTGGCACAAATCGTTGCTGCACGCGGCGGTGCCGCCCATGAGTAGAAGAGGGGAGCGCACGCCTGGGTTTACGCATGCGCACCGATCACCCGCGCAAACGGTGGCTTGCGAACGGACTTTGGGCGGCAATAGGATCAGGCGATTCGGTCGGCAACCGGTACTGGCCGACGATTGCGTGAATCCATTTGCAAGGGGCACCCGTGAGTATCCATTCCATCTATCCCGCTGGACCCGAGCAAGTCCCGGCCAATCTGACTGAGGCCAGCAAGACGTATCGGCGGCATGCTTGGTTTGCGGTACTCGGCCTGTTCACGTTCGTCGCCGCTTATTTTGGGCTGATGATCTGGTTGGGGTTCTTGGTTTACACGCAAGTCCAGGACTTGAGCGGCGGGCGCGGCAATGAGCCCTTGATCAGCTTCTTGCTGATTGGTATCGCCGGCTTTCTGGTGGTGTTCATGGCTAAGCCGCTGTTTTCGATCCAGCGTGGCCATTCTGGCGATGACCTGGAATTGAAGCCTGAAGACCAACCGCTGCTGTTCGAATTCTTGCATAAGCTCGCCGATGAGGCCGGCGCGCCGCGACCAAAGCGTGTGTTTGTATCGCCGCGCGTCAATGCGTCGGTCTTCTACGACTTGTCGATCCTGAACCTGATCTTCCCGTCCAAGAAGAACCTGGAGATCGGTCTGGCGCTGGTCAATGTGCTGAGCCTTGGTGAGCTCAAAGCCGTGCTCGCCCATGAGTTCGGCCACTTCGCTCAACGCAGCATGGCCGTTGGCCGCTGGGTGTATGTGGCACAACAGATTGCCGGCCATATCGTTGCGCAGCGCGGCGCCCTGGATCGATTTGTCGAGGGACTAAGCCGGGTCGATTTCCGAATTGCCTGGGTCGGTTGGCTGCTCAGCCTGATCATCTGGTCGATCCGCTCCTTGGTCGAGTTATTGTTCCGGCTCGTGGTCCTCGCGCAACGCGCGCTGTCGCGGGAAATGGAGTACCAGGCCGATCTCGTCGCCACGGCGCTGACCGGCAGCGACGCGCTGGTGCACGCGCTGCATAAACTGGGCGCCGCCGATGAGGCGTGGCAGCAGGCGCTCGCGTTTGCCGAAGACGAACTGAAGGCGAACCGAGTCATCGATGATCTGTTCGCCGTACAGTCGCGGATCATCATGCATTTGCGCATTGTGCAGGCCGACCCCAACTATGGCCGAGCCCCGCCGATCGTTGGCGAAGCGAAAGATCACCGCGTTTTTGTCGACTCGCTCGCCAAACCGCCGGCCATGTGGTCGACGCATCCGGAGAACTCTGATCGTGAGCGCAATGTCAAAGAGCGCTATGTCGCCGCGAGCATTGATCCGCGCCCCGGCTGGGAGTTGTTCCAGAACGCCGCGTCACTTCGGCAGAGGGTCACGCGCGAACTGCTGCGGAGCGCTCTGAAGGAACCCGATACCGTTCCGAGCTCGCCCATTGCCGAGTCGTTGGCGGCGCTCGACAAACAGTTCGACCTACCAAGCTTGAAGCGTCGCTACCGGGGCAGCTACCTGAATCGCGCCTTGACTCGGCATGCAGCCACGGTTGCTGAACTATTCGAGAGCATCCCCGGCCAGAGCAATCTTGGCGGGATCGCGGCCGAGCTCTATGACGATCGCCATGATCAGGATCTCGACCGGCTGCGCGCCTTGACCGCAGAAGCGGCCAGCATCAAAGGTCTGATTGCCGGCGCGTTGAGCACGGGGAATCGCAATTTCCGTTGGCGCGGCGAGGAGCTGAAGCGCGAAGATTTGCCGAAGACGCTTGCCGCGATTGAATCCGAATTGGCGCAAGTTCGAGACGCGCTGCATCGTCATGATCGACGCGCGCGCAGCGTGCACCGCGCCATGGCCGAGCAATTGGGCGAAGGCTGGGCACTGCACCTGCACGGTTTGTTGTCGGTCATGCACTTCGCCGAACACGCGCATGCCGACCTGCAAGATACACAACGCGTTTTGGCCCACACGTATCGCGTCGTCACGGCCGATAAAAGCGTCTCAAAGGCCGAGCTCAAGCTGCTGATTGATGACTGCAATGTGGTCCAGCGCGCGCTGGCACGCCTGCACCAATCCGCACCCGAGATTCGACTCGACGCAACCTTGCTGACAGCATTGAAGACCACTGACTGGGCCAGCATGCTCGGCGAGCTGAAACTACCGCCCGCCAATCAAGACAACATTCAGAGTTGGCTTGGGGCGGTGGACGGCTGGGTCGGTGTCTATCTCCATGCGTTAGATACGCTGCAACAAGCTTGTCTGCAAACCCTGCTCGGCGCTGAAGAACGGGTGCTGGCTGCGTATCGTCAAGGCGAAGCGTTGCCGCCCGCGCCTCAGCATTCCGTTGTGCCAGAGGAATACCCTTGCCTGCTCCCGGGCTGTGAGCGTCCCACGACGCTGCGCCTAAATTTCTGGGATCGCTTTCAGAGTGCCGATGGCGCGATGGCAACGGGACTTCGATTTGTCTCTGCGGGCAGCATCCTAGGTGGACTGCTGTGGCTGTCGGCCGGCGTTGGCGACGCCAGTCTGACCATTCATAATGGACTGTCTGAGCCGGTAACGGTACGCATCGATCAGACGAAGATCACAGTGCCTGCGGGCGCGCACGTGACGACAACGGTCTCATCCCGGGACTCACACCAAGTACTCAGCCAACTGAGCGATCAGCATCTGATCGAGCGACTGACGTTGGAGCCGAGCGATTTGGGTCGCAAGATGCTTTACAACGTGGCTGGTGCGTCATCGCTGGTGCTGGTTACCGCCTCATACGGCAACGCTGCCGAGCGTGAACCACGCTTCCTTGGCAACCCAATCCTGAGCAACGTGTCGGCCGACCATGTGTTCACCGACCCGCCTGCGCAAATCCGGACCAAGTCGGGCGGGGATACGCGCACGGCACTACAATCACTCGATGACCTGCGGCCGTCACAGCAAGTAGCGCTGAGCCCGGAAGCGGGACGCGACGCGTTGATCCGGGCCCACGTTCGGTTTGATCAGGGCGGCACCGAGCGATTGCATGAGTGGTTGGCACTTGCCCGTGATCTAGCCGAAGGGCGAAACATCATCGTGACACGATCGCAGCGCTTGCCCAATGAGGTGGTGACCTTACGCGCGCTGCAAGACAGTGGCACTGCGTCTGAACAGCAAGAGAGCTGCGCCGTGCATCAGGCGCAGTCGGCAGCGGCACCGGACAACCCCGATCTGATTTATCTCGCCATTCGCTGCGAGTCTGACTCTGCGGCGCAAAACCAAGCATTTGTTGCGGCATTGGCTCGGTTTCCGGAGCATCCGTGGTTGCGGTTGGCGCGGGCCAATATTTTGGCCGAACGGGTTCAATGGGATGCTGCGTTGGCGGCGTTTGTGCAGTCCTATGCCGAACTACCGGAAATGCGCGGCTGGGCCCGCTCGGCGCTGGTGCGCTTGGCGCGCTTGCGCGATCAGCAGCATGATCCAGACGTCGTGCGCGCCTTGGTCGCTGATCCAGACCTCGAAGCGCTCGTGCGCGCGACCGATGGACAGAGTACCGCCGGATACGAATGGACCAAAGGCTACGCTTGGTTCAGTCGAGGCGATTTGCGCGTTGCGGCGGACGCAATGCAAGCCAAACAGAACCCCGACGCGTTGATCAAACTGGCGGCATCGGATGGCGCTGACGCGAACTTGATCGAACAGGCAATGAGGGTGTCGGTTGATACCGAGTTGGAGGCGTCGGTGCGAATGCTCCAATACGCGCTGATCGAGAGGCAAGGCGGCAACGGGCAGATCTGGCTCGATGCGGCAGTGGCGGATCTGGATGAATCTGATGCGGCACTGGCGCGAGCGTTTCTGATGCAGATGGCCGCTGGCTTGGCTGCTGAAACAAACCTCAGCGAAATGCCGCCTCAGCTGCGCGCGCAACTCTACGCCGCAGCACGTGTTCGCCTGGGCCGTAACTGTCCACCGCTCTGGGAACAGATCGCGACGCGCTACTTGTTCATTTCGGAGCGGCCGTACTTTGCGGGCTCTTGATCCGACTGGCGCTCATTGGGTGGCAGCTGAGGTCGGTTGGCTATTTGCCGATACGCAGACTCAAGCTGAGTGCCTCGCACCAATCGTCGGCAAGAGTCGCTGTGATGCTGGGTCAGGCCGGTTGCACGCGGAGCAGTTGTTCTACTGTTTCGTACCTCTTTCCATCGGAATGCCGCCTAGAACTGAAAGTACAAAAACGGCGCCGCGCGGCTCGGCGCAAAGAGATACAGCATGGCCAGGGCGCCAATCATCACGCTGCTGTGCAACCAGAGCGGCCCCTCGCCGATGCGCCGCTTCAACGCATAGCGGTTTCCGGCCACGTGCAGCAATAGCAGGACGAGGAAGCCAAACAGTGCGGTGTTGATCCGGTCGAGCGTGCCGGGATTCGTCAGCAGCTGGCCGATCTTTTCGATGACGATCAGGCTGGTTGGCAAGTCAGGTGCTCGGAAGAAGATCCAGGCGAAGCACACGACATGAAACGTCAGCAGCCACCGAAGCAACACGATGATCGGGCTCGGGCTGTTCCAACCGGGAATTCGAAACAACAGCAAGCGCTCAAAAGCGAGCCACAAGCCATGGATGCCACCCCAGATCACAAAGTTCCAGCTCGCGCCGTGCCATAGACCGCCGAGTAACATCGTGAGCAACAGATTGACCTGGGTGCGCGTGGGGCCGTACCGGTTGCCGCCGAGGGGAATGTACAGATAGTCGCGCAACCAGCGCGACAGGGTCATATGCCAGCGCCGCCAGAAGTCTTGCAGACTGGTGGCCGCGTACGGGTAGTTGAAATTCTGGGGAAAGCGGAAGCCCATTAACAGGGCGATGCCGATGGCGATGTCGGTGTAACCCGAAAAATCGAAGTAGATCTGAAACGCAAAGCTGTAGACGGCTGCCAACACGAATGCCGGCTCCCGCAGAGCAACGGCCGCCCAGATCGGATCAGCCCATTCAGCCAGCGAATCCGCCAGCACCACTTTTTTCACAAAGCCAAGCGCAATCAGGATCAACGCATAGCTGATCTCTTTCCAAGGGAGTCGCTTGGGGTGATCCAGTTCGGCAAAGAACTCGCTGGCGCGCACGATCGGGCCGGCCACCAGCTGTGGGAAGAACGCGATGAACAAGGCGTAGTCGAGCAGACTTTTTCGTGGGGCGAGCTCGCCTCGATACACGTCGATCGTGTAGCTCATGCTTTGAAAGGTGTAGAACGAAATGCCAACGGGCAGCAGAATGTCAATCGCGCTGAACTGAAATCCAGCTCCCACAACGTCAGCGAGATCGTTGGCGCTCGCAATGGCGAAGTTGGCGTACTTGAAGAACGCCAGCACGCCCAGATTGACGATCACGCTGATCGTAATCAGGCGTTTGGGTTTGACGGTGCGCCCGAAGCGATGCCCGATCCAGTAGTCAAAGACCGTTGAGAACAAAATAAGCCCGAGATACTGCCAGTTCCAGCTGCCATAGAAGTACCAGCTTGCAATTAGCAGGGCCCACTTATGAAGCGTGGAATAGCGCCGCATGGGCGCGCTGATCGCAAACACGATCAGAAAGAACAGGACGAATGACCAAGAGTTGAAGTTCACTGCGCCGCCCTTTGCGCCGAGTCATAGAGCGCTGCCTCGATCTGCGGCACGAGGTATTCCGTGAGCGCGCGCGAGGCGTCCGGCGTCTGATGATAGAGATCGTAGAACGCCGTGCATTCGCCGCCCGGAGCGGCGTCAAAAAAGTCGGTCGCATCAATCAGGGTGATGCGCCCAGACGCCACCAGTGGCTCGAACATTTGCTTGACCCAGGCCTCATGTCCAGGCGGAAACGCGTCTTGTCGCCACAATTTTAATACTGGCATCAGCACGACAACCGGGCGTCGGTAGGGCATGCCTTGCAGCTGTAATCGGCGCAGCGTAGCCACTGCCTGGCGCTCTTTTCGAATCGGCGGCGCCAAAGGCGGGCGCCAATCCTCGCGCGTCGCCAACGTCTGGTTGGCTTGCTTGCATTCGCTTACGATGTTCAATCCGACGATTGTTCCCGGTTGGCCGGCGGCACAGCTTGCAAGGCTCTGGATCGGCAGATCGCAAATGTTGTTGCTTGATGAGGCACGCACGTTGCTCGGCGATCGCTGTGCGGCTCGCGCCAGCTGCTGTTGTCGACCCGTCGGATCGCGAACGTAATCGGCCAGATCGGCCCGATATGCGAGCAACGACGACCAGATCGCATACGAGTCGGAGTCGTTGGGATCGAAGATCAGGCGTGCCTCCCGCGAGGGCCAGAGTCCCTGTCGGATAGGCTCGACCATGCGGACTTCGAAACTTCCGTTGTTCGTCCACAGAAGGTCACCTACCGAGACCGCAATGATCGCGTTGTCCACGTCGGGGTAGTGCGCTTTGAGCCATTCGGCCAAGGTCACCCAAGTCAACCAGTTGGCGCCACGTAACGTTGCACGCACATGCCTTTGGCCATGGCGATTGGCCATTGCTTGCAGGACGTCTTCATCGAGCCCAAGCTCAGCGCGACTATTGCCGAGCGTGACCAGTTGGAAGGGCTCACGCTCCTGTGCCAACCGGGTCTTGAGCCGTACTGTTGCGCCAATTCGACTGTTCGGCGACGCCATCGATTCCCAATAGCCCAGACGGAGCAGCGCTTCGACGAGCACCAGAACCGCGAGCGGCAACAGGACGCGGATCAGGATCGGGCGATTCATGAAAAGTTCGTCAGTCGGATCATCGACATTCACGCCTGGAGTCATTGATCCTAGCGCGCATTTTTCGGGTTCCGCAACGCTATCGGTGGCGTCGACTATTTGCCAATGCAAAAACTTGAAAAGATCGCGCCCAGCAAGTCATCGGCGAGGTAGTCACCCGTGATGCTGGATAGGGCCTGCTGCGCGCGGCGCAGTTCTTCGGCGGCGAGCTCTCCAGCGCGATCATAGGTCAGGCGTGCATGTGCGACGTCCAAGTGTTCGGCCACTGCTTCCAAGGCCTGAACATGGCGGATGCGTGCCGAGCGCGTGCCGTCGCTGCCTTCGCCAAGACCGGCGAGTTGCGTCAATCGGCGGCGCAACACCGGAATGTTCTCGCCACTCTGCGCGCTGATGGCAATCTGCTCGGCCGCCTCGGCATCGATGGGCACGGGCGGGCCGAGATCAAGCTTGGTGCGCAAGATCAGTATGTGGATGCCGGCAGGCGCTTCGGCGAGCAGGTGTGCGAGCTCGGACTCATCGCCCGGCGCAACCAGAATCAGTGCGAGATCGGCCCGCGCGAACTCGGCACGGGCGCGACGAATGCCCTCCTGCTCGATCGGATCCTGACTGTCGCGAATGCCGGCCGTGTCAACGAGCGTGATGCTTGCACCATCCAGATCGAGGTCTTCGATCAATGTATCGCGGGTCGTGCCCGCAAGGTCGGTGACAATCGCGCGGGGTTTGCCGGCGAGCGCATTCAGCAAGCTCGATTTGCCAGCGTTCGGCCGACCAATCAGCACCACGTGCAAGCCATCTCGCAGCCTTTGCCCGCGCCGGGCGTCATCGAGCATGCGCGCGATCGATTTCTGCAAGTGTTCGGTTTGCTGGACCAGCACTGGGTCAGCCAGAAAGTCGATCTCCTCTTCCGGGAAATCGATGGCCGCTTCGATATGCACGCGCAAACGCTCCAGATCTTGCTGCAACGTGCGCACCTGATCGCCAAACTGACCTTCCAGCGCACGCACTGCGGCTCGCGCTTGCGCTTCGGATTGGGCGGCGATCAGGTCTGCGATGGCCTCGGCCTGCGTCAAATCGATACGCCGATTCAAGTAAGCGCGCTCAGAGAACTCGCCGGCGCGGGCTTGGCGCGCGCCAAGCCGGAACAGTTGCTTCAGCAGTTGTTCGAGGACGATTGGAGCACCATGCGCCTGCAACTCGACGACGTCCTCGCCGGTGAACGAATTTGGCCCCGGAAACGCAAGCACCAAGCCGTGGTCGAGCACAACGCCCTCGGCATCATAGAAACGAGCGAAATGCGCGTGCCGCGGAGTCAACGTGCGCCGGTGACAAAGCGTTTTGGCAATCTGCAGTGCATTTGAACCACTGAGTCGAATGACGCCAATGCCGCCCCGACCGGCTGCAGTCGCGATGGCGGCAATGGTGTCGGCGTCCTGCACGCTCAGGCGGCCTTGGGTTCCTTGGCTTCGTAGCGGCGAATGATGATCCATTGCTGCAGCAGACCGAGCGTGCCGTTGACCGTCCAGTAGAGCACCAGGCCGGACGGGAAGAACGCAAAGGTCAGACTCAAGATCAGCGGCATGTACATCAGCACCTTCTGCTGCAGCGGATCCATGCCCGCCGGGGCCGGCGAGAGCTTCTGGGTGAGCCACATGGTCAACGCGTTCAGCGCGGGCAGAATGAAATACGGATCACGCTCAGACAGGTTCTGGATCCAGCCATAGAACGGTGCGTGGCGCAGCTCCACCGACTCCAGCAGCACCCAGTAGAGCGCGATGAACACCGGAATCGTCAAGAGCAATGGCAAACAGCCGGATGCGGGATTGGCTTTTTCTTTCTGATACAGCTCCAGCATGGCCTGATTGAGCTTCTGCCGATCTTCGCCATAGCGCTGCTGCAACTCCTGGATACGCGGCTGCAGCTTGCGCATCTTGGCCATCGAGCGGTACTGCATTTCGCTCAGCGGATACAGCGCCAGTTTCAGAAAGACGACCACCAGAACAATCGCGAGGCCCCAGTTGTTGACCAGTTTGTGCAACTGGTTCAAGAGCCAGAACAGCGGCTCGGAAATGAACGTGATTTTGCCGTAGTCAATGACGTATGGCAGTCCGGGCGCGATCGCGGCGAGATCATTCTGCAGCTTCGGACCGACATAGAGACGCGATTCGCGGTTCAAGGTGTCGCCGGCAGGCACCGAGAGCACCGGACTCAGCGCGCGGACCAGATACCGCGGACCGGCAGGATCGGGGACCATGCGCGATTCGTAGCGCACGGCCTCGTTGGCTGGCGGAATCCAGGCCGCGAAGAAATAGTGCTGCAACATGGCTGCCCAACCACCCGTAATGTCGCGGGCGAGCGGATCTTTCTCGAACTTGTCAAAGGCGAGCTTTTCGAACTTTTCTTCTTCGCTGTACCAGGCCGCGCCTACGAAGCTGTAACTCTGCGGGTTGGTCAACGACCAGCTCACGTGCGGTGGTGCCGCTCGCTGCAATTGTTCGTAGGCGTTGCCTTTGAACGGTTGACCGGTCTGGTTGTCGATCGTCCAGCGTTCGGTGATCAGGTAGCTGCCGCGGGTGAACACCAGCGTCTTGGTGACCTTCAGGCCCTGGTCGTTTTGCCAGGTCAGCGGCACTTCGATCTGATTCTGCCCCTCAGCCAGTTGATAGTCCTGGCTTGCCGACTGAAACAGCGCCTGGTGATTGGGCGCAGTACCGTCTGTGCTCACGAGGCCAGATTGCGCAACGAACCAGGTGGCGGCCTGGTTGTCGAACAGGCGGACTTTGGGTTCTGGCTTCTTGGCATCCACTCGGTATGCGAGCAGATCGACCACACTAACGCTGCCGCCTACGGGCTCGATCTGCAGATCGAGGAGATCGGTCCGGACGCGAATCGGTGGGTGCTTATCGGTGCTCGCCGTGGCTGCGTCGGCAACGCTGGATGGCGCGGCACCCGGTTCGGTCGATTGGCTGGCACTTGGCACATCGGCAGCTTGGCCGGCCGTAGTGCTTGGCAAGTCGGACTGTGCCGCCGGCGCGGGAGCCTGCGTCGTAGGCTTCGGATACACGTAGTCGGTCATCCAGGCCTGCCACAGCAGGAAGGAAACCCCCAGGAGGACCATCCAAAGAATGCCGCGAAGACTGTTCATGGCGTCGGTTTGCCTTTCGATGAAGCGCGCAACTCGGCCCGATCGAGCCGTCGCCAGAGCTGGTCGAGTTCGCTTTGGAAGAGTGTCCGGTCGCGGGCTTCGGACCGGACCTGAAATACGACATCGACCGCTGCCAAGTGGCAACGGTGACGGCGAAAGCCTTCGCGGATCAGCCGCTTGATGCGGTTGCGATCGACCGCGCGAGCAAACGCTTTCTTGGGCACGATCAAGCCGAGCCGGGTCTCGCCATCGTCGCGAAAACGAAACAGGGCGCGAACGGATCGCGCCCTGAGTCCGTTTCCGGATTGGAACACCAGATCAAATTCTGATTTGGTGAGTACCCGATGCGTACGCGGAAACGAGGCCGCGCCGCCAGGGCTGGTCATGACTCTTACGGGATCAGCTTGGCGCGGCCTTTGGCGCGGCGCGCGGACAGAATCTTGCGGCCGTTCTTGGTCGCCATGCGGGCACGGAAACCGTGGTCACGGGCGCGTTTGATCTTGCTCGGTTGATAGGTGCGCTTCATGGCAACACTCGAAAATAGGGGGAAAAAGGGCGCGAGATGTTAGGTAAGATGCGCGCCACAGTCAAGTGGCTGAACAATCCGCACTGTGCTCACGAACGGGTCGGCAAGAATGACAGCTGCGGGCCTCGGCGTCCATGTTTGATTCAGAAGAGTCCTGCGTTTCGTTCAGGGACTCAAGTCTTCGGCAGGAAATTTCCAAGCTGAACGGTTATCGGGGCGGTTGCCAGACACCTGCCAGTTGATGGCTTGACAGCACGCCCATGCCCGGCTCTCTCAATCAGGATGCGGGTGGGCCGCCTGTGCAACAGTTCACAGCTTGCGAATGTGGTCAGACGGCGACTTGTCAAGTCCGCTCCGAGCGGTTGAGCGGGCTTCGTTCCACGCCGCAAGTTGTTGTTTTTACAGCCTATCTTGAACTTGGCACTTTTTTTACCGCCGAGCGCACAAGCCGCCTGCACTGAGGTTTTGGGGAGTATTTCCCATGCGCCGTCCACAGAGTTATCCACAAGTCTTGTGGATATCAGGCCATTCTGTTTGAAAACATAAGGTTAGCTCACAATCATAAGAAAACGCGCGAACGTTGGACACACGTTTGACATGTTGCCTACGCAACATTGCCACCGCTGAGAATCACGCCGATTCGGCGCCCTTGAAACATCGCTGCGGCGCGCTTCAGCGCGGCATAGACCACCGCGCTGGACGGCTCCACGGCCAATCTGAGCGCACGCTGCAATTCAGCCATGGCGATTTCAGTGTCCGTGTCTGGGGCGGTCAGCACCCGGGTGCCCCGGCTTTGAAGAATCGTAAAATTGGGGCGACCCAGCATCGTCCGTAAACCATCGCAGATCGTGTCGACTGGCCAGGATTCGACCCGCTCGCCACGCCCGAGACCCACTTCGCCGTCGTTGGCGCATGCTGGCTCCACCGCGATGACTTCACACGCCGGCGCCAGGTGCGCAGCGGCCAGACAGGTACCCGCCGCGAGACCACCGCCCCCAACGGCACCAGGATCAGATCGAGATCGGGCACGTGTGCCAATAGTTCGCGCGCGGCCGTGCCCTGGCCGGCGATCACGCGGTAGTCCTCGTATGGATGGATCAGACTCGCCCCGGTCTCGGCGCGGATGCGCTCGGCTGTGGCCTCGCGTGCGGCCAGCGTCGGTGCGCACGCATGCAGCGTGGCGCCCGTGGCGCGGATATTCGCGAGTTTGACCGGGTTCGCCCCCTCGGGCACCACGATATGGGCAGGAATCCCACGCAGCCGGGCAGCCTCGCCGAGTGCCGCGCCGTGATTGCCAGAACTATGCGTCAGCACGCCAGCGGCTGCATCCCTATCCGACAGCGACATCACCGCGTTGCACGCGCCGCGGAACTTGAACGCGCCAACGTGCTGCAGGCCCTCGCATTTGAACCAGAGGGTCGCGCCGATCGCAGCATCGAGCCGCGGCTCATTGAGGACGGGTGTGTGTCGGGCGTAGGGCGCTATCCGGGCCGCAGCGAGCTCGATATCCGCGTAGCTCGGCAGGCCACTCATGGCAGGAACCAGAAGCAGATGACGGCAACGAGCGTGGGCGCGAGCGCCGCCTTGAGCAATCCCAGCGCACTGATCGACCCCTCCTCGAAACGCGAGCGCAGAATCGAGAACCCGGCCGGATTCGGCGCATTGGCGATGACGGTCAGGCCGCCACCGGTGACCGCCCCGGCGACCAACGCATATTTGAATTCTTCGCTGAGCCCATCGACCAGAGAGCCGAGATAGGTCAACGCCGCGTTGTCGGTGATCGCGGTCAGGGCTGTCGCGCCAAAATAAACCTGAGTTTCGCTCATGCTGGTCAGCAATGGTTGCAGCCACCAGCGCTGCAGCCCGCCCAGCACCACGAGGCCGGCGAGGAAGAACGCGACGAGCAGTGCTTCGCGCAATAGCAGCTTGTCCTGGTGCTGCGGATATGCCTCGGCCACCCCCAGGTAGAGGAGGAGGAACCCGAGGAATACGGGCGGATCGTGGGCAAAGATCACGACCCCGGTCAACAGACCAAGGTGCAGCACCAGCAACGGCCACGGCAACGTGATGGTTGGTCCGGGTTGCTCGGGCAACTCCTGCTGGCGCAGCACGGAGCGAAACAGCACAGTGATCGCAATCGCGTTGACCAACACTGCCACCACCGCGCGCCAGCCAAAGTGGGTCATCATGAAGGTCACATCCCAACCCCAGGTCGCGGCCACCATCAGCACCGGCGGCGCGGCATAGGGCGTCAAGACACCACCGATCGAAACATTGACGAACAAGACCCCTAACGCTGCGTATTTGAAGCGTTCCGGCACATTTCGCCCATAGAAGCGGTCTCTGAGGATCAGCGCGGCGAGCGTCATCGCGGCCGGCTCGGTAATGAACGAACCCAACAACGGCACCAGGCTGATAGTTGTAACAAAATAGGCGACCTGCGGATGAATCGGCAGCAGTCGGCTGATGGCTTCAACCAAAAACCGCGAACACTGCAAGACTGCCCGCGACGCGGCGACGACCATGATCGCGAACACAAAGAGCGGCTCGGTGAAGTTCAGCCCTTCGACGTACAGCAGCGCCGCGGGTTTGCCTTGCAGGCCGACAAAGAAGGCAAACAGAATCATCGCCCAAATACCGAATACGATTTCCACCTCGCCGAGCAGATGGAAGACGCCAGCATGCGTCGGCCGAACGTGCGACAGATGGTCGAAATATTTGGTCGAGAATGTATGCACGACGGCCAGCGCAAACAGGCTGGTGCCGATCAGTTCCATGGTATGAGGGATCACGGATAGTCCTTTGGCCACAAAATATGGAGATTCTGCGAAGAATAGCGCTCGCGACGTGCGCGGGACGTCTGTCATTCGTACAGTGTGCTCATGAACCAACTGTGGAAAAGGCTGTTCCTCGCTACCGCACTGTTGATCGTGACGGCCTTGGCCGCCATGGTGTTGATGCTGCAACAGCAGTTTCGGCAAGGGTTTGAGGCGTACATCTTCGCCCTCGATACGGCGCGGGCCGAGCGGATCGTCGGGCGGCTGGAGCAGTTCTATCGCGAACAGAACGGCTGGGACCGCCTGCGCAAGGAACCCGCCTTGATGCGGCACTTGGCCGCTGAGCGCGACCCCGAAGACTCGGCCCGGACCATCGCCCTGCCACCACCCCGGCCGCAAGCCCCCGTTGACGATTCCGGCCCACCGTTGCCCGGCGATGGCGCTCATGTGCAACCGGGCGACGGCCAACCAGGCGGCCATCCGCCTTTTGGCCCGGGCATGCGCCCGGGCGATCGGTTTCGGGCCGGCAATCCGCCCTTTCCGCCGCCACGACGCGGGCTGGGCAATGACTATCCAGCACCGCCGCCGTTCCGCGGCGGTGGCAACCGACTGAACGGTCTGGAACCAATGAATGACGAGCCTGAACTCCTGCGCGGCACGCCGCCCGAGTGGATGAACCGGCTCAGCGTCTTTGATGAGACGGGCGTCAGGCTGCACGGACCGCCGTTGCGTCGTCCCCAAGGCGCCAGTTTTGCGATCAAGGCAAACGGAGCGGTGGTTGGTGAACTGTACTTGCAACCCACTCCGGCTACCCGGGACGCCCCGGCACAGGACTTTGTCCGGGACCAGCTTCAAGGCGCCTTGATCATCGCCGCCTTGGTCTTGGCGCTGGCGTTGCCGATCAGCTGGCTGATCGCGCGCCGGCTTCTGGCCCCATTGCCCGCCATTTCGGCTGCTGTGCGGTCGCTGGCACAGGGTCGTTATGCCGCCCCGAATTTGCCGGAGGCCGACGACACCTTCGCGACGTTGCGCCAGGACGTCCGACAATTGGCCGAAGCGCTGGCGCAGCACCAGCAGGCACGCCAACAATGGACGGCGGACATCGCCCATGAACTGCGCACCCCAGTGTCCATCCTGCTCGGCGAACTGGAAGCCATCGAAGACGGCGTCCGCACGGCCGACGCCAAGGCGCTGCATTCGCTGCGCAGCGAATGTCAGCGCCTCAAGCGACTGATCGACGATTTGTATCAACTGTCGCTCAGCGACGCCGGCGCGCTGAACTATCGCTTCGAGCCGCTGGATTTGGGTCAGTTGCTCGCCGAGTTTCTGCCGACCCAGGAACACGCACTCGCGAGTCGCGGGCTCCGCCTGAAATGGGAGCGCCCGGATCAGGCAGCGATCATCCAGGGCGATGCCGAACGCCTGCAGCAACTGCTCGGCAATCTGCTCAGCAACGCTGCGCGTTACACCGATGCGCCGGGTCAGGTGTCCGTCCGGCTGCAGCGACTCGGGCGGAAATGTCGCCTGCAAGTCGAGGACAGCGCGCCAGGCGTGCCCGATGCCGCGCTGCCACGGCTCTTCGAGCGCCTGTATCGGGTCGAGGCGTCGCGCAATCGGGAACGTGGCGGCGCCGGCCTTGGTTTGGCCATCGCAGAACGGATCGTCGCCGCGCACAAGGGCCGGATCGTGGCGCGCCACTCGGGCCTCGGCGGATTGGCGATCGACATCGAACTGCCGATCCAGGACGCACCATCATGATTCGCATAGCGATCGTGGAAGACGAGATCAAGATCGCCGAGTTGATCCGCGACTATTTGCGGCGCGAGGGCTACGAATCCGTGTTGGTACACGATGGCGACGCCGCCATGGCCTTGCTCCGGACGGAGCGGTTTGACTTGGTCATTCTTGACTTGATGCTGCCGGGGCGCGATGGCATGGCGATCTGTCGAGAGTTGCGCAGTTTTTCGACCGTTCCCGTGATCATGCTGACGGCGAGAGTCGAGGAAGTGGATCGCTTGCTTGGGCTGGAACTCGGCGCCGATGACTACGTCCTAAAGCCCTTCAGCGTCCGCGAACTGGTAGCGCGGGTACGCGCGCAACTGCGCCGTGTCCAGCAGTGGGGTGCAGCTCCCGGGCTGTTGAGCGCCGTGCCGGCCGACGCCGCCCATTCAGATCTTCCCGAACTGGATGAGCACCGCATGGAAGTGCGGCTCGGTCCGGCTGTAGAGACGTTGACGCCCGTGGAATTTCGGCTGTTGCGGGCGCTGATGCATCGACCTGGGCAGATTCTGAGTCGCGCGCAGTTGCTCGATGCGCTCTATCTGGATCACCGCGTGGTCAGCGATCGCACGGTCGACAGTCATGTCAAGAACGTGCGGAAGAAGTTGGCGAACCTGGCGCCGGAGCGCGATTGTCTGAACTCGGTCTACGGGTTGGGGTATCGGTTTGAGTGGTGAAGGCGTTTGGGCGCTGTGCCGAGGCTTTAGCCGGTTCCGGGCCGCCGCTTGGCGGTCTGTGCTAATCATTCGCGGGATTACCGCTTGTCCCTTGGCGGTTGTCTGACACAACAGACTGAAACAGTCCTGCCGATAGTCATTTGGTCTGTTTCGTCCGAATGACGACAACATCGTTAGCGCCCACGCGAACGCACCAAGCCACCTCATTCGGGAAGCCTATGCTGTTTCCCACACGCTGGTGCGCGGAATAACGCCCGAGAATTCGCTGTTCTGGTGCTGGTGCGCGATCGCTGCCTTTTGACAGATGCGCGTGTTGCAACACCTTCTGCCTGGTTGGGGAACGCCTGATGAGCGATCGGCCTACCACGCGCGCATGCCCTGCAACGGGTGATTGCAGACCCCGGAATGTCGGCGGCAGGTGCAGCATGGCGATTGCGTTTGCCCAGTGTCGTGGGCAAAAAAAAGAGGGGCTCTTGCGAGCCCCTCTCGGTACTTCTGTCCAAAAACTTCGATTAGAAGTTCTGGGTGTAGCGGATGTACGGCGTGCGGCCGTAGGCATCGTACAGGAAGAAGTTCCACGGACGACCGCCAGTGGCGGATTGGAGCGACGGATACTTGTCGCCAATGTTCGTCGCACCGAGGGCGATCGTGGCGTTCCACGGCGCCTTCCACGTAACCTGCAGGTCGTGGGTGGTGTAACCACCGACGGCGAAGCTGGCGTCGTCTTCCGGCGTGCCCTTGATGAAGTTGCTGTTCCAGTTCACGCCAAAGTCACCCAGAGTCCAGGTGTTCAGCAGCGCGGCGCGGAGGTCCGGCGAACCGAACGTGTCAGCAAACTCCGTCGTCACAGGCGTGCCGTCAGACAGGTAGTTCGTGAGCTCGTAGCTGCGGATATACGACAGCAACAGCGCCGAGCTCAGCGAGCCAGCATTGCCAAAGTCGAAATCGAAGTCAGCTTCGAAGTCCACGCCCGTCGTGTCGAGGTCGCCTTCGTTCGTCGAACCGCGAACGACGCCAACGATACCGCCGGTGATCGGGTCACGCGTGACGGACAGACCCGGAGGCAGCGGAATGCCCAGGATGTCACGGTTGATCAGCGTCTGCGAGCCGATCGCTGCGATGCGGCCTTGGATGCCGATGTCGTAGTAGTCCAGCTTCAGGCTGACCTGGTCGATCGGATCGTAAACGACGCCCAAGGACCACTGGTCAGACTGCTCGGAACTCAGCGACGGATTCGAGATGACAGTGGCGTCAACCTGAATCTGCGGGCTGTTGGCGCAGTCCGTACGGCCGAAGGCCAAGCAGGTCTGCAGGTCGACAACCGAGTCAGCCGAGAACGCGGCCGATTGGGTCAGTTCCGGCAAGCTCGGAGCGGCGAAGCCTTCGCCGTACGAACCACGCAGGGTCAGGTTGTCGAGCGGCTGCCAGCGGAAGGCAACCTTCGGCGCGAAGTCAGAACCGTAGTCCGAGTACTTGTCGAAGCGGCCAGCAGCCGTGACTTCGAACGTGTCGGTGATCGGGAACAGCCACTCGGCGAAGGCCGAACGGATGTTACGACCGCCCGCTGCGGAGTTACCGGCAGCACCCTGGATCTGACCCGACGACTGCAGGGAGTCGTAGATGTCGGCGTAGTCTTCCGAGCGCCATTCCAGACCAACGGCCATGGAGGAAGCGCCACCGCCCATTTCGAACAGGTCGAACGCAGCCGTACCGAAGACTTCCTGGCTGAACCAGCTGGCGTCACGGTTGATCGTGGCGGCCATCGCATCCAGCGTGGCGCGGTCGGCGCCAAACGGGTCACGCACGTCATACGAACCGTTCTGGATCGAACGCTCGGCCAGACGCGTCACGATGTAGTTGCGGCCCAGTTCATAGGCTTGGTTCTCGAACTGACGAGCACCGAATTCCAGATCGACGGCGTCGGCAACGCGACCCTTGAAGCCGATCATGATGTCGTAGGCGTTTTCGTCGGTGTTGTTGTCGCGCGGACCAACCGCAGCGAAACGGTGACGAATGAAGGCGCCACGGCCGTCACCCGGAACCGGATCGTTTGGCGAGCCTTCCGGAACGAACACTTCGCCCGGGGTCGGCGCATAACGGCCGAAGGACTCGTTGCGCGTCACGGACGTCTGGAGGTAGGTGCTCCAGTTGTCGTTGATTTCATAATCAGCCGACACGAACAGCGCCGTGGTCGAGGTCTCGGCTTCATTCGCAGCAATGGCGTTGAAGTTGAACGAGCACACGTTACCAGCGCCACCCGGGTTGGTCTGATAGAACAGATCCGCACCCGAACCAGTGCCCGAGCCGCCGCAGTTGAAGCCCGGCATCGGGATGAACGCGCCGGTCGGAGCCGTGCCAGCCGCGTTGGCCAGACGGTAGTTGTTACCGAAGGTCGACACGCCGAGGGTGCCGCCACCGATTTGGTCGCGGGTGAAGACCATGCCACGCTTGTTGAACGAGGCAGTGGCGAGCACGCGGCCGCGGTCGCCAGCGGCGCCGTAGGACGTGCTGCCGGCTTCGATGTCGCCGCCGGTGATCGACGGATTACCGCGGGTGTAGGTGACTTCAGCGCCCTGGAAATCCTTGCGGGTGATGATGTTGACCACACCGCCGATCGCGTCGGAACCGTAAATAGCGGACGCGCCGTCAGACAGGATTTCGATGCGCTCAACGGCGCCCAGCGGAATCGTGTTGAGGTTGGCGTTGGCGCCAGTGAACGGGCTCTTGGCAACGCGGCGACCGTCGATCAGGACGAGGGTGCGCTGCGAACCGATACCGCGCAGGTCGATGTCCGAAACGGCCTGAGCCGACGAACCCGATTGCGGGCGGAAGTTACCGAACGATGCGAACGTGGAGTCGCGCAGGAGTTCGGCGACGGAAACGTCACCCGAAGCGTCGATCTGGGCGCGGTCGATCACTTGGACCGGCAGAGCGCCTTCGATATCGGCGCGCTGAATACGCGAACCGGTGACGACGATGGTGTCGAGCTCTTTCGACTCCTCGTCCTGATCATCTTGAGCGATGACCGGGGCGGCGAAGATCGAGGCAGCTCCAGCAAACAACGCGAAACGAATCGCGTTGGACAGGTGCTTGATATTGGACATGTATGTCTTTCTCCAACGTCAGATTGGTGGACTCTAGAGTCTGGGAACGACCCTTTAATGGGCCTGCCCGATGGATGGGGCCCGGCGAGGATAACGTAATTTTTACGATTTCGCCAAAGGGGGCACACTTTCCCTGCCGAATCGGCGCATCAAAAAAGCAACGGACGCACCGGCATCCCCACTGAGTCGGCATAGAACTTCGCCAAAACAGATAGTTACCGCATTGCAGCAATCTAGTGGTCGGCCCCGCTCGAGGGCGTTGCTGAACGTGACGAATCGTTTGTTCACGTGACTGAAGGAATGGTGGAGACGGTCTTTTGTGAGCCAGTTCACACTTTGCCGCACCCGAAATGGCGGTTCGAGGCAGTCATCGACGCTGCCAGCCCCCATTCGGCCGATGCGCCGACCTCGAATTACCAGAGCGGCCGATTGAAATCGAAATCCGGGCTGCCGGTAGCCGGGCCAAAGGCATCCCCAATGCCGTAATCAACACCCAGTCGCAACAACACGTGGGCACGCTCGGGCGAGCGCATCGCCGGAGCCGTGACCGTGGCGCCAAGCTGATGCGCCTTACGGATTAGGGCCTGCAGCGTCGGATTGACCGAGTTTGAACTGGCACACGCCTCCACCAGCTCTTCGTCCAGGCGTACTGAATCGACCGTCAGAGAGGACAGAATGTGGATGGCGGCGAAATCGCGCCCGTAATCGGACACGCCTATCCGCACACCGGCAGCACGGAGACGCGTGAACGCGGCCGTCAACGCGTCCCGGTGGTCGAGCAACTCAGCGCTCGGAAACTCAAATGTGAAGCCGCTGCCCGACAGACGCCGCTCTTCAAACTGTGCCATCAGCCAATCCAGCTCCGCCCCGTCCAGCAGCCAGTCGGCCAGCATGGGCAAGGTCAGCCGCAGCGACTGCCGGTCAGCACGGGCATCCTGGCGCGCACGCATTGCTTCGCGCAGCCGGGCGCGCTCAAACACGTTCCGCATGCCAAGCTCGGCAGCGATATGCGTGCAGAGCGTATAGCCCGCCCGGGCGCGAAGATCGCTGGTGCTGATCAGGTAGAACTCAAATTCGAACTGCCCATGCAGACTGCCTTTCAGCGGGACCAGCGGCCGGTATTCAGCGCGGCAGTGGCGGGCATCGAGCCCGCGGCTCAGCACCGCGCGCACGGCGAGGCTCGGGTCCATAGGCATGGTCGTATTGCCGTCCGACCAATAGACCTGATCACCGCCGCGGCGCTGGGCACTCTCGATGCCGGCATCGGCCGCTTGCACGGCCCCTTCGACATCGACGGTTTCGGCTTCGAGGTCGACCACCGCCACGCTGGCGCGAATGCTGATCGGCCCGCCCTGGCTGGCAAACGGTTTCTCTGCCACCGAAAAACGCAGTCGTTCGGCGACCTGCTCCAATGCGTCTTGCCGTTCTCTGGTCATCAGGAGCAACCAAGCGCCATCACGGAGCGCGCAGACTAGGTCGTGCGGCGCCAACATCGGCCCAATGCGGCGGCCGATCTCGACATCGGCATTGGCCAGCCCGGTGCTCCCCAAAGATCGGCGCACCAGTTCCAGATCATCGAACGCCAGCAACAGCAGCACCGACCCGCGGGTGCCGAGACGCGGTGGAATACGCTCCAACACCAAGCCGCGCGGGTAAAACCCGGTCTTCGGATCACGCGCCTGCGTGGCCTCGGCCTGACTGCGCAACCACACCGCGCGCTGCACGCGCGAGCGAATCACGCCGATTACATGCCGCGGTTTCAAGGGTTTGACCAGGACCTCGTCGGCACCCGCGGCGATCGCATCGAACCGCTCGGCAGCATCACCAATCGTGGTCAGCAGCACGATCGGCAGCGTGGCCTGTTCCGGTTGCTGCCGAATGACCTGCACCAAGTCGATCCCACGCGCATCGGGCAGGGTGGCATCGATCAGCACCAGATCGGGTTGAAATTCACCCAATGCGGCGATGGCGGCGCTGCCATAGGACGCAATGCGCGCGGTCATGCCTTCGCTGGCGATCCAGTGTCCGCATTGCACCGCCAGATCGCGATCGTCCTCGACCAATAGCACCCGGTACGGCGGCAACTCCTGGCGACCCAACAGTTCGTCGACCCGGGCGACGATCTGATAAGCGTCAAGCGGCCCAGGGAAAAACGCCGCGCAGCCCATACGCATGGCCAAGAGCCGATGGGTCAGATCGCGCGCCGTCGACACCGCAACAATGGACGGTGGAGCGCTCGATTCCCGCCAAAGCGTGGCCAGGGCGGGAATCACGCGAAGATCGTGCGCGGTCACCATCAGCACACCCGGAATGGTTGTGCCCAGGAATTCGCGCAGGCCGCGGGCATCCGAAAATGCATGAATATCGTAGTGGCGCTCGCCCAAGCTGGCGATCAGCCCCGGGCAGAGCGCATCGCTCACCCCAAGCAAACAGATCGTGTTGCGCGCCACCCGGGCGCGTGCCGGGCGCGCCTGCGCCTTGCTGAGCACGATGGGCTCGGAGCTGACCGTTTGGACAGCTGGCACATGCTCCGGCAACGGCTTGGCCAGCGCATCGACCAGTTCGGTCAGGCGAATGCGCTGTGCGGTGTTGGGCTCCCGACCCGTTTCGGCAAAGGTCGCCAGATAGGCAGCCAGATCGCCCAATCGGGTGATCAGATCGCCTTCAGCGCGTTCCAGGCAGCCGTCGATGGTTTCGGCCAACTGCTCGGCCTGATCTTGATCCCAATTGTCCGCCAATGCCCGCCACTGCACGCCGATCTGGGCGGCAATGTGGTCTTGGTCCGGCAGGTTGGCAGCAGAAGACGACATATTGGGGGTGTTCCAGACTCCAGGCTGAACAGCGCGACGGGCACCCAGCTGCTCGCTTCGAAACTCGAGGCGCGCTCAGGGTTTCAAGAGTCATCAGCAAGTTTCGCGCCCGCCGCTTGGCAAGACGAACGGAAAGCCTGCCAGCCCACCCGACACGTACCGCCTGAGTATGCCGTTTGTCACGAAAATTTGTGAGCAGCACATCGTCGAATCGCACTGACGCTGGATGGACTCTGTGACGGCCATCGCAGGCTGGGTAAGTGGCATT
This sequence comes from Ahniella affigens, assembly GCF_003015185.1. Classification (GTDB taxonomy): domain Bacteria; phylum Pseudomonadota; class Gammaproteobacteria; order Xanthomonadales; family Ahniellaceae; genus Ahniella; species Ahniella affigens. The sequence continues at coordinate 4,789,168 of NZ_CP027860.1, forward strand.
GCGCCGACGTGTTCACGGGAGGGCAGCGAGCGGCCTGGCTTCGCGGAACGCGTGCGGTCATTACTCCCTTTCGGAACGGGCAAAGCCGGGCGGGTGGTTGGTAAGGCGGTCAGGGGGCGACGGCATGCCCAAACGTTCGAGTCCGGCCTGCTCGCGCGCGCTGAATCCTGCCGCCTTGCGCGCCGGCTCATTGAACGGCGGTCTGATCGCGCCCGGGCTGTATTGCGCCAGCAAGTCCAGAAAATGACCTTCACTGTCGGCAATACCGGTCTTGGCGCACAGGTACCGGTACCACCGCGTCCCAATGGCGACGTGGTTCAGTTCCTCCGCCAATATCACGCGAAGGCAGGCCACGGTCTCCGCATCACCCACTTCTTCCAGACGCGCAATCATGCCCGGCGTGACATCCAAGCCACGCGCTTCGAGCACGCGCGGGACAAGCGCCATCCGGATCAGCGGGTCGTGATCGGTATCAAGCGCGGCCTGCCACAGGCCATTGTGGGCGGGAAAATCCCCGTATTGGAATCCGAGGGTCTGTAAGCGCTGCGTCAGGATTTCGAAATGACGGGCTTCGTCGAGCGCCACCGACAGCCAGTCGATGTAGTAGGCATCCGGCAAGTCGCGAAAGCGGTAGATCGCGTCCAGAGCAAGATTGATCGCGTTGAATTCAATATGGGCCACGGCGTGAACCAGTGCGGCGCGGCCCGGAATCGAACCCAGCTTGCGTGCCTGCAACTGCCGTGGGGCCACGAGCGCGGGCCGTTCCGGACGACCCGGCACCGGAATCCGCCGCACGGGACTTGGCACTTGTGCGGGCGCGCCAGCGGGAGTGTCCAGCAGATTTGGAAGTGCGCGGGTCAGCGCGATCTTCTGGATCGGGTCATTGGCGCACAATGCCGCCTCGGCACCGGCGAACCAAGCGTTACGGTGCATGATCGGATGGCGTGACGGATTCCGGTGGCGCGTTCGGGTCGGCGTCGATAACCTGATAGAACACTTCGCCCGGCTTGATCATGCCGAGTTCCAATCGGGCCCGCTCTTCAATCGCCTGACCGCCGGACTGCAAGTCTTTGACGTCGGCCGCGAGTTCCTGATTGCGGCTCTTCAGCCCCTGATTCTCGGCCCGCTGCTTGGCCACGCGGGCTTGCAGATTGGCCACATCCTGATGCCCGCCCTGGCCATAGCGCAGCTTCATCTGCAGCGCTACCGCCAGAACCATCAGCAACAGAAAGAGCCAACGCCACATGAGGTCTGGCTCGTGTCAGAACTTGAAGCCGGGAAGATTCGGAAACGCCTGCCGACCCGCGTACTGCGCGTTGGCGCCTAGTGCCGCCTCGATGCGCAGCAACTGGTTGTACTTGGCGACCCGGTCGGTACGGCACAATGAGCCGGTCTTGATCTGCGTTGCCGTAGTGGCCACAGCGAGGTCCGCGATCGTCACATCTTCGGTCTCGCCCGAGCGATGCGAAATGATCGATGCGTAACGGTTCGCCGCTGCCATGGCGATGGCTTCGAGCGTTTCGCTCAAGGTGCCGATCTGGTTGACCTTGATCAGAATCGCGTTGCCGATCTCTTGCTCGATGCCCTGCTTGAAAATGCTCGGATTGGTAACAAACAGATCGTCGCCGACCAGCTGCACGCTGGATGCCAGTTTCGTGCTCAGTTGTTTCCAGCCCGCCCAATCGTCTTCGGCCATGCCATCTTCGATCGAGATGATTGGGTACTTGGCACACCAGCCAGCCCAGAATTCGACCATCTGTTCGGCAGAGAGTTTCTTGCCCTCGCCGGTCAAGTGATACTTGCCGTCGTCCTTGTGGAACTCGGACGCGGCGGCATCGAGCGCGAGATAGACGTCTTGGCCAACCCGATAACCGGCTTTGTTGATCGCTTCGAGAATCGTCTCGATTGCTTCCTCATTGGAGCGCAAATCCGGCGCGAAGCCCCCTTCGTCGCCAACCGCCGTTGCAAGCCCGCGGCCCTTCAGCACGCTTTTCAGCGCATGAAAGATTTCAGTGCCGGACCGGAGCGCCTCCGCAAAGCTCGGCAGACCCACTGGCATGACCATGAATTCCTGCAGGTCGACATTGTTGTCGGCATGCGCGCCGCCGTTAATGATGTTCATCATTGGGACCGGCAGACGGCCCGCTTCCGTGCCGAGCAGATGCCGCCACAGAGGCAGCTTGCGGCAGGAGGCCCAGGCATGCGCGTTAGCCAGCGACACGGCGAGCAGCGCGTTGGCGCCGAGCTTGCCCTTGTTATCGGTGCCATCCAGCGCAATGAGTCGCTGATCCAGGCCGGCTTGATCAGCCGCATCGAAGCCGACAATGGCCTGGGCGATGGTCGTGTTGACGTTGGCAACTGCTTTCTGGACGCCTTTGCCGAGATAACGCGTCTTGTCGCCATCGCGAAGCTCAACCGCTTCACGGGCACCGGTACTGGCACCGCTCGGAACGGCAGCGCGACCGAACGAACCATCGGCCAGGGTGATCTCAGCTTCGAGCGTGGGATTGCCGCGCGAGTCGAGAATCTCTCGGGCGTGTACGGACTGAATCTGCATGGGAGCGTTCTGGGTCTTGGGGAAACAAGGGCTATAGGGTAGCAACCCCGGCCCGAACCGTGGAGGAAACCCGCGGGCAGAAGGCGCCCAGCCGCCGACTTATGCCGATTTTTATGGGTAGTCGGCGCGCTGCCGGCGCAGGCGTCGGCGACGGTGATCCGAATCAGCCCCGACCGAGCGCCAACATCAATGACACGCCCGTCAGGGTCAGCGCCAGGCCGATGATCTTGCGGCGATTGATCTGCTCGCCAAGCGCCAGCCAGGCAAACAGCACAATGAACGCCGAGGCCGTTTCGTTCAGAATGGCCGCGACCGAAGCAGTGGTGTACTTGTAGCCGGCCAGCCAGAACACCATCGACAACAGCTGCCCGATCAATGCCCCCAAGGCCAGGAGGCGCCAGTCGCGCGCACTCATGGGGGTGCGTTCGGCAGCTTTGGGATCGCGGAGCAAGGTCAACACCAGAAACAACCCTAAGGCGCCGGCTCCAACCCGGACCGCCGAAACCCACCAGAGCGAATGCGTCTCCAGGACACGCTTGACCATCACGACCGACCCGGCCATCAGCGCAATCGACAGCACGCCAAGCAGCAACGGCTTGAACCGGGCACTGCTTTGGCCCGCGAATGAGGTACCGGTGCTGATCATCAAGACACCGCCAGCCACCAACGCAAACCCGACCAGCTGCGCGATGCCCAAGCGCTCACTCAGAAACAGGTAGGACAGGAGAATCACAAATGGGCTGTACAGGTTCCCGACGATGCCCATCCGCGCAGCGCCGAGCTCATTCAATGCATAGAAATACAACGTGTCGGCCACGCCGATGCCGAGAAAGCCGCTCGTCAGCACCAGGCCCCATTCCGGGTAAGACAGGTGCAGACCTTCGGCGCCGGCGAATACCCAGGCAAGCGGCAGAATCGCCGCCAGCACCAGCAAGTTCTTCAGCAGATTGAGGCGCATCGGCGGGATCCGGGCGCCGAGCTTTCGGTAAATCACCACCCCGACCGCCCACGTGGCAGCGGCAGTGAGCGAGCACATCTCGCCCAGTCCCATCCCGATCAGCCGTTCAGCCACCAAGCACCAACCAGGTCGACAAACTCAGGAACACCCCCATGCTGACGACATCGGTGGCGGTCGTCAGAAAGATGCTCGACGCCGTCGCCGGGTCGGCACCGAGCCGCTTCATGATTTGCGGAATCATGGCGCCGGCTGCGCCCGAGAGCGCACAGCTCGCTGCCATAGAGAACGCCGTGATCGCGGCGAGCATCAGCGCGCTCGGATTCTGCTGCCAGTGCGCCATCAAATACATCCCGGTGCCGGCCACCAAACCGACAATAAAGCCGTTACCGGCCCCCAGACCGATTTCCTTGATGAGCAGTCTGCGCGCCTGACCGGGTTTGAGTTCGCCAAGCGTCATCCCGCGCAGGGTCACCGCCAAGGCCTGACACCCGGTATTGCCACATTGCCCTGCCAACACTGGCAGAAACACAGCGAGCAACACGATCTGGTTGATGGCGTCCTGAAACACGCCAACGACGCCGGCGGCAATGAACGCCGTCAACAGGTTCAATTGCAACCATGGATGCCGGAATTTGAAGGATTGCAGCCACGGTGTGGCCAGGCGCTCCTCTTTCTCCACACCCACCATGGAGCCCGCCTGCGCAGAGATTTCGAAGGCCTGTTGCTCAAACATCACCTGACCACGCACCGAACCAACCAGCCGGCCTTGATCGTCGCAGACCGGATAAGCCGGATAATGCCGGGTGACGACTTCACGCATCGCGTCGACCAGCTGGGTATGCGGCTTCAGCGCAAACGGGTTCTTGATCATGACGGCCGACAGCGGTTGCTCGCGCCCGGCGAACAATAGTTCGCGAAATGCGACCACGCCGACCAGACGGCCATCCGCCTCGGTAACGAAGACGTAGACCACGAAGGTCTTTTTGATCAGCTCGCGTAATGCTTCGATGACCTCGGCAACCTGCGTGTCGGGACGAAACACGGCGAGCGGCCGTTCCATCAACCGCCCGACGGTGCTTTCTTCAAACTGGCGGTCATTGAGCCAAAGTTGACCGACGCCATTGGGTGCCGCGTTGGCGACACCGGGTCGACGTTCGGCCGGGAATTCCTCCAAGATCTCGATCGCGAAGCCGGGATTCATCTGCACCAGAATGTCGGCGACTTCGGCGTCGCTCAATTCAGCAAGCAACTTTGCCGCCGAAATTGGATCGGTCGTTTTGACCTGCTCAAGCAGACGCTCCATGCGCGCTCCCTGTACGGATTCGCTCAGAACTTAGCGGAAACCCGCGTGCCGATGAACCGGGTTTGCGCCCGAAGTGTGCAAACGCCCGTGAACCGCCCGGTGTCGACTCAGCCGATCGGACCAGTTGGTTCGTCCGGAGCCGGCGGCTGCGCGGTGCGGCGGGGAATCAGGTTGACGTCCAATCGTCGTTCAATGCGCGCAAACAATTCTGCACGCGAGAACGGCTTCTTCATGAAGTCGTCGGCACCGATGCGCTGCGCGTAAAACTGCTCCGTCGCCTGTTCGTTGCCGCTCATCATGATGATGGGCGTCTCTTTGGTGACGATATCCCGGCGCAGGAGGCGAAGCGCTGCGAAGCCATTCATGCCGGGCAGAATGATGTCCAGAAAAATGAGATGCGGCGCCGTTTGGCGCGCCAGCTCAAGGCCTTTCTCGGCGTCGAGCGCCTCGATGACTTCGTAGCCGTTCTGGAGCAAGAGTCGCTTCAGCACCGCCTGGATGGTGGTGGAGTCGTCAATAATGAGCACACGCGTGCCTTGCGGCGCATTGACCCGCGGTTTTTCCCGCCGATCTTGTGCCGAAGTGGACTCTTTTTTGAACAAGCCTTTGATGAATCCGAACACGGTCCCGACCTACCTGAGTTGCTGCGCCGCCCATCCGGCGTGAAGCTAGGCTATCACTCCGGCCGGGCTGCCGTCAGCGCCTCGCGCAAAGTCTTCTCGGCAACATGGAGTGCGCCCGGCGCGTAGGGCTGGGCCGTGCCAATGCCAAATACCGGTTTCGGCCAGGCGGCATCCTGCTCAAACCGCGCCAGAACATGCACATGCAGCTGCGGTACAACGTTCCCCAGCGCGGCGACATTGAGCTTGTCAGGCTCATACAAGGCGGTCAGGACCGCTTGGGCGGCACGGATTTCGCGCATCAATTGCCCGGATTCCGATTCGGTCAGCTCCAAAACCTCGCGCAGCCCCTGCACGCGCGGCACCAGAATCAGCCAAGGGAACCGGGCATCATTCATCAACAACACCCGGCACAGTGGCCAGTCCAGCAAGACCATGGCATCGGCGGCGAGTCGCGGGTCAAGCTCAAACAGGTCGGGTTCCGGCGCTGGGCCCGCTTGCATCAGGGGTTCGGGCAGGTGCTCCTTGAAGAATCGGAACGTGCGGCGCCATGCCAATGCGGCGCTCTCGGCATGAAAGTCGGCGCGTTCATTGCAATTGAACCCATGGCCCGCGTCGTAGAAATGGACTGGGACGGTCGGCTGCTTTTCGGCTAGCTCGGCGTAGAAGTCCTGAGGAATCAGCGGGTCCTTGCGGCCAAAATGCATGAGCAGGGGCGCCTTGGTCGGTTCGTGCAAGAACGGACGGCTGCGGGCGCCGTAGTAGGACACGGCGGTCAGCCCCAAGCGCGTATTGGCCAGGAAGCAGAGCGTGCCGCCCCAGCAGTATCCGACGACGCCGACGCGGTCGCACCCACCGAGGTATGCGGCAGCGGCGGCAACGTCCCGTAGTGCCGCATCGAATCCCAGGGCAGCTACCTTTTCGCGACCGACCGCGATACCGGTATCGGTGTAGTCGAGGTCAAGGTTGCCGCCGACACGATCGAACAGTGCTGGCGCCAGCGCGACAAAGCCATGATCGGCAAACTGTTCGGCTACCCAGCGAATGTGATGGTTCACACCGAACACTTCCTGCAACACGATCACGGCGCCCAACGGCGTTCCGGCTGGGCGGGCTAGGAACGCGCTGAAGGTGTGGCCATCGTCGGCGGTGAGGGTGATCCATTCAGACATGTTGGAGGCTCGGCGGGTCGGACCACGCAAGGATACTGGTCCGAGCGCCCCGCGCGGGCAGCTTGGCGCGCGTCTGAATCACGGGTGCAGCTTGGAGTCATCCGACACTGGGCCAGGCCGCTATACTGCGCGGCCGTTTGCGCCGGACCGTAGCCATGAGCCAGAAAGATCCCAAAATCGGTTTTGTCAGCCTGGGCTGTCCCAAGGCGCTGGTCGACTCCGAGCGAATTCTGACCCAGCTCCGGGTCGAGGGCTATTCGGTGGTTCCAACTTATGACGACGCCGATTTGGTGGTCGTCAACACCTGCGGCTTTATCGACGCTGCTGTTGAGGAATCGCTCGATGCCATTGGCGAGGCCATGGCCGAGAACGGCAAAGTAGTGGTGACCGGTTGTCTGGGCGCGCGCCGGCAATTGATCGAAGAGCGGTTTCCCGGCGTACTGTCGATTTCGGGGCCACAGGACTACGCGACGGTCATGAGCGCGGTGCATCAGCAACTCCCGCCGAAGCACGACCCGTTTCTGGATCTGGTGCCGCCGCAGGGAATCAAACTGACGCCGAAGCACTTCGCGTATTTGAAGATCTCCGAGGGCTGCAACCACCGGTGTACGTTTTGCATCATTCCGTCGATGCGTGGCGATCTCGTGTCGCGTCCGGTTGATGAGGTCCTAGTCGAGGCCGAACGGCTGGCGAAAGGCGGCGTCAAGGAACTCCTGGTGATTTCTCAGGACACCAGTGCCTATGGCGTTGACCGCAAATACGAGGCACGCAGTTGGCGTGGGCGCGAGTATCGGACGCGGATGACCGAGCTATGCGAGGGCTTGTCGGAGCTCGGCGTGTGGACACGGTTGCACTACGTTTACCCCTACCCGCATGTCGACGAGATCATTCCGCTGATGGCGGCGCGCAAGATTCTGCCGTACTTGGACGTGCCGCTGCAGCACTCGAGTCCGCGGATTCTGAAGCTAATGAAGCGCCCGGCGAGTGGCGAGAAGAATCTCGAGCGTATTCTGGCCTGGCGCAAAGAATGCCCGGACCTGACGTTGCGCAGCACCTTTATCGTCGGTTTTCCGGGTGAGACTGACGCTGAGTTTGAGGAGTTGCTGCAGTTCCTCGATGCCGCCGAATTGGATCGGGTTGGTGCGTTCGCCTACTCACCGGTGGCAGGCGCTAAAGCGAATGAACTGCCAGGGGTGGTGCCGGAAGCGGTCAAGGAAGAGCGACTCGCGCGCTTCATGAAGCATCAGGCGAAGATCAGCAAGCGTCGACTCAAGAAGAAGATCGGCAGCGTGCAGCAAGTTCTGCTAGACGAGATCGGCAATGGGGTCGCGGTCGGTCGGTCATCCGCAGATGCACCCGAGATCGATGGCCGTGTCTATGTCGCAATCGGCAAGCAGAAGCTGAAGGCCGGTGATGTGGTGTCCGTGAAGGTTGTGAAGAGTGATGCTCACGATCTGCATGGCGAATTGGTAAGCGGGTCATAGGTCCGCGAACTGACGGTCGGACCCATGCGTTATTTGGCCCCAGCCCGTGCTGACGTCCTGGATAGTGTGTTCGCACATCCAGGCTTTCAGGCGCTGTCGCCGCATCGCAGCTTGTTTGCTGGACCCGTTTGGCCAACGATCGAACAGATCGACCTGCAGTTGGGGACAATCCGACATGGGCAATCGGGCAGGACGCTGCAATTCGTCTTGCAGAACGAAGAATTGCTTGCCGATGGCCTGCACTACGAACAGCGCATTTTCGGAAAGGGCCAGATCGCGACGCGTCCCGGGAGCTGGCACGACCTGTTCAACGCGTTGATCTGGCGCGAATACACGGGCCTGAAGTCAGCGTTGAATGAGCGCTACGTTGCGGACTTTCCGGCGGGGGTGGATCGCGAGCGCTCGCGGGCCCAGATGGCGATTACGCATTTTGATGAAGCGGGTGTCGTCGTCCATCTTTCGGATCCCGCTCGTCTCTCGGCATGGGATCGGCATGACTGGCCAGCTTTCTTTCGACCAGCGCCGGAAACCGGGCGATGGGACGTCTCAGTCACCGTGTTCGGACACGCATTGTTGGAGCATCTGCTGGCGCCGCACCAATTATTGGTTGGGAAGGCGCTCGTGGTGTTTGGTGGTACGCCGGAACAGGCGCTGCCACTTGCCGCATCCGCCATCAGCAGCAGTTTGGTGCTGAACGATCCGCAGGAACTTCGGCCGCTGCCGCTTTCCGGAATACCGGGTTGGCATGCGGGCCAGACTGCGGCATTTTACGAGACAGCTGCCTGTTTTCGGCCGTTACGCGACGGTCGGTCGTATCCGCTGCCGTTGGACGGTTGCAGGTTCGCCGATTCGTTTGCTAGCGCGAAGCCACAACCCGGCGCGTGAGCCGAATTGCGTTGGCGTCGATTGCTGAACGCTACGGTTGCCAGTCTGCGATCCCGTATTTTTCCAGGATTTCCGCGAGTTGGCCGTTCGTACGGAGCTCAGTGGTCCCCTTGTCGAACATCTCGGCAAATTGCTTGCCCCGGGGATTCGCCGGTGTGCAGGCGACATAGAGTTCTTCGGGCTCGCCAAGTGCGCCAAGCTGCTTCAGGCGACCAGCCATGCTCATCCGTTTGAACGTACTCGCAGCGACGTTGACGTCTTCGATCACCACGTCCGCTTTGCCGGCAACCAGACGAGACACGGCATTCACCAGGGCGCGGCCGGTACTCTGCACGACCACGACTTTGCTCGGGTCGTCCTTGTTCGCTTCGATATAGGCATCGAGCTCTTCCGAGTAGGAGTATCCGGAAATGACTGCCAATCGAATCTGGCTCAGCGATTCGATCCCAGTGTACGTCCAGGTCACCTCTTCCAGGCCAAAGAATCCGTTGACGTTGGAGCCCCAGGAGGCAGTGGGGAATTCGAACCCTTCGGCATCGCTCTTCAGCGCACCGACGACACAGTCAATGTCGCCTTTGCGCGATGCCGCGACGGCATCGTCCCACGGCATGGTGGCGTACTCGATTCGATGGCCATTCAGAGCGGCAATCTGGTCGGCCATCTCAATCATGTAGCCAGGCGGGCGCTTGTTGGCTGGGCCGTTGTAAGGCAGCCATTCGTCGGCGCGAATGGTGATGGTGTCTGCAGCACTGACTGTGCAGATCGTGGACAACAGCAAACCTACTACGCTCGAACGCATACTGCCTCCCAAATGCGACGGACCGACCCCGGCGGTTCGATCGTAGCGAGAAGTTGTGAAAAGCGGTATGTCGACCGTCGCGCTGCGGCAATGAGGCCAAAATCGGCGGCGTATCTGAGCCAGGCTCGATTGCCACGTCCAGATTCGACCAATTCGGCGCAAAGTGAAACGCCCTGCCGACAGAGTCGACAGGGCGTTTCGTTGTAGGACCTTGGCAGTGACCTACTCTTGCATGGCTTAAGCCACACTACCATCGGCGCGGGTGCGTTTCACTTCTGTGTTCGGGATGGGAACAGGTGGGACCACACCGCTATGGCCGCCAAGGATTCGATTGGAGACGCGCTGTTGGAGCGCGTGCTCGCATGGGGTGATGGGACGTAACGAGTTTGCTTATTCGGATTTACCGGTAAGCAGTTTGGGAATGCTTTGGATGCTTCGTTGAGGAAGCGTTCCATATAGGAACTGAAGCGTCTTGAGGTTATAGGATCAAGCCACACGGATCATTAGTACTGGTTAGCTGAACCTTACGGTTGTACACACCCAGCCTATCAACGACCTAGTCTAGATCGTTCCTTTAGGGGACTTAAGTCCCGGGAGGTCTCATCTTGAGGCGAGTTTCCCGCTTAGATGCTTTCAGCGGTTATCTCTTCCGTATATAGCTACCCGGCAGTGCCACTGGCGTGACAACCGGAACACCAGAGATACGTCCACTCCGGTCCTCTCGTACTAGGAGCAGCCCCTCTCAAACCTCCAACGCCCACGACAGATAGGGACCGAACTGTCTCACGACGTTCTGAACCCAGCTCGCGTACCGCTTTAAATGGCGAACAGCCATACCCTTGGGACCGACTACAGCCCCAGGATGCGATGAGCCGACATCGAGGTGCCAAACACCGCCGTCGATATGAACTCTTGGGCGGTATCAGCCTGTTATCCCCGGAGTACCTTTTATCCGTTGAGCGATGGCCCTTCCATACAGAACCACCGGATCACTAAGACCTACTTTCGTACCTGCTTGATCCGTCGATCTCGCAGTCAAGCGCGCTTATGCCTTT